>CAZEHA010000022.1:0-49658 GCA_964511665.1 uncultured Bacteroidales bacterium
AAGATTTCAATTAAGATTACAAGAATGTGGTCTAAAGAATGGGGAGTAGTTTATTCTTGTTAAGCTTGAGCATGCCTGCGTTCACCTCCTGCATCAGTACATACAGGCCTGTGTAGTTTCCATTAATAAAAAGCCTGATATAAGCACTTTGTGCAGCCATGTTTTTCGGCGACATTTCTTTAAAGATATCGTAGCTTATTTTGTGACGCATAAAGGTTTTATCGATATAATTGGCATTCAGCACCCAGTCGTCGTCATTGGGTAAACCGGCTAAACTGTGCTTTTTGTCGAGTTCAATGGCATATGAATGCTTATAATATTTACTCGATGAACCACCCCTGCATTTGATGCATGCTTCAGCTTCGAAATTACTGCCTGCGTACGAAAATTGTATGATACAGGGTTCTTTGTTGTCCCACGAAATTTCTCCTTCTTTAATGATATTGCCTGTTGCAAGTAGAGGTTGATCGGTGCTGTTCTCGGTGCTGTTGCTGTTGCACGATAACAAAGCACATTGCAATAAAAATAATGAAACAACAATAAGTTTATGAATGGCGATTGCCTTGTGCTTTGTTGAAACAATTTGTGTTATGTCAGTGTTTTTTCGAGATGTCAGATTGTTGCACATTGCTTAGTGATAACAAAAGCCCAAATCTACAAAATTAATAGCATATTGAGCCGGTACTTATTACCACAATTGTGTGTGATATCATATTTGTACAATTAGTCAGTAAAAAAGCCTTGTTTGACCAATTTTCGAAATACTACAATGTAATCGATTGTCCTTTTTCGGGTATTAATATGTTTCGAAAACCTGTACTTTTCAAATAGTCGGTGTATTGAAGCTGTGCTTCGTAATCGCCATGCACCAATACGAGCTGCTGCAATTCATCCGGGTTTTGACATGTTAAAAACTGAGCCATTTCTTTATAATCGCCATGACCACTGTAGGAGTCTAAGCTAAAAATATCGGCACGAACCGTGTATTCGGTGCCAAAAATCGACACGGTTTTATCGCCACGTAATATTTTGGCGCCCAAGGTATTGGGAGCGCAATAACCCACTGCCAGCACGCTGTTGCTACGGTTGCTGATGCTGTTGGCCAGATGGTGTTTCACACGTCCGGCCTCCATCATACCCGAGGCAGAAATAATCACACAGGGTCGGTCGATGTCGTTCAGTTTTTTTGAGTCGTTCACATTTTTTATATAACGCAGGTTCTTGAAGCCAAATGGGTTGTTGTCGGTTTCCATCACCTCGTGAACATCTTCGTTGAAGCATTCGGGGTGCATACGAAAAACTTCGGTAATATTAACCGAGAGTGGGCTATCGACATACACATCAATGGCTGGTATCTTACCCTCGTTGTAAAAGTTATTGAACGAGTAAACCACTTCCTGCGTACGACCTACGCTAAACGATGGAATGATAAGTTTTCCGCCCTTTTGCACGCAAGTGTAATTCACAATGTCGAGCAAGTCTTGTTCCGAATGGGTTATTTCACTGTGTAACCTGTTCCCGTAGGTCGATTCGGTAATTACCACCTGGGCTTGTGGGAATGGGGAAGGAGGCTTAATAATCCGATTGTAAGGCCGTCCGATATCTCCGGTGTAGGCAATGGTTTTTTCAACGCCGTTTTCTTTAATCGTCAAATTGGCTACCGCACTGCCCAACATGTGACCACTGTTGGTAAATTTCACACTAATGTTCTCATCTACGCGGAATTTACGATTATAGTCAACTGCTATAAACAAACGCATGCATTGCAGGGCATCGTCTTTGGTGTAGATGGGTTGCACCGGTGGCAGACCCTGACGCGAACGTTTTTTGTTAAACCATTTGATATCGTGCTCCTGAATATAGCCCGAGTCGGGCAACATATATGCACATAGATTGCGGGTGGCTGTGGTGCAAATTACCGATCCGTTGAACCCATTGCGGAATAAGAAAGGTATGAGGCCGCTATGGTCGATATGAGCATGACTTAATATGATGTGGTCGATTTCTTTTGGATCGAAACCCAAATCACGGTTCATGCTATCGGTTTCGAGTCCTTTGCCCTGAAACATACCACAGTCGAGCAGGATATTTTTTCCGTGTTGTGTTGTAATCAGGTGTTTACTGCCTGTTACTTCGCGTGCAGCTCCAATGAATTGTATTTTCATGCTCTCTTGTGCTAAATCGACATTATAAATAAAACAAATATTATTAAGTTGTGCGGCATGATCCACTACTACAAAACGTGCTAAACAGCGGATTTATGGCGAGCGATACAAACATGCCGATTGTTCCTGCACCGGGTGAGCTAAAATACCATGCCACAACTTCTCCTTTGGGAATAGAAATACCGTAGAAATATAGCGTTAAGCAGGTGCCTAGCCCTAAAAGGCCGGATGCAACAGCTCCCAGTTTGTTAACTCTTTTACAGAATAAGCCCCAAACAAAAGGTCCTAAAAAGAAAGAACCAATAGCACCCCACGAAATGCCCAGAATCTCTACAATAACATCGAATTCGGCCATAGCCATCAACACAGCCAGGATGATAAATACAGCACTCATAATGCGCATAAGCAAAGTAAGCGACTTATCGCCGGCATTGCGGTTAATAAAACCTCCATACAAGTCTTTGGCTATCGATGAGCTCGAAATAAGTACGAGTGAGGCCAGTGTTGACATCGAAGCAGAAAGTATCAATAGAAGCACTATTACCACAAGCGATGCGGGTATCACGCTGGTTAACAATTCGGGCATCAGTTTATCGAAAAACGGCACTCCGTTGGTAAACAAATCGGGATGGGTTTCGGCGCTGAAAAACACTCGGGTGGTGGAACCAAGAAAATAGGCAATGCCTCCAATTATTACAGCAAAAACTGTAGAAGCAAACATGCCGATTTTTACCGATTTTTTATCACGAATAGCATAAAACTTTTGCACCAACTGGGGCATGGCGAAAGGAGCAAGGCTGGTAAGGCAAATCAGCGAAAACAGCGGCCAGAATCCGGGAGGGCCAATTGCCTTTGTAAGTTTGGGCTGTATGGCTGCAAGCTGGTCCGAAATACTCATAATGCCTCCGCCTTTGTTTACGGTGAAAAAGAACAGCACAATAACGCTTACCACCATGATAAGCCCAAATATCATATCGATAATGGCCATCGATTTGTAACCGCCCAATACTATATATATTCCTGTAAAAACACCCATAAACACGAGTGCCTGCCAGTATTCTATCTGAAAGTTGAGCTCAAACAAATAGGAGAGACCCATAAAAACAGCAGCAGTGTAAGGTATCAGAAAAATAAATATTACCACTACCGAAGCCATTTTCAGGAATTGACTGTTGTAGCGTTTTTGCAAAAACTCACTCATAGTAGAAACACCGTATTCGGTCGACATTTTTTTGATGCGCCATCCCATTACTGCCCAAACCAAAAAAACACCAATAAGCGCGTTGAAGATGGCAATCCATAGGCCCGAAAAGCCAAATCCCCATCCGATTTTTCCGGCAAACCCAATGAAAAGCACTGCCGAGAAATAGGCAGTTCCATACGAGAATGCAGTCATCCACGGCCCAACATTGCCACCGCCGAGGAAGAAATCTTTAAACGATTTTGTTTTACGCATTCCCACAATGCCCACTGTAATTATCATGGCTGCGTACAATGCTATCACAACGAGTTTTGCTATCATAAGTTTTTGTTATTTGTTAATGGTGTCGTTGGTTTCGCTGCCAATAGTTTTGCCGCTGTACATATCCCAAACTTTTCCGAGTTTGGTGCCAATGCGTTGCCGCGACGAAATTATGGCTACAATGGCTATGGCCAGAATTGCTATCAGCACTTTTTCGTATTTACTAAGTTTGCGTTTCAATTCTTTGCGGTTTCGGTATTAACGAAACAACAAAAATAGAAAAATTGAACGAAACAACACGGTTTTATTACAGCGAAAAACATGTTGTGCATTTGCTGCAATATTTTCTAATAACGTGTAGTAAGGGCAATGTTTCCGAAGCTGTCGAGTTCTCCAGGTTCAACAAACACCGTATCGCCTCCACTGTCGAGGTTGAGTTCAATAAGTTCGTCAACTATGTCGTCGAACGATTTCTGATGCCCTGTTTCTAGTTGATTTACCGGCACAATTTGGTCGTTTTCGATATAGGCAGGCTGAAAAAATCCTTTGGTAACAAACATAGTTTTTCCGCGACCTGCTTTTACTGCATCGTAAATATCGTTCAGGTCGCTAAGGTAATTCCCCACCGAAACAGCTTGTTTCAGTTCGCTAAGGCGGGCAGCATTGTTTTCGGCAACTACCCGGCTGAATTCTACCCACGCATCGGCTACGGTGTGGCGGGCATCGTCGTCGTCGCGATTGCGGTTGATATGGGCAGCTATTAGCGACTTGTGCATCGAAATCTTCTTGAAATGTTCGGCGTTACGCGTTTCGGTGGCCAGCACTATAGGGTGTTTTTTGTTCTTTATGGCTGTTGCCAGTGCCTTATCGACACGATTGAAAAACTCTTCAATAATGTTGTCTTCATTTTTGGCTATCGACTGCTTCAGTTTATCGGTAATAATAAGTGTATTATTTATGGGGAAACCCTCACCGATTTCTGCTATAACTTTATCGCTGAAGGCTTCAATTAAACGCGCATTGCGGCGGCTTATTACCAGCACATAGTAGTGGGCTTCGCTGTGCATGGCACGAACCAAATCGCGTGTGGCAAAATTGTGGTCGATAATTACCCTGTTTTCAACAGCTACCGGCAGCCTTGTGTAATCAGAAAATTCGGCATTGGCAAACAATATCAGACTTTCTAAATTGTGGCTGTGATCAATTTTATTGGCCATAGTGTCGAGTTTGTCGAGAATGGTTTTTGCCAGGCGCTTGTCGTAGCCAGCCAGTAAGCGTTCCTCGGCTTCTTTTATCAGGTTTTTCAACAAAATGGGATCCTGCAAATTGTCGGGACGCGTGCGGTGTGTATTTAAAATTATCGATACACTGGGTTCCGCATACATGTTTCTCACTTTTTTAAATAGCATGTTCATAAGCTGTAGTTTTATTTAGTTTTATTGAATTATTTTGCAATAAGTCATTCTTTACAGAATTTGTTGCTTTTCTCCAAATATACGTTTTTTTGCCGAGTTAGATTCGAAAAATCGACACCTGCATTACGATTCTAACAAAATATTAAGAAATGTGAAGCTCGTATTCACGGCAAAAAACCATAGAGAAGTTATGTCGAAACGCAATAAAAAAAAACGGATTGTCTCACCCGGCAATCCGTTTTCCTCTTAAATACACAACACACCGGTCTTATTTCAGACCCAGTACTTTTTTGCCCTGAACAAAAACAATGTCTTTGGCAATACCGGCTTCGGCAATTCTGTCGAGGTCGTGTTGCAATTCTTCGCCTATTTTACCGTTTTCGCTTACCCATTGCTCGGCCAATGCTTTATTGCCATCGCCTTGCATAATCAGGATATCGTGTAGTAAG
Organism: uncultured Bacteroidales bacterium; assembly: GCA_964511665.1. Taxonomy (GTDB): domain Bacteria; phylum Bacteroidota; class Bacteroidia; order Bacteroidales; family ML635J-15; genus JAGOEF01. The sequence continues at coordinate 5,492 of CAZEHA010000022.1, forward strand.
TCGCTTACTGCGAGTTTCATTTTTTCAAAATCGACACTATAGCGGCCTGTTTCGTCATTTCTTACAAAAGCGCCTTTATCTTTCAAATAGTAAAACTCAATCATATTGGCCTTGCCATGCGAACTGGAAACACCAAAGCGCACCGAGCGGAAAATGCCGGCCAAAAAGGTAACATAGTTATCCATCAGGTTTTTTTCGGGAAATTCTCCCATTTCATACAGTTGGGTTACCATATAAAGCCCTGCAATATCGGCTTTGGCTTCTTCAATAGGGCTGTAGTAAGCCTCTAAAGCTTCGCGCACCGATTTCTTGGTATTCACGGTATATTTCACTCCCAGTCCATGCGCCACCTCGTGAAACATTACGTTCTGAAAAAATGCTTCTTCAAATTTTATATGTTTCAACTGTGCTTCATCAATCAGTAAATTGGCAATGGGAACAAGGATTTTATCGAATTTTGCTCCCATGGCATTTTTTAGTTGCAATTTTCGACTGCCTTTGGCTGCATGCACTCGGGGGTCGTTGGGCAGGTTAATGGCAATATTTTTACTACCCGCATTGCAATCGCCGGCATAGTAAATTACATCATACACATTCATGTCGCCGCCTTCAGCAGGTTTCTCGCTTTTGTAGCGTTGCGGAACCGGCAACCCGGCTTGCAATTGGGGCAATACTTCGTTGAAGTGTTCAATGTTTTTACTCCATTTCAGGTCTTTCACCAATATCTGACCCGAATGGGCAGCCCGTGCTCCTTTGAAATTGTCTTCGTAACTTTCTATTGGGCCAACCACAAAGTCAATCGGGTTGTCTTTCATATCCATCCATGCCAGATCGCTGGCCAGATAATCGTCGGTGCGCAATGCTTTGGCTCTGAGTGTAAGATATTTTTTAAACGATGCATTATCGCACAGTTCGGCTGCTTCTTCGAGCAACAGCGCTGCTCTTTCAATCTGTTCGGCATAGGCTTCGTGATACCATACTAGTTTTAACTTGCCTTTATCGTCGCGGCGCACTAAGCCATACCAGGTCATTTTGTCGGCATTTTTCCATGCTTCAAATTCTTCGTCGGTAATGTCTTGCGGATAATAATTGGCACCGGCGGGTTTTTCGCCATATCCTTCAACAAAAGGCTTGTTGCCATCGAGTCTGTCCCAGGGGCCGTAGTTTATTTCGGCAAATTTGCGGGTGGCTTCGTCGCTGATGCCCGCCATAAACTCATTTTTGTCGCCAATGGCATCGAGCCAAAACAGTTCGTCCATAATATCGGCCACTGCAATAAGCTTCACAATCATTTGCTTATCGCGATCGCTCAAATGGCTCAGGTCGGCCGTAAGTGTTACTTCGGCATAAGTGGCTACTTTCTTTTCCATTTCGCTGAGTTCTTTTTTGGGTGCGTCATCGGTTTTTTCGTCCTGTTGCTTTTTACCTCCGCACGAAACAAGTGCAACTACCGCAACAAATAGTGTGGCAAATCTCAAAAATTTCTTCATAATATTTCAATTTTAAAGTTATTAACTGGCAAGTACATATATCAATGCAATGGCTCCGATACCTGCAAGAATAGCAAGGGCAATCTTCCACCAGCAGTAGGGGCGTTCTCCGCTTACTTCGCCGGTGCGGGCGTTTATCAAGAAGCGGTAGCTTTTCTCTTTATAGCGGTATGCGCTTATCCAGAGTGGCAGCAGCACGTGTTTAAAGGTAACATTCGAGTACGATGTGTTCATGCTGGTAATACTCTGCTTGTCGCCGCCAATCTGCTTGCAAATTTGCTTGCGTATCACCGGATCCATTTTCACCTTGGCGCGGTCGAAACCATCTTTCAAATTGATTTGATAGGTTTCGGAGCGAAAACCCGAGAGAAACTTCTCGTCGAAAGGTATCAGCTCTTTTACATCCCAGGGCTCAAGCTTATCAACAATTTTTGTGGGCAACGACTTGCTGGCCGGCACCAGAACATCGTCGAACCAAAGGTTTACCGAGCCTTTTACCGTAGTCCAGCGGGTGCGGGTTACGGTGCGTGTTTGCGATTTTCCATTTCCATCGGTATAACTTTCGGTGGTGGTGTAATCGTCGCCACGCTGCCCCACATAGGTGGTGTAGGTGTCGCTGTCGTAGGTCCAGTATGGAATGTAAATACCGGCTATTTTCTCGCTGATACGGGCAAATTTTTTCAGACCGGGAGGTGCCCACCACAATTTACGAAGCCACTTTTCATACGACTTCAACGCCTCTTTGTGGTCGATTTTGAATGGCAACAGCGATTTTGGCTTTATCAGTTTCTTATGCGATTCGGCAGTAATTACCAGCAGGTTGCCACAAAACGGACAATGGTCAGAAACCGTGTTTTCGGCCAGCGTTATTTCGGCACCGCACGAGTTGCACAACACAGCATGCACCTCAATGGTTTCGGTTTCGTGCTCCGACTTCGACAGCCATTCGTTGAAATCGAGCTCTTCAACGGGTTCGGCCTTAATGTCGATTTCGTTTTCGAAACCGCAATACTCACAGGTGAGCATAGTGGTTCCGGGTTTAAATTTCAGTTTGGCAGCGCATTGCTTGCAAACAATTTCGCTCTGATTGGTTTCTGAATGCTGGTTTTCCATAGTTGTTTAAAATTTGCACTAAATTACAAAAAGTATTCAGTTTGCAAAAGCCGAAAAATTAAAACAGGGCATACTATTCTTCATTGTTATGCTCATCGATCTGCATTATATCAATTTTTGCCAGCCTCGATAATATGATATATCCGGTAATTCCTGCAATTAGCGAACTAATAAAAATAGCCATTTTATTGATGTCGATAAATGCAGGATTCGAAAACGCAAGTCCGTTAATAAACAAAGCCATCGTAAAGCCTACGCCGGCTAGAAAGCCTACGCCCAAAATGTGCTTAAAGCTGAGGTCGTAGGGTAGTACAGCCCATTTCAGCCTGACGGCAACATAAGTAAACAGCACAATGCCAAGCGGTTTGCCAATTACCAGACCCAATGCAATACCCAACGAGCTGGCCGAACTCAGATTCACAAGCCAGTCGCCGCCAATTATTAAGCCGGCATTGCAAAATGCAAACAGCGGCAGAATAAAGAAACTTACAAACGGATGCAGGGCATGCTCGAGGCGCAGCAACGGGCTGAGCAATTTATGACAACTAATTTCCATTTCCTGCACATTCTCTTGCTGATGCTGATTGGCCAAAAACTCCACATCGACGCGGCACGATCCTTTAAAGCGACTCAAACTGCGCTCCATAAACCGCACAAACAAACCCGGCCTGATGCGCGGACGCGCAGGTATGGTAAACGCAAGAATTACCCCGGCAATGGTAGCGTGCACACCACTCTTAAGCATGGCATACCATAGCAAAAAACCAACAATTAAGTACATCCAGGGCCGAATTATTCTCAATAAATTAAACGACAGTAGTATAACTGTAAGAATGGCTGCCACAATTAACCACTGCAAGCTGATTTGCGATGTGTAAAAAATTGCAATAACCAGAATGGCTCCTATATCATCAACAATAGCCAAGGCTACCAGAAACACTTTGAGCGAAAGCGGAATGCGCTTGCCCAGCAATATCAAAATCCCAATAGCAAAAGCAATGTCGGTAGCCATTGGTATGCCCCAGCCGTGAATGCCTTCGCCGCCCAAATTCATCAACACATACAGCATGGCAGGAATCACCATACCGCCCAATGCTGCCGCCAATGGTAATATAAATTTATCTTTGGTGTTCAGTTCGCCTGCTATAAGCTCGCGCTTAATTTCGAGGCCTACCAGCAAAAAAAACAAGGCCATGGCGCCATCGTTCACCCATAAAATTACCGGCTTGTTCAGGTGAATAAACTTCGACACTTCGAAACTTACATTCGTGTTCAAAAAATCGAAGTAAAACCTCGATAAGCCGGTGTTACTGATAACTAATGCGGCCAATGCCATTATTATCAACACAATGCCTCCTGCCGATTCGTTTTGCAAAAATCGTTGCAAGGGCTTCAAAATGCGCATTTCTTTTGTTCTCACTGTAGTAAAAATTTCAATTACAAAAATACAAAAATCATTTGTATTTGTTTACGCACTGATGTCAATCGAATCGATACAACTGTTGTTGCATTACTATTACTTCAGTGTCGGCCAACAGGTATTCGGGCAATTCAGCTGGGTTCGTACTAAAAATAACAATACTGCGCCGCAGGTTTTTCAGATGTAAATACTGTTCGTAATCGGGAATAAAACCATATGCAGGCAGGCCGGTGTAAAACATAGCTTCAATATAATGCCTTCCGGGAATATTGAACAGCACCGCATTGCTGTTGCAGTCGAGCGATTCGAAAACAGCTTTGTTCGCGAGTGCCATGGCTGCCACATAATTGTCGGGGTTGCCCGTGTTGTGAATGCGGTGTAAACCCGGCGCATCGAAGCGTATCAGCACTATTGCGGTCATCAGTAAGCCAAAAAACAGTGATACAGGCACTGCGCGGCGAATTTTTTGAGACACAAAGCCCGAAGCCTGACCAATAAACTCGGCCAATGCAACATACATCGGCAACGCGAGCAACAGGGTAAACGAAGGCATCTTGGTTTTTGCCAGCGCATAAAAAACATACACAAACAAAACGGCTGCAAGCATTGCCCAAATCAGCCTCCCGTTGGTTTGTCGGCGCAACAAAAAAACAAATCCGGGAACAATGGCAAAAGCTGCCAAACTGCCGTAAATGGGTTGAAATCTATAGAAATGATACCAAAAACTCCCTGCCTGCCCGTCAACAGCATGCGTAAAGTGCATGGCATTCAGCGACGAGGCAGCCGCAAATTCGGCAGGGTACCACACATAGCACAGCAACTGCCAGGGAACAAACACCAGGCAGGCAACAGCCAGAGCCGCAAGCATATGCCAATAGGCACGCCACTGCAACCTGTACTCAGCCAAATTGTAAACACCCCAGATTAAGAATACCAGCAAACCCGGCAGCCATTTGCACAGCACCGCGGCTCCCGCAAAAACACCGGCAAGCACCGCAAACAACAGTTTATTTTTATTGTTTATATATTCAATAAATGCCCACACGCTCAGGTTTACGTAGGCCAAAAAACTATAATCGTTCTGGTCGAGTTGCTGCCTTCCGGCAAGCATCTGCACCAGATAAAACGAACTTATCACCAGCCATGCTGCAACAAACGCCGTGCGACTATTGGCCACCAGCTTTGCCGAACGATACACCGCAAATACCATAGCCACACCCAGCAGCACATTGGGTAGCCTCATGCTCAATTCGCTGATACCAAAAACTCTGAAACTCAAGGCCATTTGCCACATAAACAAGGGTTGCTTGTGCAACCAAATATGGTACCTGTCCCAGCGGTCGTAATCCATAGGCACCACCGGGTCGTCGTAAAGCGTTGGCAACAGTGGGTGGTCAATCATATTGCGGGCTACCAGCGCATGAAAACGTTCGTCCCATACATTCAGAAAAGGGTCGAGCATGGCTGCAAACAGATTTATGCACAATGCCGCCACAAGCAACAGTGCAAGGCTCCAGGTATCCTTTTCTTTAACATGAAGCCACAGCGACATCACAAACAGCACCATTGCTACCAGCATCAGTACATGTTGTATGCTATTGAACCCTTCGAAAATCATAATGCAAATTAACCAGTTTTTTTACCATAAACAAGCAGCATTCCAATTAGCGCGATGCAAAATACTTAATCATTATGGCATCGAACAAGCGGTCGCAAACCAATTTACGCACCCCATAAAGCAATTTTGCCACAGCCGTAACGCGGTACCGTATCCGCGGGCACTTCACAATTGCTGCACGTGCAATTACTGCAGCACATTGCCGGCTGCTGCCACCAATATTAAACTGCTTATCGAAGTTTCTCACAAAGCCGTAAAACTTTTCGTAATAGCCCGTCGAATTCAGTTTCTCAATCATGGCATTGGCTGTTTTGCCAAACTCAGAAGCAATAGGCCCGGGTTCAATAAGCACCACTTTAATACCAAACTGTTGCAATTCCCAACGCAAGGCGTCGCTCAGTGCTTCAAGCGCAAACTTCGACGCGGCATACCATCCACCCACCGGCATCGAAATTTTTCCGGCTATCGACGAAAGGTTCACAATACGTCCGCTGCGGTTTTCGCGCATACTGGGTATGCAAAGGCGTGTTAAGTACATCAGCCCAAACACGTTGGTGTCGAACTGGCGGCGAGCTGTAGCTTCGTCAACATCTTCAACCGCGCCAAACTGCCCATATCCGGCATTATTTATCAGGGTTTGCACCCAATAGCCCCTGGCCGCAATAGCAGCCATAGCGGCATGGCACGATTCAGGTTTTGTAACATCAAGCTCAATGGTTTGCAAGCCCTGCTGTTGCAAGTCTTGCAGCAATTGGGTGTTGCGCCCCGAGGCAAAAACCATAAATCCTTTGTTGTGAAGTATTTCGGCAGTGGCTTTTCCGATACCTGCCGTGGCACCTGTAATAAGTATTGCGGGTTTCATTGAAAATAGATTTTATTTACCTGCAAAGTTAACAAACCCCGCCAAATAAAAAAGGCGAGTTTCCCCGCCTTGAATGTTTTCACAACGGAATAATCCTTATTGTGATTAGCTTCAAATTCGTACGACAAATTTAATTAAAAAAATTACACAATCAATAGTTTTGTAAAAAAATATTATAATTTTATCGTCATAAAACCACAAAATGATTTTTGAATGAAAAAGATATTAGGCTTAGACTTGGGTACCAACAGTATTGGATGGGCGGTTGTAAATGAAGCAGAGACCGAAAGTGAGAAATCTTCGATAGTAAAACTGGGGGTTCGTGTTAATCCTTTAACTGTTGATGAGCAACAAAACTTCGAAAAAGGGAAAAGCATTACTACAAATGCAGACCGAACATTGAAACGAAGTATGCGGCGTAACCTACAGCGATACAAATTGCGACGCGAAAACCTATTTGCTGTTTTAAAAGAAAATGGTTTTATCGACGACAGTACTATTTTAGCCGAAAAGGGCAATAAATCTACTTTTGAAACTTACAAACTGAGAGCAAAAGCAGCTACCGAAGAAATCTCATTAAGCGAGTTTGCACGGGTTCTTCTAACTATTAACAAAAAGCGTGGGTACAAAAGCAGTCGAAAAGCAAAAACCTCAGAAGATGGAGCTTTAATCGACGGAATGGATATTGCAAAAAAAATGTATGAAGAGAACTTGACACCGGGGCAATATTGCTTACAAGTTTTGCTACAGGGGAAGAAAAATTTGCCAGAGTTTTATAGGTCTGATTTAATGTCGGAATATGATAAAATATTCGACAAGCAAATCTTATTTCATCCCAACTTTCTAACACCTGAGTTAAAAGAAGAATTGCGCAATAAAAAGTCAGAAGCCGTTTGGGCGATTTGTGCCAAAACTTTTAATGAGAATGGGTTTGAACTGGTTGGAATGAAGAGGCAAGGAAAAACCATTGAACAAAAATTTGAAAATTATCAATGGCGTGTAAAAGCATTAACCGAAAAAATTGAGCTCGAACAATTTGTAATAGTAATACAAGAAATCAATAAACAAATTACCAACTCAAGCGGATACTTAGGTGCCATTAGCGACCGAAGTAAAGAACTATATTTTACGAAACAAACAGTTGGGCAATATCAAATGGAGAAACTGCTCGAAAATCCAAATTATAGTTTGAAAAATCAAGTTTTCTATCGACAAGATTACTTAGATGAGTTTGAGAAAGTTTGGGAAACACAATCAACATTTCATAAAGAATTAACCCCAGAATTAAAAAAAGAGATTCGCGATATTGTGATTTTTTACCAGCGGCCATTGAAAAGTCAAAAAGGATTAATTAGTTTTTGTGAGTTCGAACACAAAAAGATTAAAGTTTATGTTGAAGGAAAAACAAAAATTAAAACTATAGGCTTAAGGGTTTGTCCTCGTTCATCACCGCTTTTTCAAGAGTTTAAAGTTTGGCAAATATTAAATAATATACAAGTGTTGGTTAAAGACACACCCGAAAAGCGGCCGCTATTTCAGGAAGAGAAAGAAATATTATTTACTGAGTTAAATATTAAAGAAAAGCTAAAAAAGTCGGATGCATTAAAACTGGTTTTCGAAAACCATAAAGAATTAGATCTAAATTATGAAAACATCGAAGGAAATCGAACCCAAGCAGAACTCTTTAAAGTTTACGAGAAAATAATTTTTTTGAGTGGGCATGGAGAATTCGATTTTTCTAAGATGCCCACAGCAAAAGTTCTCGATATAGTTGAACCTGTATTTGGGATGTTAGGCATAAACACCGAGATTCTATATTTTGACTCAAGCCTCGAAGGTCCCGATTTCGAAAAACAAGCGCATTATCGGTTGTGGCATCTACTGTATAGTTTCGAGGGGGATGATTCAAAATCCGGTAACGAAAAACTAATAATTAAATTAAACGAATTATTTGGGTTCGAAAAAGAATATGCGATCATGCTTGCCAATGTTTCATTCCAACCCGATTATGGCAGTTTGAGCGCAAAAGCAATTCGTAAAATTCTTCCCCATTTAAAGGACGGGCTCGATTATAGTGAATCATGTGAACAGGCCGGTTACCGCCACTCCCAAAAATCGCTTACCAAAGAAGAGCTTGCTAGCAAAACTCTTGTCGATAAACTAGAAATTCTTCCACGAAACAGTTTGCGTAATCCTGTGGTCGAAAAAATTCTGAATCAAATGATTCATGTGGTTAATTCGGTGGTTGATGCTTATGGCAAACCAGATGAAATACGCATCGAACTGGCTCGTGAATTGAAAAAAAGTGCCACCGAAAGGGCAGAATTAACAAAATTTATAAGCAAATCAACTAAAGAGCACGAAGAATACCGGACTATATTGCAAAACGAATTTGGTTTAGTTCAAGTTAGTCGTAACGATATTATTCGATATAAACTGTATCTCGAATTGAAAGAGAATGGATTTAAAACTTTATATTCGAATACGTACATCTCTCAAGAAAAGCTTTTTAGCAAAGAGTTCGATATAGAACACATTATTCCTCAAGCCAAATTGTTCGACGATTCATTCTCAAATAAAACCCTCGAACTCCGAACGGTTAATATTGAAAAAGCCAATGCCACAGCTTATGATTATGTGTTAGAAAAATATGGAGAACAAGGTGTCGAAGAATATAAGGCAAGGATCGAAAAAATGTTTAATACCGGTTCTATTAGTAAAACTAAGCAAAAGAAATTACTATTTAAAGAAGCCGAAATTCCAAGTGGTTTTATCGAAAGAGATCTTCGCGATTCGCAGTACATTGCAAAAAAAGCTCGTGAAATTCTCGAAGACATGGTGAAATTTGTGGTACCAACTACAGGTTCTATTACCGATCGCTTGCGCGAAGACTGGCAATTGATTGACCTAATGCAGGAATTAAACTGGGATAAGTACGATAAATTGGGTTTAACCGAAATTATTGAAGATAAAGATGGACGAAAAATTAGAAGAATAAAAGATTGGACTAAACGCAACGACCATCGTCATCATGCCATGGACGCGCTTACGATTGCATTTACGAAACGGCAATTCATTCAATATATCAACAATTTGAATGCTCGATTACAAAAGAATGTTGATGATTATGTGTATTCCGGCGATTACGATTTAAGCAATCTGCATAGGAGTGAGGTTTCTAAAGTGGTAGCTTACATCGAGAAAAAAGAATTGTATCGCGACAAACACGGTAAACTAAAGTTTTTGCCGCCAATGCCTATAGATGATTTCCGTGCCGAAGCAAAAAAACACTTAGAAAGCACTCTAATATCAATAAAAGCAAAAAACAAAGTAGTTACCCAAAACATTAATATTACAAAGAATAAGGATGGTAAATTTAAAAAAGTACAATTAACTCCGCGTGGCCAGCTGCATAACGAAACCATATATGGCTGCATAAAGAAATATGCAACAAAACAGGAAAAAATTGGGGCTGCTTTTAACTATGAGAAAATTCAAACAGTTGCGAACAAAAAGCATCGCCAAGCCTTGTTGAATCGTCTTTTGCAGTTCGACAACGACCCCAAAAAGGCTTTTACAGGTACAAATAGCCTCGACAAAAAACCAATTTTCTTGAATGCGGCACAAACCGAAAAAGTGCCCGAAAAAGTTATAACTGTTTGGTTCGAAAATATTTACACCATTCGCAAAGAAATAAGCTCCGATTTAAAAATCGATAAAGTTGTTGATGTAAAAATCCGACAAATTCTTCAGAATCGCCTCGATGAGTTTGGAGGCAATGCAAAAAAAGCATTTAGCAATCTCGACGAAAACCCAATTTGGCTCAATAAAAGCAAAGGTATTGCCATTAAGCGGGTAACAATTACAGGGGTTAGCAATGCAACAGCACTGCACGACAAACGCGATTATACAGGAAATGTAATAACCGATGAAAACGGAAAGCCGCAACCGGCCGATTTCGTGAGCACCAGCAATAACCACCATGTTGCAATTTATCGCGATGCTGATGGAAATTTACAGGAAAACGTTGTCTCATTTTTTGAAGCTACCATGCGAGCCAATCAAGGTCTGCCTATTATCGATAAAAATTATCGACAAGAAGAAGGTTGGACATTTTTATTTACCATGAAGCAAAACGAATATTTTGTCTTCCCTAACGAAAAAGCCGGTTTTAATCCAAGTGAAACAGACTTGCTTAATCCGGATAATTACCATATGATCAGTCCGAATTTGTTTAGGGTGCAGAAGATAGCTACGAAGGATTATTTCTTTCGACATCATCTAGAAACAAATGTAAATGATATTTCATCATTAAAAGGATTGACATGGCTTCGATTTGGCTTAAATGGAATTATAAAGATTCGAATTAATCACGTAGGCCAAATTATCTCAGTAGGAGAGTATTAGTTCTGCTTGCTATGCATCTACTTCAGCCCAATAATACCTACCACATCTTCAACCACGCCAACGGGTTCGAGAATTTGTTTCAGAGTGATGAGAACAAGCGGTTCTTTATGGAACGATATGTGAAACACATTGTGCCCATAGCCGACACATACGCGTATTGCCTGATGAACAATCATTTTCATTTGCTGCTGAAAATAAAGGGGGGCGAAGAGATTGAAAAAATAAGAAATCAACAACAACCAAGCTCTTCCAAAGTTTCGAACTTTGGAAGAGCTGTTGTTGTTGAAGTTGAAGTTGAATATTTTATTTCGAAGCAATTCGCCAACTTTTTCAGCAGCTATACGCAGGCGTTTAATAAGATGTATGGGCGTATGGGCTCACTGTTTATAAAGAACTTCAAACGCGAAGAAATTAAAAACGAGGATCATTTTAGGGCTTTGGTTGTATATATTCATCGTAACCCGGTGCATCATGGTTTTTGTAAGCATTTTAGCGAATGGAAATTTAGCTCGTACAATAGTTTGAATCAGGCAGATGAGGGGGATTTAATAGATAGAGCTGCTGTTTTTGAGGCATTTGGAAACGAGGAAGCTTGTTGGGACGTTCATAACGAAAAATTGGCTAAATATTTGTTTTCGACTCAACTCGACCTATAAAAAAAACATGATAAAGCGTACCTTGTATTTTGGAAATCCGGCCTACCTTTCGGTGAAAAACAGCCAGCTTGTAATAAAACTGCCCGAGGTAGAAACCAGCAATGTGCCCGATAGCATGAAGAAACAGGCTGAAAGAACCGTTCCTATCGAGGATATTGGTGTGGTAATACTCGACAATAATCGAATTTGTTGCACGCATAGTGTATTTCAACTCTTGCTCGACAATAATTGTGCAGTTATTACCTGCGATGCCAACCATATGCCGGCCGGTTTGCTGCTACCATTGGCAGGCAACACCACACAGAGCGAGCGTTTTCAGCATCAGATTTCGGCTTCAGTTCCTCTGAAGAAGCAGCTATGGCAGCAAACTATTATAGCCAAAATACAAAACCAACAGATAGTTCTGCGGCAGTGTTGTAACGACGAAGCGCGACAAATGGAATTTTGGGCAAAGCAGGTAAACAGTGGCGATACACAAAACATTGAAGCCCGGGCGGCTGCCTATTACTGGAAAACACTGTTTTCTGCTGTTAATGGCTTTACCAGGCATCGCGAAGGCATATATCCGAACAACCTGCTTAACTACGGCTATGCACTGCTTCGTGCAATTATAGCCCGATCGCTTGTTGCCAGCGGAATGTTGCCAACTCTGGGAATTCATCATCACAACCGCTACAATGCCTACTGCCTTGCCGACGACATTATGGAGCCCTTTCGCCCTATGGTCGATAAACTTGTGTTTACTCTGGTAGAACAGGGTAAAGGCTTAGATGTACTTGACAACAACATAAAAGCCGAACTTCTGCAAATTCCTGTTCTCGATGTCACAATAAATGGCAAACGCAGCCCTTTAATGATTGCAGCAGGCCTAAGCGCTGCTTCGCTGTATAAATGCTATAGTGGCGAAAGCCGAAAGATAAGCTATCCGGAATTGGTGTAAGATGCAACGCTTCAGTGAATATCGTATTATGTGGGTATTAGTTTTTTTCGACCTCCCAACCGAAACCAAGAAAGAGCGGAAAATATATGCCGATTTCCGTAAACGCTTGCTGAAAGACGGTTTTGCCATGTTTCAATTTTCGATATACGTGCGGCACTGTGCCAGTAGCGAAAATGCACAGGTACATATTAACCGCGTAAAAAACATGCTACCCGAAAAAGGCCATGTTGTTATCATGAAAATTACCGATAAACAGTTTGGCGACATGGAAATATTCTATGGCAAAAAAGAGGCAGCCAAGGCGGAGGCCGGTGTGCAACTCGAATTGTTTTAAAAACGAAATCCATCGGAACTGCGATGGATTTCGACTTAGAAACATCTGTTTTTTAATTTCTAATTATCTCTGTAAATAATTGAGCAACAGTGCGTAGTGCGATTGCTGATGTTTCCACTATTTCAAAGATACGAATTTGAAAGCTAATCACAACTTGTAGCTGGCACAATATTGATGTTTTTAAGATGTTTCCACTATTTCAAAGATACGAATTTGAAAGCTAATCACAACTGTCCCATTTCAGAGCCTTTACATCACAAAGATGTTTCCACTATTTCAAAGATACGAATTTGAAAGCTAATCACAACATCTACGGCTTCAACTTGTTTTGCCGATGGATGTTTCCACTATTTCAAAGATACGAATTTGAAAGCTAATCACAACAGCAGCAAGGCACAAGCGAGGAACGAGCATGATGTTTCCACTATTTCAAAGATACGAATTTGAAAGCTAATCACAACTGCCCGGCAAGCAACATGTCGAAGCGTTCTGATGTTTCCACTATTTCAAAGATACGAATTTGAAAGCTAATCACAACGGTGGCCGACGACGCGGTTAACGGAATAACGATGTTTCCACTATTTCAAAGATACGAATTTGAAAGCTAATCACAACTTTTGTGTATCATGTGCAATCGTCGGAGCGGATGTTTCCACTATTTCAAAGATACGAATTTGAAAGCTAATCACAACGGCAGAAGGTCGGCATCGGCAAAACAAGTTGATGTTTCCACTATTTCAAAGATACGAATTTGAAAGCTAATCACAACGTAAACCTTCACATTTTTGCCCTCGCGCCGATGTTTCCACTATTTCAAAGATACGAATTTGAAAGCTAATCACAACAATCGACTTTTGTTTCGTCAATCAACCTTGGATGTTTCCACTATTTCAAAGATACGAATTTGAAAGCTAATCACAACTACGGGTTCCTGCTTAGCCTGCCAAACAGGATGTTTCCACTATTTCAAAGATACGAATTTGAAAGCTAATCACAACAGGCCACCATATACTTCCGTAAAGAGATCAGATGTTTCCACTATTTCAAAGATACGAATTTGAAAGCTAATCACAACAGGAACCCCCATTTTTGACGGAGCAACCAAGATGTTTCCACTATTTCAAAGATACGAATTTGAAAGCTAATCACAACTATTCACACGGTGCGATCGTTTCTCGGTCGGATGTTTCCACTATTTCAAAGATACGAATTTGAAAGCTAATCACAACGTTCTCCATACTCGATTACCGCACCGGTGCGATGTTTCCACTATTTCAAAGATACGAATTTGAAAGCTAATCACAACGTTGGAAGTGAAGCCGAAGCGATGGGGATGGATGTTTCCACTATTTCAAAGATACGAATTTGAAAGCTAATCACAACAGTGTTTCCACAATCCATTGTTCGGGTATGGATGTTTCCACTATTTCAAAGATACGAATTTGAAAGCTAATCACAACATATGTACGGAAGTCCATCTGATGAAATAAGATGTTTCCACTATTTCAAAGATACGAATTTGAAAGCTAATCACAACGTTACTATTAAAAGTAAAAAGTATAATGGGATGTTTCCACTATTTCAAAGATACGAATTTGAAAGCTAATCACAACGTATTCGAAAAACAAGACTTATGTCCTTTGATGTTTCCACTATTTCAAAGATACGAATTTGAAAGCGACAAAGGAGGTTCGCGAGCACCGTTAAAAAAATACACCAATGCGAGCAAAGCTAATCACAACCAGTTCCGTTGGTTTGTTGTTCTCCGGTTATGATTTCCAAAGTATGGAACTTTGGAAATCGGAATAAGCTACGAATTTGAAAGCGACAAAGGAGGTTCGCGAGCACCGTTAAAAAAATACACCAATGCGAGCAAAGCTAATCACAACCAGTTCCGTTGGTTTGTTGTTCTCCGGTTATGATTTCCAAAGTATGGAACTTTGGAAATCGGAATAAGCTACGAATTTGAAACCGACAAAGGAGGTTCGCGAGCACCGCTAAAAAAAAAAATACACCAATGCGAGCAAAGCGAATCACAACTTGTTTCGTTGGTTTGTTTTCTCCGGTTATGATTTCCAAAGTCTGGAACTTTGCAAATCGGAATAAGCTTCGAATTTGAAGCTGCCGCAGGAGGGTTTGCGATACAGGCAAAGCTATTTACTAAACTTTATCGTTGCACTATCAGTTTTTGTTTTTTGATGGCGCGTTTCGAGCGCATATTTACGGTGTAAACACCGTTTTTTAGGTTCCCGATATTTATTTTGGGGTTACTGCGTTTGTGGCGGCCTTTATACACCAGATCGTCGGTGATACTGTATATGCTTACTTCAACTTCGTCGTCACTATTGCTGTCGATACTCAGGCTTATTATGTCGGCTGCAGGGTTGGGATACAATAAAAAACCATTATATGCTATCAATGGATTGATTGTGTTATTGTGAATACGAATCCAAATAGGGTTGGTATAGGCGTGAAAATAACCGCTGATATGGTCGTATTGCGAAGCAGGTTCTTTGTATGTGATCAGTTCTGCCATAAGTACAATGTTGCCTTGTTGGTAGTTGCTGCCTAAGCATTGCGATATCAATTGGTGTAAATCGATATTATCCTCCCATAGTCCCAATTCCGTTTCAACCCAAACATCTTTATTGCCAATAATGAGAATAATTTCATCGGCTTCGCCATACAAGCCTGAGCTTGCCCACTGGTAGGTGAGTTGCCAGTCGGACAAATCGGAGTAGTCAATTTCTGTGTCTTCGCCTATCAACACTGTTGAGTTATCGACGGTGTTTAGCAATGCGATTTCAACAATAGGACCTTCGCTAAGAATAGCTCTGCCATTATGCAATGCGTTGAGTATTTCTTCGCCGTCTTCGCCCATGCCCTGAGGACAATATACCAGAGTGGAGAATTTACCGAAAGCATTGTCGTTTACGTTTCCGTAGATACCCATAGTGAAATCGGTGTTTGAATAGTTAAACGAGCCATGTGCGTCGGAGCCGGCAATTTGATATATTTTTCGAAATTCTCCATCAATTTCTGCATCGGCAAGCCCTTGCTGCAGCATGAAATCATATACTTCGCGATTCTGATTGTAGCGCAGCTGGTAATGCAAAGGGTCAGAAAGAGGTAGCGGCTGAAACATATCGTCTCCGTTGTTAAAAGGCCCCCATGGATTGTCGAGTTCGTTGGCAACCGAAAGACGATTGCGCATGTTTAAAATCTGAAATCCCCTTAGTCGCGGTTTAAAATGGTTTTGGTCGGAAACATACACATCCGAAGCTGTTTCGATATTGTTACAAATAACCGTTCCTGCATAGGAGTGAGGTTCTCCATTTGGAGTAAAACCGGGGTGCCCCAGATTCCAGGCTCCGCCATTCACAACCACACTCAGGGCATCGCCTTCGGCAAATGGATGTGCGGCATAGGCAAATCCTCCATACAATACCAGCGAATCGAGCAACATATCGATGCTTACATCTGTTTGACTTACATCGCCATCGCCATCGCCAAAATACGGCATTGAATAGGGTGAGGCAGGCGAGGGATAACTCAGGCAGTGCACGGTTTTTCCTTGCGAATTGTTTACCGACATTTCGATGCCGTGAATGGTTTTAAAATCATTGTTATCGCTATTCATTTGTTGCGTTAGGGTGCGTTGTTGCAACCAGTTGTTATGCATCGAACTTCCGTAGTTGTCGTAGTCGCAGCTGTGATCGGTCAGCGCTGTCCAGTCCATACCCAAGTGTGTCGCCATAATGGGGGTGATTTCTACCGGTAAGCCCAGCTCGGCAGTGTTTTGGGTAAACATGCTGTGAAAATGAGTATCGCCACGATACCAGCCTGCCAGCGAAGGAACCACGTCGTCGCTGCGAATAACGCGAAGGTATATGTAGTCGTCGGTGGCCAGATTCTGCTCGAAATGTATCTCGATATCGAGTGTGTCTCCATAGGGTGCAATATATGAGTAGGGAATTTCATATACAAAATACCACCAGGTTTTATCAATTTTTTCGTATGTTACCGATGGATTCAAAATGTTGCTGTTGCATAAAAACTTAAAAGTGTGCTGAGCATGCTTCGAAACACAGGCTGTATCGAACTGCTGTATGCTCAATGATGTGTTAACTGTTGACTTCAGTGCAAAATTCTGATAGAACTCATTGTCGCTCATTGAATTGAAGCTGATTGCTTCCGAAAAACTATTCTGATGCACAGACTTAAACTTCAGATTAATCGAAACCAGATTGACAGTGGCCATAAAAGCGGATGCATCATGCACCACAAAAGCTATTGGGATGGATGCAGGGTTGCCCTGATTGTCGGTTTTTTTACACAAATAGGGTGCGTCGGCATAAAGCTCGGCTGCAGGGGTGTTGGCTTGCTTATCGCTTGTATGCTGAGCATGCAAAGCCATACTGACTAATATCAGGCACAGGCCTGTTACTGTAATTCTCATTGTTCTACCGGTTCTGCTGCAAAATTAATGAATTCAATTGAATTGATTGATGAGCGTAGAATGCTTTTTTCGAAATCTTTGATAGTGCAAAATAAAAACTTGCAACACTCAGGCTTAAAAAACCATTGTTGCTTACTATTGCTGTAACAATGCTAATGGTTCGGTATTAATAAACATAAAAGCAACAACATTGTGTGATGAACGTAAAACATATTTTTTTGATGCTTAAACGCGATGCAGAGGTTTCCAGAATCTTTAGTTAGGTGTTTCAGGGTTTTTGCCTGATAGCGTATATTCAGCTATCATCCTATAGAATCGGAGTGCATCGTTTCGGTTTTCGTTTATGTGCAGTGTGTCGCCCGAAATTGAATATATGTCGGATGTAGTATGATTAACAACCATTTTCTGTGTAGGTGTTATCCACCCCATTGTGTGCTCGGTAATCCAAAACGCATGTTTATATCTATTTGTGTCGAATATACTTTTACTGAAAGGAAAAAGCTTGTTTTCGATATGTAACAAAGCCAATAAGCTTGCCGGAATGTCGTGTGTTCCTGCACAGTGGCTGTTAACACTTGCTGCACCACTATTGTTGAGAGCAGGTCCAAATATCAATACAGGTACCCTGAAGCGTTCGTGGTCGTCGAAATTGCGTGTACCCAAATACAGTGATCCATGGTCGGCAGTGATGATGAAAATACTGTTGCTATACCAATCTGCCTTACTGCATTGCTGAATAAAACTGCCAATGCACGAGTCAGTGAAATGTACACAGCTTTTATACATAGCTGTTTTATCGGTTTTGCCATACCGATAGCTTACGGGTAAATCGAAAGGAGGATGCGTGCTTTGCGTTAAAATGCACATGAAAAAACTTTCTTGCATATTGTTAAGCTCATGCAATGCTCTTTCGAACAGAATATTATCGGGCACCCCCCAGTTGTTCAAATAGAGTTGCGAATTGAAACTGTGCCGGTCGATAACATGGGTTCTGTGGTTTCGAAAATAGCTGTTGAAACGACTGTATGAGGCATCGCCACCATATAAAAACATGGTTGTGTAACCATATCCGGCAAGTTCTTGTGTAAGCGACGGAAGCGTTGACGTGAGGGCTGTGTCGTTCATGATGTTCTGATAGGGTAGCGCGGGTAAACCACTTAAAATACTGAGAATACCCTGGTCGGTGCGAAATCCGGATGCATAGACCTGCTCGAAACGAATCGCATTTTGGCTAAGCTTGCTGTAACAAGGAGTAAGGCAGGTATCTCCTCCAGGCGACTCGAATGTTTCGGCAGTGCAGCCTTCGAGAATAATGAGAATGATGTTGGGGCGATTGCTGTTCAGCAGATTACATGTATCGTTTTTCGCAGAGTCTGCATATAGCTTGCTGTAGGTTGCATGTAGCTCTGCCTTACTTATGGTAACATCTTGTATCTCGAGGTGATTTTTTTGCTTCAATGTAGAAATAAAATAAAAGCTCTTGTTCACTGCCAAATAGTTCTCTGACTGTTGTTGCGAAAAAAATGCTGACTTCAACTTAAGCGGTTCCTGGCCAATGCCCCCCCGAATACCTACAGTAAGCAACAATGCCATAGGTAAAACTGTTAACTTGGTTATTGTGTTAACCCCTGATGTATTTACCGATAAGCGGTAGAGCAGGTATTGAATAAAAGAGCCAATTAACAGGGCGGCACAAAAAATCGACAACAGAACCGGCGACAAATAGTCGAAAAAGGTACCTGCAGCTTCTCCGGGCGATGCAACGGTGCTCACAGCCCGTAAATTGAATGTAGTGCCCCATTCTTCGTAAATGGGTAAGCTGACTACTTCGATAAAACATATGAAAAGCAATAGAATCAGGTTGATGACGAATGCAGTTTTTTGCAATCGAAATGCCGCTTTTCTTATGAAATATGCCAAAAATATTGTAATAGCAGGAATCGTTATCAACACCGAAGCTACCGAAATATCTGTCAGCAATCCGGCTCGCCAAGCGGCAAAGAATGATGTATTGGGCCAAACATAGAAAAAAAAGAATAATATTCGGAACAAAGCGAAGAGTAAAGTCCAGAATAAAAACAATCCCGGTAAATACAAGTAACTTGGTTTTTTTAACAGAATCTGTATTGGATTGTTTTTTGGTAACATGGCGAAAAAAATGCATTGTTCTTAAAGCAAGTTATTGCCGAACTATTATGAAACATCAATCATCGAGCTTTTCGAACTTAGTTACTACTATGTTTGTTTCTCCATCTACCGTTTCGGTGCTACGAAGCCACATTTCTTTATTGCTGAGTCTTAATATTTCGAAACTGCTTGTTTCATTTGAAATGGTCATCTCAACATTCTCTTTTTCATCGTCGAAGGCCCAGGTAAGGTACTCGGTGTGTGTAAAAGGGAATGTAAT
The DNA here is from genome assembly GCA_964511665.1 of uncultured Bacteroidales bacterium. Lineage (GTDB taxonomy): Bacteria > Bacteroidota > Bacteroidia > Bacteroidales > ML635J-15 > JAGOEF01. Next base: position 25,198 of record CAZEHA010000022.1, read on the forward strand.
GAATTGTAATGCAATAGAGAAGTTCCCGTCGCCATCGTTTTCGAGTTTCAGTTTCACCGAAGTTACCGATATTTGCGAAGGATCTATCTCAAAAGGCAAACTGTTGCCTAAGGTATCGGTATCAAAATCGCCAAGCAATGCTGCCATATTGTTTAAATCGATGATGGTGTCGTTTAGCAAAGCCTCTTTAAGTTCCCAGTTACCTGTTATTCGCTTTGTGGCACTTAACAGTGTAAACGATGGACCGTTTTCGTATTTGTCGCATGCACTTAAGCCAATTAATGCTATGATAATCAGCCCGAATGTTAAATTTTTCATAGAGCAAGAATCAAGTGTTAAACAAATTTACAAGTTTTGAATGTAAAGATATAGAAATTATTGAATATGATAGGTGGTTTAAGTTTACACAGCTATTATTCCGGTAGCGGCACTAAATAGCTGTTCAATTAACAACTACTGTGTGGTATTATTATTTGTGCCTTTTACAAAAAAACCGAAGCTGTTTTAACTTCGGTTTTGTGCCCAGAACAAGATTCGAACTTGCACATCCGTACGGACACCAGCCCCTCAAGCTGGCGTGTCTACCAATTCCACCATCTGGGCAATTGCGAATGCAAAAATAAGCATTTTATTTATTGTGCAAAATAAAAATTAAGGCTTGTTGTTATTTGTTGGGTTTACCATTGCCAAAGCCTTGTCGGTAGAGCGATTCCTTAATTTGAATGTCAGGATCTGAATATACCGGGTTTCCTATGGGAGTTAACAAAGCGGCACTATTGTTTTTGGGGTTTTTAATATCGCTTCCAATGCGATACGCGTTCATTTTTTCGAAATCGTAGGGTTTCAACAGTGCTGTTATGTCTGATAGCGGGGCTTCACTGTCGAGCCAGATTCTTTCTTGCCAGGCTTCGAGAATTACAGGGGATCGGTGGTGCCCTATTTTTTGCATCAAGGGGTTGGCAATCGTAGTGATAATGGCAAACGATTGTGTGATTTGTTGTGTGGCGGGATGAGTCCATTCATCCCACAATCCGGCCATAGCAAAGGGGCGAACCTTATGACGTAAATACACAACATAGGCTTCGTCGAGGCCTTTTTCGCTGCTGCCCTCTATAAAGGCATCGGCAATAACCAAGCAGCGACGGCTTCGGATGGGCTTGCGGAAAGCGGGCTTGTTGATAATGTCTTTAGGGCCGTGATAGTGCATGTCGTTGTCGGCATTTTTGTCGCCTTCGCTGCGGGCATTTATCAGCAACATATCTTTTTTTGCCCAAAATGGACAGAGACCAAAGCGAAAGCCTTGCATTACTCGTGGATGTGTGTTGGTAATTACTGCAGACTGCATTCCGGGAGCAGTATTGTAACTGGCTGTGTATTGAAAAGTGACATCACTTAGATTGAAGCGTTTTTCGAGTGTTTCCAGTTTTTGAACCAGTATGAATCTTCCACACATAATGACGTATTTTTTATGCTTGTTTCATATAAGTTTGGGTGAAGCGTAGCAGACGTTGAACACTTTCGTGGATGATTTCTTCGGGATAAGCAATATTGAGACGAATTACTGAGCTCCATCTGTCGTCGAAGTGTATGCCGGGAACCACTGCCAGCTTTTCGGCTTCGTACAGCGACATGGCAAAATCAAATCCATCGCCAAAACCTTGCGGAAGGGCAGCACACAAGAATATGCCTCCATCGGCATCGAGACAGGTATATCCTGCTTCTTGCAGTAGGCTGCCGGTTTTTCGAAAATTGTTTTTTACCTGTACACGAATTTCGTCTAAATAACTTTCAGCCTCGCAAGTGTGGCCGAGCCATGCTGCCAGCGACTGCTGCAGGGGCATAGGCGACGATAAGCCTGTGAAATCGTGAACGGCTGACATTTCATGTATCGCCACAGCAGGTGCTACCACATAACCCAATCGCCAGCCCGAAATTGAAAACTGCTTCGACCAGGAGTCGGCAAACAGTATGTAATCGCTCAGTAAATGATAGGGAATATAGGGCTTGTTGTTGTAATACAAATATTTATACACTAAGTCGATGACAATATAAACATGGTTCTGTCTACAGTAATGGCATATTGTCTCTATTTCGTCGCGACTGAAAACTTTACCTAGCGGGTTGCCGGGAGAAGCTAAGAAAACCAAATTGATGTTTTTGCTTTTTACTTGGTTTAAAAAGTCTTCAGTTTCGAAACTGCCGGTGCCAGCACTTTGATATAAATGAAAATCGTTCCCGAAAATTGCGGGTAATTCACGGTAGCTTTCATATACCGGAGCAATGGCCATTACATGAAGCTTTGCTTTAAGCTTTTTGAACAAATATGTGTAAATCAGCGAAATGGCCTCGGTACCGCCATTGGTAATCATGATGTTTTCGGAGGTAATCGCTGCACTGTGGCATGCCAGGGCCGCTTGTTCGCGAAGCTGTTGCACTCCTAATCCCGGTGCGTACTGGTGATACTGGCTTCGGGCAAATTTTTCGAGATATTCGAGAAGCATTTCCGGTGGCCTGAATCCGGGAAGACCCTGTGCCAGATTGATGCCTCCGCCGCTTTTTACCATATTGCTGAAATAACTTATCAGCGATGTGTCGGGTAATTGTTGCATAGTAAACATGTGTTGTATTGCGAATTCAAAAATACGAATTACAATCTTTTATTTGAAAATAAATAATTATTGAAGTGCATTAAGCTATGATTTCATTCAAAAAATTTGAATTATAAAAGGCAATTTAAGGCATCAACTTTGGCTTTGAAATGTTCAATTTGTTTAACCTGATTTTCAGTCAATCCCTTCATATTCTTGCCACATTCATAGGTGGTGCAAAACAAATCCTCAGTGTTGTTTACATGACCATTAGGGCAAATATACTTTTCTTTAGCTTTCCCAAGGACGTTTTTTACCGTTTCAGTTTTCCCCAAATCTTTCAGGTTGTCGAGCAATGTTAAAATTTCTTTCATCAATTGTAAATCGGTTTTTGAATAGTAGTTTTTATTTGCCTTTAAGCACGCAACCGCAATATCAGTATTTTTGCTTTGCAATAAATCGAGCACGTCTTTGGCCGAAAATAAATCATTTGATACAATTATATCAAGTATTACTTTGGGTGCTTGAGTAAGCTTTGAGTATAAAACTGTTATTGCTGATTCTTCTGCCAGATTTTTAAAATATGTGGGGACGTTTGTTATTAGTAAATTTTCTTGCTCAGTTCTCTGACTAACATGTTTAAGTATTGTGGTAAGATATATCTCGAGCAAGCAATCGGAGATTTCGGCAAAGGGTGCATTTAACAAATACAACCATTCGTTTTGAATCGGGAGACTGTTTACTCTTAGTTTTGATTCTATAGTTCTTTTGGTAAGTTCTCTCTCGAGAGTGTCCTTATCTGTTATCGAATCGGTTAGAAAGTCCTCAAGGGTTTTCTCATCTTTACAGCGAATTCTTACGGCTGTTCCAATAACTGAAACCATAAACATTGACTTTCCTTTACCCGAAACCTCGTCAAAATCAATTTTTACTCCAACTATTGCATTGGCTCCAATATGACCTGCTTTTGTTTTTAATTTATCGATACCAATCTTGTATATTTTATGAAGTTTCGATTGATATGTGTCTGACATTCCGCCAAATATATCAGTTATTGATGCACCAAAGTCTGAAAAGAAGTTTGTGCCAACAACAACATTGGTGGCAATCAAATCAATATATTTTTCGATACACGAACCCTCGATTGAGTTTGTGGTTGTTACTACTATTTCACTTTTCATATGGCCAAATGTTAATGAGGTTTACAATTTGCTGTTTAATTAAGACCAAAGATACATTACTGGATAATGATTTCACGTGTTTTAACCGAAAACGTAATAATAACGGGTTTATGAAGTAAAACTACAAGATTGTAATGAACTTTCAAAGCATATTTCCATATTTTTTGCTTTTAGTTTTCGATATCAGAAATACAAACTTTTACTAGTTTCATTATTCATGAAATATTTATTTAAGAAAAACGAAATATTGTTTTAACAATAGCAATGTGTTTTCTGTGGTCGATAAATGCTTTAGATTAATGCCATTATTCTATTTTACGGGTACCGGTAGTGCCCAATAATGCGGAAGTCGAACAGGCAGTCTTCGAGAACCTGACCGGCTCCAATATTGTGAATTATCAGGTAACGGGTAAGAAACAGGTTCTTTTTGGCCGAGACTATTCCAATATGGGTAATGCCGCCGCCCAAATTCCAGCAAACAATGTCGCCGGGGCGGTAATCAGAAGCATTGTTGCTTATTTCGAGAACGCTGCCATGGCGCGAAAAAAATGTCATCAGATTGGGAACCCTGCGGTGGTCTATGTTTTTGTCGGGCGCTTTTAGTCCCCAGTTTTTAGGATATTTGTCGAAGTTACTTTTCATGTCTTCGTGTACTTTTTTCTGCAAATCGATACCCATTTTCCGGTAGGCACGTATCACTACGTCGGTGCATACGCCTTTACCTTCGGGCACATCGCCGTTGGGGTAGGCAATGCTAAAGTACGACGGGTCGTACACCACCTTTTGTTTTGTTAGTTCAAAGGCCGAATCGGCCAGTTGGCTGTAAAAATCGCTTTGGCCAAACCCGTTGATTGCCAGTAAGATAAATATAAGTATTGTAGCAATATTTTTCATCAGTTTTTTATTTAATTGTATGCCGGTGGTTAATTTCTCATAATAACTACATAAACCTTACCGAAAATTAACGACCCGTCAAGTTGTTCTCTTTCATTTGCAGCGTTAGCTCGTAATAGGGGCGTAGCAAGTGATGTACAAACATGTGCCTGGTGTCGGCTCCATACTTCGACATATACAATGAGTCGGGTTGCAGCACAATGTAATTGCCGGCTCTGGCATAATTCATACTGATATCATAATCGGGTTGTTGCAATCCGGTTGATTTCTCGATTTGCCGGTGCATTTTTTTACCCATGTATTTATGAAAACGCTTTGTGGTGCGGGTTAGCGGGCGGTTCATACTGTTGAACATGGGTTTTAATACAAGGCGGGCAGCAAAGCCTTGCTTTTTAATGATGCCGCGAGCATTGTAAAATGGACTTAATGTGTTGAAATCGTTGGTGGTTTGCAGCGAAAAGGGTGTTTCGGGTACCCAGTCGAGAGGGTTTACCACATTGTAGGCCCAGCCTTGTTGAGTGAGAATTTCGTAATCGTAGGCATAATATAAATTGCCGGGTTTAGGTGCTGCACTGCAGTAAGTTTTAATTTGCAAGTCAGGAGCTATGGATCCATCGGCCTGCAAATAGCGCAGCCACGAAGTGCACAGGTAGGCAATGGCGCCACCCTGACTGTGCCCGGTAATGATAATGCTGTTGCAGTGTTGATTGCTCAATGCCTCCATCTGAAGCAGTATTTCGCGGTGCATATAGGCCAAGGCAACCAGCCATCCTGCATGAACAGCCGCTCGTGGGTTGGTGGCCAGCATGTATTCGAAACTTTCATCCTGACTAAAGTTCCATGTACCGGTTGCAGCACACATGGCAGTGTAGTAGTTTTGCGCCCAGCTCAAATTGTCGTCTTTGGTAGCATGAATATGCAGCACAGCCGTATTGTCGGGGCCAAGCCATATGTCGAATTGGTTTTTCAATGGGTATTCGGGCGAGCGATATTTCAGGCTATAGCCTTCGCAGAGTGGTATTTTAATCTGGTCCCACACCGTATCGCTCTGCCGGGCAATTATTCCCAACATACACAAGTACTCGTCGGGGTCGAAACCGGCTTGCAGTTGAACAGGCTGTGCCGTTGCCACCACACTCGCAATACCAATCGAAACTATTACTATCAGTTTTTTCATGTCCGAATCAATCAGAAACCGTTCATTTCGAGATATACCGTAGGCAAAAGCAGTAGTAATCCAACAATAAACAGGGCCAGAATGAGCTTCCATACCCATCGAACCCAAATATCGTAGGGGATTTTGGCAACACCCAGGCATCCAATCAATACGCCCGATGTGGGAGTTATCATGTTGGTAAAGCCGTCGCCAAACTGAAAGGCCATTACGGTGGCTTGCCTCGAAATGCCTATTAAATCGGAGAAGGGAGCCATTATGGGCATGGTGAGCGCAGCCTTGGCCGAACCCGATGGTATAATGATATTGAGCACGGTTTGTATGCCGTACATAATGCTGAGCGAACCGGCTTTGCCAATGCCCTGCATGGTTTTCGAAAGGCCATACATAATAGAATCGACAATGTAACCGTCGGTGAGAATTACAATAATACCACCGGCCAAACCTACCACCAGCGCTGCCGAAAAAATATCTTTGGCACCTTCGAGAAATAGCTTGGTGATATTGTTGGCCGATTTGTTGATAGATATCCCCGAAGCCAAACCCATGGCCAGAAACAGCGTTCCAATTTCCATAACATACCATCCGTAACCCATTACACCCACAATAAGAAACACTATGGTATAGGCCAGCAGGTTGAGAATGAAAAAATGAACCGATTTACGCAACGAGAAAAACGCGGTTATGGCAAATAAGGCCGAAATTACCGGCAATGCCGGCAGGGTAAATGTGCTGTTGCCTATTTTCATGTTTGTTTCGGGGTAGAACACGGCAAATGCAATAAGCGAAGCCAGCACAATAGCGTAAACAAACCAGGCAATGCGCGGGGTGTAATACACAACCTGCTCGTTGCTTTCGTTTTGCCTGTTTCTCCAGTATTGGTCTATGTTGTAGGTGAGGCTGCGCTCGGGTTTGCGATGAATGCGCCGCGCATAAATCATAATAAAAGAAAATCCCACGGCATTAATCACCAACCAACAAATCATGCGATATTCTATACCGCTGAAAATGGGCAGGTCCGACAATCCCTGCGCAATACCAATGGTGAACGGGTTGAGCATGGCTCCGGCAAAGCCCAGATGTGCCGCCACATATACCATACACACACCGGTGATGCTGTCGTAGCCCATCGATATGGCCAACGGAACCAATATTATTACAAAGGCGATGGTTTCTTCGCTCATGCCAAATACGGCTCCAAACATGCTGAACATCAGCATAATGAGAATCATGACAATGTTGTTGACTCCAATCTTTTTTAACCACCTGTAGCGTTCCAGCTTTGTGGTCGATTTAATAAAGGCCATTATGCCAATATCGAGTGCCTTGCTGGCGTTCATTATCCAGAATGCGCCCCCAATCATTAAAATAAACATGATGATATCGGCCTGATTGACAAAACCCTTGAACATGGCCGAAAATATTTGCCAGGTTTGGGGTGCCTGATCAACGCGGTGGAAACTGTCGGAAGCTATTACCATGCGTTCGCTGCCATCGGGCATTGTCTTTACAATGCGATTGAAACTGCCTGCCGGAACAAACCATGTCATGGCCGCAGCTATTACTATTATCGAAAAGATAATTACATAGGTGTGCGGTACTTTTTTGAGCATACTGAAAAATTAAAATTTTCGGCAAAATACAAATAAAAAACTTATGACTTGAAAGAATTGGGTTCATATATCTTTGTAGTTCGGGCTATTTTTTAGGCGGTATAGTTGCGCACTATCATTGCCTGCCTCAACAACATGATAAAAACATGCTCTTACTCAAAAAAATAACATTATTTTCGCCTGTTGAAACAAAAACTAAAATAGTATGGCAGAAAATAATAGTTTATTCGGGGAATTCAAACCCATAAGCTACGAGGAATGGCACGCACAGGTTATAAAAGACCTGAAGGGTGCCGACTACGGGCGAAAGGTGGTTTGGAACACCCTCGAAGGCATCAGCCTTGAACCTTTCTACCGTTTCGAGGATGTGAAAGATCTGGCTTATTCCGATGCGCTTCCGGGAGAAAAACCCTTTGTCCGGGGCAGTGAGCCTTCGCACAGTTGGAAAATCAGGCAGGACTTCCGTGCTGCCGATCCGGCAGAAGCCAACCGCAAAGCATTGAAAGCATTGCAAAAAGGTGCGCAATCGCTGGGTTTCGTTACCTGCACTCCACTCACTTATCAACAACTCGAAACATTACTTAATGGCATCGATCTGACCACAGTTCCGGTGCATATAGTAGGTAATGGCTCCGACGCGTCGGTTCCGGGTATGATGGCAGAATATGCAGCAAAACATCATATTGACCCTAACGCAATAAAAGGTTCTTCGGGATTCGACCCGCTGGCATTTTTGATGCTGAGCGGAAAAACACCCTGCAACTCCGATTCCTGCCAATGCGTGGAAAGTGCATTCGCCAAAGCCGGAAACACGCTGCCGAATTTTAAATTACTGAATATCAACGCACGCCATATTCACAATGCCGGAGGCAGCATTGTTCAGGAACTGGCTACCGGTCTTGCCATGGGTGCCGAATACCTGCAACGCCTTACCGACGCCGGACATAGTATCGACGACGTTGCGCCGCGCATGTTGTTTGTTTTTGCCCAAGGATCCAATTATTTCATGGAAATTGCCAAACTCAGGGCTGCCCGCTTGTTGTGGTCGGCCATTTGCGACGAGTTCAATCCCAAATCGGCAGATTCCGGACACATGTGCATTTTTGCCGAAACATCCGAATGGAATAAAACCATTTACGACCCCTATGTAAACATCCTCAGAGCAACCACCGAAGCCATGTCGGGAGCACTGGGCGGCGCATCTGCCATCTGTGTTCAGCCTTTCGATGCGGTGTACAGCTGCAGCGATGATTTTTCGGAACGCATTGCCCGCAACATTCAGATTATTCTTAAAGAAGAAGCCCATTTCGATAAGGTGAACGATCCTGCAGCCGGCAGTTACTATATTGAGCACCTCACCAAAGCCATTGCCGAAGAAGCGTGGAAACTCTTCCTTCAGATTCAGGATTTGGGTGGATTTACTCCGGCTTTCCGTCAGGAATTTATTCAGAAGTTTATTGACGAGACTTTAGCCAAACGCAACAGCAATGTGGAGACGCGTCGCGAGATTATTCTGGGGACAAATCAGTATCCGAATTTCAACGAAAAAGTAGATGCTGCCAGACTGAAAAAGCCACATCCGTTACTCGAAGGCGGCATCAGACCCATTCGTCTTCACCGCGCAGCCGAAGCTTTCGAAGCCATGCGCCTGAAAACCGACAGTGCAGCACGCGAGATCAATGTGTTCATGCTGAAAATCGGTAATGTTGCCATGCGTCAGGCACGCGCACAATTTGCTGCAAACTTTTTTGCCTGCGCAGGGTTTCGCATTATCGACAATCTTGGATATGAAACAGTGGCTGAAGGCGTCAATGATGCCCTGGCAGCCAAAGCCGATATTGTGGTAATGTGCAGCAGCGATGACGAATATGCTTTGCTGGCACCCGAAATGTTCGGTTTACTGGGCAATAAAGCCATCAGCGTAATTGCCGGCAACCCTGCCTGCCGGCCGGAACTTGAAGCAGCCGGCATCAGCAATTACATTCATGTGAAGTCGAACCTGCTTGCCGAACTGAAACAATATCAGCAAAAGCTGGGATTATAAAACGATTGTTGCATTAAAACAGAATCAATATGAAACCCGATTATAAAAAGACAAATTTTATGAAGCAGGTAAAGCCTTCGGGCAAAGCCGGTATTCAGGGCGGGTGGCTTACTCCCGAACAGATACCTGTGAAACCTGTCTATACAAAAGACGACCTGCTGAACATGGAGCATCTGAACTATGCTGCCGGACTGCCTCCTTACCTGCGCGGACCTTATTCCACCATGTATGTGATGCAGCCGTGGACAATCAGACAGTATGCCGGATTTTCAACAGCTGAAGAATCGAATGCTTTTTACCGCAGAAACCTGAAAGCTGGTCAAAAAGGCCTTTCGGTAGCTTTCGACCTGGCTACCCACCGGGGCTACGACAGCGACCATCCGCGTGTGGTGGGCGATGTGGGTAAAGCCGGTGTTGCCATCGACAGCATCCTCGATATGAAAGTGCTGTTCGATGAGATTCCACTGAACCAGATGAGCGTTTCGATGACCATGAACGGGGCTGTGCTTCCCATCATGGCATTCTACATTGTGGCTGCACTCGAACAGGGAGCAAAGCTCGAAGAACTGGCCGGAACCATTCAGAACGACATTCTTAAGGAATTCATGGTTCGCAACACCTACATTTATCCCCCGGAATTTTCGATGCGGATTATCGGTGATATATTCCGCTATACCAGCGAAAAAATGCCGAAATTCAATAGCATCTCCATTTCGGGATACCACATGCAGGAAGCCGGTGCTACCAACGATATTGAATTGGCCTATACACTGGCTGATGGTCTTGAGTATCTCCGTACCGGAATTCGTTCGGGTCTCGACATCGATGCATTTGCACCCAGATTGTCGTTTTTCTGGGCTATCGGGATGAATCATTTTATGGAAATTGCCAAAATGCGTGCAGCCCGTCTGTTGTGGGCAAAAATGGTTAACCAGTTCAATCCGAAAAACCCAAAATCGCTTGCACTGCGCACCCATTGTCAGACCTCCGGTTGGTCGCTTACCGAGCAGGATCCGTTCAATAATATTGCCCGTACCTGCATCGAAGCTATGGGAGCAGCATTGGGACACACACAAAGTCTGCATACCAATGCATTGGATGAAGCCATTGCGTTACCCACCGATTTTTCGGCTCGTATTGCCCGTAATACTCAGATTTATCTGCAGGAAGAAACCAATATCTGCAAACAGGTTGACCCATGGGGTGGTAGTTATTATGTAGAATCGCTCACCCATGCCATTGCTCATCGTGCCTGGAAGCACATCGAGGAAATTGAGCAACTGGGTGGTATGGCAAAAGCCATCGAGTCGGGTATTCCCAAAATGCGCATAGAAGAAGCTGCTGCACGGGCTCAGGCTCGCATCGACAGTGGAAACCAGACCATTGTGGGGGTGAACAAATATCGACTCGAGAAAGAAGACCCCATCGATATTCTTGATGTTGACAATACTGCCGTTCGCTTGGCGCAATTAGAACGACTGAAAAAACTGAAAGCCGAACGTAACGAAGATGAATGTCAGGCTGCACTAAAAGCCATAACGCGCTGTGCCGAAACCGGCGAAGGCAATTTATTGGAATTGGCAGTAGTAGCTGCGCAAAAAAGGGCTACATTGGGAGAAATTTCAGATGCATGCGAAATAATAGCAGGGAGGTATAAAGCTGTGATACGATCAATATCAGGAGTGTACTCATCGGAAGCGCAAAACGACCCCGATTTCGAAAAAGCAAGGGTATTGTGCGAACAATTTGCAGCCAAAGAAGGCCGCCAACCACGTATTATGATTGCTAAAATGGGGCAGGACGGGCACGACCGCGGCGCCAAAGTGGTTTCTACCGGCTATGCCGACATCGGCTTCGACGTTGATATAGGGCCTTTGTTCCAGACTCCCGAAGAAGCAGCGCGTCAGGCAGTTGAAAACGATGTACATGTGCTCGGTGTATCGTCGCTTGCGGCAGGGCATAAAACCTTAATTCCTGCTGTAATTGACGAGCTCAAAAAGCTTGGACGTGAGGATATTATGATTATTGCAGGTGGTGTTATCCCTGCTCAGGATTACGCATTCTTGTATGAGAATGGTGTTGCTGCAGTTTTTGGACCGGGAAGCTCGGTGGCAAAAGCAGCAGTACAAATACTCGAATTGCTGATGCAGGAATAAACTTACTGAAATAGTTACTAAAAAAGGGCCTCGTTGAGCCCTTTTTTTATTGCCAAGTGTTGTTACAAAAGTATTTTGCTCGATACAATTTTGCCAATGCTTGCATGTAAGCTATCGCTAACCGGAAATGCCGGTAAACGCAACACATTGTTTGCCAATTTCATGTGATGCAAGAAAGCTTTAACCCCGGCAGGACTGCCCTCGGCAAACATGCACCGAATAGGTTCGAGCAGTTGATAGTGTAGCTCGCGGGCTGCAGCAAAATCTCCGGCAAGTGCATGGTTTACCATCTCAGAAAAGGCTTTGGGGTATGCATTGGCAGCTACCGAAATCACACCGTCGATACCGCAACTGATCAGGGGCATGGTAATGGCGTCGTCGCCCGAAATAACCAGAAAATCTTCGCGACTGTCTCTTCTTATCTGCATAATTTGTTCGAAATTACCGCTTGCTTCTTTAACTGCTGCAGCGTTAGGGCATTCGGCTGCAATGCGGAGGGTAGTTGAAGCAGTCATATTGCATCCGGTGCGCCCCGGAACATTATACAATATAACAGGTAATTCGGTTGCATCACACACTGCCTTATAGTGCCTGTACAATCCTTCTTGCGATGGTTTGTTGTAGTAAGGTGTTACCGAAAGTATTCCACTCACACCAATTAAACTAGCCTTTGCTATTTTCTTGGTAAGGTCTGCTGTATTGTTGCCACCCATTCCATACACCACCGGAAGTCTATAGGCATTCTGCTTTAAAACCTGAGCCAGCACTTCGGCTTTTTCATCTTCGCTTAAACATGGCGATTCGGCTGTGGTTCCCATTACAACCAAATAGTCGATACCTCCTTGTATAAGGTGTTCAACAAGTGCCGACAAGTTTTTAAAATCGATGCTGCCGTCCGGATTAAACGGGGTAACAAGCGCTACGCCGGTACCTTTAAAAATGGAATTCATATTGTGTTATTTATTTTTGTTCATCATTTTCAGATAATGTATACACTGCTCAAAAAGTAGTTCAATGTTGTTGTTGTCAATATGTATCATCATATCGTAGTCGGCGGTCATCGAGGGGTTATAGCGACCAATTTTGAACCCGGCCATCGATTCGCGCAGCACAAACCTAAGTGGAATAAACTCTTCAACACTTAGGTCGATAAGTATATCAAAAGGTTTTTGTGCAAAATTGATTGCTCCATTGTCGGTGGGTTTGTAATACCAGTTCAGGTCTTTTTTGCAGAAAAAACGAAACTCTTGGGGCTGAATGTGAAAATCTTCTAGATGTAGCTTGTCGACATACCCCAGCAATATAACTTCTTTGCCGTCGGCTTTTAATTTGCACATTAATGCCCGCACTATTTTAAAATGCTCTTCGTGAGTTGCATCGCATAAAATTCCGAAACTCTGTGCGCTACGATAACTGCTGGCAATTGCTTCATGCTGCCTCACGGCTGTTTTGTCTAGTTGCTTGCGTCCGTACGATCTTTTAAACTTATCGAAAGGCATGATGTTCGGTTTGTAATACAATAATTCACTGCAAAATTAATTAATTAAAACAAATTTTAGTTATTGCGATACCGAAACATTCATATTGTTGTATCTTTGCAGCGAGCAGACCGCTTTATCGCTTCGGCTGCAAGCCGAAGAGGAAAGTCCGGACAACAAAGGGCACTGTACTCCCGAAAGGGGAGATGTTCGTGAGGGCATGGAAGCAGAGAAGAAAATAACCGTCCCGACTTGTCGGGATAAGGGTGAGAAGGTGGGGTAAGAGCCCACCGGTACTTGTGGCGACACAGGTAGCCGTCTGCCCTACAGGTTGCAAGGCCATGTAAACCGACGCCTGAGGGCTGCCCGCCCGAGTCGGAGGGTAGGCCGCATAGATAAATGATAAAGAAGTTGCTTCGGCAATTTACAGAATCCGGCTTATAGGTCTGCTCATTTTTACTTTATAACGACATTAATTCGGTAGTTTCGAGAGCCTCAACAACCTTTAATACGGGCACTGAGGTTCTCGAAGTACCCATGATGTATTACGTATTTCAAAGGCAGATGGCATCACTATGTTCGCTATGACGGTTTTACCAAAATAAGTGTCGTTTTTGCAATAAAATCACAAAAGAATATACTTATTTTTGTACAGAAGATAAAGTGCTTATAAAATGCGATAGAGTATTTTTTATGAATGATAAATGACAGATACAAGTAATAATAAGCGCTACAGAATAATTCAGCGATGGATTTTTATTTTGAGTTTATGCGCATGTTGTGTTTTTGTAATTGTATTTCTTGCAAGCGAGTTCCGGAATCTTTTGGGTTTTAATCCTCAATGGGCGGGCGATAACTTTGCCTTTAATCTCGTGATAGTATTTCCAACAACTGTCGTTTGCTTTATTGTATTTTTCTATACGGGTTGGCTGACGCTGTTTTATTGGAAAAGACTACCTAATATGAAAAAGAAAATCTTCAGCCTTCTGGTATCATACTCATTTATACTTTACTTGATTATAAATTTTGTTATTGTTCTTAGAATGCATTGATAATAAGTTGATTTCGGTTAACCGCATCTCGACTTCGTTTGCAACGAGGTCGGTTTACCCAGTTCAGGTGACTCGGATCGAGAGGGAATTCGTCTGTGTAATAGTTTACTTTTTTCATATTAATCCTGTTTTAAGTTGACATTTTACTCTCTTTTTTGTCAACCTATTTCAGGACAAGACAAAATCCCCCTTTGAAGTGGGGCAGGGGGATGTAAAAAAATGTTTTCTTTGTAAACAATTGATTTTGCGAGTTTTATGAAAAATAAAATTATATCGTACGACCCCAGACTAAAGCAATTAGCTCGCACGCTACGTAACAACAGCACATTATCGGAAGTGTTGCTTTGGCAACAGATAAAATCGAAAGCATTAGGTGTAGAATTTCACCGTCAGGTACCAATTGACAGATTTATTGTTGATTTTTTTTGTCATGAAATATGGCTAGCTATCGAAATAGATGGGAATAGCCATGATTTTAAATATGAATATGACAATCGCAGGGAAGGCATATTGGAACAATTGGGGGTGACATTTATAAGGTTCGACGATTTACAGGTTAAGAATGATATGGTCAGTGTATTGGGTGCTTTAGATATGAAAATCAAGGAGTTAATCCTAACATCCCCCTGTCCCCCTTCAAAGGGGGAATAATTCGCATCTCGACTTCGTTTGCAGCGAGGTCGAAATTACACCAAGCATTTGCAATGCGAGCGACACATCGTTATTCAACGAACGTCAAAACCTCTTCCTAAACCTTAGCGCCACATTCACTAATGCAATCATCACAGGAACCTCAACCAGAGGGCCGATTACGGCTGCAAATGCTTCGCCCGAGTTCATGCCAAAAATGGCAATGGCTACGGCAATGGCAAGTTCAAAGTTGTTGCTTGCTGCCGTAAACGACAGTGTCGTTGTTTGCTCGTAGTTAGCTCCGGCCAGTTTGCTCATAGCAAAAGAGCCCAGAAACATGACCACAAAATATATCAATAAAGGAACAGCTACCAACAACACATCGAATGGAAGTTTAATGATATACTCGCCTTTTAACGAGAACATTACAACTATAGTGAAAAGTAAAGCGATAAGTGTTATGGGGCTTATTTTGGGGATGAACTTGGTGTGATACCAAGTTTTGCTTTTTATCCGAACCAATATAAAACGAGTTAAAAACCCGGCAATAAAAGGAATACCCAGATATACGAAAACGCTTTCGGCAATTTGCCCGATGGTAATGTTTTCGACAGCATCGCTGGTGGGAATGCCAAACCATGCCGGCATCACGGCAATAAATAAGTAGGCATAGAACGAGAAAAACAACACCTGAAAAATAGAGTTAAAAGCCACGAGGCCGGCAGCATATTGGGTGTCGCCACGAGCAAGGTCGTTCCACACAATCACCATGGCAATGCAGCGGGCAAGACCAATCATGATAATTCCGTACATATATGGCAAGTTGGCGTTGTTTTCGCCGGGGAAAAGCTTAAACAGTACTATGGCCAGGGCAAACATCAACACAGGACCAATAATCCAGTTTTGTATCAGCGAAAGAGTGAGTACCTTGTAATTTTTAAAAACATCGCCGAGTTCTTCGTATTTCACTTTTGCCAATGGCGGATACATCATTAGTATTAAACCAATGGCAATGGGAATATTGGTAGTGCTTTCGGGTGACGATTTAAGCGACTCCCAGAAATCGGCAATGGCCGGAAAAAAATACCCCGATAACACTCCAATTGCCATGGCAAGAAAAATCCAAAGTGTCAGGTATCGGTCGAGAAACTTGAGTTTAGGTTGTGATGGCATAATTGACTATTGTATTGATTGCTTGTTTACTCTTCAACAGTTCCTGTAATAGTAAGAATAAGGCTGGGACTGGAAGCATTCGATTGCACAGTGATTGTTTTGGTGAAATTGCCGATGCGATTGGTGTCGTAGGTTACCGTAATCAATCCTATTTTTCCGGGCAGTATGGGTTCTTTTGGCCATTGAGGCACCGAACACCCACACGACGACATCACATTTACCAATATCAAAGCTTCGCTTCCGGTGTTGGTAAAGGTAAACACACAGGCGCCATTGGCTCCCTTTTTTATTACACCATAATCGTGAATGGTTTTGTCGAAACTGATTTCGGTTTGAACAGTGCTTTGTGCAAACAAAACATTACTGCACAGGAGCATAATAAATGCAATAAACACATTTTTTTTCATAATCATTATAATTAGATTAATAGCAATTAAACTTAAGAACAGCAACAATTTTCGGGTCTATAAGCGCTTAAGCTAATGCTTAAAATATTTGTTCCCGAGCTTTTAAAATCTTTTATTCCCTCAGAATCAAGATACATTCCCAGTATTTCGTCGGGGATAACAATGGGTCGTTGTTTATGCACAGTAGTTTTAATAAAGCCTGCATTTTCGATGGTTTCGAGATATTCATCGAGTTGCAATGCTCCGGCAACACATCCGGCATACACTTCGGCAGCCTCGAGCAAGGCATTGGGTAAGGCTTCTCCAATAAGCACTACATCCGATATGCAAAAATGTCCGCCTGGTTTTAATACCCGAAATATTTCGGCGAAAGCCTTTTTCTTATTGGGAACCAGATTGATAACACAGTTGCTGAGTACCACATCGGCTTTCTTGGCAGTTACCGGAATATTTTCGATGTCGCCCAAGCGAAACTTAACGTTATTAGTACCCAGTTTTTTTGCATTTTCAATAGCTTTATCAATCATCTCCTGTGTGAAGTCGATGCCAATAACCAAACCGTTTTCTCCCACAATTTGTCTTGCTACAAAGCAATCGTTTCCGGCACCGGAACCCAAATCGATAACGGTTTCGCCCGGTTTAAGCTTTGCAAATTGTGTTGGGATGCCGCAACCAAGGCTTAAATCGGCATCGGGGTTATAACCCTGTAAATTACTATAGTCTTCGCTGAAAACACTGTAATTTGAATCGCCGCAACAGCCGGTGGCACCGCAGCATGAGCCTGCATTTTGTTCTTTTGTCTGTTTTGCAATTTCAGAGTATTTTTCCTGAACAATCTTCTTTTTTTCGTTCATGATTATTTTGTTTGTAAATAAAAATTATAAAACTCGTTTTTTATAGAATCTCTTACTTCTCTAAAGACTCTTAGTATCTGTTCCTCGGAACCGTTGGCTTCGGCAGGGTCGGGGAAACCAATATGCAGGCGGTGTTTTACCTTGCCTGTAAACATTGGGCAACTTTCGTTGGCACCGTCGCAAACGGTAATTACGTAATCGAATTCCTGATGAAGAAACTCGTCAACCAGTTTGGGATGGTGCTGACTAATGTCGATGCCTGTTTCTTGCATTACTTTAATGGCAAACGGATTCACCATGTCGGCAGGTTGTGTGCCGGCCGAATATGTTTTAATGTTGCTGTCGAACGATTTCAGAAACCCTTCGGCCATTTGGCTGCGGCAAGAGTTTCCGGTGCATAGAATTAGTATTTTCATTTGCGTTACGTAATAATCTTAGTAATTAGTACTATTACACGACATTTCAATAAAACTGAATTCGCCTCGAAAAATAATTGCGAAGTTAATTGATAATTAAACAATGTAAGCTACATCTTTTTTACTGCATTTATTTTTGCAACAAGAGCTGCTTCAAATGCCTCCTTATCGCCGCTGCTTACATATTCTTTAGCCAGATTGCTTACATCGGCAAATGCATCAATTTTTTTCTTTTTCTTAACTATTACAATTGATTGCGATTGTGCATTGTATTGTTGCACCAAGTCTTTGTTTTGCTCGTCGGCAATTTTTACCACTTTAAATACCACATTTCCATCAACAAAGTTTGTTTCAATCATGGTCTTAAGCTCCGACTCAAGTGCATTGCATGCGCGGGCTTTGCAACATGCCAGATTGGCTTTAAAATAAAGTACTTCAATTGTTTGTTTCGATTTTTGTGCATGCGCGCCAAAGACAAGGCCAAAAATGAGTGTAAGAAAAATAATTTTCGATTTCATAGTGAAGTTATTATATGATTATTAAAATAGAGAACCATAAATCATTCCCGAAATGGTAGCCATAACAACCACCAAGACAATATATACCAATGTTTTTTTAGTCCCAATTACACCTCTTATAACCAGCATATTGGGCAGCGATAACGATGGGCCTGCCAGCAGAAGAGCAAGTGCAGGACCTTTACCCATTCCCGAATTGATGAGACCCTGAAGAATGGGTACTTCGGTGAGTGTAGCAAAATACATAAAAGCCCCCACTATTGAGGCAAAGAAATTGGAGAAAATGGAATTCCCGCCAACCAGCCATTCTATCCATTCGTTGGGTATGATACCGGCAATTTTTACTTCGTCATGAGTCGATCCAAGTAAAAAACCGGCAGTAACAACGCCTACCGCAAGCAAAGGCATAATCTGTTTTGCAAACCCCCATGTCGACAACGTCCACTCTTTGTTTTCGGGGTCGCGTTTGTCGAGTATGGTAATGATACTCAGCGAAACAATACCCACAAGCATAGGAACGAGGGGAGCCAATTTTGCGTTCTCGATATAGGTGCTTGCAATAATGGCCGAACCTGCCGTGGCAATTGCTGCTAATAGCACCCATTTCCAGTTAATTTTAAGAATGTATATCAGCGAAAACATAAGCAGCAAACTGAAGAAGCCGGTAATATACCATTTGTATGACCAAATTATAAACCATGTGCCCGAAGTAATATCGTTGGCAGGTTTGCCCCAGTTGGCAAAAACAAGGATAACTACCAATGTAAAGAAATGGAACATGGTTTGCCACATGGGGCGTTTTTCGGTCGGAACCACTATGTTCATTTGTTCTTCCCGTTTAATGCGTTCTTCTTTACGGTAAATCAGCGACATGCTAACACCAATAACAATGCTGAATACCACAGCCCCAATTGTGCGGGCAAGCCCCATTTCGAAGCCGAGAATACGGGCTGTGAGAATGATTGCCAAAATGTTGATGGCAGGCCCTGAATACAAAAATGCAATAGCCGGCCCCAAACCTGCACCGCGCTTGTGAATGCTCGAAAATAGCGGTAGAATAGTGCACGAGCAAACGGCAAGAATGGTTCCCGAAACCGAAGCCACTGTATATGCCAGCCATTTTTTTGCATTCGCACCGAAATATTTCAGCACCGAACCCTGACTGACAAATACCGATATAACTCCGGCAATAAAAAATGCCGGTAACAGACAAAGTACCACGTGTTCGCGGGCGTACCATTTCACCAAATCGAAGGTGGCTGCTATGGCGGTGTTGAATCGTGCACTTTCGATAGGCAGAAAAAATGCTACCCCGAAGACGACCATAATCCAAATAAGGATTTTTATTTCTTTTTTTGTTTCCATTATGTAAAAAATCAATCATTCATTTTCCAACTCTTTGCGGACATCGAGCGGAGCCGAGATGCCGCAGAGACTGACTCTATTCATTGTCCGTCGAACCACAGATTGCTTCGTCGCTCTGTTGAGCTCCTCGCAATGACGGGCTGCTTCGTTATTCAAGCGGGCACTTCGACTCCGCTCAGTGTCCGCTATTCAGATTAAACAAAGAACATCCCCACATAATAAATCCCAACGGCAATAAACACCCCGGCTATTATCCGGCGGAACCATTTTTCGAAGACTTTAATTTTGTTGTACACTTTCCCGACATTACCCAACGCAAAGGCAATCAACCATGCAAAAATTATCACCGGTAAACCCGTGGCAATAGCAAAAATGACCGGCAGAAACAAGCCTTCGGGACTTGCAATGGTAAGGGGTATCAAACCCATAAAATACAGCACGCCGCTGTAAGGGCAAAACGCCAAAGCGAAAACCATCCCCAGCAAGAGGCTGCTCCAATAGCTTTTGCCCGATTTTTCACCCATTTTACCCCCAATATTCAAGCTCGGTAATTTGATGAAATCAAGCATAAATACTCCAATGATAATCAGCAAAGGACCGAGAATTTTTTCGCCCCATCCCTGAAACAGTTTTTGAACCTGAAACTGGCTGGCCCCAAAATACAAAATCACCCCCAATGCTGTGTAAGAAATTGCACGTCCCAGGGTGTATATAAGGCCACTGATAAATACCCTTTTTTTGTTTTCAAGGTCTTTGCTGATGTAACCAATAGCAGTAATGTTGGTTGCAAGAGGGCAGGGGCTGATGGCTGTCATAAGTCCTAAGGCCAATGCAACCAAAACCGAATATTCCGATTGGTTTACAAGATTGTTTAGAAATTCCATGACTGATCTTTTTACTTTAATAATTGGTGAATTTCTTTAGCCAGTTCCTGTAGATACATATTTGGCTTATTCACTGCCAATTCGAATGCCTTGTCGGTGAAGTCTCTGTTTTTGCTTTCGTCATTAGGTGTAACCAACAATAATGTTGATCCATAGGCATAATATCGATTGACAAGATCTTTGTTTTCAGGTGCCTCATAATCAATTGAAGAGAATTTTATTACACCGGTTTCCAACTGATCGCTGAAGCTCTCGTTCAGTAGAAGTGTTGTGATTCTCTCAATTTCGGCACATGTATTACAGCGGTGGGTAGCATGGAAGTAATACACGATGAGCTTGGTTTCGGCTTGAGCAAAAACCACCAGTGATACCACGAGTAACACCGCTACCAACGTGACTTTTTTCATAGCTATGAAGATTATTTAAGGCCAGCTTCTGCCAGTTCAATAATTTTTGCCTTCAGCAACTCTGGATTTGTTTTGGCATTCTGAAATGCCATTCCTGTAATGTTTTCCACCCTTCCGTTTGCATCAATCACGAGCGATGAACCGGCGATTTCGTATTTAGTTGCTATTGCTTCGTTTTCTTTCTCATCGATGTTGATGTCTTTAAACACAACGTCTTGGTTGTTGGCATATTTTTCTTCGACGGTTTGTTTGGCAACATTACCTACGGCGATGCAAGTAGGGCAGCGGCGTTCGCCATGAAAATACATTACCTTGACTTTGGCTTTAATTTCAGAAGATTCGTTATTGTTGTTAGTTTTTGTTTTTGTGCCACAAGAACTTAAAACCAATATCACTAGCAGCGATACAATAATGCCTGTTGCTTTCATTTAGATTGAATTTATTTGTTATTGCTAATTAACTGAATCAACTCCGTTGAAGATGGCAAACGTCCACTTAGCACAACATTACCGTTTATTACCAATCCGGGAGTTCTCATTACACCATAATTCATAATATTCACGATGTCTTCTTCTTTGCTTACTTCTGCATCTATGCCTAAAGATTCCACCATATCTCGAACTTGCTTTTCGAGTGTTTTGCACTTGGGGCAACCGGTTCCTAATACTACTAT
Organism: uncultured Bacteroidales bacterium; assembly: GCA_964511665.1. Classification (GTDB taxonomy): domain Bacteria; phylum Bacteroidota; class Bacteroidia; order Bacteroidales; family ML635J-15; genus JAGOEF01. Next base: position 46,705 of record CAZEHA010000022.1, read on the forward strand.
TTTCATTTTATTACACTTTAAATTAGTAATTCGTAGTTCGTAAAATTACGAACAAAAATACAAAAAAAATTATTCAAACAAATTGTTCAATAAATTTTTTGCATCCATCCAATTCTCGCGATTCAGGCAATACCTGATTTTGGGAGCTTCGATTTCGCCTTGAATTAGTCCGGCTTTTTTTAGCTCTTTCAGGTGTTGCGAAAGTGTCGATTTTGCAATGGGCAGCACCTCAGTTAAGTCGCCACTGTAACAACAGCTTTGATTGGCCAGCAATTTCACGATATAAAGCCTTATTGGATGCCCCAAAGCTTTGGCATATCTGGCTGCCCTTTTTTGTTCGTCGCTAATTAATATTGACTTTTTCATCGAAAATTTCTTCGATGCAAAAATAAAAAAAAAATGAATGAGAAGCTTAAAACGCCCTTCGGGGTTTTGTGTTGCTTAACGCAACAATAAAATAATCAATGCAATTGAGTTCATTTTTTTGTTGATTCAACTTATGAACTATTGGCTGTAAATAAGTTACATTTAATTACAGGTTACGAATTGTTGTTGCAGCGGTTTCGATTGCATTTCTCAGTCCTGAAGCATTTGATCCGCCTGCAGTGGCATAAAATGCTTGTCCGCCACCGCCGCCTCTTATATGTACAGCCGCTTCTTTAATCATTGCAGCTGCATTTAGGCTGTGCTCGTCGATCAGATTTTCAGAAATCATAATGCTAATTGCAGCCTTGCCATTGGCCTCGGCTCCCAGAATACATACCATATTGTGCACTTCTGTTTTCAACTGGTAGCTAAGTTCTTTCAGTATCTGTGCATCGGCTTTTTCAACAATTTCGGCTATCAACTTAATGTTGCCATGTTGCAAAATTTTGGTTTTAAGTGTATTCTTAATTTCTCTGATTTCCTTTTTCCGAAATTCTTCGAGTTGGGTTTTCAGGCTTTTATTTTCATCTAAAATTGCATCGATGCTTTCGCGGATGTTTTTTGTGGCTTTTAATACATTCGATAAGTCCCCAATTAAATCGTAATTCTCAAATATGGTGTTTTCCGAAACCAGACCGGTAACTGCTTCAATTCGTCGAATTCCGGCAGCAATGGCCGATTCGGAAATGATTTTAAAAAAACCTATTTGTCCGGTGCTTTTCACATGAGTGCCTCCGCATAACTCAATCGATTCCCCAAAGCGGATAACCCTCACCGTATCGCCATATTTTTCGCCAAACAAGGCCATAGCTCCCATTTTTTTTGCGCTTGGCAGCGGAACATCACGTTTTTCGTCAACAATAATATCTTCTCTTATGAACGCATTCACCATTTTTTCGACCTTACGGATTTCTTCATTGCTCATTTTTTGAAAGTGCGCAAAATCGAAACGCAGATATTCGGGGTGCACCAACGAGCCTTTTTGCTCCACATGACTGCCAAGTACTTGTTGTAATGCATGGTGCATGAGGTGGGTGGCCGAATGATTGCGGGCGGTGCTAAGCCTGCGTTCTTTATCGACCACAGCATCAAAAACCGAATCAAGGTTTACCGGCAGCTTTTCGGTTAAGTGCACAATGGTGTTGTTTTCGAGTTTGGTGTCGATAATTTCAATTTTTTCGCTTTCGCTGATGATGTATCCGGTGTCGCCAATTTGTCCGCCACTCTCGGCATAGAAAGGGGTGATGTTGAACACCAGCTGGTACAAATCTTTCCCCTTTTGGTTTATGCGGCGATAGCGGGTAATTTGCACCGGTGTTTCGGTCATTTCGTAACCGAGGAATTCTTCAATTTCATCTTCAATTAATTCTATCCAGTCGCCGGTGTCAACAGCGGTGGCCTTGCGGGCACGACTTTTCTGCTCCTCCATGGCTGTTTCAAATTCTTTGCGATTTACAATGAGTCCGTTTTCGCGGGCTATCAGGTCGGTAAGGTCAAGAGGGAAACCATAGGTGTCGTAAAGTGTAAATGCATCGGCCCCGCTTATAATGCGATAGTCATCTTTCTTCAGATTTGTTATTATCTGGTTCAGCATCTTTATTCCTTTGTCGAGGGTGTGAAGAAAAGCGTTCTCCTCTTCGTAGATAACCTTTTCTATAAGTTGTTGTTGGGCAGCCAGCTCGGGAAAATACTCACCCATATTATCAGATAAGGTGCCAACAAGGCGACACATCAGCGGTTCGTTGCAATTGAGAAACGAATAGGCATAGCGCACAGCCCGACGCAAAATTCGACGTATTACATATCCTGCTTTTACATTCGAAGGAAGCTGACCATCGGCAATGGCAAAACTTACTGCCCTCAGGTGGTCGGCAATTACCCTCATGGCAATGTCGGTTTTTTCGTTGCTGCCGTAAACTATACCGCTAATTTCGGAAATTTTCGAAATGATGGGGGTGAATACATCGGTGTCGTAGTTCGACTGCTTGTTTTGCAATGCCATGCACAAGCGTTCGAATCCCATGCCTGTGTCAACGTGTTTGTCGGGGAGGTTTTCGAGGCTGCCGTCTGCCTTGCGGTTAAATTGAATAAAAACCAGATTCCAAATTTCGATAACCTGTGGGTGACCTGTATTAATTAAAGTTTTGGCATCGATACGCTGTCTTTCTTCATTGTTTCTCAGGTCGATATGAACTTCGGAGCAGGGGCCGCAAGGTCCGGTGTCGCCCATTTCCCAAAAATTATCTTTACGATTCCCATCTAGTACTCTGTCGGCAGCAATGTGTTTTTTCCAGATTTCCGACGATTCTATGTCGGCTTCGAGGCCTTCAAGCGTATCGCCTGCAAAAACCGTTGCATATAATCGACCGGTATCAAGCTTCATCACTTCGGTAAGAAACTCCCATGCCCATGCAATGGCCTCTTCTTTAAAATAATTTCCAAACGACCAATTACCCAGCATCTCAAACATAGTGTGATGATAAGTGTCGTGGCCTACTTCTTCTAAATCGTTGTGTTTGCCCGAGACC
>CAZEHA010000023.1:0-49175 GCA_964511665.1 uncultured Bacteroidales bacterium
AGATTTCAATTAAGATTACAAGAATGTGGTCTAAAGAATGGGGAGTAGTTTACCATGGGTTTCAATGTAAGGAAAAGGATAACCCAAGCTATTCCAATGACACTCGTAAGGGGGGAAATTTGAACCATCATATTGCAATTTATATGATGTAATTGGTGTGTTTGTGTACAAAAAAATTCCATATGGTATCAAAGAGAATAGGTCCCCACTTAAAAACCCTACCTCCCAATTTAAAACAGAATGCAGGTGAAAAAGATGTGAACAATGTTCTCCTATAGGCATTGTGAAAGCTATAGTATCATCTTCGACAATATTATAACTAAACGATAGTACAAATTCATCAATATCTGAGTTATAAAAATATATGTCACCTTCGTCCTGGTAAGTAAAGCGATCCGGCATTTTTACCGGTTCAAAATCTGGCCAGTAATGTCTTTTTACTTCCAGTTTGCGGCAATTCACCCCGTTATACACCGTATCTTTTACCGAACGCACATACCAATATTGTGCATACACACTGTTCATGCCCATATTGGCTGTTTCGTACATCCACACCGCACCAATTGGAGCCCATTCCCAGTCTATTGTGCGTGTATTGTTTTGTGCAAAAGAAGAAACAAAAAATACTCCGGTAACTATAAATAATAGTAAGTGTTTCACGGCTTATTATAATTTAATTATACGTTTAGTTAATATTCTGTTTTTTGTTCTTATCGATATAATATACATACCGGGGTCAAAATAGCCCAGATTGATCTCATTATTCCCTTTTAGTGCTGTTTTGTAAAACAGGCTTTGTCCCTCGAGGTTTATAATTTTAATCGAATAGCTGTTTTTAGCTGATGTACTTATATGTAGGTAATCTTTAACAGGATTCGGATAAACAATAATATTCTCATTAGCATCTATTTCACTTAAAACCGAGAACGGCAAAATATCTCCCGAACTGCCCAAATATTCGACAGAGCAATCGTTGAACACCCTAAAATCCCAGTAGCGCCAATAAAAACAGCCATTCGGGCAATCGCCCCATCCATACGAATAACGCAATTCTACATAATCCGCAAAGATTGTGGCTTCAATGTTTTCATGAACGTGAAAATTACCACCGCAATAAGCGAATACGCTAATCACCCCATAAACAGGTTCAAATAGTTTCGCCAGTTGAGGCATATTGTAGTTTTCAAAAGAATTAAAAAATAGATATATCGAAGAAGTCATATCGATAAAATCGTCAAGAGCAAGATTATAAGTATTCAAAATTGAATCGACCGTATCATTTCCGGTATCTTCATAACCATTAATAATATTTTGTGGCCAAAGCAATGATGTATCCGTCTTAATATTAAAACTTCGTACAGCATAGTCGTACCAGGTATTTATTTCAAGCACATCAACCACAGTGTCCCTTGCAGGCAAGCTTGTGGCGTTCCAAACCGCCAACAATGCGTTCAACACGGTGTCAACATGGTCAGCCGGTATTTCGATACTATCCTTATATGGAATGTTGTTTTCATAGAATTTTCTTAAAGTAATTACACTTGCATCAACCCTGTAGTGCTCCGTAATATATTCTGGTGCAACACAGCTTGATTCCACAATTTGAGCTTGCGTTGTTGAAACAACATTCATAATCGCAAGCAGGAGCAATAGCTTTTTCATTTCATACAATTTAGAATGCTTAAATATCACTACAAAAATCATGTATTCAAAATTTATTTTCACTTTTCTATAATAAATTAAGAAAATTTGCCTCCCCATCCGTTTCCCTTCCATAGAACTCAGATGTAAGCCATCGAACAATTTTATTCGTCTAACCAAACACACTCCTGTCTTCTGAAATCCTGGCCTGTCGAAGGATGTCTCCGTAAAATAAAATTTGCTTTTCACCCCCAATTCTCACAGGCTTTGTATGAGCAGGCAGGCATGCTATAAATGAGATGTAGCTCATTTTAAAAGAAAATACAGCTCAATATTGCAAATATTTGAGCCATAATGATTATGTTTGTGAGCCGTAAATTAAATTTTATGATTGATAAAAAAGAATTAGAAATAATTGAGCTAATTAAGAAGAAACAAGAAGCTTCTTCAAGTGAAATATTTGATAGTCTTTCTACATCGATTAGTTACGCTACTGTAAAAAGAATACTTTCAAAGCTAATCAATGAAAATATCTTAACAAAAAGGGGGCAAGGGAAATCAACCAAATATTTGATTTCACCAAGCTACGAAATTCTTTATCCTATTGACGTTGAAAAATATTATGAGAAGGAAATTGATGAAAGAGTTATTAAGGAAAGCTTTAATTTACAACTCATACCTAAAACGCTTAAAGAGTGTAGTGTATTTACTGCCAATGAATTAGAACAGTTAGAATTACTTCAAAAGAAATTCGAAAAGAATATTTCACAACTATCAGAAATAGAATACAATAAAGAATTAGAGAGATTGGCAATTGATTTAAGTTGGAAGTCGTCACAGATTGAAGGGAATACATATTCTCTATTGGAAACAGAAAGATTGCTTAAAGAAAAGGAAACAGCATCAGGAAAAACAAAAGAAGAAGCAGTTATGCTTCTAAATCACAAGGAAGCCATTGACTTTATAATTGAAAACCCTAATTACCTGATTCCATTATGCGTTTCGAAAATTGAAGATATACATAGTTTGCTGACAAAAGAACTCGGGGTTGCTAAGAATATCAGAAAAAGAAGAGTAGGTATTTCGGGAACAAATTATCGCCCTCTTGATAATGAGTTTCAAATTTCGGAAGCTCTGTCGAATATGTGTGAGTTGGTGAATAGCAAAGAAAATATCTTCGAAAAAGCATTACTTTTATTAGTGTTAATTTCATATATCCAAGCTTTTGTAGATGGAAATAAAAGAACGGCAAGAATTGTAAGCAATGCTGTTTTAATGAATTATAAGTATTGCCCTATTTCATTTAGAACAGTCGACTCTGTTGAATATAAGAAAGCAATGCTTTTATTTTATGAACAGAATAACATTTCAAGTTTTAAACAAATATTTATTGACCAATTTACATTTGCTGTAAATACTTACTTTTAACGATACGAAAAAACGAGTTAAAACATGGTATAGTCAACAATAGCAGGAGAGAAGACCCTCTCGAGAAAAGATTTAGGGGTGTGTATCTCCCTCTGCATCCGTTTCCCTCCCATAGAACTCGGATGTAAACGAATAAAACTTTTATTCCATAATCAACGCATCGGCCACTATTTCGGCCAATGTTTTAACCTGCACGCCCATCTTAAATGTTCCGTTGAGTTGCATCAGCTGATCCACGCAATTATGACAGGGCGTTACCAGAATTTTCGCACCGGTGGCTTTTACCTGATTGGCTTTGAGTTCGCCAATCTTCAAACGTCGTTCGTTGTATTCGCTCATAGCCAACTGCCCGCCACCGCCACCACAACAGAAGTTATCTACGCCATAGGGTGTTGTTTCTATAAAATTCATCACGCAATGCTGCAATAATTCTCGTTGTTGATGGATAATTCCGCCACTTCTTACCAAATTACAGGGGTCGTGCATTGTTATGGGCGCGGTTTGCCGGCTTTTGTCGAGTTTAATTCTGCCTTGTTTCCAGTATTCATAAATCAGTTCCACCGAAGTAATTACGTCAAAATCGAACTCTTTGCCAAGGTAGTTGGGGCCTTCCCACCGAAAAGCCCTCGAACCATGTCCACATTCGGCCAAAATGCATCGTTTTGCATCAAGGTTTTTCATTTCTTCTTCGAGTCTTCCGGCAATGATGCGGGCTTCTTCAGGGTCACCCGAAAAGAAAGCGTAATTGGTTACATCATACATGCGGGTGCTCAGTGTCCAGCTCTCGCCGGCAGCATGAAAAATCTTTGCCATAGCCGAAATCGAGAGCGGGAAAAACTTCGGTTCGCGGGGATTCAGCGTATATAACACGTTTTTACCGGGTTCGTCTAGTGGTATTTTTGCTTCGCTGCAGCCTTCTTCGTCGCGGAGTTCCTCTTCCATCCACTCAATGGTATCAACCAGTTCTTCGGTGGGAATGGCCATATTGTTTCCGGTTTCTATGGCAGCATTTACCGTCGATTGCAGCGTGGCAGGAACCAGTTTCATATTAGCAAGCATATTACGCCCAGTGCGAACCACATAAGCTATGTCGACCCCTATCGAGCAATGAATGGTACAACGGCCGCACATGGTGCATGCTCCGTATAGCAAATCAACCATCTCAACAATGCTGGGTTCATCCAAATTGCGGGCCCCCACCAGACCCGGAAGGTACTTACCCGTGAAGGTGCAATACCTTTTATACACCGACGAAACAATATCAACCTTACGTGCCGGTATAAACCGCTTGTCGTTCATCGCCAGATAATACATGCAGCTGTCGGCACACAGACCGCAGTGAACGCACGCATTCAGGTGGGTTATCAGTTTGCTGTCCTTTAGATGTGTCAACACCTCAAGGCCTTTATCGCGGGTTTCGTTATTCAATGTCATGGTTCAGCATTAATAGGGTTTTGATGGCCACACTCCCCTGCGTCCATAGAAGAATCCCAAATGGTATCGTGCGGCAAAAAAATACACGGCATGTCGCAGTTTACCAAGTGGAAAATAGAACAACAGCAACGATACCGACAGGTAATAATACATTTCGAACTCCTGAAATATCAGATAAAAGGCAGTAGAAAGCAAAAACACGTTTACAAGCAGGTTCGAAATATAATCGTCGGGGTTCGACAGGGCACGCATTTGGGCCAGCAGAATTCTTTTCACAAGAATGGCAATACCCAAAGCACTGCCAATCAACACAAATATTGCAGGCAAATACCTGTAGGCGCCCTCGGGCAACAAGCGGGTAACAAAAGCAAAAAACAAAGCAATCGAAAGAAATACCGCCAGATGAAAAACAATACCTGCCGTGTAGGTTGGCATGTGCAAATATGCCGATTCTTTGTGTTTAGGGCTCATGGCCTTGGTAAACGAATACCGTATGCCATCGTTTTCGTTGCCAATGCTTTTTGCCAAATCCTTAGGTTTGCCCAACCGCAGCAATTTCACAAAATGAAAAACAGCAAAACTAAGGCACACCGCTAGCCCCGATAAGGCAATGAATTGATACCAAATCATGATTCAAACAATTATACGCAACCGTCGGGTTTGGGCAAACCCGCAATGCGGCAGGCGCCACGGGCCGGACCCAGCGGAAACAATTCGTAAATGTCTTTCAGCTTCAGCCCTGTTTCTTTGCAAATTACACGAACCATGGGTGCCATTCCTTTTTCTTCGAAATTACGACGAATAACCCTGACAACTGCCCAGTGCTGTTCGTTCATATCTTCGATGCCGTCGGTTTTTGCAAAAAGCCGGGCAACATCATCGTTCCAAATCTCAGGGTTTTGCAAAAACCCATCTCCGTCAACCTCAAATACGTTTCCTTCAATCTCGAGTTGTGCCATATAAATTAGTTTTCTTGTTTATCGATAATATCAATAATTTCATCAATTGTTTCGGGGCTGTCGGGAAGTAAAAAGTCAGGACAAAAACCCAACTCCGATTTAGCAATAAAACGCTTACATTTTACATAAGCGGCTAAATAATTCTCGCAAAAATTTTCAGAATAGTAGCTTTTCTGAGTTATATCAGAAAGCAATCTTACAGAATTCATGAACTTACATGTTGCTAAGTTTGGACACTGAAATTCCGGCATACTCAACACTATAATTTATGCAAGTATAGATAAAATATTCCATTCGAAAAAGCAGTACAGCTATCGAGAGGTAAAACAATCTTAAAAATTACTCTTGTTTTAAAAAAAAGGGAAATGCCTTAAAATGTATAACGAATTCGCTTTAAGTTTTTAAAACTTACAATTTTGTTGTATATTTGCAATGAATATATTGAGGCAAATCAGGTGGTTGCGGGTTCCGAATTGTTTTTATTTCTGATGGCAGTGATTGCCCAATATTGTATTATTAGAGAAATTGTAATACATATTTATACGATATGGTAAAAAATTTTCAAAAAAAACGGATACAGCCAACAATAGCTAGTATGGTGTTGTTTTGTACGGCAGCACTGTTCTTTTCGACTATGGTTCATTCCCAGTCTTCGGCAAATTATGCCGATATTATAGCTGTGGTTTCAACGGGTAGTACAAGTGCCGAGGAAGCAATTAATCAATCCAACGGTTTGTATGCTGAAGGTGCATGTAATTGTGTTTCCGAAAGCTATTTTGAAGAACCCGGCCTTACGACGTATCTTGCCGGTACCAGTATTACCATTACGCGCAGTGCCGCTACTATCTGTTCAGGGCAATCGGTAAATATTACCTGGACATACAGTTTGGGCGATGCTCCTCAGGGCTATGCCCAATACTCAACCAATGGCAGCACATGGATTAATCTGGGCGCAAGTCCTGCAACCCTGAGTTTTACTCCCGGAGTTGGAATAACTACATTTTATGGTCGTGTAGTGGGTAATCTTGGTATTGTGCAGTTGAATGCCACACCGGTAAGCGTTACGGTTTATTCGCGGTCATCAACCACTCCAACATTAATTTCGCCTGCCAATTCGGTATTGGTATTTAGTACTCCGCAAACATTAAGCTGGTCGGGTACCATGGGTTCGCACCCCAGTTGCCGCTACGAGGTTCAGCTAAATGGAGGTACCTGGACATCAACCGGAAGTGCAACCAGTTATTCGGCAAACCTAACTCAGGGTGCAAATACCTGGCGAGTGCGTTATTACGATGGCTGTAACAATGCTTATTATACCACTTCGACACGAACCATATATTATTATGTTGGAACAGCTTGCGGTACAGTAAATCATAATGGCGATAACTGGACCATTGCCACCAACCAAACATTGGGAGGCAACCATATCAATGTGGGTGCATTTGTGGTGAATTCGGGGGTGGTGGTAACGGTTAACCCGAGCTGTTATTTTTTCAATGTGGAAGCAAGTAGTATAAATGTTGCCGGAACCATCAACGGTAATGCAGCAGGCCCGCTAGGGGGATCTGGAGGGTCGGGTGGAGCATCAGCCTATAATTCCGATACCGAATACTGTTGGGGAGGCTATGGCGGTTCAGGTGGAAGTGCCGGTTCTGGGTCAGGTGGAGGTACTGCCGGAGGCAATGGAACACAAGGCACTTGTATCGATATGTATTGTGGAGGTCTGTTCTGTTTAGGCAATGAATATGGTTACGATGGTGGCGGTGGCGGTGGTGCCGGCGGTGGAGCTGGTTCTTATGGCGGTGCAGGTGGGTATGGTGCCTATGGCGCTTCGGGAACAGGAGGTGGCGGAGCCAGCGGTGGCATGTATGGCTTGCCCGGTTCTGCAGGAACGACTTATGGCACCTCAACGGGCACCGATATTTCATCTGGTTCGGGTGGTGCCGGCGGCGGCGGCGGCGGCGGTTCGTGGAATTACGGATCAACGGGTGGAAACGGAGGCCGTGGCGGTGGGCAGGTAAAGTTGGTTTCGTCGGGAACAACTACTATTTCGGGAAATATTTATTGCGATGGCGGCAATGGCGGTAACGGCGGGAATGGTGGTGGTGAATCAAATAATGGTGACAACGACTGTTCGGTAACCGGATATAATGGTTGTGCCATTTGTCCTCAAGAAAGCTACGACTATGCCGGTGGAGCAGGCGGAGGGGGAGCCGGAGGTTCGGGCGGGGGTATATTGGTTCAGAGTTGTGGAGCCGTTTCTATTACCGGTACGCTTCGTGCAAATGGTGGAAATGGTGGAACAGCAGGAGTTCCCGGACCCGTTAATGGAAATTGTTTCGATTGGGCTCAGGGAGGTGCCGGAGGAGGTGGAGGACGGGTAAAAGTATTCCGTAATCCTTGCGAATCGAATACTATTTCGGGTACATTCAATGCAAATGGCGGGAGCGGTGGAACCAGTCCTTCGGGCTCGCTTTATTATGGTTATGCGGGCAGTGGAGGTACAGCGGAAACAGCAATTAACCACCCCGATTATGTTGCTTTAACGTCAGGAAGCATTGGTGGGGCACACACTGTTTGCACAGGTGCTAACCCGAATGGATTAACCAATTCGGCCTCGGCGGTAGGAGGAAACTGCGCAGGTACAAAAAACTACCAGTGGATGCAGTGCACTTCGGGCTGTGGTTCGCCGCCAAGCAATTATGCCGCTATTTCGGGTGCCACTGCGCTTACATACGATGACGCAGGACCCCTAACACAAACTACTTACTATGTTCGCAGGGTTAATTCGGGAACCTGTACCCAATATTCCAATATTGTTGCAGTTACGGTAGTTCCCGATCCTGCAGCACCTACTGCTACAAAAGCTCCGGCTGATGCGGTGGTTTGCGAGGGCGAGCTCTTGTCGCTCACCGCAGTTACCGACAATGGCGGGGGAACCGGGTCGTGCAACATACAGTATTCTTATTCTGTTGATGGTGGCTTGAGCTTTTCGGCATGGAGCAACACCTTAGCTTCGTTTAATGCCGTGGGTGGATACGAAAATATTATTAAAATACGAAAAAACTGTTCAGGCCTTGGCTGCGATATAAGTAGCGAAAATACTTATGTGTGGACGGTCGATGAAACCAGTGTGGCCGGAAGCATTTCAGCTGACCCCTCTGTAACGGTCTGTGCCGGATCAAAGGCTACACTAAATCTTAGTGGCTACACCGGTGCCATCCAATGGCAAACCAATGCCAGCGGTTCGTGGCAGAATATTTCGGGAGCAACATCTTCAGAATATATTACACCAGAACTCACTTCCTCAACATCCTACAGGGTTATTGTAACTAGCGGTGTTTGTTCTGCAGCTACATCAGCATCTATTAATGTAAACATTGTTTCACCCGAAACTACCAATCTGGCAGCCAACGATTATGTTTGGACAGGCGCAGCCAGCAGCGAATGGAACGGTTCTACCAACACAAATTGGTTGCAATATTCTGGTTCTGTTTTTAGTGTTCCTGCCTCGGTGCCCGGCGATAACTCCAATGTTTTCATTCGTAAATCGGGAACCTGTTTCTCAACACCTCCCAACGTGAGTGTAACAAATGCAGCTCGATGCAACAATCTTACGATCGATACAGGCAATACTTTGAACTTGTCGAGTAGCGGTAATCTAATTATCTCTGGCAGTGTAATCAATAATGGAACCCTTACTGTTACCGGATCTCCCACAATCTATGTCAGCAAGAACTGGTACAACAATGGTGTTTTCAACCCGGCAAGCGGAACTGTTTGGTTTGGAACAATGTTAGGAGGTTCTTGTACCATTGATGCCGGAGGAGTTGGTGATGGGAAAAAGTTTAATAATATTACGATTAGCGGGTCGAATTATAGTTTTGGAAGCCATGTAGAATTGAATGATTTATATATCAGTGGAGGATATCTTAATGTGATTGGTTACGACATGTATGTTAACGGTAGCCTTAACGATGCTACTTTCGATGGAGCATTTTATCATAACAACAGTACGGCCTATTTTAATGGGACAACGAAATCAATTACAGGTTTTAATGTGAAGTTTAATAATCTTGTAATTAATGGCAGTTATTCATCGTCGGGGATAAAAATTACTACTCGACAACCTTCGGGCACAGGTGGAAATTTCACCATTGCCGAAGGAGCTTCGTTTAATGCCCCACACATGGATGTGGCCGGAAACTGGACAAATCAAGGTACTTTTACTTGTGGTTCGGGAGCTGTGTTTACATTCAACGGTACGAATCAACAAACCATTAATCATAATAGTGCAAGTTTCTCGAATGTAGTTTTCAACAACACATCGGCAGGAAATCAGAATATTCTAATTACTTCGCCAATGCAAATTAATGGCAATGCCACTTTTACCAATGGTATTTTGCTTACATCCGGTTCGGGAATCGTTGGTTTTGGCAGCTCTGCAGGCGATGTAGCAGGTGGTACTGCAAATAGTTATATCGATGGTTTGGTTTCGAAAACAGGCACCACTGCCTTTACTTTCCCAACCGGCGAAGGCGATGTGTGGGCACCCATACGTATTAATGCTCCTGATGTTAGTTCAACAATTACCGCCGAATATAATTTTGTGCCGGGTCCGCTGAACTGGACGGCAGCTTATATGTGCAACGAAAGCGAAATGCACCACACCAGTGGTGTGGAACATTGGAACCTAACCACAAGCAATGCTACTCCGGCTGTAACCTTATTCTGGCACGATGGTTCACGAAGCGGCATTACCGACCTGAGCGATTTGGCCGTAGCCCATTGGTCAGGGTCATGCTGGCAATTTCATGGCGGCGCTGTTTCGGGTAATCTCAGTTCAGGAAGCATTACATCAACCATTGCATTCAGCTCTTACAGCCCCATAACATTTGGCTCTAAAGCCAATATCAATCCCTTACCGGTAGAACTGGTACATTTCAATGCAACTTGCTCGGGCAATTCCGTGCAACTTACATGGCAAACTGCTTCGGAACATAACAACGATTATTTTATGTTGCAACGAAGCCGCGATATGCAAAAATGGATTGATGTGGAACGGGTTGAAGGTGCCGGATATTCAAATAGTTTACAAGAATACGTAACCCGCGATGCGATAGCTGGAATGATGTATTATCGACTAGTTCAACATGATTACGATGGACGTTCAAATTATTCGAATGTTATTGTTGTTCAATGCGACGATGCCGGTGATGCACCTAATGTAACAATTTTTCCGAACCCATGCACACACGAAGTAACGGTATCGGTCGAAAACTGCATTTCAAGCTATTTGCAAATAGAATTATTCGATCTGTTGGGTAAAAAGTTGAACGAATGGTCTTTTGGTGAGTCATCGTCGGTATTCGAAGCGCAATTGAACATCGAAAACCTGCCGCCTTCGGTTTACATTCTGAAAATATCGGGTAGTTGTGGTGTGATGGTTTTTAAACTCGAGAAGAATTAGTGCTTCAGTTATTTGCCAAAGTACAACAACGATGAATAATTGTAACGTTGGCCTTTCACCGAAACGCAAAACTTTGTAAATTGCGTGTTAATTCTGTCGTTATGAATTTACAATCAGCATTCATTGTTACTAGCCACGGTATTGGTGAAACTATACGCTTAAAACCAATTGTTGTTTTTGTTGTGATGCTCCTGTTGTTTTCTGAAACATTCGGGCAAAGCTGGAGCGTGAATTATACTCCGCGTTTCAGGCATTTAAAGCAGATACACCAGCTTGGCCGCGATATTGTTACTATGGTGGGCGGGTGGCCACAAAACGACTCAATTTCGTATATGGCCTACACCAACGATGGGGGACAATTGTGGCATTTCGAAGATATCTTTCCGGGAGCCATGCTTAACGCTGCTGTTTTTTTTAACGATGGAAGAGCCCTTGCGGCAGGTTATAACGAAAAACTCTATAAAAGCAGCAACCGTGGAAGAAATTGGACGCTATCGTCGTTCAATGTGAACTTAAACCATCGCAATATAAATGCAATGGTTCGCTATGGCAGTAACACCTGCTTTGCGGCAGGCGGATTGCACAACGCCGGAGGCTTCATAATACACTCTGCAGATGCCGGCGAAACCTGGAGTATGCTGCACCAAAACAACGAAACCGAATTTGTGGCGTTACACATTTTGCCAACAGGCAGTTTACTGGCTTCGGGTACCGACAGTAATATTTTCTATAGCGATAATGCTGCCGAAAACTGGCAGCTTGCCCAAGTTGAACCCGCAATCGATAATATGCAAATCAATGCATTTGCTTTTGTTGATGCTTCAACCGGTTTTTGTGTAGGTGGCCGGCAGGGCAGCGATTCGATATTGCTTATAATGAAAACTATCGATGGGGGGCAGCATTGGTCCGAAGTATTGCGCCGCTCCGATCCGGTTCTCAACGATGTTTGTTTTGTAGACCAAACTACGTTGCTGGCAGTAGGCGATTATGGAATTATTCTCAAGTCGGTCGACAGCGGTAGCACATGGAGTCAATACCTTATCGAGGGAAATCCGGGCTATCATTTGTTTTCAATCGATTTTGCCAATATTCATATTGGAGCTATTTCAGGGCAGTATGGATTATATATGTTGTATAACGATGGTTTGCTTGGACTGCCCGAAGTATCTACTTATCATGCAACCCATGTTACATCAACCAAAGCTGAGTTGCATGCCATGGTAAATGCTGCTTTCAACGAGATAGAATTGTTTTTCGATTATGGCATTACCGGAGGCGAATCGCACACCGTGCCAATGGGAACTTTTACCGGAGGAAACCCCGAATTTGTGAATTACACTGTGTCGGGCTTAACCCCCGACTCGTTTTGTTGGTGCAGGGCGTGGCTTAATCTAAGCAGCGAAACAATATATGGCGATACTGTGTGGTTCTTTACAGGCAACCCCATTCCCAACTGGGATTTTGAAGATTGGACAACAAAGAGTTTTGAGGTGTTGAATAATTGGTATATGGTGGGTATTTGCGAAAAAGTAATTGAAAACGACCGAACTTACCTTGCAATGTTGCCTGTGGTTGACCCCGATCATAATTCAAAAACCAGTGCTATACTTAATGCCAGAATCGATGGAGAAGTTATCGACAACACAACGCAATTGATATATGCCGGAGGAAGTCAGATATCGCAAAAACCGCTGGAATTGCATTGCAGCATGCGTTACAGTGTGCACGAAAACGATAGTGCATTGGTTATATGTGTACTAAAAAGCAACGGTGAATACGTAGCCGAACATTTTTTCTGGATAACAGGTAGTTCGGGGCAGGCATTTGTCGATACCGTTTTTTATTTGAATTATTATAACGAATCCACACCCGATACCTTGATTCTTGGCTTTGCCGCCTCTAATCCCCTTCAAGAGGAAATTGTTTATAATAGTCGCCTCGACTTGGAACGATTTTGGTTTGACGTAAATATCGAAATTCCCAACCAGAATTTAAACGAATGGACAACGGTGGTATACGACATTCCAGAGGGATGGATAAGCCACTGGAATACCGATTTTATGTGGTTCGAATCACTTGAATCGGTTTTGATGCGTACAGAAGAATCGTACCACAACAATTATGCACTTTGCTTACAAGCGGTGGTCGATGATTATCAGACCCGAATGGGAGAATTGGCCTTAAAACCTTATGGACAATACATTCCGATCTGTAATAATAGGCATAAGAACACTGAACTCTACTACAAATATTTCCCGGAACCATACGATACGGCCACTATAAATGTAATGTTATATTCGGGCGGCGTTGAAATTGCCAACGGATTTGTCCAAATATTCGAGGAGCAAACCCAATGGAAAAAACTAACCATACCGTTTAATTATTATTATGACCTGAATCCCGATGGGTTAAATATTGTTATCAGGTCAACCAAATGGGAAAATATTATGCCCTCGTTGCTTTGCGTCGATAAAATTTGTTTCGATGGCGATTTTATTCCGGTAAATACGCCGACTGTTCAAAACACACGATTATTCCCGAATCCGGCACACGATTATATAGTTTTCGAAATGCAAGGAAACTCCCATGCACGAGCCGAAGTGCTCAATTTGCAAGGGCAATTGCTCGGAACGCATCATGTTATATCGGGCGAAAACTATATCAGTGTAAAAACCTTGCCTTCGGGAATTTACCTTATTAGGGTGGTTTCAAGCGAGGCAACAATTCAGTATTTGCGGTTTATAAAACAATAATTTGCAATGTTTTTCGAATTTCAGTACATTCGCCGAAATGTAATTTCAATGTAATTCTAAACCATTTATATTATGTATAAAACACTTATTGGCATGTGTATTGCCGCCGGCTTTATTTTTGCGGTGTCCTGCACCGAAAAAACGATTCCCGAGATTGAAACAAATGCGGCTACCAATATTACCGAAACTGCAGCTACCCTCAATGCAAGCATTTCTGATAACGGCAGAAGCGATATTCTTTTTCGTGGTTTTGTATGGGGGCTTGAGGCAAACATTACCCTAAGTTCTAACCTCGGTTTTTCTGACAACGGAACGGGTGATGGCGACTATTCGTACGATATCACCGGCCTGCAACCCGCCACCGTGTATTACTTCAGGGCTTATGCTACCAACGAAATAGGAACAGCCTATGGCGAGGTTCTCAGTTTTACAACATTGTCGGAACCCTGGAACGGTGTGCCTTGCCCCGATTGCGAAACCATTACCGATATCGATGGAAATATATATCGCACAGTGCAAATTGGCGAACAATGCTGGATGGCCGAAAACCTGAAAACAACCAAATACAACGATAATACCTTTATTCAGGTAGTAGTCGACAACAACGAATGGAAAAACCTAACAACCGATGCCTGCTGTGTGTATGGCAACGAAGTTTCGTACAAAGATGATTACGGCATGTTATATAATTATTATGCGATTGAATCCGGAAAGCTTTGCCCCGAAGGCTGGCATGTAGCCACCGACAACGAATGGAAAACGCTGGAAGGTTTTGCCGACAGCGAAATCGAAATGAATGATGCCGTGTGGAATAACGAAGGCTGGAGAGGAAGTGATGCCGGTAAAAAACTTAAAACAACCGATGTTTGGTATAGTGGTACCGATGAACAAGGAACCGATAATTTTGGCTTTGGCGCTGTGCCTGCAGGGCATCGCAATTCCGAAAACGGAGCATTCGAGCGAATTAACGAATGGGGTTTGTGGTGGGCTGCAAAAGAGCAGGGCGAAACAAACGTGTATCGCAGGCATATAAGCAACCACGAAGATAATATCGCCCGTTTTCCGAGTAACCCTGTTAGCGGATACTCGGTGCGCTGTGTGAAAAATTAAACAGTACTTCCTTCAAAGAACTTTTTTCCTAAACTCTACTTACTTGTGCCTGTTGAGTCTTGATAAAAATGACAAAAATTATAAAAATCAACATTTATTTGAGTTTGTAATGTAATTATTTATATATTTGTAGCAGGCGCAATCAATTTGTAGTCGATGCTTTGTAGTGGCATGAAATTTTGTAAACAATTGAACTGCAATGAATTGCGATTTATGGTTTCGTGTTTATATGATTAACTTATTGATATGAACGAAGTGTTATTCTCTTTTTGGGGAAGAAATGTAATTGCTAAAACAATTTGGGTTAGATGTTTTATGCTAATAGCTTTGGGTGTTATGAGTTGTTCATTTTACCCAAATGCCACAGGTCAGAATGTTGTTAACAACCACATCATACGTAATCATGATGTATCACATGATTCCAATATTCAGAATGAAAGCGACAGATTATTCCAAAAATATACCTCTCAGCAGGAGCTGGTTACAAAACGAGACCAAAACTCTAAGCATTTTGTCAATCCCGATGGCAGTTTAGATGCGATAATTTCGGGAGGGTCTCTTCATTACTCCGACATCAACAACAACTGGCACGATATAAATACAACAATTAAAAAAACGTCAGATAAAGTTTTTAAATATCAGAACATAAGCAATACAATAAAAAGCTATTACCCCGGAAATTTTTTATCGGAATCGGGAATCAGAGTTGGTAGTGGCAAAGAGGCAATTTACCTGTCGCGGAATCCCGAAATTGTTAGTATCGGACCCGGAAATCAAATAAGCATTCTGCAACGTTCGGTTTCGGTTAAAGCAGTTTCACATGACAATACCATTGTTTATTCAAATTCGTTCGAAGCTGCCGATATAGAGTTTTGTGTCGAAGCCGATATGGTGAAGCATAATATAGTATTACATAGTTATCCGGCATGTGCCCAGCACCTTAGCGGTGATTTGGGTTTTTCAGAAGAAATTGTGTTGCCGGCAGGCTGGTCGTTGATTGCCAATGGCAAAAAAATACATAACGAAACCTTGCTTTCGGGCGGGCTTGCCGTTGCCGACAACACGGGTAATATTGTATACATTTTTCCCGTTCCCGAAGTGTACGAATCCAACAACCCTCAGGTTAACCTGATTCAACCTGATGGCCGCAGTAGCATTGGTCGCACCTATCTGGTAAAGCCTGAAGGTAATTATTTTAAGGTGATAACAATCGTTCCTTCCGAATGGCTCAGAGAAAGAAATTTTCCGGTGGTGGTTGACCCTACTGCTACTGTGTATGGCAATTGGGGTGGTTGGCTTGGTACTTCGTCAGGAATTGTCGAAGGTAATCCTTCAATCTATGTTTATGTCGATAACACGCATAGAGCATGGACACGATTTGATATTACATCTATTCCTGATGATGCCTCTATCAGCGAGGTTAAACTTGCTTTATACTGTAATGCAGTTGGAGCTACAACAGCAGTCACTGTCAGCATTAATGATGTAACCGGTGCAATAGGGCCCTATTCTACCTGGAATTCTGTGGCTGCAACCGACCTTGGAAATGGGGCTTACTACAACTTTTCCTGCACAAGTGCAGGCACTACATACGGCCAGTATACTCTTGGGGCTACAGCAAATTCACATCTTGAATCGCGGCTTGCCGGAAACTTGTTTGCAATAGGATTGTCAAGTGCTTCTACAACATATAAACGTTTTATATCAAATGGCAACTACATAGTTGTTACCTATGCAACCGGCCCCCCCTGCTCAACCTGCCAAACAACAAACCTGACCATTCCCGCACCCACATCGGCCACATGGAGCAGCAGTTCCATCGGAAACGATACCTATGTGAACATGGGAACACTAAACTCTTCGTATATTTATCAATGGAGCACCGAGGGAACATCGTGGAATTCGGCACTTACCATGTATCCATCGTCAACTGCTTCGTGTCCTTCGGGGTCGGTAATAACCTACAACGATGATTATGGCTCTAATCAATATGCCTTGCTTCAATACCGACCGGGCACCACAAATGTCCGTTTGCTGATTACCACAAATAATTGCGCCAACGGTGCTTCGAACTCAACGCTTAAATACAGGGCAATTCCCTATCAACCGGTAATTTCCTCTTCTGTTTCCGGGCTGATTTGTCCAAATAGTCCGGTAGTACTCACCACACAACTTATCGATGCTCAAAACGATGCCTTTGTCGATATTCAATGGGGTACCACTTCGGGTGGAACCCAAATAAGTGCCGATGCCACTTCGGTTACTGTGTATCCGAACGACCTGATGAACACCTATTATTGCCGCTATTTGGTGAAAGGGGGCAATGGAGATCAATACAGCGCTGTGGCTCAGTTTACCATATATACCGACCAATTGCAGGGGGCTACCTATTCGGTTTCGGCAGCATCGGCACCTCCCAATCTTACTGTAAGCCTTAGCTCGGCCTCAAATAACCCCATCGATTTGGGAAGAAGCGGAGGTGTAACCTATACCTACACAGCTACATGGCCCGAGTGTGTAAACTGGGGATTGCCTATTAGTGGTTTCCCGGTATCGGATGCCGATGTTGCGGCTTCGCCCGGAGGCAGTTGTACATACAACAACCTTAGTATTACCAGCACCGATGGATCGTTGATTAATCCAATTCAGGGAAAACTGTGTTACGATGGACTTACTTACATCCGGTATATCAATACGGTGGGGACATATACAAATAAGCAAGTTCCTGTGCGACTCCGAATTCAGGTTACCGACAATGCGGGTAATCCGCTGGCATTGCAAAATGTGGGCAACTATGTGATGCTACGGGCAAACCAAACCTTTAAAGTTTGGGCAATTGTCGAAATTAATACCAACGAAATTACCGGTGCATGCTGTGGATATTCGTCATCGGGTTGGCAACCTGCTATCGATGTTTATAATGCACTGCACACCGACCCGGCGCGGCAAATTTGCACACAGTTAATAACAGGATGGTATACGGTAGATGGCCTTAATGTTTCAGCAGGCAGCGATATCAGTGTTTGTACCGGTAGCACTATTAATTTTTCGGGAGGATTGGGCTCGCTCAGCTGCGGCGAATCTAATTACGTATATTCTTGGTCGGGGCCTGCTGGTTTTACCTCCGGTTTACGCAATCCGGCAATCAACAATGCTTCGTCGTCGCACATTGGCGAATATACTTATGTGGTTTACGACAAAGCTTGTTTTGGTGCCGATAAGGTAAATGTAACCGTTGACCCAACGGCCATTGGTGGTACGGTTAGTGCCAATCCTTCGGCCTCGGTATGTGCGGGTAGTAGCGTTCAACTCAATGTTTCGGGACACGCCGGAAGTTTACAATGGCAGTCGGATGCCGGTGGTTCCTGGCAAAACATTAGCGGGCAAACCGGAACCAGCTACACTACTCCGGCAATGCTTAGCAGCACTTCCTACAGGGTTGTGGCCAGCAGTGGAGTATGCCCCAATGCCAATTCAAATACTATGGCAGTAAGTGTAACTTCGCCTGCAACAAGCGGTTTAGCAAGTAACGATTATGTTTGGACAGGTGCAGCCAGCAGCGAATGGAATGGTTCAACCAACAGCAACTGGTTGCAATATTCTGGTTCTGCCTTTAGTGTGCCGGCCTCGGTGCCCGGCGATAACTCAAATGTGTTCATACGTAAAGCCGGAAGTTGTTTTTCTACTGTTCCCAATGTAAGTGTTAGCAACGTGGCCAAATGCAACAACCTTACAGTTGACGAAGGAAATACCCTCACACTTACAGGCTCTATTAGTTTTACCGTCAACGGCAATATTTCCAATAACGGTACAATTACTGCAGTAGGTTCCCCTATAATAGATGTACAAGGCGATTTTATTACGGGAAGTAACGGGACGTTTAATCCGGGCAACGGCACTGTATGTTTTATGTCGAATACAAATCAAACAATCGCGAACTATTATTTTCATAATATAGAGATAAACAAGTCTGCTGCATCGGCTATTTTGGCAGGCAACATTCATGTAAGTGGGAATGTTTTAATTGTTGGGGGCATTCTCGATGTCAGTGTAAATAATTATGGAATAGAGGTTTATGGTAATTTTACCAATAATGCCAATTTCAATTGCCGTAGTGGTACTGTTACTTTTTCGGGCAATGGAATCAATTCTTTAATAAGTGGTCTCGGATATCTAGCTTTCTACGACATGGTAATTGAAAAAACTCCAGGGTATTCAAATTACGTTGCTTTTACCGACAGTCCATTATCAGTGAATAACTTATATCTCGAATCCGGAAATTTTATAATTGATACAGACATATTTATGGTTGATGTGGCACGAAGTGTTTACAAAACCAATGGCAGACTTACTATGGTCAATGCCAACGTTGAACTGAATATTGGTGAAAACCTGATAATAACAGGAGGTGATGTCGCTATTAGCAACGGAGGTAGGATAAATGTAAACGGCAATGTTGATATTAGCGGAAATAGCTCGTTTGTTCCGTCCGATGTACGATTGTATATGCAGGGCAGTACCAATACTACTATAAGTATCAGCGGTGCCAATAATAGGGTTGATAACTATTTTTATGTAAATAAAACGGGAGGAGCTAAAGTTACTGCTATGTCTGATTTAACAATACGTCATTTCATGCATTCAGCAGGTGTTTTCGATGTGAATGGATATGAAGTTGTAAATACAGGGGTATACTATGCAACTGGCACTGTCGGTTTATTGATGAGTTCCGGATTATTCAGTGTTGGTAGCAACGGATACAGTGGCGGTACCTACAGTCCGTTTTATGCCGGTGCCAACTGGACAGGAACAGTGTCGGGAGGTACAATCAGAGTGCTGGGCGGCAACCATTCGAGTTGTGGGAATGTTTGTTTTATTGCCGGAGCCACTATGCAGGCAACGGGAGGAACTTTCGAAATGGTGGGCACCGACAATGCAATTATTCAAATAAGGAATGCATCAAACATTGCTTTTCATAATCTTAGCATCGGCGATGGGTCTAATGCTAAAACCGTAAGCTTGTGGAACGATGCGAACCAAACACTGTGCAATGTTCGGGGTAATCTGAATATTAGTAATAGCGCCACATTCAACAGTAACAGCAAACCCATTCAGGTATCGGGAAATTACACCAATAGTGGAAGCTTTACATGCGGAACTGGAACGCTTACATTCAATGGCACAGGAGTACAGGAGATACGTGCGGGAGCAAGCGATTTCTACAATGTAGTATTCAACAATACCACAGCAGGTACTGCCGATTTGAATATAAGTCAACCAATTACCATAACCGGAACTGGAACGTTCTCAAATGGTGTAGTATATTATACCGGTACCGGCAGTATGTTGTTTGGATCCGGTGCCGGCAGCAATGGAGGATCGAATAATAGTTATGTTGACGGACCTGTTGCAAAGCTTGGCACAAGTGCCTTTACTTTCCCCACAGGAAAAGGTGTTGTATGGGCTCCGGTTGGCATTGCTGCTCCTGCCGCGAGTTCAACAATTACTGCTGAATATAATTTTGTGCCGGGTCCATTAAACTGGACACCTGCTTATATGTGTACCGAAGCCGATATTCATCACACCAGTGGCGTAGAGCATTGGAATATGACTACCACGAATGCGACCCCTGCTGTTACATTGTACTGGAAAGACGGCGCCAGAAGCGGTATTACCGATTTGGTTGATTTGGCTGTTGCTCACTGGAACGGAACCTGCTGGGAATATAAAGGCGGGAGTGCATCGGGAAGTATTGGCAATGGAATGATAAGCTCGACCATAGCATTTACATCTTATAGCCCGGTTACCTTTGCTTCACGCGACAATATCAATCCTTTACCGGTAGAAATAATTGCATTTTCGGCCGATTGCATCGATGAGGGTGTAAAGCTGGTTTGGCAAACAGCTACCGAACTCAATAACGAAAAATTTGTTGTTTTACGCAGCTACGATGCAGTTGCGTGGCATAGCTTGGGTGATATACAGGGCATGGGTAACTCCAATACCATAAACCATTATCATTTTATTGATAGAAGTATCAATTCAGAAGGATGCTATTACCGATTACACCAATTCGATTACAACGGAGAGTCGGCACTATCAGATATTGTTTATATACAGTGCGAAAACGTCCCCAATAAACCTTCGCTTAGCGTGTACCCCAATCCATTCAGTTCCTTATTGCATATAGAACTAAACAATTGGCATACCGAAGAGCTTCAAATTGCGATTTTCGATGTGTTGGGCAAGCAGCTTCGTACATGGGATTTTAGTAATGTTACCGAGTTTAGTAGCTACAGTTTGCAAGTTGGCGATTTGCCTCCTGCTATGTATTATCTGAAAATAACCAGCGAACAAGGGGTTGTTACACAGAAAATTGAATGCCAGTGAAATTGCGATTTATTTCTTTCGGGCTATTTACGAAGTACTTCCGTCGTAAGCCCATTTCAGGTAGCATGCCCCCCAGGTAAAACCGGCTCCAAATGTGGCAATAACAACATTGTCGCCTTTGCGCATTTGTTTTTCGTAATCCCAAAGCAACAGGGGAATTGTTGCCGAGGTGGTATTGCCATATTTTTCGATATTTAGCTGCACCTTTTCTCTATCGGTAATTCCCATCCGTCGCGCTGTTGCATCAATAATTCGTAAATTAGCCTGATGAGGAACAAACCAATTCAAATTGTCGTTGTTTAGTTGATTTCGCTCCATTATTTTTAGTGAAGCGTCGGCCATATTGCTTACGGCAGCTTTAAAAACCGGTTGCCCTTCCTGATAAATAAAGTGTTGGCGACGCAAGATGGTCTCGAAACTTGGCGGATTTAACGAACCTCCTGCCAGTTGGTAGAGATGCTGCCGTCCGGAACCGTCAACTTGCATGATAGAATCGATTATGCCACATTCGTCGGTGCTGGGTTCAAGCAATACAGCTCCGGCGCCATCGCCAAAAATGGGACTGGTTTTACGATCGGAATAATCGGTAATCGACGACATTTTATCGGCACCTACAACTATTACTTTTTTGTGTGTTCCGCTTTCAACAAACTTGGTTGCAGTTACCAGTGCGAATAAAAAGCTTGAACAGCCGGCATTCATGTCGTAACCAAATGCGTTAACAATACCCACTTTGTCGCATATAATGTTGGCGGTAGCCGGAAATTGCATATCGGGAGTAACCACACCGCATATCAGCATGTCGATTTCTTCGGGTCGTGTATTTGTTTTTTCGAGCAGTTGATTCACAGCTGCAGCTGCCATATCGCTTGTGGCTTTGCCTTCTTCTTTTAAAATGCGTCGTTCTTTTATCCCAATGCGGGTCATTATCCATTCATCAGAAGTGTCTACCATTTGAGACAATTCTTCGTTGGTGAGTACGTACTCGGGTACATATCCTCCAACTCCCTTAATTGAAGCTCTGATTTTTGTCATGACTCATGAATTTAATTATTTCTTCACAAAGATTTACTTCAACGATGCGTTCGGTTTGCAATAACATGCTTTCTATGGCTTTTGCCGAACTTCTGCCATGACCTATCACAACCGATTTGTTTATTCCCAGCACCGGAGTTCCTCCATACAGCTCAAAATTGTATTTATCGAAATAGCTGTCGCTGATGTTGCGTTTCTTCATCAGCTCGTAAAATCCTTCAGCCTGCTTCAACAAAATGTTTCCAACAAAGCCATCGGTAACAATCACATCTACAATGGCGGCATCAAATAATTGATTGGCTTCAACATTGCCGATAAAATTAATTTGCTTATTGTTACTGAGCAATTCATAAGCCGATTTCGACAACAAATTGCCTTTGCCGGGTTCAGAGCCAATGTTGAGTAAGCCAACTTTGGGGTGATTACACCGAAACACAAGCTCGGAGAAAACCGAACCAATTTGGGCAAATTGAAGCAGCATTTCGGGTTTGCTGTCGGCATTTAATCCCACATCTAAAAACAAGCTGTTACCTCCCTGCACATTGGGATATACCGACGAAATGCAGGGGCGAATAACTCCCCGGGCAGGTTTAATAACCTGCATAGCGCCCACCATCATAGCCCCCGTGTTTCCTACACTGGCAAAGCCATCAATTTCTCCCGATGCCAGCATCTTAAAACCTTTTACTATGCTGCTGTCGGGTTTCAACTCAAATGCTTTCACAGGATTGTCGTGCATTTCGATATTCTCGGAAGCATCTACAATATCAAATAGCCTACAGTCGCAATGCAGGTTAGCCAACTCATCCTCAATAAGTTGAGAGGGCCCTATTAAAACAATTCGATTCGATGGATTAAACTGGTGGCAAGCATTAACAGCTCCGGCAACAGTTTGTTGCGGAGCGTAATCGCCTCCCATAACATCAAGGCCGATTCTCATTATATGGCAAGTTTGGTTACTATGCCTTCACTTCTTTTTCGATAACCAGCTTACCACGGTAAAATCCGCATTCGGGACATACATGATGGTAGGGAACACTGGCACCGCAATTCGAGCAATTCGAAAGCTGAGGTGTTTCGGCTTTGTAATGAGTTCTACGTTTTTTACTTCTTGTTTTTGAATGTCTTCGTTTAGGATGTGCCATTTCAGTGTATTTTAAGTATTAGATTTTAGTTCTTTTAATTTGTCCCAGCGACTATCGGTGCTTGTTTCTTCGTCAACTGTAATATATTTATTAAGAATGGTTATCATTTCGGGGTTGCAATCTTCGCCAAATACCTTAGGTAAATGTATGCGTTTTACCGGTAACGAAACTACTATTAATTCATGCAACAAATCGGATATGTTAAGTTCGGTATCTTGCCCCGAAACGCTGATGTTTGTAGTTCCGGGGTTGACTAGAGTTTCTTCCGTTACATTGGCCGTGATTTCTTCGCTTATATCAACGGCTTGCTTGCACAAATCGAGACAACGATCGCAGGTTACCAATACATAACCCACTATAGAAATATGCAGTAAATATGCACTGTTCTTTTTTTGGAGGCTAACAGAAGCCGTTAAATTGCCTCCCTTTATTTCGCCATTACTATATTGCTCAAAAAATGTTTCAGCAATTTCGTAGCGAAATTCCTGTGGCGTATCGCTAGCGATGCGCAATGGAATATTATAGCATAATTGCTGATGCATAGTAAAAATTTTCGTGCAAAATTAAAAAAACTTATGAATAACCCCACATTAATTTTTTCGTTTTGGTCGTAACGAAACATCTGCATCTTTGTTCAGCACAATTCTAAAGGTAGATCCATGGTGTATTTCAGAGCTTTTCAAAAATATTTTCCCTTTGTGATATTGCTCAACAATTCGTTTCGACAACGAAAGCCCTAAACCCCAACCACGGCTTTTGGTTGAATAGCCGGGTCGAAATATGGTTTTATATTTCGATTTTGGAATACCCTTTCCGGTATCTGAAATATCGATGATAACCGATTTATGATTTGACGTAAGTTTAATGGTAATTTCTCCTATGCCTTCCATGGCATCGATGGCATTTTTGCAAATGTTTTCGATAACCCACTCAAACAATTCCCTGTTCAAGGGGATGGTGTAGTTATTATTTATTTCGCTTGGGTGTGGAACGATATTGAAAACCACCTTTTCGGAAACTCTCGATTTAAGATACTGAACCGAATCGGCAAATACTTCGATAAGATTGGTTGGCTTCATACTGGGCTCGGAGCCAATTTTCGAAAACCGAGCTGTTATGGTTTCGAGGCGCTCAACGTCTTTTCCCATTTCCGAAATCATAATTTCGTCGTTGCATTGTTCTTTCATGATTTCTATCCAACCCATAAGTGACGAAATGGGAGTACCCAGTTGGTGCGCTGTTTCTTTCGACATGCCCAGCCAAACATGATTTTGTTCGGCTTTTCGCGATGCACTGAACGCCAGATACGAAACAGCGATAAATAGAAAAATGATTCCCAGTTGAACATACGGATAGTATTGCAATTGAGTGAGAAGGGTCGATTCTTTGTAGTAGATGCGGTTGTAGTGTCCCTCGAACAATTCAATTACAATAGGCTGATGTTTTCTCTTCATGTACTGAAGCATTTTTGCACTATATTCGGGCTGTAACATTTTTACCGAATCAAGATTGCGATATGCAATGATGTTGTCGTTTTCGTCGGCTAGAATTACAGGAATTGTGTTGTTGTTTTTTAGTACTTCGAACAAAAATCCAACATCCTGATCCGACTCCAGATTAGCCAGATTCTTTGTAGCTTCAGCCCACAGTTCTACCTTTTTGCGTTCTTCTGTTGAAAGTTTCTGCATCAAAAAATGCGTATATAAGAGAGAAACAGCTCCTATTAGAACTGCTGCAACAAAAAGCAGCAGTTTCCATCGTTTTTTCTGTTTATATATGTTCACGTTAGCAGGTTTTTATTTTGTGTAACGATAAATGCATGCTAAAAGTATTATTAGATGCCAAATAGCCTAGAAAAATTAAAAATACAAATCAACACAAAGCTAAGTCCAATAATTATCCGAATCGAAAGCGCGATAAAACGGTTTCTTGTTTCTTTCAACATATGAGAAAGCAAGAAACTAAGAGGAATAACGAAATAAACAAAAGCAGCCAGAGCTATAAAAGGGGCCAATGCTACCAAACCCGACAAGAAAAGAAAAAACAGTATAATTGATTGATATCGCCGGGTTATAACCTTTTTGTAATGGGGTGCCAATATAAAATACAAGACACCTGAAATGGCAATAATTATGGGGCCGGCAGCCATGATTAAGTATTCTGTTGTGTATTTTGATACATCAGGACTTGAATAATTCACCGAATTCAAGAAGTTCTGTATCACAATCAAATTATCGGTAAAATACAAATAAAACAGCATAAATACATATGGCAGTAAAAACCCAGCCAAAACCGAGAAATATTCTCGCCATACGAATGGACGCAGTTGAATAAGCATATACACCAATAACACTATATACACAACCGCTTCAACATCGGCAAAACTTGCTAATGCCAGTAAGAATCCGGCATCAAATGCATTCGATATGGCTTTTTCGTTGCGGAACGCAGTTAGTAAACGAGACATTGAAAGTATGATGAAGCCCGAAGAAATCAGGGTGTTGAACATACCTGTTGTATCGATTATAAAGCTGCTGAATATTATGTATAAGAAGGCAATGTGCTGAAATCCCGATTCTACTATCACAAACCGGTTGTTGAAATAGACCAGCATCAACGAAATTAACAGTGCTACAACAGAGCACAAACCTATATCGAGCCATGGAGATATCTGTTCAATAGAAAAAATGTGAAGAACAAAACCATAAGTGCGGTTTTCTCCTCCCATCAGGCTTATGTTTGCCGCCCGAATAAAAAAGGCCAAACAGGCCAGCATCGAAATTAAGATGTAGTTTGCAGCGTGGTTTTTATAAATAATAGATGTATTCATTTCAGGTCGAACCCAATATCTTTTCTGAAATATTTGTTTTGAAATTCGACAATTGCTGCATCGCTATAAGCGTGTTGCAGGGCTTCATCGAGGCTTTTGCCATATGCGCTAATGGCCAGTACCCTGCCACCATTGCTAACAATACCTGTGTTGCTCGATGTTGTACCAGCATGAAAAGCCAAACTTTTCTTCATATTTTCGACACCTCGAATGGGTTTCCCTTTTTCATAACTACCCGGATAGCCCTCCGACACCAACATTATTGATGCTACAAACCGTGTATCGGTAATAATACTTTTTCCCATTAAATTACCTTTGGCCGCTGATATAGCAATGTCGAGAAAGTCGTTGCTAATGCGGGGTATTACCGATTCTGTTTCGGGGTCACCCATTCTCACATTATATTCAATCACATAGGGTTCTCCGCCCACATTCATTAGTCCGATAAAAACCACACCCCGATAGTCGATGCCTTCGGCTGCAAAACCCTGTACGGTAGGTATAACAATACGTTCTTCTACTTTTTTCATGAAAGCAGGTGTAGCAAATGGCACAGGTGAAACCGAACCCATTCCGCCTGTATTGGGTCCACTGTCGTTTTCGCCAATTCTTTTATAGTCTTTTGCTTCGGGTAGAATCAGGTAGTTTTTCCCATCGCATATAAAAAATACCGAAAGCTCTATGCCGGTAAGATATTCTTCTATCACAACACATTCACTGGCTTCGCCAAACATTCCGTTCAGCATATCGTTAAGTGTTGAACAGGCCTCTTCAAACGAATGCAAAATGATGACTCCCTTTCCGGCAGCCAGTCCATCGGCCTTTAATACATAGGGAGCACTTAGCTGTTTAAGAAATTCAATACCCAACTTTAAATTGATACTTGTTACCGAAAAATGCCGGGCTGTAGGGATATCGTATTTTAGCATAAATTGTTTTGCAAAATTCTTGCTTCCTTCGAGCATGGCTCCCTGTTTCGAAGGACCCAATATACCGACATGCTCAAGTAGAGGCGACGATTTGAAATAATCGTAAATACCTGCAACCAAAGGGGCTTCAGGTCCGGGAAAAACAAAACCGATATTGTTGTCAACAACGAAGTTGCCAATAGCCTCAACATCATCTGCTTTTATATTAACATTCTGCCCACATATTGCGGTACCGGCATTTCCGGGAGCAATAAATAATTCGGTACATAATGGACTTTGCGATATTTTCCACGCCAATGCATGCTCGCGTCCACCCGAGCCCAATAACAGTATTTTCATAAAACAATATTTTTCATGCCTTTGCGGCTTTTGATAAAATTAATGAATAACATATCTCACGGTAGAACGACTTTTTTGTTCGAGTAAAATGGTCTTACCCGATATTATTTTTTGAATGGCTTCATCATTATAATGTCTTATAGTAACTAAAGTAAGGTTTTCGTTGTATTTCACCACAAAGTCTTTTTGCAGCTCTTCAATCATTGCCCGATATGTATTTGTATTGATGTCGGTGCAGGCCGAAAAACTGATTGCCGAATTCTGAATGAGGTTAACATGAGTTCTGTAACGGTCGAAAATGGCAAAAATGGTACTGAGATTGTCTTCGGCAATGAATGAAAAATCTTTAGGCAGTATCGACAATAAAAGTTGCCCGTGTTTTAGGATGTAAATGGGGGGGTAATGCACATATGCCTGAGTGTGGGTAATACACGTGCCTGTATCGTCGGGCTTGATAAACGATTTCACCAACAAAGGGATTTTCTTGTTTTCGAGAGGTTTTACCGTTCGTGGATGTATTACCTTAGCTCCGTAAAAAGCCAATTCTATTGCCTCCTGATACGAAATAACATCAATTTTTTCGGGGTTTTTGTACCAAACAGGGTCGGCATTCATAATACCCGGAACATCTTTCCAAATGGTAACATCTTCGGCATTAAGCAAAAATGCCAGAATGGCAGCGGTAAAATCAGATCCTTCGCGACCCAGTGTGGTAGTCAACCCTTCGGAGGTGCTGCCGATAAAACCTTGTGTAATGGTAATGTCGGTGTTATTGTTGTTGAAGTATTTACTGGTCATGGCAGCCGAATATTCCCAGTCGACACGAGCTTCACGGTATGTGTTGTTGGTGCGTATCAACTTTCGTATATCGAGAAATGATATGTTTTGATTTGACTCACTCAAATACCTGTAAATAATTTTTGTTGAAAGCAATTCTCCGTAGCAAACCAGCCTATCGTAACCAAAATCGTAGTTTGCTGAAGCCGGCTTGTTCATAATACTTTTAATCTCGTCGAAACAGTCGTTTAAAAATAAAGCTTGCCGATCGTTTTCGCTGCTAAACAATTGGTTGCACACCAATCTGTGAAAATCACATATTTTTTCAAATTGTTCGGTCATACGTTCATCGCCACTATAATGATAGCCATGCAGAAGTTCAAATGCATTGGTAGTTTTATCCATGGCCGAAATCACCACAATAAGCTTACAATCAGCATGTTTTTCAATTATCGAACGCAAGTTTCTTATTGCATTTGCATCTTTTACCGAAGCACCACCGAATTTATATACTCTCATGCAAACAATTATTTATGATTGTCTTGAATATCAAGGCTTTTTGTAATTTCCTGAACAAACTTGTAATGATTGAAAAACTCTTTGGCGAGTACCCTTAAAACTGTGTATGCAGGAATTGCCAGCATCATTCCTATAATTCCACCAATTGAGCCGGCAACTAATATTACAATAAATATTTCGAGAGGATGGGCTTTCACACTCTTCGAATAAATAAAAGGCTGCAGCACTATGTTGTCGATAAGTTGCGCTACCGCAAAAACCATAACAATATAACCGACAAGGGGTACTATCTGGCTACTAAAATCGAGCCCGATGTTTCCGGCAATAGCCATTATCACACCCAATACTGCGCCAATCCATGGGCCCAGATAAGGTATAATGTTGAAAAAACCAGCCATCATGCCTATTAGCAAAGCCAGTTCAAAGTTAAGCCCAACAATCCAAAGCCCCAAGGTTACAATTACTATCATACAAAACACTTCGAGAATTAGTGCTAAAAAATATCTGGATATCAGTCGGCGAATTTCTCCTAGTGCATTTCTGGTTTTTTCTTCGACCCTAACAGGAACCATGGCTACCACTCCTTTGTCGAAAAGCATTTTGTCTTTCAAAAAAAAGAACGAGATAAATGTCACGGCAAAAAGCCCGAGTATTATCGACCCCATTGCTCCTAAAATGGAATTAATAAGATTGGATGCTGATGAAAAACTCAACAATTGTTGTATTTCATGCAGGGCGGTTTCACGTATCGAAAAATGTTCTTCGCTGCTTAGGTTGTAATGGTGTATAAATTCATCAATTTCTCTGATTGGCTGGTCGAAGGCTTCCGAAATAAGCTCTACGTCAAGTTGACTGAATTCAGCCATTTGTTTTGCGATAAGCGGAATGAAGAAATTCAAAAACAGGATAATGATAAAATAAAATGCCACAATGGTAAGCAACGAAGCCAGCCATCGTGGGAAAAAAAACTTTCTGAATTTTAACTTACTCAGTAATTCTACAAGAGGGGAACCAATCATGGCTATTACCACGGCAATAATAATCCACGATGCTATGTGGGTAAAAAATAGCACAAACAGTATCATGACAATAACCCCAAGTGACCCCAGCAGGTATTTGTATATTCTCGACATGGCATATCATTTAGATACAAAGATGCAAAAAAAAAAGAAATAGGTTTCGTTTTCGTGCTAAAAACAAAACGGCATACATTGGTACAAAGACAATTATGCCGCTTTATTGTGTTTGATAACGATTTTAGCAGCCAAAAACGGCTTTCACTTTGTCAACATAATCAAGCTTTTCCCAACTAAACAATTCTACTTCGATAGTTTTGTCCTCGATATACGGAGAATGGAAGCGTTTTTTAATGACAACAGGACTTCGTCCGAAATGACCATAAGAGGCTGTTTCTCGATAAATGGGATTACGCAATTTCAATCGTTTTTCGATAGCTGCGGGGCTCATGTCGAAAATTTCCTGAATACGGATTGCAATATCAGCATCTGTCATATTCACTTTAGAAGTTCCATAGGTTTCAACGTGAACACTTACCGGTTTGGCAACACCGATGGCATAGGCCACTTGTACCAAAATTTCGTCGGCGACTCCTGCTGCAACCATGTTTTTGGCAATATGACGGGTTGCGTAAGCAGCCGACCGGTCAACCTTTGAGGGGTCTTTCCCCGAAAAAGCACCACCACCATGTGCTCCTTTCCCACCGTAGGTGTCAACAATTATTTTGCGACCTGTAAGGCCGGTATCTCCATGTGGCCCTCCAATAACAAACTTACCCGTTGGGTTCACATGTAAAATGAAATCGTTGTGGAACAAAGCCTGAATGCTCGGTTCAAGCTGTTCTTTAACGCGAGGTATGAGGATTGACTTCACGTCATCTTTAATTTTTTCGAGCATTCGCTTTTCGTCGCTGTCGAAATCGTCGTGTTGAGTTGAAACAACAATCGTGTGAATTTTCGAGGGTTTGTTATTGTCGCCATACTCAATGGTAACCTGCGATTTTGAATCGGGACGCAGGTAGGTCATATCTTTCCCTTCTCTGCGAATAGCAGCCAATTCCTGCAACAGCCTATGCGACAAATCGAGAGACAAAGGCATGTAATCTACGGTCTCGCGGCAGGCATAGCCAAACATCATGCCCTGATCGCCGGCACCCTGTTCCTTGTGCAAACCCTTACCTTCTTCAACACCTTGATTAATGTCGGGCGATTGCTCGTGAATGGCAACCAGTATACCGCAAGAATTGCCGTCGAAGCGATAATCGCCTTTGGTGTAGCCTACTTCGTTGATTACTTTTCGCGCTGTTTCCTGAATATCGACATACACCTTCGATTTTACCTCGCCGGCTACCACCACTTGTCCGGTGGTCACTAGGGTTTCGCATGCAACCTTCGACTGAGGGTCGAAAGCTAAAAATTCATCCAGTATGGCGTCAGAAATCTGATCGGCCAGTTTATCAGGGTGCCCCTCTGATACTGATTCGGATGTGAATAAAAATCCCATTTTCTTACATTTTAAGTTACACAATTTTTCTCTGCAGGGGATTGTAAGTCAGAATTGGTGTTTTAGCATTCTTTTCCTGTGGTTGCAATCACCCAACGTTTTCCACAAATATGAAAACCCAAAAGTATAGCTAAATGTTTACATACGCAACATATTTTTTAGCATTTTGCAAAAAATTGCATATCGGATATTGTAACGATAGCTTTTTTTTCGTTGTCTTTTAAAACTGAATGAATATTTCTATATTTGTGAAATTAAGCTTAAACACGTTTACATTATGGCAAAAACTACCGAAATAGAACAAGGGCATGTGAACATTATTGGAAATGGTACACAAATCAATGGTGATATTATTTCAACCGGCGATATGCGTATCGATGGTTCACTTCAGGGGAACCTGCAAATTAAAGGGCGATTGATTATTGGCGAAACAGGTAAAATTATCGGGGAAATCGATTGTATCAATTCTGAAGTCTCGGGAATTATCGAAGGTAAAATTGTTGTTTCTGAATTGCTGACCCTTAAAGCCAAAGCCAAGATTATGGGCGACATTATTACAAACAAATTGTCGATTGAACCCGGTGCCATTTTTACCGGTACCTGCAACATGGGAGGCAATCGCCAGCAGGCCGGAAAAATTACCGTCGAGCCAAATGTCGCCGAAAAACAGTGATAATCCGCTAAACCGCTATTCTCGCTATTCGGCAATGGTTGTGCAGATGATTGCGATTATTCTGGGCTGTGTGTATGGAGGTATTTGGCTCGACGAAAAAACCGTTATAGGTTTTCCGTTGTTTACCGTTGTGTTGTCGCTGTTTGGTGTTTTTGCCGCTATATATTTAATGATTAAACAATTACCACGTGATTAATTGGTTTCATAACAACAAAAAAGTACTCCTCAGATTTGTCGGATTTGGTATCCTGGTATTTCTGGTTCATTGGTCTGTTGTGTTTTTTATCCTGAATCTTTCAAGCCCATCGGGCTTTTGGGCCTATCATGTGTTTTTGTTTATTCTTACTCTTATTAATTTAATAATAGTTATTTGGCTGTTGAATCGTGATGTTAAGCTGATGGGAATGGGTTTTATGGCTGCGGGCTTTTTCAAAATGCTGTTGTCGGTAATATTTTTACTTCCGGTGTTGCTGCACAAAAAAGAAATTGCTACCGGATATGCTTTGCAATTCCTTGTGATTTATGCGATATATCTGGTATATGAGGTGGTGTACATTGTTCGTTTGTTAAAAAAATAAAAGTTTTTAGGCTGTCTAAAAAAAAAATATTATTTTCAAGTCGCAAAAAGAACTAACAAATAATGGCTGTTAAAATTAAATATTTAGTAGTTTTACTTCTGATTATAAGTGTTTTCGGTAGTGCTGCATTTGCTGAGGAGCACAGCGAAAACGCCGAAGATTTCAACGTTACCGAGATGATTATGCATCATGTGAAAGATTCTCACGAGTGGCATATCATGTCGTATACCAAAAACGGCGAAGAAAAACATATCAGTATTGCATTGCCGGTTATTCTTTTTTGCAATGGTGCTGTTGATGTTTTTCTGTCTTCAGAATTTGACCACGGAAAAAAAACTGTAAAAAAGAATAATAACATCTACAAAATATATCACGGCAAAATTTATCTGGTCGATGAAACCGAAGAAATTATTTACGAAGAAAGTGCTGACGGCAAAGAGCCTGTTGTAGCGAACAAAGCCCCCCTCGATTTATCGATTACTCGTAATGTTGCTTCTATGCTGCTAACCTGCGCATTGTTAATTTGGATTTTTGTTAGCGTTGCGCGGTCGTACAAGAAAAGACCCGGACGTCCGGCAGGCTTACAGGCATTTCTCGAGCCGGTAATTCTATTTATTCGCGACGATATTGCCATTCCGAATATTGGTGAGCATAAGTACAAAAAATATTTGCCCTATTTATTGACCTTGTTTTTCTTTATCTTAATAAACAATTTAATTGGCTTGGTTCCTTTTTTCCCGGGTGGCTCAAATGTTACGGGAAATATTGCTGTTACTTTGGTGTTGGCAGTATTTACATTAATAATAACAACATTTAGCGGTAATAAAAACTACTGGAAACATATTTTTGCAGCCCCCGGAGTGCCTTTGTGGCTTCTGCCAATAATGATTCCCGTTGAACTTATTGGCGTAATCAGCAAACCTTTTGCTCTTATGATTCGTTTGTTTGCCAATATAACAGCAGGGCACATTATTGTATTAAGTTTGGTGTCGTTGATTTTCATTTTTAAGGCACTTTGGGTATCGGCAGCAGCAGTTCCTTTTGTTGTCTTCATGGATTTGCTCGAAGTACTGGTTGCGTTCTTACAGGCATATATTTTCACAATGCTTACTGCCTTGTTTATTGGCCTTGCTGTGCAAGACCATCATTAATACGAGTTTTTTTATGTTTAATTATAAATAGTGTTTTATGACAGGATTAGCAGCAATTGGAGCAGGTTTGGCAGTAATAGGTGCCGGCCTGGGTATCGGAAGAATCGGTGGATCGGCTATGGATGCCATTGCCCGTCAACCCGAAGCTACCAACAAAATTCAAACAGCCATGATTATCGCAGCCGCACTTGTTGAAGGTGTTGCTCTTTTTGCAGTGGTTGTTGCCCTGTTACAGGGTTAATAAAACAGAACCCTGATCAGCGGTTGGCTGCAGGGTTCTTTTGTTGTTTAATCGACAATTAAAAATTGACAATATGGATTTAGTAACTCCCGGATTAGGTCTAGTGGTTTGGATGACTCTGGCATTCCTGATTTTAGTTTTCATTTTGGGCAAATTTGCATGGAAACCCATCATGAAAGGTATCGATAAACGCAATCAGTCGATAGAAGATGCATTGATGGCTGCCGAAAAGGCAAAAGAAGAAATGGTAAAGCTAAAGGCCGATAACGATCAGATTTTGGCGCATGCCCGCATCGAAAGAGACGAAATGCTGAAAGAAGCCCGAAGTTTTAGCGAACGCATTATTAGCGACGCAAAAAATCAGGCAAAAGTAGAAATCGATAAAATGAAAGAACAGGCCAAGCAAGAAATTGCTCTCGAAAAAGCAGGTGCTCTTAGTCAAATAAAAACACAGGTGGCTGTGATTTCTATTCAAATAGCAGAAAAACTGCTCCGAAAAAACCTTGACGACACTGTGAAACAAGAAGAACTGATTAACGAAATCATGCAAGATTTTAATTTGAACTGATATGAATCAGAGTAAAATAACAGTTCGATATGCCAGGGCATTATTAAGTTCTGCAAAAGAAGCAGGAGTTCTAAACGATGTATATAACGACATGAACTCTCTGTTTCATGTGTTTAATCAATCCACCGACTTAAAAGAGGTTTTTGCCAACCCCATCATTAAGCCATCGTTAAAAATAAAAATTATGAAGGAAATAACGGCATCAATGCATAAGCTGGTGCAAAGTCTTTCCATTCTTATTATTCAAAACGACAGAGAAGCCTTATATACCGATATTTGCCGCGATTTCATCAGTTTCTACAAAGCCGAAATGGGCATTAAAACGGCAAGTTTGTTCACAGTAGCTCCTGTGGGTGAAAAAAACCTGAAATCGATTCGAGATATGCTGGCAGCTCATTTCGACGCTGAAATTGAAATGAATCAGATTACAAACGAGAAGTTGATAGGGGGTTTTATTGCACGCATCGACGATGTACAAATTGATGCCAGTGTGAAGTCGGGCCTCGAAAAACTAAAACGCGAACTATCATTAGATACATATAAAAGTAAAATATAAACAGAAACTATTATGGCAGATATTAAACCTTCGGAAGTTTCGGCAATTTTGCAACGACAATTAGAGGGAATCGAAACCAAGGCTGGCCTCGAGGAAATTGGCACCGTGCTACAGGTTGGCGACGGCATTGCACGTATTTATGGCTTAAGTAAAGTGCAGGCAAACGAACTTATTGAATTCAGTAATGGAACACAGGGTATTGTTCTGAACCTGGAAGAAGACAATGTGGGAGCCGTGCTACTGGGGCATAGCGAAGATATTAAAGAAGGCGATACAGTGCGTCGCCTCCGCCGAATTGCTTCAATAAAAGTTGGTGAACCAATGCTTGGCCGTGTGGTGAATACCTTGGGGCAACCCCTCGATGGCAAAGGACCCATTGAAGGCGAGCTTTTCGAAATGCCTCTCGAACGTAAGGCGCCGGGTGTGATTTTTCGCCAACCGGTAAACGAACCACTGCAAACAGGTCTTAAGGCTATCGATGCCATGACTCCCATTGGCAGGGGTCAGCGCGAGTTGATTATTGGAGACCGTCAGACAGGTAAAACAGCCATCGCTATCGATACAATCATTAATCAGAAAGAGTTTTACGATAAGGGCGAACCTGTATTTTGTATCTATGTGGCTATTGGGCAAAAAGGTTCTACGGTGGCAAAAATTGCCAAAACTCTAGAAGAAACGGGTGCTATGAGCTATACAGTTATTGTGTGTGCCACTGCGTCTGACCCTGCTGCTATGCAGTTTTATGCCCCATTTGCAGGGGCTTCAATAGGGGAGTATTTTCGCGATACCGGAAGACCTGCTCTCATTATTTACGATGATTTGTCGAAACAGGCAGTTTCTTATCGCGAAGTGTCGTTGTTGCTGCGTCGGCCTCCGGGACGCGAAGCTTATCCTGGCGATGTTTTCTACCTGCATAGCCGCCTATTAGAAAGAGCTGCTAAAATTATTGAGTCTGACGATATAGCCAAAACCATGAACGACCTGCCCGAATGCCTGAGAGGTAAGGTTAAAGGCGGAGGCTCGCTTACAGCTCTGCCAATAATAGAAACCCAGGCCGGCGACGTATCGGCATATATTCCCACCAATGTGATTTCGATTACCGATGGACAGATATTTCTCGAAACAGGATTGTTTAATGCGGGTATCAGACCGGCTATTAATGTGGGGATTTCGGTTTCGCGTGTGGGTGGAAATGCACAGATTAAGGCCATGAAAAAAGTAGCAGGAACTCTAAAAATCGACCAATCGCAATTCAGGGAACTTGAAGCATTTGCAAAATTTGGTTCCGACCTCGATGCTACTACACTGTCGATTATCGACAAAGGAAAGAAAAACGTCGAAATTTTAAAGCAAGATCAGTATAAGCCCTGTAAGGTAGAAGACCAGATAGCCATTTTATTCTGTGGTACCAATGCATTGTTGAAACCAATACCTCTGCCTAAAGTTCAGGAATTTGAGAAAGAATTTTTGAGTATGATGCATTTGAAACATCAGGATGTGATGGATCAATTGAAAAAAGGTGTCTTCAACGATGAAATTGCTGCCACTCTGAAATCGACGGCTCTCGAAATTGCAGAGTTGTTTAAAACTGAATAACATGTTATGGCCGGATTAAAAGAACTACGCATTAGAATATCATCGGTAAAATCAACCCGGCAGATTACATCTGCCATGAAGATGGTTGCTGCAGCCAAACTGAAAGGTGCTCAGGACCGTATTACCGGATTGCGTCCCTATGCCGATAATTTGCGAACGATAGCCTCGGCACTCAACAACAGTGAAAACGAAAAGTTTATAAGTCCGTTTATGTTGCCCTCAAAATCGAACGAAGTTCTGATTGTTTTGTTTACTTCAAACAGAGGACTTTGCGGAGGATTCAACAATAATGTACTGAAATATGCTGTAGAATGGGCTGAGAAGAACTATGCTGAAGCAATGGCACAGCATAAAGTTTCTTTTTATTGTATTGGCAAAAAGGGCGGAGAACTGATTAAAAGACGTGGTTTTCATGTTGAAAGAACTAATTTTGCTGTTTACGACAGTTTAACCTATAAGGATGTTTGTGTGGTTGCCGCCGACTTGATGAAGTTGTTTATTGAAGGACGATATGGCATTATCGATCTGGCTTTCAATAAGTTTAAAAACGCAGGCGTTCAGATTCAAACTGTAGAACAATTTTTACCGGTGCCTCCACCTCCCGATCAAAAACTGCCCGAAAATTATATAATTGAACCCGATGTAAAAACTTTGATGGATGAAGTGGTTCCGAGAATTGTGCGCATGCACTTTTTTAAAGCACTACTCGATAGTTTTGCAGCCGAACAGGGAGCCAGGATGACAGCGATGCATCAGGCTACCGACAATGCCACCGAACTTATCAGAGAACTAACCTTGCAATACAATAAAGCCCGTCAGGCTGCTATTACAGCCGAAATTCTCGAAATTACCGGTGGTGCCGAAGCCCTGAAGTCGTAAAAGAAGGCTTTAATCACAGTCATATGACCGGGATTCCAATAAGGCTTGCTAAAAAACAAAAACATACGCATAGCTCCAGACTTTAAGTGTTTGTGTAGTGCATAGATTTCTAATGCTTCACTTCATGTTTTTACCATAATTGCCGCACTGCTATTTTTGCATGCTACTTGCCAGCCTATCGAAAAACCCGGAGCTGTATTTGCCGAACGAGCGACAGTAGAGGTAATAAAACACAGTGGATTTCAAAGAACCTGTCGTAATAAAAGCGGCTGCCATATCGGAGAAACGCTGACGGAATTGCATATTGTATTCGTAAGCCAATTGCTCGAGTCGTTCGGGCGAAATGTTCTCGTGCTTCACCAAGCTTTTGCCGTAGTGATAATGTTTCCAGTCGTCGGGAAAGTTGGTATAGAATAACCTGTTTTCTTCGTGGTACTTCCGAAAAATGCGGGTTGCTGGCAATGGAGTAAGAATAACACATGCACATTCGTCGAGGCCTAGGTTTTTGAAAAAAGCCGCTCTTTCGGCAATGATTTGTTCGGTGTCGCCCTCGATACCAAGCATGAAATTGCCCGAAACCATAATTCCGTTTTTATGGCAGGTTTTTATAATACTACGGTAATCGCCAAAAATATTATTCGATTGCCTGAAATTGTTTTTATTCAGTTCCTTGAGCGATTGCCCGGTATCTGATTCAAATCCGACAAAAAACATCGCAGCACCGGCTTTAGCAGCCATTTTAACCAATTCTTTGTTGTTGAAAAAATTTACCGAAACACCTGTTTGCCATTTTTTGTTTATTTTCTGTTTCAGCATTTCTTCGAACAATTGCATTAAGAACGCATCGTCGTTGCCATAAAAATTGTTATCGACAAAGGTGAAAAACGGGTTTTTCGATTGTTGCAGTTCCTCAATTATCATGTCGAGGGGCTTACGCACATAGTTTTTGTGCCGAGGCATGTGAATACCGCAAAAAGCACAATGGTTGTGGCAGCCCCGCGATGTTTCGATACCATACATGGTATAGTTGTGGCCATAAAACGATATGTCGGGCATCAGAAAACGCGCATTGTCGCCCGAGTAGTATTTCTTCTGCAGGCGATTGCTCTCAAAATCAGCAATAAGCTCTGTCCACACATTTTCGGCATCGCCCACCACCACGGCATCGGCAAATTGCACTGCCTCGTCGGGCATCGATGTTACGTGAGCCCCACCCAGCACCACGCAGCTATTTTTCGCCCGATACATGGCAGCCAGTTCGTAAGCCTTCGATATATTGAGTGTGTTGGTGGTAATGCCTACCATATCGTAGCGAGCATCAGGTAAGGGCTGAAAGTTTTCGTCGACCACATCGACCTGCCAATGCATGGGCGTAAGGGCTTTAACAATGGCAAGGGCAATGGGGGGCAAGGCTCTGTAACCATGGTAAAACTGTTGGTTTTTCGGATTAATCAATAATAGTTTATTTTTTACCATAGTTTGTTCTCGATATTATGCCCTTAAAACAAGAGTAATACTAGATAATAACGTACAATGTATTATACCTCTTAAGCAGTTCTTCAACAATTTGCACCCGCTCCTCAATAATATTATGGTCAACTTTAGGAAACATGTTCACCGAATCGCTTACTTCGCTTTCGTAATATTTAAAAATGCAAACAAAGTCGAAGCTATGCCTTTTAATGAATTGCAATGTTTGTAAAAAATCGTCGTGTGTTTCGCCCGGAAATCCAACAATAAAATTACTCAGAATACGCATTTTGGGGTTGATGTTTCTTATTCTGACAATCATTTCAGAAAGTGCTTCGGTTTTGTAGTGTCGCTTCATAAGTTGCAACACATGATTGCTTCCGCTTTGCACCGAGAACAGAATTTCGTGGAAGCAGTCTTTCGCAATAAAATCGCAAAGCTCGTTTTCATATTTCAACGCCCAGTATGGCGATAAGTCTTGCAAATGCCACTTTACTTTATGTTTCGTACTACAGTTGCCCAGCGCATTTAGCAATTCCGGAAATGTTGAGTTTAAATCGATACCCCATGAACCGGTATCATCGGCAAGCAGCATGATATTTGAATGTCCCTTCGACACCAGAATG
Organism: uncultured Bacteroidales bacterium; assembly: GCA_964511665.1. Classification (GTDB taxonomy): domain Bacteria; phylum Bacteroidota; class Bacteroidia; order Bacteroidales; family ML635J-15; genus JAGOEF01. Next base: position 39,618 of record CAZEHA010000023.1, read on the forward strand.
CTGTAATCGGCTACGATATCGTTCAGTGGGCGGCTTTTAAGTTTGCCAACAGCCATTCGGATAGCGCAATAGCTACACTTCGAAACACAACCTTTGCTTATTCTCAGGGTCTTTATTTGCTCGAGCTCGTTTTTGGGTTTGCGAAGATGTATAAAATGCCTCAGATTGCGTTTGAATTGCTGAAAGCGGCTTTTCGCGAAACCAAACGACTTGATTACATTACCGAAGTTTGCATTTTTTTCGTCGTGCTGCGAATGTTTTTCTTCGGCAAAGCTATTGTGTTCGTGCGTATCGGAATAGAGGAAACCGGCCTTTGCGAAAACAGTATCTATGGTTTCTATTTCGCTCAAAGGAATCAAAATAACATTATCGTAATTAACCAGCGAACTTGGGCTCATCGACGGAAGGCATCCCGTAATTATGATTTTCCCGTAACTCAAATCGCAATCATCAATGGCTTTGAGCGATGCTGTAATGGTATTCTCGTTAAGGCCGCAGGTTACTATCACCTTGTAATAGGCCAAAGCAGCCGATTCAACAATTATAAAGCCGTTGTTGTGAAAAAATTCCATAAGTTTATTGCTGTCTTGCAACCGCATCAAGCAACCCAATGGCTGAATAAAAACCGTTTTTTCGGTACTATTTTCTTCTTTCATAAATCCATTGCTGTTTGGGCCGTAACGGACCCAGAAACTTTTGTATATTGGTGTAGTATTGCTTTTGATGATTCCCAATGAACAAATTTATTTTCATTCGTAATAAGTGGGTATCGTAGCAAACAACGTCTTTGTTATTTCGGGTAACCGAATAACCAATATTTAAGATGGTTTCGTTAAAAAAATCTTCGTCGAAAAGCACACTTGCAATATAATCTCCTTTTTCTGTTTTTTCTTCGATATTAATGTTTGATGTTATGGTTTGAGCCGAAAGAATAAACTGTTGCATATTCGAAATTATAATTGAGATATCGAAAAAGTCGGTGTCGGTAAATTTTTCGAACTCCACACACACACGAAACGACTGATTGGTAAAGAAATCAGTGTCGTTTTTGTTCGACTCGTTAACAATATATACTTTTTTAATTCTGATAGTCTGGTCGCCCGGTTGCAAATGTTCGCTGCTAAAATCTTTTTCGAGAATATTTATTTTTTCGGGAACTCTATCACCTGTAATGTCGTTGTTACCTGAAGGTTGTATAGAGTCTTCGAAGTATTTTTTTATCAGATTATGACTTCCCTGCTCCACCAGTTGCCCATGTTCAAGAAAAATTACATGTTGGCATATCGCGGCAATCTCGTTCAAATTGTGGCTTACGATAATAATAGTCTTTAATTCGTTGTGAAGCGACTTTATTTTTTGTAGGCATTTCATTTGAAACGACAAATCGCCTACGCTCAACACCTCATCGAACAGTAGAATGTCGGCATCGATATTGGTAACCACCGAAAAGGCCAAACGCAAATACATTCCACTTGAATAATGTTTTACAGGAGTATTGATAAATTTTTGCACACCGGCAAATTCAACAATATCGTTGAATCTTTCATCAATTTTTCGTGTATCGATACCCAACATGGTTCCGCTCAAATACACATTTTCGCGGCCGCTAAGTTCGGGGTGAAATCCCATACCTATTTCGAGCACCGAGGCAATGCTGCCGTTAATCTCTATTCTTCCGCTGCTGGGCACTGTTACCCTGCTTAAAATTTTGAGTAATGTGCTTTTTCCTGCCCCGTTGCGCCCAATAATGCCCAGCACCTGACCTTTTCTCACTTCGAAACTCACATTATCGAGTGCATAGATGGTTTTGGTGTCGGTTTTGTTTTTTCCAAAAAAATTGCGCAAGCCTTCACCTAAACTTATGGGTTCGCTGCTACCCGATATAGAATACTTTTTACTCAGGTTGCTAACTTTTATGGCAATTTCGCTATGCATCAAATCAGGTCGGCTATAGTATTTTCAACTTTTCTAAAATAAAACAATCCTGCAACCAACAGTATTACCACAGGTATAAATCCGTACAAATATCGCACATCGAGCGATACGCCCGACAAACAAAACCTGTATAATTCTATTACACCGGCCATCGGATTCATAAATATCAGGCTATGATATTGTTCCGGAATCATAGTGTGAGGGAAAAACACAGGTGTAACAAAAATTCCGAATGCTGCCAAAAACGGAATAATCAAAAATGCATCGCGGTAGCGTATGGTAAGAGCACTCAACCAAATAGCAATGCTAAGCCCGGTAATAATATTCAAAAATACCGGCAAGGGCAACAATAGAAGTTTCCAGCTCAGAGGGTACCCATACAAAACACAGATACAAAAGAACACAATCAACCAAACCAGCACATCGAAAAGGCCAACCATAGCCCTATAGAACGGCAGCACCAACTTGGGGAAATATACTTTTTTAATGATATGTTGAGAGCTCACCAATGCATTGCCCGAATTGTTCAGAATAAACGAGAAGTAATACCACGCCATTAAGCCCGGAAATGCATAGATAAGATAAGGTATTCCCCCGGTTTCGAATTTCAACAGAATGCCAAAGAAAAGGTTAATAACAAAAGCCGCAGTAATAGCCTGAACAAAACTCCATATCATGCCAAATTTGGTTTGAATATACTGAAGCTTAATATCTCTAAGTGTAAATAGTTTTATTAAACTTCTATAATTCCAAATCTTTTTTAGTTCGAGCCTTACCCAATTACTACCATTATTTTCTATGATGATTTTATTACTGTCCATTTTCTTTGTAAAAGGTTCAAATATAGCAAGAAAACTAAAACCATTCGCAGGCAAAGCAAAACTTCGTATCGGCTACAAATAACGAAAGAACTTTTTGGATATGGATATATCGCATTAAGCACTACTTTTGTGTGTAGGCATTAATATGCAAAACATGACCAAAAGGACGGCTCTAATACTTCTTGTTTCGGTACTGCTGGCAATTATCCTAACGATTTCGGTAAGCTATCGTTTATTCTTTGCTCATGTTGCATTTATAGAACCATGGTTCGTGCAGGTCGAAAGCAGCATCAACAATACGTCGGACAGTATTGAGTGCATTGCTATTACACCCAACGGACGAAAGGTTAATATTCCGTTCAACAAACAAAAATCATCGTTTTGTGTTGAGGGATATTTTCACTTGAAAGAAATAGAACTCATTATTCCCGCCAATGTAATTCAACAAAATACCACAATAGTTTTTGCTTATGGAAGAGGCGAAGCACCCATAAAGATTGATGTCGGCAAGCATACAGGAGCAAAGCCGGTATACCTGTCGGAGCATTATTTCGCGGAGCACAGCCTTTTTCAAAAAATTATTACAGTGTTCCTCTGGAAAGCTTATATGCAGTATTTTATTGCGGGTTTTGCAGTGCTTTTGTTTATGTTGTTGATTTTTGGTTTACACCGATTATTTACACGTATAGAATCGGGTAAACACAATGATTTTTTTAAAAAACTGAGTATCAGCAGTCATCGTATTATCGGCAAGATTACAGTCAGACTTGCAATAGCACTGACAATTGCCATAGCATATTCGGCCATCTTGTATTCGACGAGTTCGTTCAAGGGGGTTTGTTTTAAAATGAACGATTTAGCCTATCATTCTGCAGGTGTTAACTTAGCAAACGGCCATGGTATTTCGCGTATTGGAGCCACAGCTTCGAAACTTACAATTTCGACGATTTTGGGTATAATCTCGAGTTCAACTATCGCTTGTTTACACAATACCCGGGGCTGTATTTTTATCATCACCCGCCAGGTTATGGAATTTTTGCCGGTTTGGTCTATACAGTTTTCGGAATTAATGCAATTGGGTTAAAGCAAGTGCAACTCTTACTCATTATTATTACCGCGGCATGCATGCCCTTATTGGCATTCAGGCTTTGGAAAACCAAAGGATTTGCACTTGGATTGATTTGTTCCCTGTTTTTTGTTGCTACATACCACAGAACAGCACACGACATAGAACCTCAGGCACTGTTGCTGTTTTTAAGCTTTATTTTTGTGTGGTTAATTGAAGTCTATCTGCAAAAAAAAGCCCTACTCTTGTTAGTGTTTGCAGCATTAGTTGCAGCCTTGCTGGTGCTTACAAAAATATCGCTGATGTTACTGCCTGCATTCTTGCTTCTTTATCTTGTTTATAAAGCAATAAGCCGCGATAAAACCATTACACTACAACATTCTCTGGTGTTTACTGCTGTATTTTTTACACCCGTTGCACTTTGGTCGCTGTATGCAAACAACCATAGAAACACCGACTTATTCGAAAACACCGACATTGAGAAATTTGAATACAACTTGCTTCACAAACCTCTCACAGTTGAAGACAGCTTGTTTCTATACCCAATATTTGCCCAAAAACCCGAATGCGCCAATACCGACACAATTATTGACGATGGTGGCGTTGTAGAAAAACTTTCCGATTACAACCGTATGGGAATTGCTCTGTTTGGAGAAGGCTTTTTCAGTGCCAAAGCTATATTTATTGCCACTCAAACCAACAACATGGCTTTGCTGCTGGCTCACAACGAATACATACACGATGGAGGTTTCAGTGCGCGCTGGCTCGATGAACCCAACAGTTTTTACCACAACGATGGAATGGAAAACCGGGGGGCGATGCTGCGGGTTCTCAATTTTTACCTGCATCACCCCGCAATGTTGTTCAAGCTGCCTATGACAAAAATGTACAGGGCTTTCGGTGTATTTCCGTTTTTATATGTATTGCTATTGGCATACTGTATGGTATTTCTGTTGAATACCTTGCAAATTGGCGTAAGACTTATCGAAAAATACCGCGCAGGGGGCTTTGTAATTATCAATGCTTTCTTACTGTTTCCTCTGGTTGTGCCGTTTGGCTACACTGCCTTTTGCATACTGCTGATATTGGTTGCAGCCTTGCTCGTTGCGAGTATTGTTGGCCGAATTAAACCTGTTCATCGTAGAATTCCGTTGGGCTTTGTACTGATTATTATCAGTCAGGCTGCACTCAGCATTGCCATAAGCGGGAACCGACGTTTTACCGAAATTACCGACTTTGCACTGATACTCATGGGTGTTTATGTTGTGATAACAATAAACATGAAATACATTTTACCCAAATTGCCCAAAACTCAAGTTCAGGAGGGGCAATTATGATTTTTATCAACGCATCGCCCCGTAACTCGCTGAAAATATTTCAGCCTTTTCTACCGGTTTTTATTCCGGTAGGTATCGGGTACCTTATGGCCATGCTGCATCGAAACGGAATAAAAAGCATCTGCTTCGACGAGCAAATTGAAACCGACATATTGCAAAAAATCGACAAGGCAGCAGAAGGCTTCGAAAAGCCCTATATTTTCGGGTTTAGTGTACTTACCGCCTCGCTGAAAAATGCTCTCAATCTGGCCGAAATACTGAAACAAAAATACCCAGGTTGCATTGTGATTTTTGGAGGCATTCACCCCACAGCCAATCCCGAAGAGGTACTTGGCTACAATCAGGTTGACATTGCAGTGCGCGGAGAGGCCGAAAACAGTATAACTGAATTATATACCTGCCTTAAGCAAGGCCACGATATATCGCACATCGAAAGTATCTCGTACCGCGATGGAGAAGCAATAGTACACAACAAGCGCAGCGAAGTGGTAAGCAAGCTCGACAGCCTGGCCCCTTTTCCGTATGAATGGTTTTCGCACAAAAGCTACGACACCGGATTTGTTATGAGTTCGCGTGGGTGCCCGCACAACTGCATTTTTTGCAGTAACAAAATAAACAGTTGCCGAAAGTTTCGATATCGCAATGCCGACACGGTTGTTAACGATTTAATTATGCTGCACGAAAAATACAAACGCCGCTATGTATATTTTATCGACGACAATCTATTGGCTAACCGAAAGCGCATTATTGAACTGGCACATAAAATATCGGAAAGCCGCATTGCAGGCAAAATGATATATAATTTTCAGGCACGTGGCGACAATTGCGACCCCGAAGTGCTTGAAACACTGTTCGATGCGGGTTTTAAAGGTGTGTATTTCGGAATTGAAACTGCATCAGAAAAAATCATGAAATCGCTGAATAAAGGCGAAACAGTGGCTCAAGTGGTAGAAGCAATTCAGATGGCCAAAAAGGCGGGTTATCACGTAAGTGCCAACTATATTTTTGGCTTACCCGGCGAAACGCACCGCGACCGTATCGATGCCATTGCACTAACCCGAAAATTGCAACTCGATTTGGTAAAATACAATAACGCCACCCCATATCCGGGCACCGAGCTATACGATATTGCCCAACAGCAACAACGACTGAATTTGCAGAACTACTACGAAAATATCAATTCGGTTTCGACCTTTATCGAAAACCCTTTCGGTAAAATACCCTTTGCCTATGTGCCACCGCAAAACACCGAAAACGAAATAAGGCATGATATTTTGCACGGGTATTTCAGTTTCTATTTCAGCTATGCCAAACTCAAGGGCGTATTTACCCGTCCCGATTTAAACAATGCATGGTTCGATTTTGGCCATAGCTTCGGCGATTTTCTGAAGAAACTGCCGGCAACTGTTACATTGCTGTTTTTCTTAAGCATTAAATTCGGAGGCTTTCTGCTCAGGCATATTGCAAAAAAAATGTCGATAACCCAAAAGCCGGAGGCAACATGATTTTTATAAACGCATCGGCTAAAGACAGTTTTAAAATTTTCGGGAAAGTTGCCCCGATTTACCCTCCGTTTGGTACCGCATATATTATGGCGATTTTCGAAACCATGAAGATTCCTTTTGCCTTTGTTGATGCCATTCTCGAAAAAGATATTCCGGCACGAATTTCGCGCGAATGCGCCACCCTTAGGCCACCCTATATTTTTGGGTTCAACGTGCTTACCATCAGCTACAAAAGCGCCCTCGATCTGGCAGCGCATTTAAAAAGCATGTACAGCGACTCCATTGTTGTTTTTGGTGGTGTGCACCCCACTGCCCTGCCCGAAGAAGTGCTTGGCAACAGTCAGGTTGATGTGGTGGTGCGCGGCGAAGCCGAACTAATCATGCCACGCTTATATCATGCGTTAAAAAACGGTGAGTCCTTGCACGAAATTGATGCGATAAGCTACAAGCATTCCGGCAAAATAGTGCACAATCGCAATTCGGAAAAACTCATCGAATTGAGCGATTTGCCACCATTTCCGCATCACCTGTTTACCCACCCACGATACGCACGGGGTTATATGATGACGTCGAGGGGTTGCCCCTACCGTTGCATTTTCTGCAGCAAAATTTCGGGCAATACGGCCCAGCGTTTTTTGCCTGTCGACAAGGTGATTGAAGAAATGGAGTACATGCTTAAAGAGCACAAGGTGAAACAGGTGGTTTTTCTCGACGACGACATGCTGGGCAATCCACAGCGAATGCTTACGCTCTGTGATGCCATTCGCAATGCGGGTCTTCATAAAAAGCTGGTTTTTAACTTCGAAGCCCGTGCCGACCGCTGCAACAGAGAATTGCTTTCGACAATATACGAAGCCGGGTTTAAAGGCATTTTTCTCGGAATGGAAACGGCATCAGAAAGCATAATGAAAACCCTGAAAAAGGGAGAATCGCTGCAAACTACCATAGAGGCAGCCCACCTTGCCAAAGAGCTGGGCTTTCATGTGAGCTGCAATTTTATTTTCGGCCTGCCCGGCGAAACACACCACGACCGTAAAAAAGCCTTTGCTCTGGCGCGTGAGCTGAAACTCGATCTGGTGAAATACAACAACGCCACTCCTTTCCCGGGAACAGAACTCTTTGAAATGGCAAAGCGCGAAAACCGACTGAACATTGTGGGGCAATACGAAAACTTTATTGCAACGGCCACACTTACCGAAAACCCTTTCCGAAAAATACCACTTCCATACATTCCGGCCGGCAACACCGAAAAGCAAATTCGATATGATGTGTTGTTCGGAAGTTTTTTGTTTTATTTTAGCTTCCGAAAATTAAAGCGGGTATTCACACAGCCTGAATTATCGAATTCATGGTTCGATTTCGGACACAATGTAAACGACTTTTTCAGAAAACTGGGGCCTGTTCTTATGCTTTTAATGCTGCTCACCATAAAATTCGGCGAAATGCTGCTCGTGTATCCATTTATCAGAAAAAAGACAGAAAAGGCATGAGAATTTTGTTTTTCGATATAGGAGAAACCGACTACAAAGGGGTTGAAATACTGTCGGCCTTGCTGAAGCAACAAGGGCATACGGTCGATTTGCTTCTCGACCCCGCACTGGGCAAGCATTACTATTTAAAAATTCCTTTGCTTAACCGCCTGATACCCGACACCCTGCTGCTGAAAAAGGCAGTGGCTTTTGCTCCCGATTTGGTTGCCATGTCGATAGTTACCAACCACTTCATGTATTTTGCCGAATTTGGAAAAAAACTGAAGCAGGTGTTGCCCCATGTACCCATAATCGTTGGCGGCATACACCCCACCTCGGTTCCCGAAGAAGTAATTCAGGAAACGTGGGTCGATATGCTGTGCATAGGCGACGGCGAGGAGGCTTTTTCAGAATTGGTGTCGGCCATGGGAACAGGCAAAACTTACAATACCATTGCAAACCTGTGGGTAAAAGATGAACAGGGAATAGTGCACCGCAACCCACTGCGCCCACTGGTCGGGAATATCGACCAATACCCGGCTCCCGACCGCAGCATTTATGCACAATACGGAGTGTTGGGTAAACGCATCAGGTGTATGACTGCCCGTGGATGTGTGCACCGTTGCACGTTTTGTGTAAACAGTTTCAGATGCAGCCTGTATGAAGGCGAAAAATATTTGCGTAAACACAGCGTATCGCGGGTAATTGAAGAATTACTCGAAGTGAAACGTTTATATAAGCCTCGTGCCATACGTTTCGAAGACGATGTGTTTGTGCTCGACAGGGAGTGGCTTGTTGCGTTTTCGAAAGAATATAAAGAGAAAATTGCATTGCCGTTTCATTGCTATTTTACGCCAAGTGGCGTGAAACAAGAAATTATCGAAATACTCAAAAACTGCGGATGTCACTCAATAGCCATGGGCATTCAGTCGGGGAATGAGGAGCTGCGGCAAAAAATAATGAACCGCAACTACAGCAATCGAAAAGTAATAGAAGCCGCTGCAATTATTCGCAATGCAGGCATAAAGCTGTATGCCGAATACATGTTTGGCTTGCCCGAAGAAACACCCGAAAACATGTGGGAAACCCTGCGCGTCAGCGAACAAATTGATGCTAGCAATACCTGGGCAAGCATTTTTTACCCGTATCCGAAAACACAACTCACCGAATACTGTTTGCAACACGGTTATATCGACAACACGGTTTACCAAAACATTGTAAAAGGCATAGGAGGCCCGCAAAGCTATTCGGTGTTAAAACACCCCTATGCCGAAGATGCATTTAAGTTCAAGGTAATTCTGCCCTTATATGCCTCGTCGCCAAAGTTTATACGCCCTTGGCTTAAAGCATTACTGAAACGTAAAACCGGTTGCATTCACAAATTGCTCTATGTGCTGGGAATTCCTTTGCTCGAAAAACGCGAAT
>CAZEHA010000024.1:0-49008 GCA_964511665.1 uncultured Bacteroidales bacterium
TTGAAATTATTGGCTACTAAAATAGTTGCCAATAGTTTTTCGGGACTCGAAAGCAGATGTAATACTTTGGCAGCCGAACGGGAAGGGTTTTCGTCAAGAGCCTGTCGATCTTTTGGCGATAGCGAAAAAAAAGCGACCTCAGAACCTGATACCATTCCCGACATGAACAACAACAATGCAACCAATATTGCACCTATCACATAGAAGCCCGTTGTTTCAGGTGCCAGATTCAACAATATCAGGCAAACACTCGCCATGGTACACAGATTGGTTTTAAAATGGAAGATCGTCGTCGGCCGACTGAGGCAGGTTAAATTGTGTATCGGGCAGATTTTCGTTGCTCTCAACTGGTTGTGAGCTACCTTCTTGTGTTTGAACACCTGAATTGTCGGGTGAGATACGTTCATTACGTTCCAGCTTCTGTATAGTATCGGCAACTATTTCGAAGGTATAGCGCACCACTCCATTCTTGTCGGTGTATTTTCCGCTGCGTATTTTGCCCTCAACATAAACCAGCATACCTTTCTTCAAATGACGTTCAACATACATAGCTGTTGACCGCCATGCTGAAATATTGTGCCATTCGGTGATATCGTGCCACTGATCGTCTTTTTTGTACGATTCGGTTGTTGCCATGGTAAAATCGGCCTTGGTAACATCTTGTTGCGGGTGCGAAATCACAGGGTCTTTACCCAAGCGGCCAACCAGAATTACTTTGTTTACATTCATTGTATTTGTTATTTAATGTGATTATTCAATAATTGTCATCTCTTCGATAAGATGCGATGCTCCGGCAAATTTATCGATGATAAACAATGCATATCGTATATCGATAGAAATATTTCTGCACATATCGGGATCATACATAATATCACTCATTGTGCCTTCCCAATTTCTGTCGAAATTAACACCTATCAGTTCCCCGTTAGCGTTAAGCACAGGGCTGCCCGAATTTCCCCCTGTGGTATGGTTTGTTGCAATAAAAGCAACATGCATAGTTCCATCACTATCGGCATAGGGGCCGAAGTCTTTTGCATGGTACAATTCTTTCAGTTTTTCGGGAACCTTATAATCGTAAATTTCTGGGTTATCTTTTTCGATAATGCCATCGAGTGTTGTAAACCACAAATAGGTAGTAGCATCGTATGGGTAATAGCGCTTCACATTACCATAGGTTACTCTAAGAGTAAAATTGGCATCAGGATAAAAAAGCTTATCTTCCTGAAACTCCATTTGAGCTTTCATGTAGATACGATTCAAGCTGTCGATGGCCATTTCTGCTTTTTCAATTTCGGGCTGAACGCCTGAGCGATAAAGAGTTATCAGTTGCTGATACATGGCAAAAACAGGGTCCTTCTCCATTTTTTTGTACGACGAGGCTTTGAATTTCTTCAAAAAGGCCTGGAGGCGGGTCTTGTCGGTAAAAACACTGGTTGCAAAAGCCTTCTCCACCATATCGTTGGTAAAATCATCGCGTTGTTCGGCCACTTTTTCGAGATTTGCCAGAAACTCGGGAAGATAAGCTTCAGAAACATTCAAATAGTAAAGTCTGAACAATTCTTTCATCACTTCTTTATCGATATCAGCACTATAGTCTTTAAAGAAGGCATCGATAGATGGCTGAATTTTACTAATTACATCGTCGAGAGCTGATTGATCAACCCCTCTTTGAGCGGCAGAATATAATGCATTGAATCGTGATGCAAAAGTAATGGCCTCAACGCCAAAGCCTGCCTCGGCAATAAAATCGAATGCATGATAGTAGGGTCGTGCATCGGCATATATCTTTTGGTATTGCTCGAGTATTTTACCATACTGTTTCGTAAGGGCACGGCTCGATTCAGTCCATTTCTTAAAAGCGCGTTCGTATTCTATTTTTTTATTGACAGCGTCAAGGCGCTTCAAACCGCGCACCTCCCCAATCCATTTTTTCCAACCGTTGGCCACCGAAGCCGCTTTGCTCGCATACTGAATACGCACAGCCCTGTCGTTTTCCATAGCCCTGTTTATAATGTTAAGTTTAGCCTGTCGCAGCATAATACGATTGGGGTCTGTTTGATTCATTGTCATATCTACAGCGAATGAAGGTATGTATTGCTCGGTGCTACCCGGATAGCCAAAAACCATGGTAAAATCGCCCTCCCGCACACCCTGCAGCGAAATTGGGAAGTGTTTTTTTGGTACAAAAGGGATATTCTCTTTTGCGTAATTGGCCGGCTTGCCGTCGGGCGACATGTACACGCGAAAAAGTGCAAAATCGCCGGTATGACGAGGCCACATCCAATTGTCGGTATCACCGCCGAATTTACCAATAGCCGATGGAGGAGCACCTACCAAACGTACATCGCGAAACACTTCATTAACAAACAGAAAATACTGATTCCCCATGTAGAACGATTCCACCAAAGCCTCATAATGTGTTCCTTCGGTGGCCTTCGATGTAATTACCTTCATGTTTGCCGAGATTACGGCATACCTTTCGGCCTCTGTCATGTCATCGGAAACACCCTCGAGAACAGCATCGGTTACATCCTCCATACGAACCAAAAAAGTCACCTTTAGACCCGGGTTCGCCAGCTCCTCGTCCATCGATTTTGCCCAGAATCCATCGGTAAGATAGTCGTTTTCGAGGCTACTGTGACGCTGAATTGTTCCAAATCCGCAATGATGATTTGTAATAAGCAAACCTTTATTTGAAATAAGCTCACCGGTGCAACCACCCCCAAATATTACTACAGCATCTTTCATAGATGCTTTGTTGATACTGTAGATGTCTTCGGGGCTAAGTCTAAAACCCTTTGCTTTCATATCTTCGTAATTGTAATGTTCGAGGAGCAATGGAATCCACATACCCTCGTCGGCTACCAGCCTGAAACTCATTGTTAAAATAAAAAACAGCAACAATAACTTTTTCATATCCATCAATTTATTTAAAACTTCGATAATTCTTCGTACAATCTTCGTGTAGGCAAGCCCACCACATTAAAATAAGAACCCTCTACCGCTTCTATACCAATAAGTCCGATCCACTCTTGAATTCCATAAGCACCTGCTTTATCATATGGTTTATACACTTCGGCGTAATGCTTCATTTCTTCGGGCGCAAGCCGTGCAAACTTAACACGACTGACATCATAAAACTTTACCTGCTTCTGATTGCTTCTTAGGCACACACCCGTAATTACTTCGTGCCAATCATTGTTCAAACGGGTTAACATTTGTACTGCATCGGCATAACCACTGGGTTTTCCCAATACTTGTTCACCATGCCACACAATTGTATCAGCTGTAATCAACAGACTAAAGTCTTTCAGTTCGCCGAATGCCAGCGATTTTTCAACAGCCAGATGCAGCGCAATTTCTTCTCGAAACAAATTAGCAGGAACATGGTTCTCGGCATAATGAATGCGTGCCAAACTGAACGTAACACCCATTTGTTCGAGTAGCTGCCTACGTCGCGGGCTTGCTGAGCCGAGTAGTATATTGTATTTTTCGCGAGCTACAATCATAGAATATTCGAATAAATTACCATCCTTATAATCAGGATATACAATATTCCCAGAACCATAATGTATTTAAGAAGAGAACTGAGAAATTTGAAATCTTTTGAATGCAAAGCAAAATTTACGCGCACTCCGCAATATAACACCGGTGCTACAATCATGCTTGCAATATACCAAACACTTATATAATCATCTTTCATGAATGGCAATTCCATAATATAACCATAGTATGCCAGCACCACTAAAAATGCCGATGTAAAGCACAATAGCGAGATCAATCGTTTTGTAAAACCCATACCCAGCACAATTGGCAAGGTTTTACAGTACATTGCCCTATCACCTTTCACATCTTCGGAATCTTTCACTATTTCGCGGATAAAACTAAACAGAAATGCAAATACGGCAAAACCCAGCGATAGATTAAAAATATGTTTCAATACATCATTCATGGCTACGTGATAAGATTCAGACACATGAATGCTGCCATAGAACAAAAATCCGGCGAACACCATAGGGACGACTCCGGCCAAAACCGCCACCAACAGGTTACCCAGCAATGGTATTCGCTTCAGATTTGATGAATACCACCACAATAGCAGCGAAAACAGCACAAATAAGAACCCGAACCACCACATGCCAACCGAAACCGAAACAGCAAAACCGAGAGCAATGCCTATTGCATTGAACAGGGTGTGTAACACAATGGCCCAGCGTCTCTTTATATGAACGCCTATTACCACTGTATCGGGGCGATTGATTAGGTCGGCTTTTCGGTCGAAATAGTCGTTAATAATATAACCGGCTGCCGCCAACATTAAAAAAGCAACCACAAGAAAACCGAACTGCAACTGACTTACCAGTATAATGTAGCCGTAGTATTTGCTAACCGGCTGAGCAATGCCAAAAAAGAGGGCATAAAAAATAAGCGCCACTATTAGCAAGTTGAGCCATCGTATTAATCTAAAAAAACTTGTCATAACACAAAAGCCTCCTTCGTCATCCATTTATCCTGGGTTCTGAGTACCTGTTCGATAATATCGCGCACACAGGCCTCGCCGCCTTTATACTGCGAAACATATAGCGATATTTGTTTTATTTCGGGGGCTGCATCCAATGGGCATGTGGCCATTCCAACACGTTGCATAACAAGATAATCGAGCAGATCATCGCCCATATACAGAACATTTGCAAGATTTAGATTGTGCTTGTTGACAAAATCGTTGAGAGCTATATTTTTATCGGAGATCTTATAATAAATGTCAACCACTCCTATTTTGCGGAAACGATTCACAACCGCCTCTGAATGACCTCCGGTAATGATAGCCACTTTGAGACCCATGCGCAGTGCCAGTTGAATTGCAAAACCATCTTTAACATTGGTGGTGCGCTGCAATTCGCCATCCGGTTCAATAAGCACCATCGACGAGGACAACACTCCATCAACATCGAGCACAATGGCTTCAATGCTTTTCAGTAACTGCTTAAAATTCAGACTGTCATCGGGTATCATGCGTCCTCCTGTTTGTTTTTGTAATACATTTCAAATATACTATTGCTGATGGTTTTATACAAATCTTCGTAACCAATAAAACGTGTTTTTAGAAAATTACTATGTTTTTCCATCACCGACTTTTCGTTTCGAAATGCGGGACCGGTTTGCATATCGGCCGGATTGTTTTTCAGGCTTCTGTTGAAGGTGTTCTCGATTAAGGGCTTCATCATTTCCCAGGGAATATGGTTCTGCATGGCAATATCGGCAGCAACAGCCAGCATATGATTGCTGAAGTTACAGGCAAATACAGCAGAAATATGAGCCCAGGTGCGTTGTTCTGTATCTGCTTCTGACCAATTTGCCCCAATTTGATCAACAAGACCGGTAATCAAACTCAAGGTTTGCTTATTGGATGCCTCCACCAAAAAAGGCAGGTTATTCATGTCGATATCAATACTTTTCTTTAGCGATTGCAGGGGGTAGAGCACACCATAATGAGGGCTTAACGATTTAAAGATATCAGGATTCATGCTACCCGATGTGTGTATCATGATTTTGTTGTGGTAGATAAACTGTGGTATGAGACGCAAATTAGCATCATCGGTAAGGCTGAAAATATACACTTCGGCATTGGCATCGATTTGCTCGTAGTGGCAGGTATAAAGGCAATTACAAAATACCGATAGATCGCGTGCGGCAGAAAGAGTTCGGCTGTATACCTGTACTATTTTGTGTGAAGTTTTGCTGATTGCCTTAGCTAAATGATGAGCTACATTACCTGCCCCAATCAATACAATAGTATGCGACATAAAACTATTTTCGATTAATTCTCAAATGTAGTGTTTTTGTTTGCTTTTTTGGTAGGTTTTTAGCACAGTTTTTGTAAATCATCAAAAACAGATTACTTTTGTATTACAAATTTCTAAAATTTTAATTCTTATGAAAAGAACTTTTTTAACAGTAGCAACACTTGTTGTTGGTTTGTTTGCTATGGCTCAGACTTGCCCTGAGTATTATCCTATTCACGAAGGAGCTATGTGGGAACAGCAACGATTCGATGCAAAAGACAAACTTGAATCGACAGATATTACCCGTGTAGTTTCGGTAACACCAACGCCGGGTGGCTACGAAGCTGTTCTAGAAAACACAAGCACCAATCCAAAAGAAGAAGGAACCTACACCAGTCAGTTGGTTTACAGATGCGAAAACGGTGTATTGTTTTTCGACATGAACAGTTTAACTGACCCTTCGAGTCTCGAAGCTTATCAGGGTATGGATATGAAAGTAGAGTCAACAGGTATGCAATATCCTTCGGTGCTTGCTGCCGGAACTACATTACCCGATGCAAGCATTAGCATTACGGTGAGCAACTCTGGATTTCAGGTGTTTAGCACGAGCGTTCAGGTGAGTAACCGAAAAGTTGAAGGAA
The DNA here is from genome assembly GCA_964511665.1 of uncultured Bacteroidales bacterium. Lineage (GTDB taxonomy): Bacteria > Bacteroidota > Bacteroidia > Bacteroidales > ML635J-15 > JAGOEF01. The sequence goes on from CAZEHA010000024.1 coordinate 6,425, forward strand.
ACGAATCGATTACCGTACCTGCCGGAACCTTTCAGGCAACAAAAATAAGTTACACTGTGAATTCAAAGATTGCCTTTGTTAAAGTTCAGAGTAGCGTAGTAGAATGGATTTCGCCATCGGCCGGTATTGTTCGTAACGAAACATACGATAAAAAAGGAAAACTTATGGGTTACTCGGTGCTTTCGAAACTGGTGAAATAGGCCAAGTTTATTTCATTACCATAAAAGGCTTAACGGGTTCTCTCTGTTAAGCCTTTTTGTTTTGACAATGGTTAACCAGCCTCTCACAATAACTTCACTGTCTGGTAATTAGCTGCATTGTCTCACTTTATTTGATTAACCTCGTTATTCTTAAAATCGTGGTGCCGCCGAAGTATTACATCCAATATCAACAGTTAACATTACCTCGTGAGACGTTAAAGCAGTATTTCTGAAATAAGATGTAATCAAATCGAATGAGTATCCCAAATAGAACCTATCGTACCGATAACCAATAGTCGTATTTACAGCGTCTGCCCACCGATAACCCATCGAAACCGAAAATGCATTCTTGTACTTATATTGTGCCGAAAATTCAGCGGTAAAAGGTGAGCTTTTCACAGCAGCCAAATAAAAACCGGGGCTAATATTATGGGCGTCGAAAACAAAATGGTATTGTGCTGCAAAACAAAAGTGTCGTGAGTTCTGCACCAATCCCCTACCATCGTTAGAAAAAGGTTTAAAAGCAGAATTAAGTAACTGATTTACAGATAATGAAACATAGAACTGCTCATTATATATCATTAATCCTGCGTTCGATTCCGGCCTCCATTTCTGAGTAGCACTAAATTCCAGACTGGGGTCTAAGGGGTCGCGATAACTCAAATCGCTATTTTTAAAATTATATTGCATCATCAAGGCTGCCAATCCCAGGCTCAAATTAATTCTTTCCATTTTGATAATATAGGCATACGAGGCATTGATAATAAACCGTGATGTGGGAAAAGTGCGGTCGCTCATCAGCGAAATCCCTATTCCATTTTTTTGTAGAAAATTCTGTTGGTATGCAATATATGAGGTGGAAGGAGCATTTTCGAATCCAATCCATTGTTCCCTATGTAATATCGCAATAGTTGCACACGGGGTTGAGCCTGCCGCAGCCGGGTTGTTGAGCAGTACGTTCTGATGCCGGAACGACAGTTGGGGTATTTGCTGCGCCGATGCCTGCATCACGACAACAGCCCCCAGTAATATGACGAGTAAATATTTCATGTCTATCTGATTATGGTAACACTGCCTTTGAGTATGCCCTCAGTGGTTTTTGTGTCGATGATGTAGTAATAGGTGGCATCGGGAACTTTGGTATTTTTAAAAGTGCCGTCCCAGTTCAACGAGTTGTCCTCCGATATAAACACCAGATTCCCGTTGCGGTTGTAAACAGTAACATGGCAGTCTTCGCAGTTTTCTACAATCCATGTGTCGTTCAGGTTATCACCGTTAGGCGAAAAGCTATTGTACACAATGATGTCTTCTTCAGGCTCCGGAGTGGTGTCGATGGGCGGCTCGGTTTTATCGCATAAAATGAAATTCGGGTTCGCGAAATTGTTAAAACCGGTACACGACATATAATTGGCCTCCACCATTTCGATAAGATAGCTTTCGTTGATAAGTTGCCATGCCGGACTCGGGGTAGTGTTCCAGTTGGCCAGATGGTCGAAATCCCCGTCGGCAGGGCTGTAGGAAATTTTCAGGCTGACAGCGGTGGTTCCCATGCTACGGCCTATGACATGAAAAAATGCCGGGTTCACAAAGTCGATGCTGTCGCCCAGTAAGCTGGTGTAATAGCCTTCGGTATCGGGATCAACATTAGCAAACCGACAATTAAATTCAGCGGTTTCGGCTACCGATGGGGTGATGCTTACAGGACGAAATACCGGATTTTCGTAATCGTTGCCGAGCGGGAAAATATACTCTTCGGTGCTTTGCATGCGCCGGCACAAATAACCCCCTTCGGAAGACGAAATAAATCCGTAGGTAAAAACCAGCGATGCAGCATAGGTGTTTTCGATTGTCAATGAGTGGGTTTGTGTATTGATTTCCGATCCGCCCAGGTTCAGTATGCCACCCACAAACTGTGAAATGCCCAGGGTTTTTATCCCGTCAGCATTCAGGTTCAGGTTATTGAAGTGCGTTGACTGACTGCCTTCCAGCGTGTGGTTGGCCGATTGGAGATTCACGGTTCCGGGGACGGCATTAAAAACGGAATTGTTTAACCAGTTACCATACAGGTTGATAACACCCTGTGCGTTAATCTCGTCGTTATTCAGTAAGTCGCCATTTATGGTAAGCTGCGAAGCTGATCCATCCGCTTCAGCGATGGTGATTTCTCCGGCAAGGTTGCTCAGATTCCCGTCAATAAAAACCACTGCGCCCGCATCGAGCCATATTTGCTGCCCGTTGTTGCAGAGGGTTTGCGCCCTGAGTCCGGCGCTGAGAAACAGCATGCCGAAGGCTATTAAGCAAATTATTCGTCTCATGACTTAGTGGTTTAATTCATACACCGGTTGATGGCTGCCACGGGGATTCAGATCAGTGTGCAGTGCAGGGCTGTTACGGTAGAGGATACCACCGGCAGCATCGCGTGAATAGAGCTGCGGGTGCACGTATTTGCCCTTGAATTTACCCGTTTTTTCGGGTTCGGCGTTGCGCATTTCGGGGTTTTGTTGCACCAACCTGTCGTTTCTTTCGGCGGTTACTGTCCACGAAACTTTAGCGCCGGCCACTCCGCCCGAGATACGGAAGCGGTTATCGCTGATTTCGCTGCTTACATAAAGGTTGGGCATGGCTGCTCCAACCGGTGTAAGCTGATACGCGAAATTGGTGTTTACATCGCCGAAATAATCGGGAAGGACAATTTCTGCTTCACCATTGCTGTCGAGTACTGTTGTGCCACGATACAGATTTAATATTTCATCCGACTCAATACAAAAATGTACTAAGAATTTGTTGTCGGGATCAAGCGGATGATCGATTCTGAAACTTTTTGAACCACCGGCATACAAATTTCCGCCCACATCGAGGTGGTTATATATTCCGCAATCATCGAAGCTGTAGAGGCCATAGCTGAGGCTCAGGTTGGTGCTTTGTCCGGCCACACCGGTTACACCTCCGCCATACACACCAATGCCAGGGTCTGCAGTTCCATAATTGAAGCCATAGCATCCGAATCCGTCGGTGTAGTTCGACTGACCGACCACGCCATTAACGCCAAGCCCCATAACACCGTGTCCGCCGGCTGTTCTCTCATTCTGACCATACACGGCAGCTTCACCACCTCCCGATGCGGGAATGTCGCCACGTACTCCGAATCCGTTACCGGTCGAAATTCCATACACTGCCGCGGACCCTGACGTAGATACCGTTGTCCCCTGAATGGCCGCATACGAACCGGAAGCAAGGGTGTTTCCGGCCGACAGGCAAACCCCGTTGGCCGAATGAACGATTTGCAGTGCGGGGTTGGCATTAATAGCCGAATTAATCATTACCGGCGACCCCGAAACCGTATTGATAACCCCACCGTTGGCCGCACCATCGCATTCGTAGGCTTCCTGCAGGCTATAGCATTGCTGTTCGACAGTGCCTCCGGCACCAATCAGTTTCCACGCTGAACCGGTCCAGTAATAAAACCCGTTTTCGAGCGAACCACCGGTGTTATACACCATCAACCCGATTGCCGGATTTGTTACAGGCGAACTTTGGTTCAGATTGGTAAGGGTTAACCTCGGAATCAGTATCCCCTGATTGTCCGATTCCAGATCGAGAACCGCCGATGCGTGGGGGTTGTTGGTACCTATACCTACGTTGTTGTTTTGCGAAAACAGCATTCCCTGAAACATCATCAGCAAAGCCAGTGTTGCAATAATTGTAGCGTTTTTCATAATGCCCGGTTTATTGAATTTTGTGTAATTGTTTTGTTGTAGTAAAATTAATAAAAATTTTACAAACATCCCGTAGAGACGCGATTTATCGCGTCTCTTGTATTATGAACCGCGATAAATCGCGTCTCTTGTATTATGAACCGCGATAAATCGCGTCTTTACATGTAGATTTTATTCTTTTACAAATCTCATATTTTCCGTTTTTCCGTTGAATGTGATCTGCAGAAAATAATTACCTGGTTGCAGGTGGCTGATATCAATTTCGGATTTTTTACCATGTAGATTATATCGTCCATAAACCCTTCCCATCACATCGGTAATAACGGCTGTTGCCTGTTTTGTGTTTCCTGGCAGGCAAATCGTAAGAGATTTGTTTGCAGGGTTGGGGTATATCTTAATGGCTTCGTTATCGAAGTTTTCCATGCCCACCCCGCAATCGTTCACTACAATCGACTTGCTTATGGTCTTGCTTTCGCCGTAGGCATCGGTTACCGTAATAGTTATTTGTTGTGGACCGGGAGTATGCGGAGTGAAAAACTCTACCGGTCTGGCGATACACTGGCCCCATTCGTGGTTGGTAAGGGTGGCTTCGGTGATTGTCTCTTCAAAAAATGTAGAACCTCCCCATGTGAGGTTAATATAAGTAAGCCCGATTTCAACGGGGACAAAAGTCGGTGGATAATAAATACTGTCAATCACCTGCCCAGTACTGAACTCAAGGGTGTAAGGTGCCGACTTGCCTGATATGAAGGCGTACACACCCAGGGTATCGTCCATACACACCGTATCAGGAAGTTCCATATCTATATTTAGTTCCGGCAGTTCCGTGTTGCTCAACCCGTCTAAGCCAAGGCTGTCGGTCTTTACTAACCACGACTGCTGGGGCGGGTTGTAGCCATACGAACCGTATTGGTTACCGTAGCCGGCCAGGATAAAGCCGTTATCGTTTGTGGGCTTCAGCACTTTTAAATACTGATCGTAACTATTGGTGTCAACGGCATAGTATTCGCGTTTCCAGAGCATATTGCCGTCTTTGTCAAGTTTAGCCAAGTAAGCCCGGTCATTCCAAGATACGTAATTGTAGTTCCAACCCAAAATATAAATATCATCATTTTTTTCGCAGATAGCGTAAATCTGGTTTTGAAAAAAGATGGACCCAGTATGGCTCAATAGGTAGCTCTTAAAATACCTTGTCCATATAACATCTCCTTCAGTATCAATTTTGCGCAGGCATCCATCCCAGAGGATGGTTCCACTGCCACTTCCGAATTTTGCGCCCGGGTAGCTCCCGCAGGCTAAGTAGCATGAATCGGAGGTTTCGATTAGGCCGCTGATTGCCCCATTACGAAAATTGTTGCGGCCATAGTAGCGTTCCCAAATAATATTCCCTGACGTATCGGTATTTATCAGATACCACATGGTTTTGTTTATACCAGTAAGCCAGGTTTCCCCCCCAGTAAGGATTGAACCGGACGATGTTTGCATAATATAGCTACCGTATTCGTAAATATAATTACCATATTCCTTTTGCCAACATAAATGCCAGTTGCAATCAACTTTCATAAGATATAAATGATATTGATCACCTTGTTCATAATCGTAAATTTGTCCGGTTAAATAATAATCGCCACAGTTTGATCTAATATGCTGAAATACTCTTTTGTCAATAGTATCATTTAAGAAAGTATGAAATTCGTTAATATTGAATAAACTGTCAAAAGTGCTGATATGTATTCCAGACAGGTTTGCCTCTGTATTATTATAGTTTGAAGATAACGAATATTCATTGTTAAATATTCTGAAATTATCGTCCCAACCCTCCCAAATCTGATTATTATCGATTGGCGATAGCTTTTTCCACACTCTATTTCCGCTATTATCAACATAATTTATTGAATAGCATCTTATCCCGTTAATATTTCCTGTCCCGGTGAGATATACATAACCAGTATCTACCACAATTACGCTGTTCATTATATTAGCTGCCGTATCCGCGATGATCCGATTGAACACAGTTTGCGAATACAATATTCCACTTGTAAAAATTAATGTTGCTATTAACAATGTTTTTCTCATGATGCTAAGATACTTAAAAAATTGTATGTGTAAATTTTGTCTTAAACCTCAATGGAGATATTTTCAAAGAAAATCTGTGTAGATGCGAGGATTATGATTTCTGATTTTTATGATGTTCTACGAAAGATTATATTTGTGATGTAATGGAGAAATTTCATGAAAAATACCGAATAGCCTCGGCAAGATTACCACGATGGGATTATGGAAACAATGCCGCATATTTTGTAACTATTTGTACCGGCAAACGCGAATGTTTTTTGGGTCAAATCAATTCCAATACAATGGAATTGTCGGATGCGGGGCAGATTGCAACAAAATTGTGGACACAAATTCCAGGGCAATTCCCGAATGTCGCGTTGGGCGAATTTGTAATCATGCCCAACCATGTGCATGGAATAATTATAATTGATCGGAAACAATCCCGTAGAGACGCGATTCATCGCGTCTCTGAATTAAACGGGATAAATCCCAATTTAGAGGCGATGAATCGCGTCTTTGAATTAAACGTGACAAACCTTAATTTAGACGCGATGAATCGCGTCTCTACGGGGGAACCGGTGCAAACCGGTGGTTTTTCCGGTACCATGAACCCAATGTTGCGCGATAACCTGTCGCGTATTATTCGTTGGTACAAAGGCCGCACCTGTTTCGAAATTCGTAAAATTTTACCCGAATTTGCGTGGCAATCACGATTTTACGACATCATCATCCGCAATCGAAAGGCATTTAGGCAAATTTCCGAATACATCATTATGAACCCAACCCAATGGTCAAATGATGAAAATTATTCCCCGTAGAGACGCGATGAATCGCGTCTCTACAAATCAATCCCGTCGGGAATGGTTTTGGTTTCAATTGCCCTGGCGAATAGAAATTGTATGGCTTGTCTGTCTTTTTCGCCCAAATCGAGGCTGTAATCGTTTACATACAAATTGATATGTTGTTGCAATATCTTTTCGTCCATTTCCTGCGCCAGACTTCGGCAAAAGACAAGGGCTTCGATTTGGTGGGTGTGAGAATACACGATGCTGTTGCGGATGGCTTGCTCTACATTTTCGGCAATGTGGGGTGCAATGCTTCTTTTTATGGCTATGCCCCCCAGGGGTATCGGTAGGTTGAAATTGTTTTCCCACCATTCCCCCAGATCAATAATTTTTCTCAGGCCTTTTTTTTCATAGGTAAAGCGGTTTTCGTGGATGATGAGGCCTGCGTCGCATTCGCCATCGAGTACCGCAGTTTCGATATCCGAAAACACGTATTCGGTTTTATGGGTAACTTCAGGAAAAGCAATGCCCAGCAACAGATTTGCGGTGGTTAGCTTTCCTGGAATGGCAATATGTGCATCGCGCAATTCGTTGGGGTATATTTTTCGTTTGCTGATGAGCAGCGGACCGCAGGCATGTCCCAGTGCACTGCCTGAACCCAGCAGGCGGTAGTTGTTGTGGCAATAAGCGTAGGCATGAAAGCTCAGCTTGCAAACATCGGGTTCTCCCCGCAATGCCATCCCGTTAAGGGTTTCTACATCGGCAAAAGTGAACACGGGTTCTATGCCGGGCACGAATCCGGGAATATTTTTCAGGGCATGAAAAATATAGGTGTCGTTGGGGCAGGGCGATATGGCAAAATTAAGATGCATCGAGTCGTGAGATGAGGGTTTCAATTATTGCACAGTTCGATTTCACCGTATTTTCGAATTGCCCGGGTTCATGCGCAATGCCAACTGTATTCGAAATGGTACGTATGCTGCACACCGGAATTCCTTTGGCGGCCGCAACATAAAACACGGCAGCCCCTTCCATGGTTTCGATGTCGGCAGCGCTTTGTTGGTACGGCTCAGGACGTTGGTGTATGGGCAAATCATAAAATAGACTAACGGTTTGCCCATGAACCGGAATACATTCAGGCATTAGTGGCAACATATCGGCTGTAGCCCGAAAAAGCTTATCGTTGTTCAGAGAGAAGTCGCAATCGCTCAGATGCGTAAAAACATTGTTGCGGAAAATGCCTGAATCAATCAGATAATCAGTTGCCACAACGCAATGGGTTCCGATTTTAATTGCAGGTTTGAGCGACCCGGCAATTCCCATGTTTATAATCATTTCGGGTTGGTAGAGTTGCAATATCTCCGCTAAGGAAAAAACGCAGGACATAATTCCGGGACCGCTTACCAGCACGGGAATCCGGCCATCGTGGCGATGGTAACCTTCTGCGGTAAAAACCTGAAAAAGCAAATCGGGAAGCTGTGCTTCGAATAGGGTGGCCGATACTATCAGAACTTTCATTTGAACAAATTAACTGAAAAATTGCTTTATTTGCAACAAAATTGCAGTTATGGAACAATCGCTGAACAATAAAAAGAAAGGCGGGTATGTAAAGACCGAAAAATACGATGCCGAAAAAATAGAACAGATCGGTGGTCATTATCGCGAAATTATAAGCCTTCTGGGTGAAGATCCTACCCGCGAAGGACTCGAAAAAACTCCCTTGCGTGTTGCCAAAGCCATGCAATTTATGTTGCAGGGTTACAACATGGATCCCGAGGCAATATTAAATTCCGCCAAATTTCACGAAGATTACCATCAAATGGTGATTGTGAAGGATATTGAAATTTACAGTTTGTGCGAGCACCACCTGGTTCCGTTTTTTGGCAAGGCCCATGTTGCCTATATTCCGAATCATTACATAACCGGTCTGAGTAAAATTGCACGCGTGGTCGAAGCCTATTCGCGCCGCCTTCAGGTTCAGGAACGACTTACAACACAAATTAAAGAGTGCATTCAACAAACCCTCGACCCCCTGGGTGTTGCAGTGGTTATCGAAGCCCGTCACCTGTGTATGCAGATGCGGGGAGTTCAGAAGCAAAATTCTGTAACCACAACCAGCGACTTCGTCGGTGCGTTCTGCAAAGAAGCCACACGCAAAGAATTTTTGCATCTCATCTCATCAAAATTAAGCTAAAACTAAAAATACTATGAAAGCTTACGTTTTCCCCGGACAAGGGGCACAGTTTCCCGGTATGGGAAAAGATTTGTTCGACAACAGCAGCACGATTGCCGCATTATTTCATAAAGCCAACGAAATTGTCGGTTTCAATCTCACCGAAATTATGTTTCAGGGAACACCCGAAGAACTGAAGCAAACCAAAGTTACCCAGCCGGCTATTTTTACTCATTCGGTGTTGCTTGCCATTGCCCATGGTAACAATTTCACTCCCGACATGGTGGCCGGTCATTCTTTGGGAGAGTTCAGTGCCCTGACTGCTGCGGGTGCACTGAGTTTTGAAGATGGTCTGAGTCTGGTTCTGAAACGTGCGCTGGCTATGCAAAAGGCATGCGAAGCCGCTGCATCAACCATGGCTGCTGTGCTTAACGCCGACGATGCATTGATAGCCGAAATTTGTCAGTCGGTTGACGATATCGCGGTACCGGCGAACTTTAATTCTCCGGGTCAGGTGGTTATTTCGGGAACCATCCGTGGCATCGATCTGGCTATCGAAAAGCTGACAGCAGCCGGTGTGCGCAAGGTGATTAAACTTCCTGTAGGAGGTGCTTTTCACTCTCCGGTGATGGAGCCGGCCCGCGAAGAACTGGCTGCTGCCATTGAGAACACCAAATTTGCAGCACCCCGCTGCCCGGTGTATCAGAACGTGGATGCAAAACCACACACCAACCCCGTTGAAATAAAACAAAACCTGATATTACAGCTCACCAGCCCCGTACTTTGGACTCAAACCGTGAAGAATATGGTAGCCGATGGTGCTGACATGTTTATTGAATCGGGACCCGGAACGGTGTTGCAGGGACTGGTGAAGAAAATTGCTCCTGAAGTTTTTACCGAAAGTATTGGGTAAGACAAGTAAACGCCTGATTTAGCAATAGAGATCTCGTAATGTTATATGTTCTCAAATCATAATGTTTCTTATTAACGACGGCACATCTATTGTCTTGTTTCAAGCTTCGACCGGGAAACACTCTGTTTTTTCGGCTACAAAAACTTCGAACAAAACAAAAGGAAATATGAGTCGTTTAATTGTGTTTACCTTAAACTGAGAACTAAAACCTTTTTTTATCTCCCCAATATTCAATACATGATAATCTCCGGTAAATCGGTTGCCGGCAAGTTTTCTACCTATTTTGTATAAAATATTTTCGGTAGGGCCCGACACAATTACAACACCGTTTGTGCTGAGCAATCGTTTAAAATGCGCAATATATTCAGGATAGTTTTCGATGTGTTCCATCACATCGAGCGCGATAATTACATCAAATGAATTATTGGGAATATCCTTTGTAATTATGTCTCCCTCGATGAAACGTAGGTTAGTTGGAAAGTCGATCTTGTTTTTTATCATATTAAGTGGGCTAAACTCAATATCGGCGCCGGTGACATCGAAATTTTGTTTAGCCAAGAGATAGCAAAGAATACCTGCACCACAACCAAAGTCCAGGACCCTCTTTCTATTGTGTCTCTTCAAGATATAATGGTATGTCAGATTGAGTCTTTCCCAGAATAAATAGTCAATTATCGGATTCTTATGCGCATATGCAGGAAAGGCTGCTTCATCAAGTTCGGCATTATTAGTCTTGCTCAGTATTTTGCGAATCGCCGATTTGAATGTTCGTTTAACCTCTTTGAATGTCTCCATATTCTCAGAAATTATTGTATTGCATTGTGTTGATTCAAAAAGCAAATTTATGATTATAATGTTGATTATAAAACAAAAGCCGCTGTTGAAAGCGGCCTTTGCGTATAATATTGCCATAGGCTATTCGTCGTCGTCCTGTTGTGCATATTCTTTCAGAAGTGCCTCCTGAACATCGGGGGGAACCTGTTGGTAATCGCTGAACTTCATGCTGTACATGGCGCGGCCACCGGTAAGTGAGCGCAATGCTGTTGAGTAATTACCCATTTCGGCCAATGGGGCTTTCACCATAATTTTTTCGAAGCCTTTTTCGCTGCTCATTCCCTGAATAACAGCACGCCTGCCTTGCAAATCGCTCATTACATCGCCCATGCGATCGCCGGGAACCAGCACTTCTACATCGTAGATAGGCTCCATAATTTTGGGGCCGGCATTTTTAAAAGCAGTGCTAAAAGCATTACGACCGGCAAGACGGAACGAAATTTCGTTTGAGTCAACCGGGTGCATTTTACCATCGTAAACACACACACGGATATCGCGGGCATAGGAACCTGTAAGTGGGCCCACTTCAATTTTCTCCATTATCCCTTTAAGGATGGCAGGTAGAAATCGGTTATCAATGGAACCACCAACAATACAATTATAATATTGCAATTTTCCACCCCAGTCGAGTTCAATTTCGTCTTTCCCACGAACACTCATTTTAAATTCCTTACCATTGATTTTATACATTTCGGGCTCGGGCATTCCTTCGATAAAAGGTTCAACAATCATATGCACTTCGCCAAATTGCCCTGCACCACCCGATTGCTTTTTGTGACGGTAATCGGCTTGAGCTTTCTTGGTAATGGTTTCGCGATATGGGATACGGGGTTTTAGAAAGTTGGTTTCAATTTTAAACTGATTGTCGAGGTGCCATTTCATGATATTCAAATGGTATTCTCCCTGACCCGAAACGATTAACTGACGAAGTTCCTTTGAGTGTTCGAACAAAATTGTTTGATCTTCATCGCGCATGCGCCCGAGAGCTTCCCCCAGCTTTTCTTCCTCACCTTCGTTCACGGTTTTAATAGCAACACGATATTTAGGAGCCGGCCATTCAATTGATTCAATTATCCAGTCTAAACCCGGAGCCACCAAGGTATGACATGTTTTTGTTCCCTTCAGCTTTACGGTCGCTCCAATATCTCCAGCCACAAGCTTGGGAACCTTAGTACGGTTTTTACCGGCACAAACAAACAACTGCGACAAGCGTTCCTTAACGCCTTTGCTGCTGTTGTACAAGTCGATACTTTCGGTGATTTCACCCGACATCACTTTAAAGTAATTAATTTCACCTATATGGTCTTCGATAGATGTTTTGAACACAAATACCGATGGTTTTTCTTTAATATCGCAAATTACCTGGTTGCCTTCGCTGTTGTGAACCGGATCGACTTTGTCGGGACTAGGTGCCACATTTGCGAGAAATTCCATAAGTCTTTCAACACCCAAATCGTTGCGGGCATTCACGCAGAATACGGGAAATATTCCACGGTGAGGTAATCCGGCAGCAATTCCCTGCATCATTTCAGCTTCGCTGAGTGTATCGTTTTCGAAGAATTTTTCCATTAGTGATTCGTCAGCTTCAGCAGCTTTTTCAATCAATTGTGTTTTCACTTCTTCAACCTGATCGCTGTGCTCGGCAGGAATTTCGCTTACAACGGTTTTACCATCCTTGTATGTATACATTTTCATGGTAATCACGTCGATAATGCTATCGAAACTTACACCCTGGTTAACGGGAAACTGTGCCAATACCACATTTCCGCCCAAAGATTCGCGTAACATATCGAGGCTTTTTTCGAAATTTGTTTTGTCGTGATCGAGGTGATTCATTGCGATAATAACCGGTTTTCCGGCTTTGTCGAGATAGCGGTTGTGTATTTCGGTACCTACTTCAACTCCATTTTGGGCATTTACCACCAGCAGTCCCAAATCGGCAGGATTGAGCGAAGATACCACCTGACCAATGAAATCATCAAGACCGGGATTATCGATAATATTGATTTTGGTGTCGTTGTATTCGGTGTACATTACTGTTGAAAAAAGCGAATTTCCGTTGTTTTGCTCAAGTATCCGATAATCGGAAACTGTATTCTTACTGTCGATATCGCCTTTACGATTGATAACACCCCCGATGTACAACATACTTTCGGCCAGCATGGTTTTACCCGATCCGCCATTACCCAGCAGGGCTACGTTTCTGATCTGTTTGGTCTGATAAGTTTTCATGTCAGATTTTTATTCTGTTTAGTTAATTAATGCAAATATCGTTTACGGGCTAGCCCCGAAAAAGGAGTACAAAAATAAGAAAATTTTTCTATCTGCAAATCACTAGAGTTTTATATTGAATTATTAATCAGCTTACAGCAAAAAATACAATAAGCAATTCAATTTTCTATATTTGCAAACTGAAGATTACAATGGTGAAAAAGAATTTTATAATAAATCTGGCTTTTCTGCTTTTTCTAAACCTGCTCGTAAAGCCGTTTTGGATTTTCGGTATTGAGAGAAACGTTCAGAACATAGTGGGAGCCGAGGAGTTTGGGTTTTATTTCACTCTTTTTAATTTCTCGCTGATATTGCAGATTATTCTCGATTTAGGAACCACCAACTACAACAATCGCAATATTGCGCAACACAGCCACATGCTCAGTAAATATTTTTCGAATATTGTTTCGCTAAAACTATTGCTGGCAGTGGCCTATGCAATTATATCGCTGGGTTTGGCCTTAGCTATCGGGTACGACATCAGGCAAATGAGTGTGTTGGGAGTACTAATTGCGAACCAGTTTCTTGCTTCGTTTGTGCTGTATTTGCGCTCGAATATAAGCGGATTACAACACTTTAAAACCGACAGTATCCTTTCGGTGCTCGACAGACTGATTATGATTATTATCTGTGGCATCCTCATCTGGGGCAATGTCAGCTCAGAGCCTTTCCGCATCGAATGGTTTGTATATTCTCAAACAGCATCGTATTTGATTACAGCCTTTGTGGCATTTGTTCTGGTATTGCGTAAAACCCGCTTTTTTAGTATCAAATTCAATTTTAAATTTTATGCTGTTTATTTAAAACAAAGTCTTCCGTATGCCCTGCTTATATTGTTAATGGCGTTCTATAACCGAATCGATTCAATCATGCTCGAACGCTTATTGCCTGATGGCATGAAAGAATCGGGCATTTATGCACAATCATTCCGCATTCTCGATGCCTTTTCGATGATAGCCTATCTGTTTTCGGTATTACTGATGCCCATGTTTGCGCGGATGTTGCAAAAAAAAGAACCGGTTGAAGGTATTATAAAAGTTGCTTCGCTGTTACTGATAATTCCAGCCATAATACTTGCGGCGGCATGTGTGGTTTTCAATAAGGAACTGATGGATTTAATGTATGTTGCTCACGTTGAAACATCGGCAACTATATTAAGCCTGCTTATGATAGGTTTCGTTGGCATTTGCGGAACGTATATATTCGGTTCGCTGCTGACTGCAAATGGGAGCCTTAAGCAATTGAACATTATGGCAGCCTGCGGAATGGTTTTTAACATAAGTCTCAATTTGATCCTTATCCCCGAGTTTCGTGCTACCGGAGCTGCCATTACCAGTGTAACCACACAATTGCTCACCATGTTGGCGCAGATGCTGATAGCTGTCTACATTTTAAAATTAAGACTTAATCTGTCGTTAATTGCAAGAATATTGATTTTCGCGCCACTGGCACTGGGCATAGCATGGGGTAGTTCTGAATTAATCGACAACTGGTTGTATGCCATGCCTACGGCGATGGCTTTATCGTTTATGCTGGCATTCGCCATGAGGATATTCACTCTGTCATCGGTTGGCCGCTTACTGAAACCTGCCATTACAGCCGAAAACAATGATAGAGAAGAACAAGATTTCGATAAATAAATTATCTTTGTGACAGATGTCGAAAAAAGGTAATAACGAGATACAACTGTCGGTAGTTTTGCCGGTATACAATGAAGAGAACAACATTGTAAAACTGTGTAACGAAATTGCCGAGGTGCTAGAACACATGAATTTGGCAGCCTACGAAATTATTTTTGTTAACGACGGAAGCGTCGATAATTCGCTGAACCTAATCAAAGAACTCTCCAAGTCGAACCGACGAATTAAATACCTTGACTTCAGCCGCAACTTTGGACATCAAATTGCTATTACGGCAGGCATTGAATTTTCGAAAGGAAATACAGTTGTAATTATGGATTCAGACTTTCAGGATCCGCCATCACTCATTCCGGAATTGTTCAACAAGATGGAAGAAGGTTACGATGTGGTGTATGCCAAAAGGGCATCGCGCAAAGGCGAAAGTGTTTTCAAAAAAATTACTGCCAAAATATTCTATCGATTGCTTTCGCTCATTACCCGCAGTACCATACCTGTTGATACCGGCGATTTTAGAATTATAAACCGTAAAGTAGCCGAGGTATTAAAAAGCATGCCGGAACAACAAAAGTTTCTTCGCGGACAAATCGCCTGGATTGGATTCAGGCAAACCAGTGTTACTTTCAGCCGCGACAAACGGGTAGAAGGGAAGTCGGGCTATTCGCTAAAAAAAATGTGGCGTTTTGCACTTGATGGAATTACATCTTTCTCTGACTTTCCGCTGAAATTTGCAACATATCTGGGCTTTATCTTTAGTATTGTTTCGTTTATTTTGATATTATGGGCTCTGTATCAACGTTTTATTGCGCAAGAATATATTCAGGGTTGGACTTCACTTATATTAAGTGTTCTGTTTATAGGAGGCATACAACTCATCAGTCTGGGTATAATTGGTGAATATATCAGCCGCATTGGAAATAATGTAAGAAATCGCCCCCTGTACATTGTGAACGAAACAAATGTGGATACCAATAACGAAGAAGAAAGTTCAGAAAGTGATGTTACATCGAATCGTTAACAATAGAAAAACCCAACTGATTTTTGTGTTATTCGCCATTTGCGTGTTGACAATAATCTTTTTCTTTTTATCGAAACTTAACTTTCGGCAGGGCAATAACTCGGCATCGAATCTGGAAAAACAGACTGTTTCGACCGACAGAATTGTGATTGATTTTGAAACCCGTCAATATCTCGACCCGGCCACTATGCACGTGATCAGCAGCGATGTATCTTACTCGGGAAGCAAAAGCAGTGTAATGCCCGACAAAGATTCTTATTCTGCTGCCATTATTCTGGAACCGGATAACCTCAACGCTGAAAACATTAACGAAATTGGCTTGTACTGCTGGCTATATTCCGATAAAAAAGAAATCAATGTAATGTTGGTTCTCTCAGTTTTCGATGCTTCTTGGCAACAAATCTACTGGCAGGGTCATCATGTAAAAAGCAACAATATTCAAGCGGAACAATGGTTTCACACAGGTGATGTTTTCGCCATTAACGACAGCCTGTTGGCGAGTGGCAATAAAATTAAAATTTACGCTTTTAACTCGCTGGGGCCAAACCATAAGGTATATATCGACGACATCGAACTTATTGTTAATCAATCGGAAATTACCAAATCGCATGCACGTTCGGCGCTTATCGATTTCGAAAATATGCAAGCCGACGGTATTACGACAAAACAGGCATATCAAGGCCTGCAATCGGCGATAACAACAGGCGAAAACGCCTATTCATATGTGAGCAGCTTCCCTCTATCTGATTTCGATTTGTCGAACATCGACCAAATGAACTACAGATTCTTCTTTATGAATCAGAAAGAGACAGTAAATTTTGTGTTGGTTTTCAGCATTAAAGACCCCGATGGAAATGTGGTGCATTGGTATGGCCATCATGTTAATCAGCAAACCAAACCAGGAGAATGGAATAGAATGCAGGGATATATGCCATTGGATGCTGATGTGTGTCAACCTGACAACATATTGGAGGTATATGGATGGAACCGAAACGAAAACACCGTTTTTGTTGACGACATATACTTTGTATTAAAGAGCAAAGGAGACATTAAACAGGGCTCCGAAGTTTTATGCGACCTCACTGTAAACCCTGATTTTTCTCCAAAAATAAACCAACCACCATACCCTGTAAGATTTTTCGAAACCGGCAGGGTGACCCCACTAAGTTTTAGTGCATCGGCATCGATGTTCAACATTGCATTTACCGTTAACATATTAGGAACGCAATATCAGCAGGTAATTGCCGGCGTTTCTCCCGACAAACTGTCGTGCTATTATGTCGAAGACCAACGATTGAGAAGTAAGCCCTTGAATCTGAATGCAGTTCAATCAGACAAAATAGTGTTGGCAAACTACAACAGCAACGGTAACAAAACAGATGAAATACTGGTATTTGACAACAGCAATAATATGATATATTGCCTAAGACTGGAGGTGGAACGCGATGCGATTAACTCAGCCAAATTATGGGAACAATCCTATGAATCGGCAGGCCTAAACAACTCTGTTAAAAAGGTTTGCACTATTATTGAAAATAACAAGCCCAATGGATTGCTGATATACGACTCATTCGATTTGTTTTATACGGTGCCTGTCAATAACCAATTGCAAGCAATTCAGACGATACCATCTGAAAAAGGAGAAATTATTTTCTGGCAATGTGGCGATTTGTTGGCCGACAACCCGGGCAACGAGTTACTATGTATTTACGCATCGAACAAAACAAGCTATTACCGTATTTTCGGTATCGAGAGCAAACAAGGTTCTGTAAGTTTAAAAGCTATAGGTAATAAAATTAGCGGCAATACCGGATATGATGGGATGCCGGCAACGGCGAACTACCTTATCGGTAATTTTTCCGACAATCAGTATTTGAACACACTTATGCTTGACCGAAGCTGGCGTTTCGATATGAAGATGCTAAAGCTAGGTCGACAGTTTTATGAAATTACTCATTATATCGATTTTAAGGGCTTTGCCGATGGCAAAAATCCAAAGTATTACCCGTCAACGATACTGGTTTCCGGAAATTTCTACGGCGACCTACACGATGAATTGATGTGCTTTTCGTTTACATGCAAACAATCGCAAAAACAGAAAATGCCCCGAAACAGCAAACAACAGATGTTAAATCAAAAAGCTGAAGTGTATGAGATTGAATAAAGTGATGACAGGTGTAGTTATTGTATTGCTCACGATACTCTCGCTGCTGCTTTCGTGTAAGGGTGATACAAAGAATAAAAACCTTGGTTATACTGTAGGCAACATTGAATGGCTTAGCAATTATCGCCCCGAAGAACAACACCCCAAAGTTTTGTGGCTCGATTACGATGGAGCTATTCACGGGTTTGTAGCACCGGGAAAAAACCAAACAGAGAACGGCATGTTCGATGTAGCGTTTACCATTGAAAACACCGGAGATAAACCTGAAAAGTATTATTACAAAATATACTATCAAAACGAGTCGTACAAAATTCCCGAAACCGATGCAAGCGGGAAAAACCAGCATGAATATGCGTACGAAAACTTCTATGGATCGTGGGAAGAAGACAGCATTGGGTTTAAACCGGCCGGCAGTATTGAACCCGGAAAATCGCTGCAAATCAACGATTCATTTCGCATTGTGGGCAATCCGCGAAACGAAGACATGTATTTTTTTGAGGGGAAGAACGACAGGTGGAAACGCAATTTAAGAGTTGGATCATACAGCACTTTGCTTGTGGTTACAACCGAAAGTGAACTAAAAAAAATCCCCGATTGTGTTTCACATATCGGGAAAACCTGCCACGAAGGTTTTGTTCATCCGTATTATTATTTTATGCATGGTGAGGGCAATAAACTCAGCAATACGTTCATCGAAAAAACAGACAACATACTTAGCATAAAGGCAAGCCCCGACTTGGGGAAAGGAGTATATGTAGAACCCTACGATTTCAGAAACACGCCCGAGTATGAGGCCTATTTAGATTGCCGGTGCGGAAACAACTCAAAACTATTTGAAGAAGCCACGGTAACCCAATTTATACACTATGTTGATCCTTCGTCTAAATTCAACAACATTGCCGTAATTGCCGATGTGGTTGGTGAAGGATACAGCCGAAAAGAATATAACTGGAATAAAACCTTTTTCAAGAAAGAAGAACTTATAGGCACAGTGCCTCAAACAGCCAAATATCCCTGCCAGACCATTTATTCCGATAGTATAAATCGTAAAATTGTGATGAAGAATCCTGCGGCAAGTTATGGAGATTGGAGAAAAGAAAACATAGGAATGATAACCCGACATGGCTTTACCTACGGAAAAATTACTGTTAAAGCCAAACTTACCGAATTGCTAAACAACGATGACGTATGGAACGGACTTACCAATGCCATATGGATGATATATCAGGGAGGAACCGGACAAGAGAAAGGATGGAACCTGCGACGACCCTGTAAGAAAAAAGGATACATGGCAACCTATTGGGGTGGCCGCAACGACCAAAGGGTGGAACGCGTTGGATATTCAGAAATCGATTTCGAGATATTAAAAACAGTTCCTTATTGTCCGGGAAACGTTTTCCCCCCGGTGTACGATGAAAACATTGCAAACCAGAAAAACCCCGATGAATGGAATGTGAGTTTTCCTGACGATGTTCAGGCACTTCACAACAAAATAGCAGTGTGTTGTACCAACTGGGATATGGCCTGTCAGGCACCGGCCAAATTTGCCAGCGGATGCAATCAAATATCGTATCAAGGTAAAAAATTCTGGTGGCATCGATGGGAAGACGTGTATCGCGCCGTAACCGAAAAATATTTTATTTCTGACGACGAGGTTTTTGGCGGCCCATATTATTATTTTCAGATAGACTGGCAACCCGATAAAATTATCTGGCGCATCGGACCCGAGAAAGACCAATTGTTTGTGGTAGGCTATGTTGACGAAAGTATAAGTATGATACCCAACAATCAAATGCTGGTGATAGTAACCCAGGAATTCCACAATACACAATGGTGGCCGGGCAGTCCATACCTTCAAGAAAACATCCCTTTCCCCAAAAACGATATCTTTGGAGAAGTATTTGAAATAACTTTTGAATAACCAAAGTCAGCAACATGGAAAACAATTCGAAAAAAATACTGGTGGTTGACGACGATGCCGACATCAGAGAGTTTATCACCTACAACCTAAGTAAATACGGATATACCATAGAAGAAGCCGAGAATGGAAAAGAAGCCATAAGCAAAGCAAAAAAAACAGTTCCCGATTTAATCCTTCTCGACATTATGATGCCCGGAATGGATGGCATAGAGGTGTGTCAGTTGCTGCGTGAAGATGCTAACCTACAGAACGTACTCATTGTATTTTTAACAGCACGGGCCGAAGATTACTCGCAAATTGCAGGTTTTGATGCTGGTGCCGACGACTATATAAATAAGCCTATTAAACCCAAGCTTATCGTAAAAAAAATTGAAGCACTTTTGAGGCGAAATCAACGGCTATCGGAATTTGCACATTCCGAAAAACAATCAAAGGCATCTAAATATGAGTTCCGAAATCTCAGTATCGATACCGAAATGCATCTGGTGTTAAAAGACAACCAAGAAATTGCCCTTCCCAAAAAAGAATTCAAATTATTGAAACTATTAATTTCTAAACCCGGAAAAGTTTTTACACGCGACGAAATTTATTACGCAATATGGGGAAACAAGGTGGTGGTTGGCGATAGAACTATCGACGTTCATGTGAGAAAACTGCGTGAAAAAATCGGAGACGATTTTATAAAAACAATCAAAGGCGTCGGCTATAAATTTGAGCAGTAACAAATTTACACTTCTTTAAATCATTTCATAAAATTAATACTATGAAGTTTTATTCGGCAAACAATCTGGCAATTATTTTTTCGCTGATACTCAGTGTTGTACTTACCGCATTTATTACTTTATCAGACCTTTATTACTTTAAAACAGTAACTTGGGTACATGCATCGGGTTCGTTTATAATTACCCTGATTATTTCGATAGTTTTGCTGCGACAGGTTTTTTTCAGGTTTATTTACGATCGCATTAAGCTTATATACAAATCTATACACACCCGTAAGGAAGCCGGACTCAACCTGAAAACCAAGTTCAATGCCAAAATCGACATGATAGATCAGGTTGACAGCGATGTGAACGAATGGGCCAGCGAACAAAGTAAAGAAATTGCGCAGTTGCGTCAAATGGCAGCCTACCGCAAAGAATTTATCGGCAATGTTTCGCACGAGTTAAAAACTCCCATTTTCAACATCCAGGGATACACATCTACCCTATTGGAAGGAGGTCTCGAAGACGAAAGCATCAACATGAAGTATCTGGGAAAAATTGAAAAGAATATCAATAAAATGATTTCGATTGTGAACGATCTGGAAGCCATCAGCAAACTTGAGTCGGGAAGGCTGAAGCTCGAAATTAAGGCCTTCGACCCCGAAAAACTCATTGGCGAAGTAGTTGAATCGCTCGAAGACAGGGCAAGCGAAAGAAATATAGTACTCTCGGTAAAAAAGCATTTTGATAAGTCGAAAACTATAGAAGCCGACCGGCACTTTGTCAGTCAGGTTTTTGCCAATCTTATTCTCAACGGTATTAACTATGCCAAAGAAGGTGGTACAGTAAAAATCGAAATTTTCGATATGGACAAGCACCTGTTGTTTGAAGTTACCGACAATGGCATTGGAATCCCTGCCGAGGACTTGCCTCGGGTATTCGAAAGGTTTTACCGTGTCGACAAAAGCCATTCGTCGAACACAGGCGGTAGCGGCCTGGGCCTGGCTATTGTAAAACACATTATAGAGGCTCACAATCAAAAAATTAACATCAGAAGCACCGAAGGCATTGGAACAACAGTAGCTTTTACGATGAAATCAGCAAAAAACCCATAATCGGTTTCGAATGATTCAAAAACATCATAATAGAATGTGTTTGGTGGTGATGCATTGCCCGCTTTAATTTTTTACATGAATGACTCATCAGATCATTTTTAATATTGCATTGCTTGCTCTGTGTTCGTTTGGGTATTATTATGCTTTCAGGATACAGAAACAACAACAGTATTCTATTGCCCTTGCCATAATTGTGTTACTGGGAGCATTGCTGCGTATTTACCTCAGCGCCGATATGTTTCTGCATCCATGGGATGAGCGTTATCACGCCCTTGTGGCAAAAAATATGTTGTCGGATCCTCTGGTTCCTATGCTATACCAAAACACAGTTATACCACTCGATTATCGCGACTGGTGTGCCAACGAAATATGGCTGCATAAGCAACCCGTACCCCTGTGGCTCATGTCGGCAGGCATCGCAGTTTTTGGCACATGGGAACCTGCAGTGCGGTTTTCGTCGGTTCTGCTGTCGACTATTGCCATTGTAGTTATATATGGTTTAGGAAAAGAATTGTTCGGAAAACCGGTCGGTTTTTTTGCGGCATTTCTGCTGTCGATACATGGCTTAACAATCGAAATAACATCGGGCAGGGTTGCCACCGACCATATCGATTTGTGTTTTATGGTTTTTGTGCTTATTTCGATGTATTATGCGGTAAAAGATTACAGAAACTCAGGTTATCTGTTCAAAATATTATGTGGGTTGTTTCTTGGGTTAGCTATAATGTCGAAATGGTTACCGGCGCTAATTGTATATGGCGTTTGGGCGGTGCTTAACATCAGGCGAATTTCGTTTGGGAGGTTTATTGCTGGCAGTTCCATCATTTTGGGTTTTGCTGCTATTCTGGTGCTTCCATGGCAAATTTATATTTACACCAATTGGCCGGCTGAAGCTGCATGGGAAGCTAGGTTCAACATGCTGCATATTACCGAGGTTCTCGATAATAACAGTGGTCACTGGTATTATCATTTTGCAAAAATGGGCATGCTTTACGGAGAATTAAGCATACTGGCTTTAATATGGCTCGCTTATAAACTGCTAAAACCTCATCGCTGGCGGGTACATTTGGCTGTTTTTCTATGGTTTCTCATTCCCTTTGTGTTTTTTTCGATTCCCAAAACCAAAATGCAGGCCTATACCTTATTTGCTGCACCCGCCATCTTCATTTCCGCCGGCCTGTTCTACACATATCTGAAACAATTCATTCAACATAAAAAACTAAAGATACCGGCAATTCTGATAATGATTCTGCTTATAATGCTACCTGTTCGCTACAGTATAGAACGGCTTAAAATTTTTGAAGAATATGATAGATTTCCGCAATGGTCGAAAGATATCAGGCAACTGAAAGACCATTTGAAAAAAGAAACGGCTCCCATAGTTGTTTTTGGGGCACCAAATCCGGTAGAAACCATGTTTCATATCGATTGCATGGCCTACGATTTCAAGGTCGATTCGTCGAAACTGAATTCACTGCAGCAACAAGGCTACAGAGTGGTTTTGTGGGAAGAAGTAATTCAGCCGTAAAATAATGACTTTGTCGACTTACAAAAATTCAGTAATTTGCACCACTTAAGAATGACAAAAACATATATATATCACCAGATGCTAGGGGCAGCAGCTTCCCGAAAACGGCAAATCGCCATGCTTATCGATCCCGACAAGTTCGATGAAGACTGGTTTCGGGCTACTGCAGTTCACCCTAATTTCGAAGCTATTCACTACATTTTTGTTGGAGGCAGCTTGTTACAAAACAGTCCGGAACGCTGTATTGCCAAAATCAAAAAACATTGCAACCGTCCTGTGATTTTGTTTCCGGGTCACGCATCACACATTCAGGGCGACGCTGATGCTTTGTTACTTTTATCGCTTATTTCGGGCCGAAATCCCGAATTCCTTATTGGCAACCATGTAATTGCCGCTGCTTCTATTAAGGCATCGGGCATCGAAACCATCAGCACAGGGTATATACTTACGGGAAACAAAGGCAGTTCATCGGTAGAGTATATGAGCAACACCTCTCCCATTCCTTCGAACAAGACCGATATTGCAGTTGCCACAGCACTAGCCGGCGAAATGATTGGGATGAAGCTGATATACCTTGAGGCGGGAAGCGGGGCAGGCGAAACAGTACCCGATTCGATGATTGCTGCTGTACGAAAATCGTGTAATTGTGTTTTACTTGTAGGAGGAGGCATAACAACACCCGAAGCGATACATCAAAAATTTGAAGCAGGAGCCGATATCGTTGTAATAGGAACAGCTTTCGAAAACAATCAGCTTTCGCTTGATGATATAAAGCCGTGTTGACAAAGCATTCGCCTTTAAGGCATAATAATCATCCCTTTTGGAATAAATGCACTTACATCACCACCATTCTTATACACATCGCGCACAATAGATGAACTTATAAAACTATGTTCGGGTTTCGTAAGTAAAAATACCGTTTCTATTTCGCTGTTCAGTACTTTATTAACTTGTCCAACTGCTCTCTCGAACTCAAAATCAGCTGATGTTCTCAATCCCCTAAGGAGGTATTGCGCTCCTATAGATTTACAGAATTCGATAGTTAAACCCGAGTATACCATCACACTAACCCGAGGTTCGTGTGAAAATAGTTTTCGCACCCAGTCTTCGCGGTCAGCAGCCGGAAAAAACCCTTGTTTATTTTCGTTCACACCTATACCAATTACTATGCTGTCGAACAGCGGCAAGGCACGCAACACAATCGATTCGTGTCCAACTGTAAATGGGTCGAATGAGCCAGGAAAAAGTGCTTTTTTCATAGTTAGGTCGTTTTATTTAGCGGCTTTTTTTGCCCAGGTATCTTTTAGTTCAACCACTCTGTTGAATACTTTTTTATTGTTTATACTATCGGGGTCGCAACAGAAATACCCCTTACGTTCGAACTGCACTTTATCAAATATTGATACCCCATTCACAGCTGCCTCGGCTTTAGCAATAACTGTTTTCAGCGAGTTTTTATTCAAATAATCTTTAAAGTTACCCCCTTCGGGCAGATCATCGGGATCGGGAACACTAAAAAGCCTGTCGTAGAGTCGCACTTCAACATCGCAGGCATGTGCCGCCGATACCCAGTGGATGGTGCTTTTCACCTTTCGTCCGTCGGGCGATTTACCGCCTTTGCTTTGGGGGTCGTAGGTACATATCAGGCTGTGAATGCTGCCATCGCTGTTTTTAACAACTTCTTCGCATTTCAAGAAATAGGCATAACGTAAGCGGACTTCTTTTCCCGGTGCCAAGCGGAAAAAGTCTTTATGCGGTTCTTCCATAAAGTCGTCGCGTTCAATCCACAACTCTTTCGAAAATTCGAGAAGCCTTGTTCCGGCCTCTGGGTCTTCGGGATTGTTTACAGCCTCAAGCTTTTCGATTGTGTTATCGGGATAGTTTTTAATTATCACATGTATGGGATCGAGAACAGCCATTAAGCGAACGGCTTTCTTATTTAAATCTTCGCGCACGCAATGCTCGAGCAGACTTACATCGATTACGTTTTCGCGCTTAGCAACCCCTATTCTTTCGGCAAAATCGCGTATCGACTCGGGTGTAAAGCCCCTGCGGCGCAATCCCCTAATAGTAGGCAGACGAGGGTCGTCCCAACCATTCACATATCCACCCTTTACCAATTCGAGCAGTTTTCGCTTACTCATCACTGTATACGAAAGATTCAGTCGTGCAAACTCAATTTGACGGGGCCGATATTCTCCCTTTGCAATTTGATCGAGAAACCAATCGTAGAGAGGACGGTGTACTTCGAATTCGAGAGTGCAAATACTATGGGTAATGCCTTCGATAAAGTCGCTTTGTCCATGGGCATAGTCGTACATCGGATAAATACACCATGCATCTCCCGTACGGTGGTGATGCTGCTTCAGAATGCGATACATAATGGGGTCGCGCATATGCATATTGGGCGAATTCATATCGATTTTTGCACGTAACACCATGCTGCCGTTTTCGAATTCTCCGTTTTTCATTCTTTCGAACAAATCAAGGTTTTCGTGAACCGGACGATTTCGATGAGGACTTTCGATGCCGGGTTCGGTGGGACTGGTACGCTGCCGGCTGATTTCTTCGGGCGACTGCTCATCTACGTAGGCTTGTCCCTGCTGTATTAGTTCAACCGCCCAATCGTACAGTTGCCCGAAATAATCGGAAGCATAATATAGGTTATCCCATTCGAAGCCCAGCCAACGAACATCTTCCATAATGCTGTTTACATATTCAACATCTTCGGCTGTTGGGTTTGTATCATCGAATCTAAGGTTGGTTTTCCCATTAAAATCTCGTTTCAATCCAAAATTAAGGCAAATAGATTTCGCATGGCCAATATGTAGGTATCCATTGGGCTCAGGGGGGAATCGGGTGATAATACTACTGTGTTTTCCCGTATTTAGGTCGGTATTCACAATTTGTTCAATAAAATTTAATGATTCTTTGCTTTCGGCAGTCATAGTCGTTTTTTGATGATTAATATTAACCGCAGCAAAAATAACACATAATTTATTTTGAGGTGTGTCAATTTCCATTTAATTTTAAACCGTTCTAATTATATGAAACTGAATCGATTTTCGACAATACTGATTATTTTTCTCGGCACCTTTAGTTATGCATTACAGGGGAGCGATTCATTGGCAATTTCAGGCGTGGCCGATGTGAGATTATTGAAAGAAAACTCCGAAAAAATTGTTAAGCTCGATGGAGAATGGGCCTATTACGATACAGTATTTATTGACTATAAGGCAATTACGCAAAACAGCAAATATCACGCTGTGTATTGCAAATTACCCGGCATCTGGGATCATCATTTCGCAGGTAAAAACACCGGAAAAAAAGGCATTGGCTATGGCACTTATCACATTTGCCTTATTGCCCCCAAGATTCCCCTGGGATTACGTTTCGAGAGATTCAACACTGCATCGCGAATTTTTCTGAACGAAGAACTGATTTTGGAGAATGGTGTGGTATCGAACACTGAAAAGAACTACCAGCCCTTTGCTCGTCAAAAATACTACTACTTCAACAATGAATCAGACACATTGCATCTCGTAATTCAGGTGACTAATTTTAAGCACTTTGCAGGCGGTGCCACAGGGCCTGTAATTATTGGCAGTGAACAAAAAATCAGAAGTTTAGAATTTCAAACCTCTTTCTTCAACCTATTTTCGCTTAACCTTTTGTGTGCCACTGCATTGTTGTTCTTTCTGCTATATTTCTTCAGAGTACACGATAAGCCACAGCTTTATTTTGCCATAATGCTTGTAGTAGTAAGCTTGCGTATGATCTCGCATCAGGATGCTTTTATTTTCGACTGGCTGAACCTAAGTTATCCTGTCTCATTGCGCTTAGATTATTTCACACTTAATCTGATGGCTTTGTCGATGTTTGCATACTATTTCACGCTGTATCCGGAACCCCGGCTACGTAAAATCAATGTTGGCATTGCTTCTGTTTTCACCTTGTTGGCATTGCTTAGTTTTGTGTTACCGCTCTACGAACTTTCGATGATGGTGTATTATGCACGCTATTTGCTGATATCTATATTGCTCTATGCCTTTACAATTGTAATAGCCCGGCTGATACGAAAAAAACCTGTTGCCCCGTTAATCATGGCGGCATTTGTTTTTTTTCTGATTTTTTCGGCATTCGAATTAATCTATAAAGGAAGTCATTTCGAACTGTATGTTATTTTTACTACTACCACTGTGGTGTTGTTTGTTATTTCGCAAGTGATGGTGCTGGCCAAAAGGCATAACGATTTAATTATTAGCCAGAAAATGCTTGCCGACGAGCTGGCTCACAACAATCTGAATCTGGAACGCAGCATTCAGCAGCGAACAATTATGCTCGAAAGAAAAAATAAAAGCTTACTGCAAAGTAAAACAGAACTTGAACATTTACTAAAAACCAAAGACAAACTGTTTAGCATCATCGGCCACGATTTACGAAGCCCTCTCAGCATCATCAATCTCTATTCAGAAATACTATGGGAAGAATGCGACGATAACGAAAGGCGAAAAAAACTGAATTACATTATTAATGCCTCGGGTTCGGCCATGCATTTGTTGAGCAATTTGCTTGCCTGGGGCAAAAAAGAAACCGGAAATCTTAAAATAAACCCATCATTCACCGGGGTAGATCAGGTAATAGAAGAAAGCGTTCAGTCGTTTCATGGCATTGCCGAAGCAAAAAACATCGTTATTAAAACCAAATCAGACAATTCGGTGGTGTATGCCGATCGATTTATTGTACAACTCATCATCAGCAACCTTCTGAATAACGCTATCAAGTTCTCACATCCCGGCTCCGAAATCGTGGTGAGTGCTCAACTGATAGCACCTGCACCTAATGGGAAAGTCCGTATTTCGGTTATCGACCAAGGCGTGGGAATAGACGCAAACACATTGCAAAAACTACGCAGTGGAAGCGAAATTATCACCAGCCGAGGCACCAACGACGAAAAAGGTTCCGGTTTAGGGCTTATTATTGTTAAAGAGTTTATCGAAATGAATCACGGTGAGTTTTTCATAGAATCGGAGAAAGACAGGGGGAGCATTTTTAGCATAGTTTTACAAACAAAAATGTGGAGTTAATATGGGAAGAATAACACTCGAAGGCATGGAATTTTTTGCCTGCCACGGCCACTATGCCGAAGAAAAAGAAAGTGGAACCCGTTTTCTGGCCGATGTTTGGATGGATACCGACACCAGTACGGCGGCAGCCTCCGATAACATTGTCGACGCCTTGAATTACCAGGAAGCCTATGTGTGCATTCGCAGGGTATTCGAAGAGGGACAGTTCAATTTGCTTGAGGCATTGGCCTCGCATTGCCTCGATGCCTTGTTCGAACGTTTTGATGGTTTGCAACTGGCTGGCATACGCGTGCGAAAAATCAACCCGGCCATGGGCGGACCCATTGCAGGCGTGAGTGTGAGCATGGAGAGAGGGAGAGAATAAAAAAAATATTTTACCTATTGCAAAATTAAAAAACCTGTATTATTTTTGCAGTCCCTAAATTAGACAAGGGTACACGGTCCGGTCGTCTAGGGGTTAGGACGTCAGATTTTCATTCTGGTAACCGGGGTTCGATTCCCCGTCGGACTGCTGAGCTGAAAAGCAAAACAACGTAAAAGCCTGAAATTCAATGAATTCAGGCTTTTTTGTTTTCCGTAAAAGGGGCCAAAAACACCGTATTTCCGCGAAATGCCGTTACCAAATCGTTACCAAAAATTTGTTCAGAAAAATGGTAACGAAACGGGTTCTTTTGCGCTGATTTGCAGCACTTTGCATTTGTAAAATTCATTCCATTTGTAGTATTTTTGTCTAACAGAATTAGTATTAAACTTATGGAAAAAAGAAACACATTTTCGATGTCGTTCTACCTGAAGAAAACCGTAATTAACAAATCAGGGGAATCTCCTATTTACTTGAGAATCAACTACAATGGTGGCTACTCAAGCATTTCGCTTCATCGTTCGATTAACGCTCAAAATTGGAACACCGAAACCGGAACACCGTTGGGCACGAGCAAGGCAATAAAAGATCTGGCCGGATATCTGCTTTCGGTGAAATCAACCGTGTTCGAACATTTCAAACATTTTCGTGAAAGTGGCGAACCCTTTACAGTTACCGATATTCGTAATACCTATCTGGGAATTGCTTCACCAACCGACGAGGAAAAGAAATTACTCGAATTGTTTCACGAGCACAACGAAAGAATCAAGGCCCTCGAAAACATTGACTTCGTTCCTTCAACCGTTAAGCGCTACGTAACCACGTTTGACCACATTCAGGCATTTATAAAACACCAATACCAAAAAGATGATCTGAATTTGAGTGCGCTTAATTACCAGTTTGCCTGCGACCTCGAAGTTTTCTTAAAAACCAGACGCGGATGTAGCCACAACACGGCCATGAAATACATCAAAAACCTAAAAAAGATTATCCGCATTGCCATTGCCAACGGCGACCTCAGTCAGGATCCGTTTTATAACTTCAGGGTTAAACCCAAAAATGTGGACCGGGGATACCTCACCGAAGAAGAACTCGATATGCTGATGCAACGAAAATTTGGTATTACTCGCATTGAAGAGGTTCGCGATTGTTTTGTGTTTTCGTGCTTTACCGGACTGGCTTATTCCGATTTGCTGAGGCTAAGCAAAGAAAACATTGTTACCGGAACCGATGGCGGTTCGTGGATAAAAATTAACCGCAAGAAGACTTCAAAGCAAAGCAGCATCCCTGTGCTTTCGGTAACCGGGCAACTGCTCGACAAATACAAAACCCATCCTTATTGCCAAGAAAAAAACGTGTTGCTGCCGGTATGCTCAAACCAAAAAATGAACGCTTACTTAAAAGAAATTGCTGATATCTGCGGAATAAAGAAAAAATTCACCAGCCACCTGGCACGCCATACTTTTGCCACCACCGTAACCCTCAACAACAACGTCCCCATTGAAACCGTCTCAAAAATGCTGGGCCACTCCTCGCTCGAAATGACCCGAATTTATGCCCGACTCCTCGATAAAAAGGTTGGCCAGGACATGAAGCATTTGAACGAGAGGTATAAGATGAGTTCTTAAATTAATCTGTTAGGTTTGTCATTATTATATAAATAATCACAAATGTGCGTAATTTCACGATAATAACAGCAAGTTTATAGTGGCTTCGGAACTTTTTTTGCACCCGTATTGCTTTCAAAATGTGTGTGTCTGCGCTGCTGAGTGGGGTCAGGTTGGGCCGAAATATCCAGCAAACACTCTTTTATTTTATCAAATGTAGTAGAACAAAATAATCTATTTTATTGGGGCAACATTTTTTTGTCATTAGGCAATGGAATATAAAATGAAAATTCATTGTCAAGTTTTTGAAGGTATTGCTTAACTTCATTGTCAACCTGTGAACGAGTTAATATATTTTTATCAGCAATAATTATTGTATGTCTTTTGGAGCGACTTGTTGCAACGTTGAAAAGTCTGTTTTCTAATGAACGATGATAGCTTGAATTGGGAACCACAAATATTGTAATATCAGTTGTTAAACCTTGAACTCTTGATACTGTTTCTATCAGTAGGTTTTTGTGATAGCCAACTGTTTGAAAAATACTTTTTTGAAGCGCTTTTGTCGTTTCAATAAAATAAGTCAGAACAGAAATATGTAATTTTTCATTTATAGATAACAGGTGCATTACTAATTCTATTGCTAATTTCAAAGCTTGTTTTGGCTTAAAATCTCCTACCTTTAAATCAGTTTTGATAAGTGTCGGGCCTCCTTGCGTATTGAAAAACTTTCTAATGTCAAATTCAGTTTCATCAAACGAAAGTCTGATGTCTTTTTTTGCTCTTGAATTTAAACTGCCCTTGTAAAAAAGACTGGTGTAACTTGCTGCCCTATCAGTAAGACGATGCGTTTCTGTTAATTGAAAAATGGGCATTGAAGCATTATCGGAAAGGGCTTTAAGTCCATCAACTAATGCTCCGTAGTTTTTTCGATTTACTTTATCGTCACTTAATGCAACCACTGGTGGTAATTGTTTTGTGTCACCAATCCAAATATTCTTTTTACCTAAAAGTTTCGCACCTCCAAACATACCAAGTAATGCCTGACTTGCTTCATCAACAATTACATAGTCAAAAGGTGGCTCATTAAATGTCTGTGATGCTTGTCCGCTAGTAATGTAAAAAGTTGAAAGAATTAACTTCCCAGGTTGAGGACTAACATCCTTAGTTTGCTGGAGGTCTTTATGTATCCTTGCTTCGTCAACAGAAAGTTTTGTTTTTAAAATTCGATGTTCATCAAGAAGTTTTTTAAGCTCAGGAATATTTTTTTCCTTTTCAACAATTTCAATTAAAGCTCTGTTTGTTAAAGCAGTAACTAAAACTGATTTCCCTTGATTACAAAGTCTTGCACAGATTTCAGCTATTAAATAGGTTTTTCCAGTTCCAGGCGGGCCTTGAATGATTAATGTGTCTTGTAACGCTAATTGCGTTAAAATGAAGTAAGAAATGTCCTTCTTGTTGTCAAGCAATGAAGGTGTCCAATCAGAAAAGCTAAAATCTTGGTCAAGAATTCGATTCACTGATTCATTGCTCTCATTCTGTACTATTTTTTGGAGATTAGCGATATATTCAAATGGTGGTTTATTGGGCCCAAGGATTATAATCATACCTTCCGCATCTTGAATATGAGTTGAAAAATCTAATTCAACACCTCTAAATCCTGCAATGCTAAAATCCATTTCATTTGAAGGTGCTTGCCAAATACAAACAATTTCTGAATAATTAGTTTTGGCTTTAACTAAATCACCATATGTTTTATTCTCCCAATTCCTGTAATCTCTTAGCTCTTTCTGAACTGTGAAACAATAAAGATATTCTCCTTGTCTTGGTAGTCCTCGCTTATTGGAGAATTTCAATATCATTTCCCCATCTTGAAATTTCAGGAATTGAGCAACAAAAAGTTCTTCACGGTCTTTTAAAAGAAATAGTGCGGAAGTATCTAATTTCTGCTTGTAAGCTTCTGTTTGTGCCCTAAGCTCTTCTTCTAAAAACTGCCAATGTTCTTGTCTACCGTAATTCATTAGTGAAGTAAGTTTTTGTCGTCTGATGTTAATTCTTTTGAGCTAGGATTTCTTTCACTTAATCCAAATTGTTGCAAATAATCAGTAGTACTTTCTGGAGTATCAAAAATAAAATGTGTGTAAGGTAAATACCTGAAAAAATTAGCAAATGCTTTTAAATTTGTATTAACTGCAAATGCTTGAGTGTTAAAACGCATATGAAAAGTATCATTAATTTCAGTTAAATTTTCAAGTATTACATTTCTTACAATATTGCCACGAGTTACAACAAATAATTGAGTATCAGATTCTGTTAATGCAAGCCATTCACTTGGATTAAAATAGAGTTTTCCTGCTTTACCACTTTTTACAACAACCTTGATTGGAAATCCTTTTGGGTTCTTTATTCCCCTCACAATTGTGTAATTGATTTCCAAAGTATCAGGAACAGTAAAACCTTTTTCTCTAAGTTTGTCAAATATAATTTCCTTCGCTTCAAGGCTAAGTGTAATTCTAGAACGTTCGTCTGAATTATCGACCAAATCAAAAGATTGCTCTGTGTCTTCTTCTGTTGTATATGATTTTACTTTTTCGATTGCTGTGGCATATTCTGGTTTTTCCTGAATATAGGTAAGCTCATAGCCTTGTTCAACAAGCCATTGTTTTATTTCATTTTCATCAAGTTGAATCAACAACATTAATTCATCGGAAAGTCCTGATAATTTAAATAGCTTTAATAGTTCAGGTATAAGGGCATACAAAGTTATTGGGCTTGTCCATTTTCCTTTAAATGTTAATTCAGAATCAGCCAAATAAGCGTGTAATGATGGACCTAAAATGATTTCGTCCTGATTTTTGAATGAAAGAACAATATCAGAAGCGTTGTAAAACTCTGTATTATCAATGATTTTTGATAGTCGTTCAAATTCAATCGAATAGTCTAAATACTGTTTTCGTTCAAGTATTGCTGTAAAATATGGTAAAATAACCTGAAGTTGAATTTTCAATGTTGCATTTGGTACTTTATTTTTAATATCAGGAATAAAGCTATCAATAATCTGAACACCGAATAAATCCAATAATTCTGCAAATTCATCGGTATTAGTTTCACAGTTTTCGGGAATGAAAAGTAGTTTTAAGTGCTCTGATGTATTTGAAAACCCCTCTATCTTTATCCATTTTAATTCACGTGCTTTTTCGAAGGTTCCATTATCACTGAGTAAATTGTGAGAAATTGCCCATTCTGAAATAATATTTTTTTTCTTGCTTTGTAAATTGGGAATCAGAGATTTGATTTTATTGTAAATTAATCCCAATCTCTTTTTATTATTGTTCTTTAATTCTTCATCCTTTAAGGAATCTGTTTCTATAGCCTCAATTACTTGTAGGTAATCTTCTAGCTCGAAAACTTTCTTAAAAGGGAGATAATCTGACCAATTATCGCTAGGAAATAAATTACAATCAAAAACTGGCAAATATTTTCCTCCTATTTCGATATTATCCCTGCTATTAATGAATACTTCTGATGCGACAAGGCATTTCTTTTGTGTTGTTGGGAAAATTGCCAAGTTTTTAATAATCCAATCATTAAATGGGGTCAAATGAGATGGGTAGTAACAAATCCCCATGTCAAATTTATAAGAATTATGGGAGATGTTATTTTTAAATAATATTTCCCAAAAAGTCTTGGAAAAAGAATAATTATTAGTCAATTCAATGAATGATAGTACATTTAAATCATATCTATAAAAATCATTCTTTATTCCATACGTATGATTTGGAACTCCTGACGGAATAATTGTAAAATAAGTCGGATATTTTGAGCTTAATTCGTATCGATTAAATGATTTAACAACCCACGAAATTGTTTCAGAAACACCTATTTTAATAAAAAATGTTTTCCATTCACTTATCAAGTCTCCTCGTTCTTTATACTCATGAGATATAAAATTTCCTTCGGCAAAATACTCCTGAATTTTTAGTGAAGGTTCATAAAAATTTGATAGGTAGCAACTAGATGCTTCACAGAAAGAATTGTTTGATGTATATAATTTAAGACTAGAAAGTTTATAATAATTAGATTCTAATTCACCTTTTCTATGTTGATTAAACAGAAACCGTGTAATTTGCTTATAATTCTTTTCTGTTACGATTTCAGAGGCATTATCAAGAATTGCCTCAAGTATATGTTCACTCTCTTTGACACCTAATTTTTCAAGCCATAGTTTTATTTCTAAATTATTTTCAATTTGTTGATTTACTTCTGTGTGAATTTTGGGCAACGAATTCAAAATTTCATTTTCAATTTCACTCTCCAAATCCTTTATGGCAGGAAACATTAGTTGATTTGGGCTTCGCATCTTTTTACCTTTGGCATAAATGAAAGGAAGATGTTTTAATTTTTCTGTATATTCCTTGTTGTTTAAATATTTATCTCTGTCATAAAAATATTTTATCAATGAAAAATTTTGAGATGGTTGATGATTTGCTTTGAAGATTTCGTCAATGAAAAATTCTTCTAAGTTTTCCAAATCAAATGTATATGCACCTAAACTGTTTAACTTGTGTTTTGATTCTAATTTTGGATGCACAAATGAACTAACGGAGTATGTTTTTCCGGTTTCTCTGTTTATATATTCAATTATTGCAACAGTTGGAATAAAATCCTGCTCCGACAATCCTGTTTTATCAATTAAAATCTCAGGCGCTTTTTTTAATTGAAAAGATTTATTGGGGATGAAACATTTATGTTTGCCGTATACATCAAAGGACTTGTCAAAAGAGATTTTTAATTCATTATAAATACTGTTGAATTTATTTGGTAATAAATGTAAAATCTGGAATTTGTATTTACTATGAGTCAGTGATTCAAACCAATCAAATATTTTTTCTCCAATAAGTTGAAAAAGCCATTGGTTCCAAACTCTATCTTCATGAATACCTTCTCTACTTGCATTGGTTAAAAAACTACCATTCACAAGAAATGGAAATTCAAAATCATTTTTCTTCATTGGAAGATAAGCAAACATTATACTTTCTTCACCCTTAATTTCTTTTAATTTTTCATTCTCTATTTTAGCAGCAAATGATATTTCAGTAAACTTAGCTGTTTTTAGTTTATCGGGAGTTTTGTCATCTTGCTTTAATGCTATTTGCGTTTCATCATCAATTGGTATCTTATCGAAAGTCGTAACAATCCAACTTGATAATTCTTTATCATTTTTAAAAAGTTTTACCTCATTGTAGCTTTCTTCAATTTTATGAATTTGCTTTTCAACAGTGTAATCCAAATTCCCGTTTATAGAAATAGAAATTTTTGTAATCTTTCTTAAAAATAATAGAATCTTACCATTACTCAATAATTCGTTTAATTCATTCTTTAAGCTGAGCGAATTTTCAAGTTCAATTATAGTTGAAACATTAAATGTATCCTTTAAACTATTGCTATTAATATTGTTGTGAAAATCATTTGCATCAGTCCAAATGGGGATAATTTGCCAAGGCATTTTTATACCATCAAACGACTGTCTGATTAAGGTTCTGTCAAACCTAAAACTATAACCATCAGAAAGTATGGTTACTCGGTTTGACTTGCCAAAAACTGATTTAAACCCTATTCCTTTGTAACCTGTTTTTGTAGCATCAGAACCTTTTGTTCCTTTACCCGCATTAGTTATCCCATAAATATCAGCTTCATCAAATGATTTTCCTTTATGTGAAACAATTAATGAATGAGGGTGAAAGTCAAAATGGATTTCATTATTGTCTGTTAACGCAGCATCGTCAGCATTTTGAATAAGTTCAAAAATAAATCGTTGACTTTCAGAAAATATATCACTTGAAACAGTATCAAGTAAATTAGCCAGCATTTCAGCTTGGTCTGGGTCAATAAAAGTTGAACGTTTCTTATACAGTGTATCAATGAAATCTTTCTTACTCATAATTCTTTAGTTCAGGTTTAGCATGTTTGCACTCTTTGGCAAGCTTAGTATCAGCATTGGCTCGATGGGCTTTATTGATGTGTGAAATGCCTGTATCTCTTTTCATTCAAACTGTCTTTTTTAGATTCTTTATTCTTAATTTTTCATCTATTATTACACTAATAGAGTCATTAATCATCAATGAATTTGAGGCGACCAATTGGGGCGGTATTCCAATTTCTTCGCCAGTATTATTTATAACGATAGTTGCCCAATTAGATGTATTCAATTTTGTAATTTTACCAGATACCCATTTCTTGCCATTAGAGTCATATGATATATCCTCCCATTGGGAAACATTTTTTGCATAGTCTGAATTATGTTTTGAATATTCATCAAACCAAATTAATACATCAAACAGAATAAATGTTAGACAATATAGAAGATACGGTGTATTCATAGTTATTCGATAGTTTTGAACATCGATGTGTTTTGTTAAATCAACATTTGAAGTATGAGAAGCCCCCCCTGTTATAAAAAGGAAATTCTTTACATTATCGGCAATAATTTTGGGAAAGTGGACTTTTTTACATCTCACCTCACAATGTCTGGTGTCTTGGCCGGCAAGAAACAGGCTGGCATCAGTCAAGTTAACGCGTTCATCTCCTCTAGAAATAATTGCATCATGCAGCAGGCCAATTTCGTTGGCTTTACGAAACATTGATTCTAAAATAATACGAAGTTGAGTAAAGTAAAGGCTGTCATCAAAGAAGGTAACCTTATTCCTAACACTACAGAGTATATCAAGAATGTGTTTTGACGATTGAGGCTCGTAGTTTTCTAAGATTTCAAATATTCGGGTATGTTCGTGGCGGATTTGAGTATCGATTTGCATATCCGCAGATTTCTTCAATCTGAGGAACAAATTTTCGACATCGCGTTCGACACCTTTTTTATAAATATTTGGAAAAGCATTTGAAAATTCATCAGAGCCGTAAGCACTTGATTGACCGGTTAATACAAATATTTCGAATTTTTTGGGCAGCATTAAAATTCGTTCTTTTAACCTATGTACGAACTTAGTATCTGCTGTTTTAGGATCATCGGAATCATTTTCGAGAATTTGAGCGTCTAATAAGAGACCGTCGAAAAATTGATAATTTTTCTCAAGCTCTTCTATTCCAGATTTATATGATTTGAAAGGGATTAACTCAATGGAAGCTTGTCTTGCGTTTCGAAAGAGACCATGCTGTCCTTCGTGTTCATCATCAATCCACAATATTTTATACATTTTATTACTCATTATTCTAGAGATTTTATGGGAAACGAAAATATAAACCAAACGGGAAATTGTGCATCATCTAATTTCAGAGACCAGTTTTCGTTACTGAAATATTTGGCAATTCTGTTAATGTCGTAGCCACCAATGCCAGTGCCTTTAGATTTATTACCATTATAAAACTTGGTAATAAATTTTTCCTTCGAGAAGTTTTTTGGAAAAGGAGTGCCATTGTTCTTTATATGCAACTCAATAAAAAAATCTAACTCTTTAAGTTCAATAACCAGTTTATTAGATACATCTCTGTTTTGGAAACCATGATTAGAAGCATTTGACATAATATTTTCGATAAGGACTTTCATTAAAGTTAGATTACAACTTATACCTCTCTTTGTCAAGGCTTCACCAGAAATTAGCAAATGGGTTATTATAAAATTATAGTTTTTATCAGAAAGTTTTTTTATCAAATGATTTAACTGCTCAATAGAAACAAGTTCTAAATTATATTTTTCGATTTTTAAACCATCTTCGCCTTTTTCGAGTATGATACTAATATGATTAATGTCATCTCGAATCTCCTTTAGTACTTTTACAATTGAAACGTTGAATTGATTTTCAAAAGAAGCATTAAGTTTTAGATAAGCTTCAGTTTCAAAAGAATTGAAAAAGTTAATTAGTGTTTTTGCATTTGAAAGTATATTGCTTCTAGGAGCACCCAAAGAATGCTTTAATGAAGCAAATTCCTTGAATTTCTCAATTTCAAAGTTATTGGTAAGTAAATTTTCATTATAATGCAGAGATTCTATTCTTGCCGACACCTGTAAGCTAACCCTTTTAAGCTGTTCAGAAATTGATGGAATAACAATCTTAATTGCCAAAAAGTCTTTTTTTCTGATAAATGGGATAATACTACTGCCTATTCTATAGCTATTGAGTTGCCGAGCAACTTGATCAGAATAAAGCTCTTGAATTAAGAATTGAGGATCTGCTTTATTCTCATCAACAGATATTGCAAGTATTTCTTGTTTAATGCAAATAGGTTCACCCTCGAATTTAAAATAAGTAGGTTTAAGAGTTTTCCATCGAAGAGTAACTAGAATGCAAGATTCAGAAATAACTCTATGAGTACGATTGCATTCTGAGTACTCAATTTTACTTGTATTTAAATTATTATTGATTGGGTCCTCTTTCAGATCTCTGATGTTAACAAGCTTAAATTTTTCTCTTAAATTTGCTGTTCTGCCGCGAATTTCATTGCATAATTCAGATAGTGCTGTACCATGAAACTCATTAGCGAAATAGCGAGGAACATTTAAGTTATAATCAAGTTCTTTTATTTTATCAATATTAACAAAACGCAAAAAATCATTGCGGTTTTTTTCAAAAAAAACAGAGCTTAATTGGTAATGTTCTTCATAATCAGGGTCTATTTTTTCAAAGAAATTCTTTATATCTATGAAGCGAACAATGTCTTTTGACTTCTTGCTTTTATTTAACAAAAGAATGCAAAACCGAGTACTTGTATCATTAAAGATACTTGAAGGAAGAGAGACAACGGTATCTAGAAAACCATTTTCTACAATATCTTTACGAATATTTCGAAGTTTTCTGCTAAATAGAGTATCAATTGGAAGGATTAGCAACATTTTGCCATGTGCAGTCAAGGACTGCATGCCTCTGCTAAATAAAAACTCTACGTATGAAACAGATTTATTACTGTCATTTGTAAAGTAATTATATATAGGAGGCGTCGATATAATTAATTTGTACTTCTCTTTAATAGGCCATTCCTGAACAGGATTCGCGCAACTTAAGCGTGGGATAACAGTTTTATTCTGAGATTTTAACCAGAGAGTCCCTAGTGCCCATGAATAGTAGTTTTGTTCTTGTCCAAAATATTTATACCGATCAGGAAGAAATATGGCATATGAAGCCAATCCTGCAAATGGGTTATAAACTTTAGAATTTGCCGGTATATTAACTAAATCATTAACTAATTTAATCGTATCAGCAGAATGAATAAATACTTGCTGCTTTTTTTCAATTGATGTTGCGAAGTAATTCATTAAAT
Organism: uncultured Bacteroidales bacterium; assembly: GCA_964511665.1. Classification (GTDB taxonomy): domain Bacteria; phylum Bacteroidota; class Bacteroidia; order Bacteroidales; family ML635J-15; genus JAGOEF01. The sequence goes on from CAZEHA010000024.1 coordinate 45,781, forward strand.
TGTCAAAAACATAGTTAAAATTTTCTTCAAGAAAATTTCGATTTAAAGAGCATAAAACGGTATTTATTTTAATAAATATTTTGGGGGAAATATTTTCAAAAGTTGATTTGAATGGTTCAAATATTAATTTATAATCTTTATCTTGTTGAATTAAATGCCTTAAATCATCTTTAATATTATTCGGTTGTACTTCATCGAAAAAACCATCTTTATAAATTGAAATCAAAAAGAAAACGATATGAATATCATTAGAATGCATTTTGTCAAAAACCAGATCAACAATCTCCCAAACTTTTTGGATTATGTGTTGAAGAGGGTAAATATTTGACAGCTTGTACATTGGCATAACCAGAGTAATTAAAGATTATTTGCAAAAATAAATTATATATGTGCAGTACATCTGCATAGGTTATAAATAATTTTGAATTATTGATTTTGCTTTTTCTTGTAATACATCCGCAAGGCTTGCAGGTTCAAGAATTGTCAAGCCTTCGGCATGAGAAAATAATAGAGAAATTAATTCGAAATTTATGATTACATTTAATTCAATAATTACAAAATCGTCATTCTGGATTTTTGTTTTCTGTGAACCGTGCAAAGGTTTTGTCTCAATATAAGGCCACAAGTCTTTTTTTACAGAAATAAGAATTGACTCGGGATTCTGATTGTTAGGGAATGTTACACCAACAAGGTCTTCGAAGCACTCGGAGAAATCGCAATCTGAGTTTTGTCTAAAATTAACTTTTGCATCCTCGATTTTTTTAATTCTATCGATTGCTAAGTTTGACAAACCATCAAATTCATTGTTGTGACCGAATAAAAACCAACGGTTGTTGTATTGCTTCAGGAAGTATGGATGAATAATGTATTTAAACTCATCTTTCTGTTTAAAACCCTGGTAGATAATTTCGATGGGTTTCTGATAGATAATAGCGTTGAAAATTCGAGAGAAGTGCTCAAGACCAACTAGATAAGGATTTTGTTCGAATTCAATTACTTTAACCTTGTTGCCTTTTAGTTTAAATGCAGACTCGAGACGAATCAGCATTTCATCAATCCATTCGAAATGGGGCATGCCTTTAAATCGAGACAATAATAACAGTGTTTCTTTAAGTTGATTGGCTTCAGACTCGTTTAACGGCTGACTATTGATTGAGAACTTTAAATCAGCATAACGATAATACACTCTTCTCCCTTCTTTGAAGCGTTCAATTGGCGCTGAATAGCCACTTTCACTTTCCATAAAGTTGATGTCGTCGAAAATCTGACGTCGTTTAATACCCTCGCCTATAAAATAGTAATCGGCTAACGCATTGTTGCAAGCTTCAATAAGGTCCTCAATATAGTATTTACGCCCTGGATTTCGAAAGCATCTGTCGAGGGCCTGATAGCGAATCGTTGCGTGTTTGTTGGTAGCCATATATTAAGGACAAAAGTAGCAAAATTCAAAGGTTAGACTTATTTGAAAGCTCTCCCAAACTTACCCCCTATTTTTCAAATATCCAAGACAAAAAACAATATCTGAGATAGATTTTTCATGGGCAGTTGTTTTGTACCTGTTTCTCAAGCGTTTTTGCACCCGTGTTGCTTTCAAAATGTGTTGGTCTGCGCTGCTGAGTCCGGTCGGTATGTGTCTGCAAAGCTGGGAAACCGAACTGCCCCTCACAACATAGGATAAATAGATATTCCTAAGTGTTCAGCTTGCTGCGGCAGGCTTTTTCGTGATTTCATTCTTCGTAATTGTATTGTTTCGGCTGAACACTAAGGACTATCTCTGTTGCTGAGGGTCAGTTGCGGCTTCCCTGATCGCAGCAGAACATACTCGACGAACTCATCAGATGCATTATGGAACATTTTGAAAAAATACAGCTATGTGCAAAAAAGCAGAAACAGGCAGCCGGAAAAAACCTGAACGCCTCTCAAAATCTATCATCTGCATTTGTGTGCGGGCTGTCGGGTGCGGACAAAAAATTCATGTATTCATTAACCATTAAATCTTGTATTATGGAAACTTTAGTTAAAAAGAATGGAAAAGCAACTCAAAACGACGTTGCTATCGTGTCGAAAACCGGAATCGCTATCGACAAAGTGAAAACCGAAACGGCTATTGCCGAAGTAAAACAACCCGAACCGGTACAGGTGGAGGAAACCGGTAAAGCAGTGGCGCATTTCGAGAACCTCACCGTAACACCGCCCAAGCCTGTGTTAACCCTCGAACAGAAAATTGAGAAGGTGGAAACCCTCAAAACCCTGATTGAGAAACGCGAACGCCTTGAGGCAAGCCGGAAGAAGTTAACCGCTTTTGTGGTGGGTGCAAACCAGTTCAGCGAAAACATCGTGCTGACAGACGAGAACGGCAACACGTTTAAAACCTCGAACACCGAAGTTTTCGCCAAGGTGGTAGATACCATTCAGAACACCCTGGTAAGCAAAATTGCCGAGATTGAAAACCAAATCGAGTTCTAAACCATCGGGGCAGGTCCGGTTCATCCCGGGTCTGCCCCTTAATTTTTTTGCATCATGAAAATACTGTCATTCATATTCAACAAGGCAAAAGCCAAGAAGCAGTCCGACCTTGAATTGCTGATTGCCAAAAATCCCGAAGTGAAAAACCTGATTAAGAAACTTGATTTAGTCATCGTTAAAACCTCCAAATCATGAACACCAACGAGATATACGAACGCATTACCAACACCATTATTGAGCTGTTGGAAGAGCACAAGGCAAGCGATTATTCGCAATCTTGGTACAATCTGTCGGGGGAAGTGTTCGCCCGAAACATTGTAAATAAACACGTGTACAATGGCATCAATCAACTGCTGCTGTCGTTTATCCGGCGCAAACGGCAATATCCCTGCAACCGCTGGCTCACATTCAAGCAGATGGAGAAATACAACGCCCGTATCATCAAAGGCAGCAAAGCTGCAATGGTGGTTTATACATCTGTTATTTATATTGATGAAGATACGGGACGCAACATCACACACACCGTTGAACAACTGCTGCAGCACGGACAGAGCATCGAACACCTGAACCTGCGAAAAATCGGGTATCTGAAAAGCTATAATGTGTTTAACGTGGCTTGTGTTGAAGGTTTGCCGGAGGAGTTTTACCGCATGGATGAACTGGAGCAACTCAGCGAGATAGAACGTGATGAACGAGCCGAAAGCATGATTCGGGAGATTGGAGCCGAGATTGTGTTCGATGCCCAAAACGAAGCGTACTACA
>CAZEHA010000025.1:0-48904 GCA_964511665.1 uncultured Bacteroidales bacterium
AAATAGTGCTTAACAAAATTAATTTGGCTGATAATAAGCTGTTTACGATTTGATTTCTATTATAGGGGACAAGTCAGGAGTGGAAGTGGTAGTGCTGTGTTTGGCCTGTTTCGTGAGCCTCCCAAGCCTGAATCAATCCAAATTTCTTGCAAAACAAAGCTTATGCAATTATAGGTAAAAAAAGGCGGCTCGATTCGAGCCGCCTTTTTTTATAATTATCGAAATTTATTTCACTATTATTTTCTGAACAAACTTCTTATTGTTGCTCGTAGTCGAAACAAAGTAAATACCTGCGTTCAGATCCGAAACATCAATGCGAGTGATATTTGCAGTGGCTTTGGTTCTGAATATTGTTTTACCCAATACATCGGTAATTTCTATATTTGATGCAACAAAGCCGGTGCTCTCTACCATGATATAGGTGTCGCTGGGATTTGGGTGAACCTTAATGCCTGCAACAACAACCGGAGCTACGCTTACATTCCACCCGATATACACGGGGCTGGTAGCAATGCATCCATTGGCATCAACTACCAGTACCGAATAGTTACCGGGCAACATGTTTTCAATGGAATTGTCAGTAGCATTGTTCGACCACACAATGCTATAGGGAGCCGAACCTCCTGTTATAATGATGCTGGCACTGCCGTCGGCAACGGTTTCACCACTGGCGTTGGTAACATCTACAGTAATTTCGGGTATTTCATAAACTTCAACCGCGCTTTCCCAAACATAGCTATCGCTGCCTGCCGTGTTTTCAACTGTTAGTTCTACTGTATAAATACCCGGTGTTGCATAGGTATGTGTCGGGTTTTGTTCCGATGAAGAGTTGCCATCGCCAAATTCCCACGACCACGAAGTAGGCTCATTAGTGCTTTCATCGGTAAACAGTACGCTTAGAGGTGCACAACCCGATGCCACCGACATCGAAAATGATGCTACGGGTAAGGGGTCTCCGGTATTTACAGTTACTGCGATGCAAGCTGTTACCGAACAACCGTTTGCATCGTACACAGTAACACAATAATCTCCGGGTGTTACGTCTATCAGGTTGGCGCCTAAGGCTCCGTTAGACCATTCGTAGAGATAAGGTGAGCTTCCTCCACCGGCATTAGCAGTAACGCTTCCGTCGGAAGCTGATTCATTGCTTGTTGGTGTCATACTCAGTTCAACAGTCGGGTTTTGCCAAACGGTAATGTATCCTTCAGTTTCAGCAACATCTTCGCCATCGGCGTTGCTAACCGTGAGGCTTACTGTGTACTGACCCGGTGCATTGTAGGTATGCAATGGGCTTTGTTCGGTAGATGTGTTACCATCGCCAAAATCCCATAGCCATTCGGTGGGGTTGTTGGTACTTAGGTCGGTGAATTGAACGCTAATACTTTCACAACCGCTTTGTACATCGGCAGTAAACTGAGCAATGGGTGGATTGGGCTGGTTGGCTACTGTAACAGTGATGCATCCCATTGCCGAGCAGCCTGCCTGGTCAACAACGGTAACACAGTAATAGCCTGCACTAATTCCCGACACCGGATTGCCGGTGAGCGAAGGTATCCATGTGTAGCTATATGGCGCTAGGCCTCCTGTTACACTAGCTGTAATGCTACCGTCGGCGGCGCCCGGGGTGCTTTCTTGTGTCATCGACATGCTAAGCAATACAGCAGGGCTTATTGTAACTGTAGCACTTCCCTCGGGTCCCCAGCATCCTTCGGCCGAACGTGCCCTGAAGTAATATGTGCCACTGCTTGTAACAGTTTGTGAACTCGAAGCCGTAGCTGTACTTGTGCCACCACCGGTGGTGCCCTGCCAGTAAATAGTTCCGTTTGTGCCTCCCGAGGCAGTAAGAGTTGCAGCGTTTCCGCAATATAAACCACCGCCCGATACCGTAACGGTTCCCGGAACAGTATTGATTACAACCGTTGCGCTTCCTTCGGGTCCCCAGCAACCTTCGGCTGAACGGGCTCTGAAGTAGTATGTGCCCGATTCGGTAACTGATTGTGCTGTTGTTGGAGTTACTGTACTGGTGCCACCGCTGGTAGTTCCCTGCCAGTAAATTGTTCCACCAGAACCACCGCTCGCGTTGAGGTCAACTATGCCACCGCACTGTGTGCCGCCTCCACTAACAACCACTGCTGTTGGTACAGGATTAATGGCTACTGTGGCGCTTCCTTCTGGTCCCCAGCAACCTTCGGCCGAACGGGCTCTGAAATAGTAAGTACCCGATGTGCTAACAGTTTGTGAACTCGAAGCCGTTGCTGTGCTTGTGCCACCGCTGGTGGTTCCCTGCCAGTATATGGTGCCTCCGGTTCCTCCGCTTGCTGTTAGTGTGCTTGTGCCACCGCATTGTGTGCCACCGCCGTTCACAACCACAGCGTCGGGAACAGGATTTATTGTTACTGTTGCGCTTCCTTCGGGGCCCCAGCAAGCTTCGGCTGAACGGGCTCTGAAGTAGTATGTGCCCGATGTGTTCACCGTTTGTGTTATCGATGGTGTGGCAGTGCTGGTTCCACCGCTGGTAGTTCCTTGCCAGTAAATGGTTCCTCCCGTGCCTCCTGTAGCCGACAGTGTAATACTTCCTCCGCACTGGGTTCCTCCACCCGCAACGGCTACCGCTCCGGGTACGGCATTTATCGTTACCGTGGCACTTCCTTCAGTGCCCCAGCATCCATTGGCCGAGCGTGATCTGAAGTAATATGTGCCGCTGCTTGTAACGGTTTGTGAGCTTGAAGCGGTAGCTGTGCTGGTTCCACCACTGGTGGTCCCCTGCCAGTAAATAGTGCCTCCGGTACCGCCACTTGCTGTAAGTGTGGCACTGCCACCACATGTTACTCCGCCACCGGCAACACTTACTGCTGCCGGTAAATCGTTGATAACGGCTTCAACAGGTGTACGGGCACTTATGCATTCGTCGCCTGTCATAATTTGCCAATTGTAGTAGTAGTAATAATACTCGTCTCCTGCAGTGGAGCCTGTTATCGAAACCACATCGCTAATATTGTACGGATAGCTTACCCCTGCATTGTTCCTCCATAGGTTGGGTGTTCCGGTGTTGCAACGTAATTCGTAATCGGCGCCCTGTGGTACTTCGAAATTGAAGTTCACCACATTAATGCCTACATCAAGGTATTGTGTGTGGATGGCTATTTGTACGTTACTGCTGTTGACCAACACAAAGGTTCTGCTGCCGGCTGTGCTTGCGTTTACCTCAACCGATTGCAGAGTAAAGTCGCGATGGGCTGTGAATACCATGTAGTAGGCATTCGAAGTGTGATTGCCTCCATTGGTGGTAATATTGGTGTTGCCTCCCGAGTAATAGGCCGGTGTTTCACCCGACTGAACATACAAAGTGGTAGATTCGTTAAAAGTAGCGGTATAAGAGCTGCCGGTGTGTATGCTGCTGCCACCTGTTGCCGTGTTGTACCAAACCAGCGGACTGTTTCCCGATGCGCTCAGACTTAAGCTTGCCGGCCCGCAGGCTTCGGCCGAAGTGGTTGTGGGTGCTTCGGGCATGTTCACCGTGATGTAGTTGCTCATGCTGTGGGTGTCGCTGCCATTGCTGTTAAAGGCCGTTAAACTAACCGTGAAAACGCCATTACTTGTGTAGGTATGCTGTGGGTGTTGTTCTGTTGATGAAGTGCCATCGCCAAATTCCCATTCCCAGCTTTCGGCAAGTAGCGAAAGATCGTTGAACTGAACTATACCTGTACAGGTAGAGGTAACATCCGAAGTGAAATCGGCAGTGGGCGGTATGTCGGGCGAAATCAGATTCAGGCTGTAGTCTTCTACTTCGCCGAAACCCGAGGCCCCACAGGGTGTAGTATTGGGCGTGTATCCGGTTTCGTTATAATGTTGTCGCACTCTAATTCTAACCGGCCCCGTGCCTGCTGTAGATGGTATAGTAATGTTCCCTGTATATCCGGTAGCGGCTCCAATGGCCGAAACATATACAGCCTCACCGGCATCTTCAAAGTCGCCGTCGCGGTTCCAGTCGGCCCATATCAAACATTGATTGCGTGTGAACGAACCCGATAAACCCACCGAAAAACCATAAGTATCTCCCAGAAGCACATCCGTAGAAATAGCGGTGAAGTCGGAGTACTGTTGTGCTCCCGAAGTATTGTTGATAGTATTCATCGCAAAATTGGTAATATACAACTGTGTGATGTTTTCACCATAAGCATCACAATATTCGGGCAGCGATACAGTAATGTAGCCGATTTTTGTTTCGCTGTCGGGTCCATATGGATTTGTGGCAGTTAAAGTAACTGTATAGCTTCCCGGTGTATTGTAAACAATACCTGTTGGGTTTTGCACATCGCTGTTGTCGGGTGTTCCGCCTTCAAAAGACCATGCCCATTCTATTGGGTTGTTCTCGGTTAGGTCGGTAAAGTTTACAGAACCACCTATGTTTACAGTGGTGGTGTTGGAAGTGAAATCGGCAACAGGCGGATTGGTATTTACATTTACTGTAATGTAGTTCGTTTTTACTTCGGTGTCGCTATCAATGGGGTTGGCTACAGTTAGGCTAACTGTATACTGACCTGCCGAAGTGTAAACATGCACGGGGTTTTGTTCTGTGCTGGTTTGCCCGTCGCCAAAGTTCCACAACCACGAGGCTGCATACTGCGATAAATCGGTAAAACTTACGCTTTGCCCTTCGAGAATGGTGGTGGGAGTACCCGAGAAATTGGCAGTGGGTGGTTCAGCTGCCATTGGAGTAAGCGATGCAATGTGTGGTATTTTTTCTTGCTTGGTGGCAACAATGTCAACCGGAGTGCTTCCTGTTATTGTTGCAAAGTTCAGCGTTGCAGTGGTTCCGCTGCCCGTCCATTTGGCATCCCACAACACGCCGTTTTGCGAAATGGCTACATATGTGTAAGGTTCGGTGGTAACTGTTAAACTGTTGTTGCCTATGTTCAGTGCCGGGTAGCTGATGCTGAGTGCATCGGGCTCGGTGTTGTAGGGCATTAGCGAGGGGTCGCCTACCACATGGTAAATTTCCCAGTAGTACTTTTTATAGGTCGATGAACTGGCCTGTACCTGCAGGTTGCCGCACAAGTTTATCTGCCCTGCGGTGAAAAACCACTCGTCGAAGCTTTCGCCGTGGTTGTGCCAAACGCCATCGTAAACACCCTGGCCGGTGTTGGCATAGGTGTGATTGGGCACGTTGGCCTGAGTAATGGCAATGCTGGTTAGTCCTATGCCCCAATACACGTCTTCGTTCCAGTACGAACTGTTGCTGGCACCTATATAACCCACGGCACCCTCGTTGGCAGTGTATAGCAACATTTCGCCAAAGGCATCCGACTGATTAAACTGAAACGACAAGCAGCAATTGCCTATCATAAACGGGTATTTGTTCTGGTTGTTGAAATTGGCTATATGTGAACGTTTTACTTCCGGGTCGGCCCAGCCGTCGTGACTGCAATGCGCTGTGTAGTTGGCAAAACCAATCCCTTCGGTAAAGCGCGAGCGCACATCGGCATCGGCAGCAGTACTGTTCGACGCCATTACATGGTATGGCCCGCTGGTGTAGGTGTGGTAGTAAGCATAAATATTGCTGTAGTCGTTGTCGGTGTTGTAGTAATAGTTTATTCCGTACAGAATGGTGGCATCGCCGTGCGATTTGGCATAGGTGGCATCAACCCCGGCTATAAGCATGGCCTTGTTCAAATAGCTGCCATCGCCAAATGTGTACATTTCGTAAGGCACAATTTTGTTCAGGGCATTTTGCAATTCCGTGGTCGATTCAGCCGAAATACGACCCAAATACACATCAGGAATAAAGTCGGAAGCCCCATCGTAACAACCAAAATATACATCGGTGATATGAGAACTCGACGGAATAGAGGCTGTTGACGCAAAAGCCGGTATGCTGTAGGTGCCGCTGTGGTCGCCAATTATAAGCACATAGGTAGGAGCGGGGTCGCTTGGTGTGCCTGCTGTGTAAAGACCCTGCAGATAGGTTTTTATGGCAGTGTTGGTGCTGCCCACCACATCGGTATAGGCTTCAATTACATTGTATCCCGATTTGCGTTTCCATGTGATGAAGGGTTGCAGTGTGGTTTCGAATGCACGGTTTGCAACAATTACATATTTTATGGGGAATTGTGTGTAAGTGTCTTTAGCAGCCGGTGCCTGATAATTGATTACCTGCGCCAAAGCGGGCTGAAAGTTGGGCGAGAAGTATTGTTCCTTCATGGCCTCAGTAGTGAGATAGTCGGCATTTTCGAAAACTACTTCGAATTGCAGGTTATTATACACTTTCAGCGTGTTTTCAACCGGGTTGTAGTGAAAGGGGCATATCTTCAAGGTAGCTAAACGTACACCGCGCATGATGCCGCCTATTTCAACTTCAACCAGAGGGTCGTTGTTAAACTGGTTTATGGTATAAAAAGCTGCATTGTATTCAAATACAATATCGTCGGGTTGGGTGCTTTTGCTGTAGGAAGGCTGAGCCGGAGCTATTTTGGGGAAACTGTAATTGTCCAAATCAATAATTTGCTCGTCGTAGCTCAAAATATTTACAACCGGTGTAGCACCGTGCGGTATTTCGATGAGACGGGTCATTAAAGGCAACGAAGGTTTTCCGGTATTTACCGATGGCTGCATGCCTTCAAAATTCAAATTCACAAAATTGCCGGCCTCGGTAGCCACAGGTTCCACAAAAAGCTGTTGCAAAGTCGATTGCAGTTGAATATTGTCTTGATTTACCGATTGCAATGCGACTTTTGTTTCGAGGCTGTTCAGGTTCACCAAGGTGGCTGTTTGCGCCATGATTGCCGTGAAAGCAAAAACCAGTGATGCGAAGAGTGTAATTTTACGTATCATATAAATTAAATTTAATTAAATATCTCATTATACTATGACTAACAAATGCATCAAATGGTTGCATTTGATTCTATAAAATTAACACATTATTTTATTGAAACATCACCGCTTTTATTGCTTGGGCAATATTTTAGATAAAGTGTGAAATGCTGTTTAATAAATCAAGCGAACATTATACTCACCTCCTGTGATAATCCAGCAGTCTTCGTCGCAAAGTCCGGTTACCAGTTTTGCTTCAAGGTGTGCATTGTCGATGGCATACACCGAGTCGTCGCCATGTTTATAACCTGCCTTCACCGAATAGTAGTTGTTCATGGGGACTTCAACAAACACAGGAGTTGTGTCGCACATAGCACTAAAAACAACAGGCGACCGATCGGGGAACCCGTTGTAAACCGTTATGGGAATGCTTGTGTTTTCGCCATCAAGCGTAAAATCGATAATCAGCCAGCTGGTCTCCGGAAAAAGGGTGTAGCATTCATAACAGTTCACGTCGTCGCCGGTGTAGTAAACGGCATCGCGGCATGAACTTACCAGTGCAAGAAATACGAACGAAGCTATGACAATTAAATATTTCATTCTTTAATAATATAAAAATTATTATATTCCGATTCGGGGCTTCGTAGCTTCAACGAGGTTCTGATGCCAATGTTTACCCTATGGGGACTAATGTTGTAATTACCCAGGTTCAGATACGCGTAACCAATCGACAACCCCGAACTTCGGCCTAGTTTAAAATATAATCCCGCATTGGGGCTAAGTGTTAAAACAGCCGGAATATTTTCTTCAACCGATTTATAGCTTCCACCGGTAAGTATTTGTTCCACCCCCAATACCAAATGCACCGGAAAGTTCAGGTGCTTTGGAAGGCGTACATGTTTTTGCAGGCCTAACGAAACATAATAACGACTTTCGAAGAGCTGATAATACACACCCGATTCCTGCATCACCCACACTGCTTTGCTGCCCGGACGTATCATGGCACTCGAGGTAATGGCAATTCCATATCGACTGTCGTACAAATCGGTTTTTATCCCCAGAAAAACATCATCGAAGTTGAAAGGAATATGAAACCCAATTCCTAAATAATGGAAATAAGGTCGGTGCAGGGCTTTTATACCCGATGCCTTTACAATATTGCGCACTTGTTTGTTACGAGATAATTTTGCCAGATTACGTGTGTTGAAATACGGGGTGATGCTGTCGTTGGGTTTCTCGCCTTTTTCTATGAGCCATTGTAATGCTTCGGCATTTCCATGAATGGTAAACTCATCGAAAATGCTCATGCCCGAACTGCCCTTTTCATCGAGACCAATGCCCATTTCGTAAAAGTACTGTACTATACCAAACTGATTGGTCTGCGCGGCCAGGTAAATGAGCGATTCCGAGTTCTCGTTTCGGGTGTGTACATCGGCATTGTTTTTAAGCAATAAACCGGCAATATCGCTATTGCCAAGCATCACAGCATAACTAAGCGGAGTGTTGCCGTTAGAATCGCTAACATTAACAGGCGCATCGTAATACAACAGCATGTCAGCCATTTGGTAATATCCGCCAATAACCGCATGATGAAGGGGTTGACGTCCGTTATAGTCCGCCTTGTATATTTCGGCGCCGTTTCTGATAAGATATTCAGCTATTGCCAAGTCGTTGTTTCTGACAACACTCGACAGAACCGGCAGCCCGGTGCTGCCTGAGGCGGCATTGGGGTTGGCACCTTTCGATATCAGATATTCAACTATGTCGATATGCCCGGCCTGCCCGGCAAGCATCAACGGGGTAACATTGTCTTCGTAACTTAAATCGACAAAAAAGCCCTTTTCAACACATAACCTCACCATATCGAGATTGCCGGTGTCGGCAGCAATCCAAAAATCGTATGGGTCGGCAGCAAGCGTGTCGGCACGGGTCAATTGTGCGTGCAACATGCCTGCCAGTGCAAGCAAAACGAGAGTATTTACAATTTTCAAAAAAAACATTACAAAAAAATTGACCGATAAAAATACGAAAATCATCAGAAAATCTTTACAAGTTTATATTATTTTTGCAAAACTTTTGGCTCCGTAGTTCAATGGATAGAATGTCAGATTCCGGTTCTGAAGGTTGGGGGTTCGAGTCCCTTCGGAGTCACGATAGTGACGCAGCCTGATGCAATAGCATCAGGTTTTTGCATTTATGCAAAAAATAAGGGACGAGAAGTTTATCCCGATTTCATACGAAGTCGAATGTTTTTTTGAGTCAGAGTGAGTGTCAGAGTGAGAACAGAGTATGGAAGAGGGAAGTCCCTTCGGAGTCACGATAGTGACGCAGCCTGATGCGAGAGCATCAGGTTTTTGCATTTATGCAAAAAGTAAGGGACGAGAAGTTTATCCCGATGAAACACGAATACGAAAACATCAATTTCATTTTTTTAATCACCAACATTCATGCTTCCTATCAGTATTTTTAAACAAGTCGTGTCATAGTGACAATATAGTGTTGAAGAGGTAATTCAATGAGGCGCGAAGTCTGATAAAAAATGCAATTTTTGAAGGTTCTATAAATAAATAGATGTAAAATAATTATGTACAAACGAATTAAATTAATACATTTGGATTATAAATCAAATTCCCAAACAAAATGAAAAGATTTCTTTTTATTATTGCTGCAACAAGTGTAATTGCAGCCATTACAACTAATTGGGCATTCAGCCAGACAACAATACCTTACTACCAGTTTTATTACATGAAAAACGGTAAAGTCTTTTATAAAGGAGAAGAAATTTTTCTTAAAACATGTAATTACGTGTTACGATTTCACAGGAAAACTGAAAACAACCAACTTTTAGTTGGTCCATCGGGAAATTATTTTAATAACTGGGATGCTAATTATCCTACAACACAGGATGGCCTTACTAAATACTTACATGCCCATTTTAGTCTTATCAAGCAAATGGGGTTCAACTCCATTCGACTGATGCACACCGCTGTTGAACCACGCTATCCTTCGGTAAATGGCGAATTGGCCTACAAGGTGTGGGCAAAGGATACAATTGCCTATCCTATTACCGCAAGCAACAGAATCTTTCTTAAAGATGCAATTGGATATGATGCATGGTATTACTATGAAAACGCCGACGGGCAAAATCTTATTGACTACAAGAATGCCATGAAATTGGTTTTTGATGCAGCTCATAGTTACGATCTTAAAATAATTTGGGTTACAGGCTCCGATTGTCAATATTACACAGGCAATAAACAGTATAATAGCCTTCTTATGCCGCTTGGTAACAATGTTACAAATAATTATATAGCTTTTTTAAATAACATTGCTTCAGAGTTTAAAGAACACCCTGCCCTTTTTGCGTACGACTTGTTTCATGAATTATTGAGTTTCAACAACGTTGAATACAGTGGTGCCCACGACTTAATTCCACAGATAGGCATTGCCGAAGTTGTGAAAACAATTAACCAAGAAGTTAAAGAAACCGACCCGAATCATTACACTACTGCCGGCCTATTTGGTCTAAATCAGTACTTTGCATTAGGAATAAAACCATTTTATTATTGCGATTTTTTGAATTTTCACACATATGACAATGGTTTTTTCTACTATTTGAAACCTGAAAAATTAGGTGCTTACATCAAACAGAACTGCATACACTTTTCAACGTTAACATGTCCTTGGATGATTGGCGAAATTGGTATTGAAACCCCACTTACAGAGAACCCTTGTAGTAGTTCTGGAAGTCATTTTGGCGAAAAAGTTGAACGCTTTGAAGTTAGCGAAGAACAACAAAAACAGTTTGCTCTATCAACCTACGATGTTAGCTTTAGTAATGGCGCAATAGGATATGCTTGGTGGGAATTTCAGAATGAACAAAATTGGAATAATAATGGGCTATTAAAATCTACCTGTTACCCCCAAAATATTCCTATAAATATTGAGCCATATTCCTATAATATTTATGGTGCCAGAAAAGAAATTGTGCAAACAAACGAATCGAGTGTGTTTTATAATGATCCAAGCTTTACAGATTGTACTATTTCAGAAAATGATTATTATAACATATTGCAGTATCAGTCAAGTGAAAACAACACCAGAACTTGGAGTGGTAAGGTGATTAATAGCATGGGAACACCAATTCCTGACGCAATTATTCTGTTACAACACAGTCATAGCAATGATGGTGATAACATTACAGGTAATAGTTTAAAAGGTTTTTACACTTTTACCAAATCCGATGGCAATTATAGCCTTACCTTACCCGAAGGAGATAACAACCATGCACGAATTTCTGTCTCAAAGTTTGGGTATACAACCTATTATGAGGAAAATCGCACGGTATCGGAAAATTCCGATATAATAATTAATAGTATAAGTGGTTTTCCGACAAAAAGCAACTATAATCCAACTATCGTGGTAAACAACAACCAAACTTATATTATTGATTATACTCAACGCATATCGCAGATAACCATTAAAAACGGGGGAACGCTGATTGTAAACGACACCCTGTTTTTTGATGAAAACTCACAATTGAAAATACTCCCCGGCGGAAAACTTATTTTAAACAATGGGGCTGTTTTAACAGCAATACACAATGCCTGGCTCGGCATAGTATTGTCGGGAGATTTTTCAGAGAACCGAGCTCAAATTATCTCAACAGGGAATTGTATAATAGCAAAAGCATTTCAGGGAATTAGCGCGCACAACAATGTTGTGATTGACTTGAAAAAAGTAGATTTTATTAATAATTATCAGGATGTGATGATAAGAAATAATTCAGGGGCAACTATTAACTTTAACGATTGTAATTTTACATTAACAGCCGATGCTTTGCCGCAATATTCTGTAAGTAATTCGTGCGATAACTTTGTGAGAATTTACAACACTACTCAAGCAAAATTTGTGAATTGCCACTTTGCCGACGAAAGAAATTATCCTGCTCATGTGCCCAATAAAACCGGCATTTACGCATACAAGGTAAATACACTTGAAGTATTGCCCGATCCATTTATGAGTTCTAAAAAGTCTTCGTTCGATAACCTGAAATACGGGATATATGCCATTTCTGACGGCGGGGCCGAGGTGCTGACGGTGAAAAACACCGATTTTAAAACCATTCGCGGTATTTATATGTATGCCTATATGAACTTCTCGCAAAAAACAATTACCAACAACAATTTCGAAATTCTTGATTATAGCTATGCCATTGAATGCGAAAGCCACGAAGGAAAGAGTTGGCAGCAGCCCAATATACCGCCAAATACTTATATTGTTGATGATATTTACCGTTCTTATGGCATTTATATTGATGAACAGAGCAACAATTACAAAATTGAAGGTAATGTGTTTCATGGTGTAAACGGTAATCCCGAAAATAAGTTCGGGATAGTGGCCAGAAATAACGGACCTATTAAAAATGATTTATACCGAAATAATTTCAGTTTTCTCCAAAACTCTATACAACCTGTTGGGCGTAATTGTCATGAATATGGACTTTCCGGAATTATTATTACCTGCAATAAATTCAACAACTCGAAAACCGATATTTTTGTAACCGACGATTATGCTGTTAGCTACTATGGTATTGCCAGAAACCAAGGTTCTTCATCCTTCCCTGCCGGAAACCTGTTCTCGGACGACAACAACCTGTTTAACATTAAAAACGATATAGCGCATATTAATTATTTCTTCCGAAATGCAAACAGCCAAGGATATAATCCGCTCGAAGTGCCGCAGCGAATTAATGGGAATGTGAGTCCGCAACCAATATATTATGGTGATTTAGATAATACTTGCCCTGACAACACCTCATCAACGCCGCTTATCGACCCTGATGTAGTGTGGGGCGAAATGAATGTCGCCGAGCAGGCTGAAAACAATATTGACCAAACCCTTGCCACGCTTACCGATGGTGGCAACACACCGCTCACGGTGGCCGAAGTTGCATTAGCCAGCGACTACAATGCATGGCAAACCTACCTGAGTTTGATTGCCAAATCGCCTTACCTGAGCGACGAAGTGCTTCAGGTGATTGCCGGAAAAGAATACGCCCTAACCGCCCCCATGGTGCGCGATGTACTGATAGCTAACCCCCAGGCTGCGAAAGACCCTGCCATTCAAAAAATACTGGACGAGCGCATTGATAAGCTCCCCGATTATATGCTCGAACAAATCAAGCTGGGCATGATGCAAATGTCACCCAAAGAGTTTCTCGAGATGCAGAAAGCCGAGCAACGCCGAATTTACGAAAACAACATGCTCGCCTTATTGAACCACTATTCGGAAAAGGCCGATAGCACTAACTCATACAACGACAGCATAGTTATGGTGCTTAATCATCGTATAGAACCGCATTACTTGATGCTGCTTGCCCAACACTATTTTTCGCTGGGCGAAACCCATTTGGCCAATCAAACACTGAGCGATATTCTTGCCCAATTTGTAATGGATGAATTTGAAACCAATGAAGTAAAGAACTTAAGAGAATACTATTCGTTTTATACCAGTTTACAGGTAGATTCCTTATTAGATATGCAGCAGTTAGACAGCACCACTCTTGAACTTCTTAGGGATTTCGAAAGGAAGGGAGGTATTGCTGGCACTCATGCCACCGCCCTGCTTATGCTGAATGGGGCAAGCGATTACAGGGAGCCGGTGTATTTGCCGGAAGAAGATATAAGCACGCGGGGAGTAAAAAGTAGCAATAACTTTTTACCAACCAATAATTATGTAAATATTTACCCGAATCCTGCAGATGAATATTTTCATGTTGAATATAAATTACCCAATGAAGAAACACCGCTGTACCTGACGGTTTTCGATGTGCTGGGTAAAGCAATATTTCAGCAGAAGCTTGCTGCTAAGCAAGATGTTGTCATTATTATTACGGATAAACTTGGCAGTGGTTCGTTTACCTTGTGCATATCCAACAGTAAGTCTGTTATAATCAGCAGAAATTTTACGATACGTCAATAAAACTCTTACAAGCCAAATCATAGTCAGATTTCAATTGTTGTAATATTCAAGTTTTTAATAAGATTGAAAGTATGAAAAAAGTAATAGTTATTGTTGTTGCGTTGGTAGTGGTGTTGCAATTATTTTCGCAAGAACGGTTTTACTCGCTGTATCCTGGGTGGACGATCAATGTTGCAATTGAATCCGAGAATATATACACTACACTTGGTTTAGATACGTTGAATTATGGGTATGAAAACACTCCAATATTTAATGTTTTAGATGAAACGGGTGATTTACTACATTCGTACCGATATGTAAGCGATACTATTGTGGGTTTCTCGAACTATACATCCAGGAGTTACAGTTTTCATGATGATTATTTTATCGCCAGCGGGGTGTATCGCGAGTACACTAAAAGTTATATTTTGAATCCAATTCTGATGTATTTTAATAATTCAACTTTTTACCTTGATTCAATTATTGATTTCAAAGAATTTTTTGCAGGTAGATCAACTCAAATAAAATTTCATAAAGAAAACGACAACTCAATATTTTTGCTTGGCACAGTACAAATAAACCTAGATTGGACTACAAACACTTTCTTCGGCATTTACGACCCGTCGGATGGTTCTTTTTCGTACAAGGATTATACCCGCCCGAATAACTGCAAAATGACTCCCTATCAACTACACCCTACGCACGATGGAGGCTATATTATCAGCACCGAGCAGGATATGACCTGGACAGACCCTGAAATTGTGAATGCATGTCTTGTTAAGATTGATGTCAATGGTAATGAACAATGGCGGCTGATTGTGGGTGACGATTCTACTTGCAATTTTCGCCCACGTATATTCGATGCGCCTGACGGTAATTACTATGTTGTATGGACTGACCCATATTATGTTACAACCTGGAATATGCAGCTAAGCAGCACCAGCACTATAAGAATTGCCAAACTTATTGACAATGGCACCTCCGGTGAATTGCTCAATGAAGTCGATTTATGGCACGACCTGGGAAATTTTGCCAGATTTCCTTATGTAATTCGAGATTCGTATCAGGACTCGATTGGCAATATGTTTTTGCTGATTCAATGCGAATACATTAGCGGTTTAGTAAAAATCTTTCCTAACGGCAGGGGTGCGTGGTTGCGCAGCTACCGTGTGTTCCCCGAAAACAACCCTACCTACAGTGTAACCAGTTTATATGGTATGAGCCGCACCTCCGACGGAGGCTTTATGCTCACGGGCGAGTTTCGCAGCGACCCGGGGGCGATGTTTCCCAATGGAATTTACAGTGCGCTGGCTATAAAGCTTGACTCGTGCGGTTGCCTCGATGCCGAAGGCTGCAACCCGCACTGCGGCGACAGCTACCTGCCGCAGTATATTCGTATGCCACAGGCAGAAGTGTACCCGAACCCTGCGGTTGACCGGATTACGATACAACTGCCCGACGGGGAATACAACATAAAGATATATTCAACCGGCGGGCAGTTGCTGCAGGAAGAAAACACGGAAGCCGGCGCCGAAACTACGGTAAGTGTGGCCGAATTGCCCCCGGGGCACTACACGATGCTGGTGTCGGGCGGCGGAAAGTTGTATAGGGCAAAGTTTGTGAAGGTGGAGTAGGTAAACAAGTCTGATATCTGATGTCAGATGGCAAATGTCAGATGTTTTGAAACGGTTTAGATGGAGGGGGGTGTTCTTGACAGTGTATTCACATTTGACTTTTGACTTGAAAAACTACTTCGATGTTTTTCAGAACAGAGAATTTTGTAACTTGCACTGTAAAATCTGATGAAAGTGAAGACCATAGCAATAATTTTGCTTTTATTTTCTGCCCCATCCGAGTTACTCGCAGAGAACTCGGATGTATTCTTCGATGTATTCTTTCGATAGCAGTATTCACATTTGACTTTTGACTTTTGACTTCTGCCTTCAGCCTTTTGACATCTGGTATCTGACTTAGTACCTTTGCCTTAGGATACACGAGACGCGATGAAGAGAGATGCGATGAACAGAGACGCGATGAATCGCGTCTTTACTTCCCCATCCCTTTACTCGCAGAGAAGAACAATCAACAGCATTTTATTCATAACATAGCCTCACTGTCTGTTTACTCTTGTTAAAAAAAGCTATATTTGCCATGTTTTAATGAAAAACGGCGAATGGCAAACACTGCGAAAAGACTGATTTTGGTTTCGAACGACGACGGCATTCACGCACGTGGTTTACATTATTTAATCGAAATGATGAAGCCATTTGGTGATGTGGTGGTGGTTGCTCCCGAAAATCATCAGTCGGGAATGTCACATTCCATCAGCATCCTGAAGCCCATTCGCGCAAACCTTGTTCGCGACGAAGCCGGCCTTACGGTATATTCGGTGCCGGGCACTCCTGTCGATTGTGTGAAACTGGCAATTAATAAGCTGTTACCCCGTAAGCCCGATATCATGGTGTCGGGTATAAACCACGGCTCCAATTCAGCAATTAGTGTCATATACTCTGGTACCATGGGTGCAGCTATCGAGGCATGTCTCTATGGAATTCCTTCTATTGGTTTCTCGGTGCTGAATCATTCTCCCGATGCCAATTTCGATCTGGTTGCCGAACAGGGTCATAAACTCATTGATGTCGTATTAAATAAGGGTTTGCCCAATGCTGTTGCCCTGAATGTGAATTTCCCCAATATTCCAAAATCTGAATTTAACGGTTTTAAAGTCTGCCGCCAAACACGGGGTGTATGGCAAGAAGACTTCGACCAACGCACCGATCCTTATGGCATGAAATATTACTGGCTTACCGGCACTTTCAAAAACTTTGAGCCCGATGCTCACGATACCGACGAATATGCATTAAGTCGCAATTATGCTTCAGTGGTGCCGGTTCATGCCGATTTAACAGCCACACAAGCTCTTCAAGATATTAAAACCTGGAATTTTTAACACTATGGCTCACGAAAAACTGCAACAACTTAACAAAGCCTGGGTAGGGCTGCTTTTGGGATTATTACTCCCCTTGCTGGCATTTTTGGTTTTATATGCATATAAATCATACGATAGCGACACGCTTGTGCTATTTATTAACCGACTGAAACTTCAGGGAGCGTTTATCAGCGTTTTAAGCCTTTGTGTGTTGCCCAATCTGTTGTTGTTTTTTACTTTTAAAAAACTCGATTTTTGGTATGCTATCAAAGGAGTGGTAGCCTCGGTGTTTTTCTATACTATCTTGGTGGTTGTGCTCAAATTTGCCTGATGAAATACTTTGTTATTGCAGGAGAAGCCTCAGGCGACTTGCATGCCTCAAATCTTATGAAAGGCATACGTAAGGCCGACCAAAAGGCTGTGTTTACCGCATGGGGTGGCGATTTAATGCATAACCAAGGAGCCGAAGTGCTTAAGCATATCAGGGAATTGGCCTTTATGGGATTTACCGAGGTACTCATGAATATTGGCACTATTTTCAGAAACCTGAGCTTGGCGAAACAACACATTTTGCAGCACAAACCCGATGCACTTATACTGGTCGATTATCCCGGCTTCAATATGCGTATTGCCAAGTGGGCACACAGCATGGGAATCAGGGTGTTCTATTACATATCGCCTAATGTGTGGGCCTGGAAAACAAACAGAGTTCACCATTTTAAAAAATACTGCGAGAAGCTGTTCGTAATTTTACCTTTCGAAAAAGAATTTTACAATAAGTTTGGAATAGATGTGGTGTATCATGGGCACCCTCTGGTTGATGCGGTTGAAGCCCATAACCCGCCCGGGTTCAACGAGTTTTGCTCAACCCATAATTTGTCCGCTAAGCCTATTATTGCGTTGTTGGCAGGCAGCCGCAAACAGGAGATATCGAAGATGTTGCCGCATATGCTCAAATTGGTCGATGAATTCAGCGAATATCAGTTCGTAATTGCCGGGGCTCCTGCCATAGAGAGGCAGTATTACGAGAAGTATATTTCAGGTAGCCATGTAGCATTGATAATGAACAAAACTTACGATGTGTTATCTTGCGCCACTGCCGGAATCGTTGTGTCGGGAACAGCTACCCTCGAGGCTGCTTTGTTTAAAATGCCTCAGGTGGTTGGCTACCGTGCTGCTTTAATTTCGGCCATAATAGCCCGAATGTTAATGAAAGTGAAGTTTATTTCGTTGGTGAATCTTATTCTGCAACGCCAAGTGGTTACCGAACTCTTGCAGTTCCGCTTCAATAGTCAGAACCTGACAATAGAATTACAAAATATTTTACCCGACACAACCCGGCGAAGCGTTTTGCAACAAGATTATGAATCACTTGCAAAAATACTTGGAGAGTCAGGTGCCAGCCAGCGGGTAGGCTTCGATATAGTAACACGACTTCAACATGAAATCGTATAGTTTATTTGTTTTAATAATGCTGTGTTATGTTGCCGGTTTATCCCAAAACGTCAACGTGGCATTGTTTCATTCCGAAAAAGCATCGAAATATGTGTTAAATACACAAAAGCATGAATACGCTGTGTTTCGCAACGATTCGTTGATTCAAGCTTTGCCAAAACTTACCGATATACATGTTGGAATGCTGGGCGATATGGTGGTATTGCAATCGGGCGATAGCCTGATGCAGTTTAAAGAATCGGTTTTTATAGCCCCACTACATGACGATACAGCATTCTTCGAAATTAAAACTGTACCGGCAAAAGGAAGTGTACGCCGATACAATGGCAAACTGCAGTTTAAAACACAGGATGCTGTGTTGCTGGCCGTCAATAAGCTGCCACTTGAACAGTATGTTGCTGCTGTGGTTGAAGCCGAAGGCGGCTACAATAAACCTTTCGAATTCTATAAAGCACAGGCAGTAATCACCAGAACCTACGCGCTCCGAAATTTCGGACGGCACGAATCTGAAGGTTTCGAATTGTGCGATGCTACCCACTGTCAGGTTTATAAATCGATGGCTACCAGCACCGATATAGTGAATGCAGTAAAGGCTACTGCAGGCCTGGTTCTGGTTAGCGACGAATATGAACTCATTATGGCCGCATACCACTCAAACAGTGGAGGGCAAACAATGAACTCGGAGGATGTGTGGGTGAGCGCATTGCCCTATTTAAAGTCGGTACCCGATAAGTATTATGTGTATGGACGAAATGCAGTGTGGCAACAAAACATTAACCTAAGTCAGTGGCAATCGTTTCTGAAAGCGAAATCGGTTGACCCATCTTTTGATGTCGATTCAACACTTATTGTAAGCAACAAACGCATGGCACGTGTCGAAATCGCCGGAAAATCGATACCCCTAACTGAGGTGAGGCATTTCTTCAGGCTGCCGTCGGCATATTTTAGTATGAGCCGCCACGACGATGTGATAACATTCTCGGGGCGCGGTTACGGGCATGGTGTGGGCCTGTCGCAGGAATCGGCAATGCGCATGGCCGAAGAAGGCCTTAGCTACCGCGAAATTCTAAGTTTCTTCTATAAAGGAGTACATCTGGTAAATATGCAAACCGTATCGGTTTTTAAACAATTTCAGAAACTGTCCGATAACTAATCCTTGCAGTGTGCGGTTCAATTCTTTTGACGACACATATATTTGGCATCGATAAGCAACATTTCTTCGAAGCTAATGCCCCGAGCCGATGCTTTCTCTTGTACTTGTGCAGTCCATTTTGGGTCGCTTAGAATCAGTTGTTTAAAATACTCTATGCGTTCATCTAAATATTGTTCCGATAATTCGTTGTTAATCTTATCGAAAAAACCAAAACCAAAATAGTTTAAGCCACCATCGGTTTGTAATAGTATCACAACATCGCGCTGCAAAATGCTGTTTATGTAGTCGATGTTATCGGTTGAACCGGCCGAAACATTAGTGCCATCGTTGTAAATACTGCTGTTGTAATAGTAAAAATCTAGTTTTTTGAAAAGCACCGACGGAATACCACTGTAATACATGTTCCAATAATAGCTGTCGCCAATTACCAACACATCGGGTTTGGGTTTTTCAAGACCCTTATATGCAATAGTAGGATAGGCCATCGGATAGGTTTTTATCGGGAACAATAAGTTGAGAGTGTGCCCTATGTCGTAATCGGTTCCGCGTTGCTCATCGCTCATTTCAATCGATTCAAGAACCATGTCGGGAATATCAGTTGCACGGATTTTTTCAATGGTTTTTACAATAGTGTCGGCCGATAAATACATGCCGTAGTAACTCCAATGTATCCCACATTTGGGATATAAGGGGAAACTAGCTGTGTCTTTCATCTCAACAAACCATTTGTTCAGGTCGATATGCAGTAAGCCGGCTTCGTTGCATTTGGCTGCTATCATTTCGTAGTTGGTTTGTGCAGCTATGTTATTTGAATAGCGATGAGGTATGTATTCCGGAAAAAAAGTGGCTTTTCCCGGAGCCAGCACAATCAGTAAATCGGTATTGTGTGCCTTTAGTAAATCTCGGGTGCGCACTGCCGAGCTAATCAAACTGTCGATAGCCTGCTCTCCCACAAAGTCGCTGCCTTCGTAAGCATGCAGGTAATTGTCTTCGTACAGGTAGCCCTGTTTCCCGATTACGATTTTTGCGGCATTGGTTTTCGAAAAAAGACTGAAGTCGATTTGGTTGTTAATTCTTACAAACCATGGCCTTAACCCGAAATTATGGTTGTAGTAATCACTAAGGCTATCTTGGCACGATCCGCTAAACCACTCGTTTATTCCCAATCGGGGTTTTAGCACCGGTTCAAAAGCCCCCTGCAGAGGTCTTTCCCTGAAAAAACCGAAACCTTCCTGAATCATCGGTACAAACATAAGTGCAATAAGAGCAGCAAATAGTATGTGAAGGCTTTTTTTCATCAGTGCAAAGAAACTAAGTTTTTTAATTTTTTGAACTATAGAATTTATTTTATTACATTTGAGTTTGATTGTAAATGTTGCGATGTTAAAGCTCACTAGGGGAATATGGCTGCTGTTGATTCTGATGTGCTTACTCAGGCCACATGTTATGTCGCAAGATATACACTTTTCTCAATTTTTGTGGAGCCCCTTGAATTTAAACCCTGCGCTCACCGGTTCTTTCAACGGCGATATGCGCTTGTGCCTGAATCATAAAAGTCAGTGGCAAAGCTTTGCCAATGCCTATTCCACATTCTCGGGCTCTTTCGATGTTAATGCTCAATTGCCCTTTTACAAAAAATCAGATATTGGCGTAGGCTTGTTGCTGAATTCTGATAAGGCAGGAGATGCCAACTTTAGTACCAATCAGGTGAAAGTTTTTCTTAACTATATGTTGCCACTTAATGCCGATACCAGCTTGTTTGTTTCGTTGGGAGGCAGTGTTGCATATACGTATCATGGAATAGATATATCGCTGTTGCGCTTTGGTTCACAGTACACCGGAGGGCAGTTCGACCCAAGCATTCCTCACAACGAATTGCTTGCTTCTGAAAGCATACGCTATATCGATTATTCTGCAGGAACCAATCTGCGCTACATCAGCAACCAAAAAATGATGTATCACGCAGGCTTTTCGCTGCACCATATCAACGAACCGGTTAAGTCGTTTACGGGGAATTCGGGAATAGTGCTTCCTCGCAAATATGTGTATCATGCGGGCTTAGAATGGAATGCCAACGAAGATTTGTGGCTCGATCCGTTCTTTTTGTTCAAACATCAGGGGCCTTATATTGAAGCCACCATCGGGTCTATTATTCGTATAGAATATAACCCTTTGGGATTGAAGTATATTTTCGGAGGTCTCGCCATGCGAGCCCGCGATAGCGGTATCGTGATGATTGGCGCAAATTATCAGGATGTGAGAGTGTGTCTTAGTTACGATGTAAACCTTTCGAAACTTTCAAATATTAGTTTGGGAAGAGGAGGGGTAGAGTTATCGTTAATATATATATATCAGAAACCGCGTCCGTTCGAGCCGGCTTATTATCGCAAATGTCCTGAGTTTATGTAATGCACAAACAAATTCTCGCCATATTGTTACTATGGGTTGCTTCGGCAACCACTGCCTTTAGCCAAAGTTTGGTTAGTGTGCTTAAAACAGCCGATATTGCCTTCGAAAACCAGAATTACTACGGTGCAGCAAGGCTCTATCAAGATGCGCTGAAGTTCGATAACCGCATGTACGATGTGCATTACAAAGCCGCCGAAGCTTTCAGGGCCGATAACGACTATATGAATGCTATTGCTCATTACAAGCTGGTGAGCGAAAAAGCAGCAAAAAAATTTCCACGATCGGTGTTTTTTTTGGCCGCAATGTTAAAGTCGAACGAAGATTACTTCTCGGCGCAGTTCTATTTCGATAAATACTACAGGGCTCACCAGGCCGATTCATTGAATTACTACACCCGCAAAGCCAGACAAGAAATTGTGTTTTGCGAAAAAGCCATTTCGCTGAAATACAACCATACAGGAATTGCAATATATCCGTTCGATACATTGGTAAATTCACTGTATAGCGAGTTCGGAGCCACATTCATATCCGATTCTGTGCTCTTGTTTACTTCGGTGAAACCTACCGAAGAATCTGGCAATGAAGAGTTTACTTCTGTTATTTACTCTAGTGTTTTCACTGACTTACAAACGGGAATCCCTCATGCTTTGGGTTCTGAAATAAATGCACCGGGCTATCATAACGCCGGCCCTTTCTATTGTGCCGAGGCCCAAACTCTGTTTTTTACTCGTAAGGCTACAAACCCCGATGCAAAAGCGCAAATTATGAGTGCTTCTTACATCAACGGTCAGTTCTTAAATGTTCATGCCCTCCCTTTTCCCGTGAACGATAGCACTTGCAACAATACACAACCCATGCTGGTACAATTTGGAAACGAAACACTGCTGTTCTTTGCATCCGATCGCGAAGGAGGGCTTGGCGGATACGATATATGGTATTGCTCTTTAGATGAGAACTTAGGTCCGGGCGAACTGTATAACGCCGGTGTGCCAACGGAAGTAGATAATGTGTATGTTGCCTTTTTTGGACTTAAATCTATTGTGAATTCCCCCGGAAACGAGATATGTCCTTTCTTCAATCTGAAAGATTCAGTGTTGTATTTTAGTTCCGATTGGTTCGAAGGCCTGGGCGCTTTCGATATTTACGCTTCCAAAACCGACCTTGTAAAATGGGATGCTCCGCAAAACCTTGGATACCCAACCAATTCGGGGCAGAACGATTTGTACTACTCGTTGCACCATAAGCAGGGTCTCGCTTTTTTAACCAGCAACCGAAAAGAAGCCCGGGCACTAAAACACCAAAGTTGTTGCAACGATCTCTTCTTCCACGAAATAGATAAAGAAATTGATATAGAGCTTATTGTGGAGCAACAAGTCACCACACTTACTCTTGAAGCAACCGAACTTATTCCTATAACGCTTTATTTTGACAACGATTATCCCAATCCCAATAGCTGGGACACCTTAACCCAACACAACTATGTAGATTTATACAACGACTATTTTCTGAAACGAAAAACATTTGCCGCCGAGTTTTCGAAAGGATACAGAGGCGAAGTGAAAACCCAACTCGAAGACAGTATCGAAAACTTTTTCGACCATCAGGTAACCGGCGAATATCAGAAGCTGTTGAAATTTGCAGCTTTACTTAAAGAATTGGTAACCAAAGATCAGGTAATTGTGATTACCATCAAAGGATTTACCAGTCCGTTGAATACCACCGAATATAACGAGAATCTGGCTAAACGCCGTATCTCGAGCCTTGTTAACTTTTTCAGAACTTACGATAACGGATTTTTTGTTCCTTTCGAAGAGGAAGGAAAAATCCTGATTCAGCGCGTTGCCTTTGGCGAAACGCTGGCAAACACTGCTGTTAGCGACGACCCAAACGACCGCCGTAACTCGGTGTTTAGTCCGCTGGCGTCTGTCGAACGAAAAATACGTATAATTGCCGTATCGGTTAACAAAGACGATTGATCTTAAATGATTACTGTATGATGGAGTTTATTGGTAGGGTTTTACAACAGGCATTATTAATCACAGGCTTTGTGTTTACTATGATGATGCTCATTGAATATCTCAATGTGTTGTCGCAGGGTAAGTGGATGGCCAAACTTAAAAAATCGCCTGTTGGCCAGGTGCTTACTGCTACCGTGTTGGGTATGATACCGGGCTGCCTCGGAACCTATACAGTGGTTTCGCTTTATACCCATAAACTCCTGAGTTTTGGGGCACTCACGGCTGCACTTATTGCCACAGCCGGCGACGAAGCTTTTATGATGATTGCACTCATTCCGAAACAAGCAATTTATATTATTGTTGGTACCGCTGTGGTGGGTTTAATAACCGGTTTATTGATTGACCGCTTTTATAAGCGTTCGCATACTATGCTGAAAGATGATTTTAAATTCGAGATTCATCACCACGACAAGCAGCATATTTCGCTGAAAAGTTTAAGCCTGAAAAATTTCAGCTTTTCGAAGCACCGATTGATTGCACTGGTTGTTTTTGGCTTCTTTATTGTGGCTCCTTTTGCCGGATGGGTAGAACACAACCACGAGGTATTAATGCCTGGCATACAAATAGAAACCCACAATCATGATGCCGACTGCGACCATAATCATGATATGCATTCGCACAATCATCATCACATCGATTGGCTCGGTATTTCGCTGGCTTTTTGCGCAGCACTCGGGTTTTTAATTTCGCTGTTGAGTTCAGCACATTTTCTCGAAGATCATATATGGAAGCATCTAATTAAAAAGCACCTTTTTAAAGTTTTTTTATGGACGCTGCTGGCGTTGGTGTTAATTCAACTGATGCTGCAATATACCGATTTTAGCATGTGGATATCGGCAAATCTGTTTTTAGTACTATTGTTGGCAGTACTGGTGGGTGTGATACCTGAATCGGGACCGCATCTTGTGTTTTTGTCGATGTTTGTGAGTGGTAGCATACCACTGAGTATATTGTTGGCCAATAGCATTGTGCAGGATGGGCACGGCGCATTACCGCTGTTTGCCGAGTCGAAACGGAGTTTTTTTGTTACAAAGGCTATCAATATGGTGGTTGGTCTGCTTGTTGGCGGTTTGGGATTATTGTTCGGAGTTTAACTAATACTTAATACTATGGAAAAAGGACACTATTCTTTTACAATGATTAAACCCAATGCGCTTCGCAATGGTCATCTTACTTCAATATTAAAAATGATTACCGATGCCGGATTTCGGATTGTTGCTCTTAAAATTACTGTGATAACCAAGCAACAGGCCGAGAGATTTTATCATGTACACCGAGAGCGACCCTTCTTCGACACGCTTGCCGAATTTATGTCGTCGGGACCAATAGGAGCTGCTATTATTAAGAAGGAGAATGCCGTTGAAGATTATCGCAAACTGATTGGCAATACCGACCCTGCTAAAGCCGACCCCGGCACTATCCGACATCAGTTTGGTGTTTCGATAACACAAAACGCAGTTCACGGAAGCGATAGCATCGATAATGCTTACCACGAAAGTTGTTTCTTTTTCAACGAACTCGAAATATTTGAAACATTGTAGTTCTGCCAGGCTGCACTCGAAATAGTTTACCCGTGTAACTGAGCTTGCAACAAAAAATGTTGTAACTTGCGCCATATCATTTTAACATTTCGAATCTGATTTTTTATTTATATGAACCTAAATCTGATGAAAACACTTGGAATCTGCCTTACATTAATCTTTGCAATTACAACAATAAGCAGAGCACAAACAGGCTACGATGTGTTATTACAAGAAATTGTCTGTCCTAACGGATACTATCTTACCGCAGAAGCAGCACAATACCCGTATGTGGTTGTAGAAAATGCGGGAACGCAAGTGATTAATTCAATCGATGTGTACTACCGCATCGATGATGGTGAGGCGGTGTTAAGGCATGTGGCACCCATTATTCTGAATCAGGGAGAAAACCGCAATGTGCTTTTTCCGCAAATTGTGCTTCCCGAAGGCGAACATACTTTTACCGCATGGGTATCGCTGGGTGAGGAGTACACCGACGATAACCCCGAAAACAATCAGATGTCGGCGGTTTTTGTTGTGGCCGGTGGCGATGTGGCAATTCAAAGTATTTCGGGTTTGCCCGACGATTTGTGTGGCTTCGATTCTCACACACCTATTGTATATGCACACAATGCCGGTCAAATCGATTTATTATCATTTGAGTTGAGCTTAAGTATCAATGGACAATTGCACCAAACTATCGAATGGACCGGAGTGTTGTCGCCCGGGCAATCGCTACCTATTAGCTTTTCGGAGATATGGCTCGATAACGGACAAAACAATCTGGCTTTTTATATCGATTTTCCAAACGGAAGTATGGATTACGACCCCTCGAACAATAGCTTGTTCCATGATATTAGCATCACAAGAGGAAACCAAATATCAGTTACCATCGATACAGACCAGTTTGGGCCTCAGAATCGCTTCGAAATAACCAATCAGCAGGGGCAAATTGTTGCAGCCGAAGGACCATTTTCGCAAAATGCCAATCTGGTCTTCAACTATTGCCTGCCAGCCGGATTCTACACATTTACCATGTTCGATGCCAATGGTAATGGTATGTGTCAGGGTATGCAGGATGGCTCTTATATTGTCAGCAATCTATCAACATCACAAACCATTGCTTCGGGCTGTCAGTTTGCCTATGAAATCGCTCATACCTTTGCTGTATTCAATCCGTTTGGTCCTCCGGTTATTGACTTTTCGTTTACACAACTTATGGGTTGTTCCGGATATTTTGTTTTTGAATCGGTTGTATTTACCGAGATGCCTGTAATTTCTTACAGCTGGAATTTTGGCGACGATGCCGGCTCGGGTGCTGATAATCCCGTGCATGTATATGGCAATAGTGGTACCTATAGTGTGAGCCTTACCGTTGAGAATATGTATGGTTCTGCTACTTACTCTTGCACCGATTGCATCAGTGTCGATGTTATCGAGTCACCGGCTGTAACCGATAATTTTAGTTGTGGCCCGGGTTCTGTGGTTCTTCAGGCAGGGGAGCCCGGCGAAGATATTTTGTGGTTCTATAATCAGAGCGATGTAGAGAGTTTCCATGCCGGAAATAGTTTCACTACACCAATACTCACCGAAACTACCCAGTATTTTGTTGAATTGCAAATGGCCGGCAGTCCGCATCAATATTTTGGCATGAACCAACATTCGGGTCCGGGAGGCTTTTTCGGATGGAATATAAACCGTACTTTATTTTTTGATGCTTTGAGCGATGTAACTATGGTTTCGGCAAAGGTTTATGCTCAGGGTAGCGGCAATCGTACCTTTACATTGTACAACAGTTCCGATGAGATGATTTCGCAGAAAATCATTTTTGTTCCTGCCGGAGAATCGCGCATACAGCTCGATTTTTATATGCCTCAGGGCAATGACTATGTAATAGCTGTTTCTCCTCAAAACAATTTGCAGTACACCGGCGATTACAACGGGCCTTCGTTTCCTTACCCTTACACTGTAAATGGTCTGATATCATATACCGGTAACAATTATTCAAATTCATTTTATTATTTTCTATACGATATCGAAGTGTTTAGTGGAGCCTCCGATGTGTGCTTCAGTGGGCGCGTTCCGGTAACCGCCAATATTCAGCAACCCGATGCGCAATTGCCTGCTATTCTATGGTGTTGCACTGGTAACGAGTGTACTATTTCGGCCGCTGAGGGTTATTATTCATATATGTGGTCGCCGGGAGGCGATGATACACCTCAGTTAACAGTGAATGTGGCCGGAGAATATTCGGTAAGCGTTACCGATGAATTCGGTTGCACAGCAAGCGATGTTGTTGAAGTTAGTTTCCACGACCAGGGAACCCTTTCCATCGAATCGCATTCGTCGGGTAGTGGAACAAACAATGGATGGGCCGAAGCTACAGTGTCGGGCGGCACTCCGCCTTTCTTATATGCATGGAGCAATGGCGAAACGTCGTCGATAATTACAGGATTACCGGCCGGAATGTATTCGGTTACCGTAACCGATGCTGCAGGATGCGAATTGGTAGGCGAAACCGAAATACTTGTTGGTTCTCAAAGTGTTTTTAGCAACGAAAATGTAATTTGTTATCCTAACCCTGCAAATGAAATTATCTATATCGAAAGCATTGATGTGATAAATACCATACAAATTTACAACGTATTTGGTCGCGTAATAGCGATATTATCCCCCGTAAACAATAAAGTTGCCTATAGCTTAAGCAGCTTAAGCAGCGGTGTGTATGTTGTGAAAGTCGAAACTAATAGCGGCCTTACACTACTTAAATTTATAAAAGAGTAAATGTATGCCACGATATTGTATTGAACTGGCATACGATGGCTCAGGATTTTCGGGCTGGCAAATGCAACCCGGCGAAATTACGGTGCAGGCATGTTTGCAGGAGGCCTTAACCAATTTGCTTCGAACCGATATAGAGCTTACAGGGTGTGGCAGAACCGACACCGGTGTACATGCAGCATACTTTGTTGCGCATTTCGATACCGATGTGCTGTTCGATATCTTATGCTTACCCGATCGACTGAACCGTTATCTGAAACATAATATCAGGGTATTTTCGATTCAGCCGGTGGCTTCCGGTTTTCATGCTCGTTTTTCAGCTGAAAAAAGGGAATATCGTTATTATATTGCTTTGAAAAAGCAGCCATTTTTATCGCAATATTCTTGGTATCAACCTTACGATTTCGATATCGAAGCCATGCAGCATGCATGCAAGGCATTGGTTTCTTACAACGATTTTACCAGTTTCAGCAAACTGCATAGCGGAGCCAAAACCAATATTTGCAAAGTAGAGTCTGCTGCATGGCACCGGCACAACGATGTACTGGTTTTTAGCATTTCGGCCGACAGATTTTTGCGAAATATGGTAAGGGCAATAGTTGGCACCATGGTCGAAGTGGGAAAGAATAAAATCTCGGTCGAAGGCTTTTGTGCGATTATCGAATCGAGAAATCGTTCGAACTCAGGGCAGTCGGTTCCCGGAAAAGCATTGTTCCTTACCGATGTGCAATACCCGCCTGATTTATTTTCGAAAACCCGAAGCTACTGCTCTATATTCGGGGCAATATAAAAAAAAGACTCCTGCAAGGAGCCTTTTTTTTATTACATTATTTTTTTACTTTCTGGCTTTTGCCAGGGTAACAGTAAGATAGTTTGTGTTTGAGGTAATTTTTATTACGTCAACCAAGTCGTTGTATCCATCGGCCATACAGGCAATTCCGTAATCGGTATCGAGGGTAACATCGGGTTCCATTTTAAACTTGCCATCGGGGCCGGAATAACCGCCGCTCACAACAATGAAATCGTCTTTTTTTGCATCGTAAATCAATAAACCAACCACTGCATTCTTAATTGGTTTACCGGTGTCGGCACTTTTTACAATACCTGTTACTGTTGTTTTTTTACCGCTCGATGTCGATTCACCGCATAGGGCAAACTTGGGCATGGCCTTTTGTTCTCCTGTGGTAACCGTAATATTTTCGGCTTTTTCGGGAGGCGTAAGACCTTTGGCGATTAAGGCTTTGAAAACATTTGCCTTGGGAGCAACCACGTAATACATTCCATTGATGCCACCCACCAGGCCAATGTTGGTTGCAATGCCTTTGGCACTGGCAATACCAATTACTTTGTTGTCTTTACCGAAAACAGGACCACCGCTGTTTCCAGCGTTTATAGCTGCATCAGTTTTGATGAAGCCATAGTCGGGGTTAAACACAAAGTCCCAACCCGAATGGTATCCTTTGGTAAAGGTAATCATGTCTTTAAGAGCCAGGTCGTAGTTGCCCGAGTATTGGGCAGGATATCCCATTACCACCAAATCTTCTCCTTGTTTGCACAAGTCGGAGTTGCCAATGGGTAGCGCGGTGAAAGGAGTGGTAACTGCATTGCCATCGATGTCGGAAACAATGCGCATAACGGCACCGTCGTAGGCATCACTCATAGTGAGTACCTCCGCCAGATAGAGTTTATAATCGTTGGGTCCCCTGCCATGATATACCTGAACAATAGGAATGGTATATCCACTGTAGGCTATGCATTTTACTGCAGGGTCTTTTTCGATACCCTTAAAATAGGTTTCAATACCATATTCCCCTTTTTTATCTTCATACATCACATAACCATATACACATTGCTCAATCACATGTCTGTTGGTGAATATAATACCGTCGGTTGTAACGAAGAAACCTGTTCCGCGTCCCAGATAACCGAGGCTTTCTTCATCAACCTGAGCTAAAACGGGGTCAAAGAGCAGTATTTTAACAATACCCTTATAGTAGTTGTCGGAAATGGCAACCGGGTTGATTTGCGCTATGGTCTGCAATTGCATCAGCAGCATGAAAGCTGCAATCAGACCGCTAAAGATGTGCTTTTTCATAGTTATTAATTTTAATTTTTGATGCTTATGCTTGTAACAATTTCGGCAAACTCAACATGGGAAGATTCAAAATCGGCGGCCGGGCCGTATAAGCCAAGCAATACCATTTCTTTTTCTCCAACGGGAACCAATACTTCGCAAGCCTGCATTTTTTCACCGTTCTCAACGTAGGTAAAGCCAATCTTAACACCATTTGTCTCGCCAATTTTAACCTCTTCGGAACCCAATTCCTCGTAGCCTTCGAAGCTGAGTCGATTGAAGGCCGATTGACCCGATTTAAGACCCATAGGGCTTATCTTTAGGTTATTGATAAGCATGAAAACTTTTGGGTTATTGAGTTTTACCAACTTGTCAAGAGCTTTGTCAGTAACCATATTCGACCAGTCGGTGGCATACTCAAATTCAATTTTCACCACTTCGTTCTGGTATGTTTTTAGGTTCGATTTTGAACCGTGGGTGATATACCATCCGCCTGCTATCAACAAGGCAGCTATTACCACCGTTATCGAAAAATATGATAATTTCAGGTTTTCCATTTTTTCTGATTTTTAAGGTTTACTATTCGTTACTTATTCAGGTTTATTTTCGATATTTTTAAAAGGCGAGGCTTCTACCGAACGATGTAGCAGGAAGTACATGATTAGATAAATAAAAACTACAACACCTGCCGAAATAATCAGTTCTTTCCAAATATCGAATGCCATTCCCTGCACTTTCGATAACACTGTGTAATAAAGGGCATGGAGCAATACGGCCAGCAACAGGCCGACGCACATGAATAAATCGCGCCCCATGTTGCTTCTGTTCGAGAATTTGGCAAATCCAATGAAGTATCCCATAATGCCCGAGAAGATGGCCATTACAAGATAAAAATTGATGATGCGAGTAATAACTACTCCCATATTCATCGACTCGAGACTATTCAGGTAGGTAATGTTATAAACGGCAGCAAAACCCAGACCTGCTGCAATCGAGTAAATAACACCATCGGCCGGTTCATTGAATTCGTCGCTGAAGTAAATGCTGTATCGCACAGTGATGAACACAACAAGCATTTGAATCATACCCGTGATAAGAAATGCTATCAGAAATTCGTTCATTAGGTTTTGTTCGAACACTGATACAGCAGGTGTTAACAGTTCGATAAGTGGTTTGCTTAATGTATAAGCCGCAAGACCTCCCAATACAAAAACCCCAAGTAGTATTTGCTTAGGCTCTTTTTCATACTTGTCTTGCATGTAAAAGAACCACAACCATAGCAAACCGGGCAACAGAGTTACACCCAGTGAGAAAAGTATTTGCCATCCGCCTGTGAGGCTGAGGATTTTTCCATCGAGAGCCCAGGTACACACTGCTCCGATGATGACTAACAGTACGATTCCTAAGAATCCTTTGTTGGTGAGAAACTTCATAGTTTTTGGTTTTTAAGTTTACTAATTAAAGCAAAATTAAATATTAAATATTAAAAAGCAAATTGTCGTCAACCTTTATCAAAGATGATGCCACGCGAAAAAATCAGTTCGAGTATTCATTGCATGGTTGAGTAAAATCAAGTAAATCAGCGATATATCTTGAATAATTTTGACTGTAATCGCATTAAAACGCCGATAAAAAATCACAAAATTGTTAACAAAAAATCTATTATGTTTCAAAAAAAACAAAAAAATAACCGGCAAAATGAAACAATTATATGAATTTGCAAGCTTAAAAACCTAATATCACGTGCAAAATTCTAATTTTGTACATTCTTACTTTTTTAAACAGATAGCGATGCAATGTCCGGCATGTAATAACAAGGGAAACGTACTGAAGCGAATTTTTATCAGGCACAGCGGATCAAAGAACCGTTTTTGCATGTATTGCAATGCTGAAGTACAAATTAAATATAACTGGAAAAAGATATTCCGACTCTGTTTGGTGGTTATGTTAATTCTTTTTCTGGTAAACATGATTATACAGATGTTGGGGGCTTACGGATTGTCGAGTGGCTTTGCAGGGGGTGTGGCAGGTGCGGTTATTGCCATTATGATGCGCAATCCACCATATACTACTATAGAACTGGTGAAACAAGAAAAGAAGAAACGCAGGCATTAGAAGCGCATGACTCAGTTGTACTCAATTGTTGATATAGAAACCACAGGTAGTAGTGCTGCCAATGGAAAAATCACCGAAATTGCTATTATTGTTACCGATGGAGCAACAGTGTATCAGAATTTTTCTACATTAATAAATCCGGAATGCCGCATTCCTGTGAGTATTGTAAGCTTAACAGGGATTACCAACGAAATGGTAGAAAACGCTCCCTGTTTTTATGAGGTTGCGCGGCAAATTGTCGAAATCACCGAAAACACTGTTTTTGTAGCCCACAATGTTTCATTCGACTACGGTTTTGTGAGAAGCGAGTTTCAACGCCTTGGGTTTCAGTTTAAGCGCGATTGTTTGTGCACCGTAAAACTAAGCAGGAAACTTCTGCCCGGCCTTGACTCGTATAGCCTGGGGAATTTGTGCCAGAGCTTAGGTATAGTCATAAACAACCGACACCGAGCATTGGGAGATGCTTCGGCTACTGTTGAACTGTTTAAATTGTTGTTCTCAATCGACAACCGGCATCACTCGGGCAAATGTATTCAGGGTGTTGCACTCAAAGGCCTTAATGCCTTGCTGAATATGGCAAAAATAAAAGCCTTACCCGAGGAGATGGGGGTATATTATTTCTACAACGAAGCCGGCGACTTAATTTATATAGGTAAAAGCAATAACATTCATCAGCGGGTAATGTCGCACCTGCGCAACGAATCGGGAACAAAAGCCCTCTCGATGAAGCAGGAAATTGCAGATGTCGATTACGAACTTACCGGCAATGAGTTGGTAGCCTTGCTGAAGGAATCGCACGAAATAAAAATGCACAAACCCCGCTATAATGTGTCGCGCCGGCGCTCAATACATCAATGGGGTATTTATCATTATGTTGATGAAGCCGGCTATATTAACCTATGCATACAGAAAAACGATAGTGTAGGGGAGGTACCTCTCGATTCATATGCTTCTCAAACCATTGCCAAAGAAGTCTTGTATGCATTGTGTAATGAGTTTAACTTGTGCCAAAAGTTATGCGGATTGTATCAAAGTGCGGGAGCCTGCTTCTACGTTGCTATTGGTGAATGCAGCGGAGCCTGCACGGGTGCTGAATTGCCCGAAGAGTACAATCGCAGGGCATCGAAGGTACTTGAAAGGTATGGCGTGCTTAAAAACGATATGTTGATTGTGTTGCAAGGGCGTCACACCGATGAGATTGCAACGGTTTCGGTGAAAAACGGGAAATATATGGGATATGGTTTTTGCGATACCGAATGCATTGCTCAACCCGAGATGTTGTGCGAATGCGTAAAGTCATATCCCGACAACCGCGATGCACGGCAAATCATCAGGTCATATCTAAATACAGGAAAAGTGTTGAAAATTATTAAGACAGAGAATGTCTGGTAGTTGCACAATGCTTCGCTCAGGTAAGGCCAACGATAATATTTCTGTTAAACATTACTTAAAATCAGATTGCGATATGAGTCTTTTACTAACTTTGCTCGCTAAAATACCGATTTTATGAAGCTTACTGTCCGGCTTGTGTTTCTTGTTGCCTTGTTATTTATAACCGGACTATGTTCTGTTTTTGCTCAGTCGGTTTTTATAACAGTAAAAGATATGCATAAGTCTCCATTAACGGGAGCAACCGTAGAGTTAATGCGTATCAGCGATACCACCTCGGTATTTACAATTACCGACTTAAAGGGAGTGGCCGAGTTCAAAGGTATTTTCAATGGAGTGTATGTAGTGCGCATTAGCTTTATTGGTTTCTCATCGCTCGAAAAAACCATATCGGTAAAAGCCGACAGCCGTAGTTTTGAATATCGCCTCGACGAAAATAGCATTACGCTCGAAGAAGTTACCATTGCAGCCCGCAAACCTCTTATTACTCAGGAAGACGACAAAATGATAATTGACCCCGAACCACTCGCACAAACCAGCACCAATACCCTCGAAGTGCTTGAATCGACCCCCGGGTTATTTGTCGATCAGGATGGCGGAATATTTTTGAACGGGGCTACCCCTGCGGCAATTTATATAAATGGCCGCGAACAAAAAATGAGTAATCAGGATATAACTGCATTGCTCAGAAGTCTGCCTCCGGGCAGTGTACAGCGTATCGAGGTTATTCGAACCCCCTCTACCAAATACGATGCAGCCAGTTCGGGAGGTATTGTGAATGTAATTTTAAAAAAAGGAGTAAAGTTGGGGCGCTTTGGTTCTCTCAGTGCAGGTATGAATCAGGGTGTTCTTGGAAACCGGTTTGCAGGTTTCAGCATCAACAGTAGCGGCGATCGCAGCAATTATTACCTGAATGCAAACTACAATCATCATGCGCGTCGCGAAGAACTGAATTCGGTACGAGTACTTGATGCCGGTAATGAATTGTCGCAGGAAGCACTGCTTAACAGGCACAGCGATGTGGCTTACATGGCCTACGGTATTAACTTCGATGCTACTGATAATATCAGCTTACATTACGACGGTCGTTTGAATATGGGAAGCCGCAACAGTAATTCGCATAACAACAACGTTTTTACCGAGAATGGTGTGTCGGTTTCCGAAAGTGTGAATCTTAGCAACAATATTGGTTTCAACACCGGCATTTCTCAGGATTTCGGATTGATAGTGAAATTCGACACAATTGGTTCGGAACTCGATACGAAATTATCCTATAATTTCAATTCCGGAAAAGCAAACATCGACTACAGCAACAGCGTTCTATTGCCTGTTGAAATGAACCTGAACAGTATGGCCGACAACCAACAGCAACGGCATTTCATCATGCTGCAATCTGACATCAGCCTGAAACTGAAATTCAAATTCACCCTTGAGTCGGGAATAAAGGGCGGCTTTCAACAATTTGAAAGCACCGGTTCTTACTTCTTCAGTCAGGATGGTCTGCAAGTATATTACTTGGATCGCAGTAGCAATTACCAATACATCGAAAGCATCAATGCTGCCTACACGCAATTGTCGAAAACACTTGGAAAACACTTTGTAATTAAGTCGGGTGTGCGAATGGAACATACGTTAATGAAAGGTGATCAGACGGTTCCGGCCG
Organism: uncultured Bacteroidales bacterium; assembly: GCA_964511665.1. Classification (GTDB taxonomy): domain Bacteria; phylum Bacteroidota; class Bacteroidia; order Bacteroidales; family ML635J-15; genus JAGOEF01. The sequence continues at coordinate 35,280 of CAZEHA010000025.1, forward strand.
ATACCAGTTTTATGATTAACCGTGTTGACTGGTTTCCGTATGTGTACCTCAGTAGAAAGGTGTTCGAAATGAAGGGATTTGAATTACGGGCTTTTATTATTTATCGAAAAACTATTTACCGGCCCGATTATCAAAAGTTGAACCCTTATGTGAATTACATGGACGAGTTTATGTATGAAGCCGGAAATCCTGCTCTGAAGCCTCAGTTTTCTGATAATTTCGAGGCAAATGTTAGCTTTAACGATATGCCGGTATTCGCCATAGGCCGCACCTATACACGAGATATATTCTCAGAAGTTGTCTATCGCCATCCTGAATACCCTGCAGTAGCTGTGAGAACATACGACAATCTTGGGAAAAGCACCGAAACCTATTTGCGCGGTATTGCCGGAATACCTCCCGGTGGAAAGTACTTCTTTGCAATTGGTGCGCAGTATAACCTGAATGAATACGATGGTGTGTATCAGGGCGAACCTTTGCAGTTCTCGCGTGGCAGTTGGCGTCTTTTTACGTTTCATTCGCTCACCCTTTTCAAGGAAACAAAAATCACCCTGAGTAGTTTTATGATGCTGAATGGTCAGTATAATTTCTATGAACTGGAACCTTTCGGACAGATGAATATTGGCTTAACACAAACATTTTTCGATAAAAAACTTACAATTTCGCTGAATGCGCGTGATGTGCTACGCACTATGGTAACACGTTTCGAACTGAACCAGACCGGCGTGTATTCATTTGGCGACCGATATACCGACAATCAACGATTTGGCATTCAACTGCGCTACAATTTTGGATTATCACCCAAAAAGGAACGTAACGATATATTCAGAATGAATGGTGAGGATACCATGCAGTAAATTCGTTAATAAACCGGTGTTTTTAGTTTATCATGCTTTTAAGTGAAAAATAAATGCTGATGCATTAATACGCGTAGTAAAAAAAAACGGAGCTTCATGTCTCCGTTTTTTGCTGCAAGTTTTTTAACAAAAACAAGGTTTCTGCCGATTAATGACTGCCTCCGGTTACTTTTAGTTTGTCGCCAGTTTCATTCACAATTCTGCGATAGTAATCTTCGCCGTAACCGGGATATTTTATTGCCGGAGTTACGTATTTATACCCGTCTTTCACGGGTGATTTTTCTTTAACGTTTCCATCGAGATACTTCACGGTAAGATCAATCCACAATTGTTTCCAGCGTTCGGTGGTCATTTGTACTGTTGTAACCGAATATTCGTTAAGAATATTGATGAGTTCTTTATTTGAAGCTTCCATGTTGTTGTTTGCGCCTAGTATTTTTGATGCCTTATGGTCAACCAGTTTCACCTCTTCAACAAAACGGTTTTCCATTTCACGTTGCAAAGTTCTGATTTCGGGGTATATTAAATTCCAACGGGTGTAAGCGTAGTTCGATACCAGGTTGAATACCCAGAAAGCAGCATCGAAAGAAAAATCCATAATTGAACCATTTCCATGAGCCAGAGCATGAGGAACTTTGTTTACTCCGCAATAAATGGGCATGTAAACGCAACAAGCAGCGTCGTCGACACCAAACCAGTGGATGCCACCAACATTATCGGGCAACCAAGAACGCATCTGAGCCACAAACGAAAATCCGGTTTGTTGAGTAGCCGTGGCTCTTTCGTTGCAATAGCTTACCCCGTCAACTTCCCATGTGAGCGGGCGCCAGCGGTAGGGGCATCCAAACGGGCCGGCTCCAAGGTCTTTCGACATGTCGAGTTCGGTTCCTTCTAAATGGTCGCGCATATAGTCCATTACGTCGAGAACTCCAATTTTTTTGTTGGGTTTTACCCATAGTGGCATGCGGTTGGTGGCATATCCGTTGGCGCCATGGGTAATGTTGCCTTTGGCATAGTCCCAGTACTTATCCATGCCATCGGTGATGGCATTGAAAAATGCCCACACACGAATCTCGCAAAAGCGTGCTCCGCCAAAATCAACGGGTGCATAAGTGTCGCTAAAACTGAACTCTTCGTCTTTTCCGTCGAAATACTTTTTCGCGCGGGCAAAGCTTATAACGTCGGGTGAGTTGAAAACTGTTGCTTTAGGGTCGTCCCATTTATTTTTCTTCTGATATGTAAATGTAGTAATTCTAGCTTGATTGGCATGGGCACACACATATCCGTCGGGAACCAGCAGCGCTACCCACACAGCTCCTTTGTTGCCCGGTCCTTTACCTATCATTTCAAGAATCCAGACTTCGTTTTTATCGGCAATAGAAAACGATTCACCACTACTGTAATATCCATATTGCTCAACCAGGTCGGTGATTACCTTAATGGCTTCGCGTGCTGTTTTCGAACGCTGCAGTGCAATCCACATCAGCGAACCGTAATCCATAATGCCAGTTGTGTCAACCAGTTCTCCGCGTCCACCATAGGTGGTTTCTCCAATGGCAACCTGATGCTCGTTGATGTTGCCGATAACATTATAGGTTTTGCTCACCTGCGGTATTTCTCCAAGGTATTTTCCTGTATCCCATTCATAAATTTTCAACATGGTGCCTGCAGGATATTCAGCTGCTGCAAAATGGTATAGTTCTCCATACAGCAAATGTGAATCGGCAGCGTAGCTTATCATGGTGCTGCCATCGGTAGAAGCCCCTTTGGTAATTAAAAAGTTGGTGCATGCCATCGTTGTTGTAATTCCGGCCGCTACAACCACCATCAAACTCAAAATCAGTTTTCTTCTCATCTTTGTTTCATTTTTGTTATCTATTCTGCAAAAATATAAATCTCAGGTTAATAAAAAAGATACATTATTTATTTTATAGCAAATCATTATGTTTTACGAAATATTTAATATAAAAGCACATACCAAAAAATATACCTATAATTGTAAAAATTAATTTCTATGGATATTAGCGCACGTATTTCGGTGTACTTGCTGGTGCTGTTTATTGTTTTTTCTGGTTGCAACAAACCAATAAACAAAGCCAAAATTTCGGGCTTGGTCATGAATCCCCGCGATTCTATAATAATTTGCTCGGGTACTGATTTTATCGATACGCTCGAGGTAAATGCCAAGGGAGCTTTTAATTTCGAAATCACCCTGAACAAGCCTGTTTGGGTAAAGCTTCATTCAGCAAAAAACAATCAGGTGTTTTACCTGCAACCGGGAAGCAATGTGCAAATTGATTTTGATGCCGATAAGTTTTGGGCTTCCATGAAAATTATCGGGCAGCCTGACCCTGTTAACCAATATCTTATCAATCAGCAAACCTTATTCTATGGTCATCGATGCAATAATATTTCGTTTCGCTACGAATCGTCGGTTCCCGAATATTTCGAAGCATTAGTCGATTTGCAAACAAAACTGAGTAACAACTTCGATAAGTTTGTTGCCGATTATGGTAAGAAATACCGACATTTTTCCGACACCGAAAAACTAAGGCTGAAATATCAAATGGCTGCGTTGAAACTTCAGTATGGGAGTTTTGTTGATTACGACGCTAAGTTAAGTGATGTTGAGAGGATAGAATACTTTGATTTTTTAAATGATATAGACCTGAACCTACCCGAAAATGAACAATTACACGAGTTTTTTACTTTCGCTTCATTATATGTTGACCGAAAGGCAGATGTAGAAAGCCGAAACATCGATTCGCGCATTTCGGGCAACGCCGGTTATATTCATTATGTTTTTGAACTGATTACAACTGAGTTTAAAAGCCATTTGTTGCTTGAATACTTGTATTACGAAAAACTCTATGATTTTTTAATGTACTACGGATGCGAAAATCTTGAATCGTATTACAACGAATTTATGAAAATGAGTAAAAGCATCGAAAAGAAATATGTATTGCAAAACCTGTGGGATAGATGGTTGAATATAGCACCAGGAAAAGTTGCACCTGTTTTTAGCGGCACCGATGTAAACGGCAAGGTGCGAGATATCACAGAGTTTAGCGGACAGTTGTTGGTTGTTGATGTGTGGGCTTCGTGGTGTGGCCCCTGTGTGAGAGAAATTCCGCATTTTGAGGCGCTGAAAAAGAAATATGCAAGAGAACCGGTGAGTTTTCTTTCGGTCTCGGTCGATGATAATATGAATGAGTGGCTTAGCGCTATCGACAATTATAAATTAAGTGGAAACCAGTGGTATGCAGCGGGTTGGAACAACGATTTGTGTAAGTTTTATCAAATCAACAGCATTCCACGGTTTATTCTTATCGACGACAATGGCAATATTATTAATGCAAACGCATCGCCACCGTCGGGTGACCTCGAATCTTTAATTACAGCTTCTCTTAACGGAAAAACACAACTGTAGCACTGTTCTATTGCTCTGAATTTCTCGAACGAAAGCGAATTATATCTGCTTCCGACAGGGGTTTTTCGTTGGTAATAATAAAGTTCTCTTCCAAAAAACTACCATATTGATTAATCTCCGACACAATTGGCGCTATTACCTCGTTTAGCGAAAGATGAATGGGAATGAGGCATGTGATAATGGCATACCCGTCTCCATGGGTGATGTCTTCGAACTCGGCATCGCTTTTCGATAACAAATACTGTGTTTCTTTCAAAATCAATTCTTGTTGAAATGCTGACATTTCGTGGTTTTCAACCGAAACCAATGCCAGTGAATATCTAAGCCTATAATCTTTTCCTCCCATTGGCGACGAAATATATACTCTTGATTCGTCGAGTAGGCTGGTTTCCAGCATCAGACGCGCTTCCTGATAGGCCAACATTGTCCAGGGTCTCAGCAATTCAGGCACAGTTTCGAGATAGCTTTCTATGGCCCTGTAGGCTTCTACTTCGCCTGAGGCAGCCAGATATACCAGCGTTTCTCTGATTTCGTTTTCGTCGCTTTGCTCTGTGAGTTTGGCGATGAGATTCGGAACACTTAATGCTGAATGAGATTTACGCAATTTCGACGATAGCTGAAAATAGTCAAGCTGGGTGTCGACATCAACACGGGTTTCGATAACACAAAACCTTTTTGGGTCGTTGTTTACCAAGTCCATAAGATGTTCGAACAACTCGTTGTCGTCGTTAAAATTCATAGTATCTTCGTGCAGCGATGCTGCTGATTAAATGAAAGAGAAGTATTATTTTACTTCGAGAATTTTTCCGGTAAGGTATAGGTCTTCGCCGGCGAGCGGATGGTTGAAATCGAGTACAATATTGTCATCGTTCAACTCCAGAACCAAGGCTTCGAATTCGTTACCTTCTTCGTCGTCGAGAGGTATAATGTTACCCGGCTCAAGGTCCTCGCGCGGAACGTCTTCGAACATGCTTAGGGGCATTTCAACAATGGCTTCTTCGTCTTCTTCACCGTAGGCATCTTCCATTTTAATCATAAAACGGAACTCTTCACCTGCTTCTAAACCCAAGATGTTCTTTTCGAATTCTTCGAGCATCTCGCCTTTTCCCAGCATAAACTCAAGCGGTTCTTCTTCGGTTACTATTTCGAAAACATCGCCATCAAAGTCATCAAAATACAGTGTGTAGGCCAATGTAACAGTGCTGTTGCTCTTAATTTTCATGTGTTTTTGTTTTATTGATTCATTGCGCAAAATTAAGCAAAATATATTGCATGCATATACCCACTGCCACAAATCATCACAATATATTTAATATTGGTTTACAGCACTGCTGATTGCAATGGTTTTTGGTGTTAAAACTGCAGCGAGATGCGAAACACCGGATTGTCGATGGGCGATCGCATGGTTTCGTTAAAGTTATACAGCACCATGATAAGCATGTAGGAGCGATAGCCTATTTTGAGTTGGTAGGCAAGGCCGGCCAGAGGGCTGGTTACCCAATACCGGCCGGGTTCCGACGGATTCAGAAACGAATTGTAGAGATTCATGGAATTCAGTTCGCCATACAACAATAAGGCGCCTCCTTCGCGACCGAAAGGCAGTATGTCGGAAAAGTTTTTTATTATCGTAAAACTCGTAAATTGATGCAATCCCCATATATTGAATGTTTCGTCGTACACGTTGTCGCGATAAAAAATGTAAGTTCCACCCAGGCCTGCCGACCAGCGATTGGTTAACCGATAGCCTATTTCGGGCGATATACTGATAACGGTAACGCTTCCAAATGTTAAGCCCATGTTGCCGCCATAAAATATTCGCTGTTTTATTCCGCGATCGTCTTCGAGATACTGTGCTTGTGCCTCAGTGTAAAACAATAGTAATGCAAATGCAAGTAGTATGTTAAGAACCAGTTTGGTCATGGCGCAATCAGGGTATCGGTTATTATGGCATCATACATTGCCTGATGTAGTTTTGTTCGAGTGTTCAAAGATATAATTTTATTGTTTTCGGCCACCGGATAAGTGCGATTGCAGATGAAAACATATACAAGCTTTGTTTCGGGGTCGACCCAGAAATAAGTGCCTGTAAAGCCGCTGTGCCCATAACTTGATGCTGACGCAGATTTACATGCAGGCCCTTTGCCACGGTCGCTCATCAGGGGTTTGTCGAAGCCCAGACCACGGCGGTTTTTCGAAGCTTCGTAATGGGCTGTGGTAAAATATTCAACGGTTTCTTCGGCAAAGTAGCGCCTCCCACCATATTCGCCGCGCTGCAACAGCATCTGCGAAAGTTTCCCGATGTCGTTGGCATTCGAGAACAAGCCTGCATGTCCGGCTACTCCGCCCAGCATGGCACTGGCCTGGTCGTGAACATAGCCGTGAACAATTTGCTTCCGGAACAGTGTGTCGTTTTCGCTAGGAGCTATGTTGTCGAGAGTGGCATTCCTCAGTGGGTTGAAATAGGTGAGATTAGCACCAATGTGATTATAAAAATTGTCACTTGCATATTCATCAAGTGTTTTCCCGGTGATACTGGCAATCATTTCACCAAAAATTATCATGCCTAAATCAGAATAGCGGTATTCTTTTTTTGCAAGCAGTTTCGAGTCGTATATTTCTTTAAAAATACTGTCGCGATAGTCGTGACGCATATACATGTTGCCGCATACTTCGATGCTGAATTCCTTGTCGGGTTTTTCGGCATAATATATCTTCCGCAACGAATCGGTTTTAATGGTGGGAGCATAAAACGGAATCCAGGGAGTAAATCGCGCCTGATGTACCAGTGCGTCAATAATGCTTATACTGCTTTTGTCGGATGATTTTAAAGCAATGTGGTAGTCGGACAGTTTGTCGGTGAGCGCAAACTTTTTTTGTTCCCACAGTTGCATCAGGCTGAGTGTGGTAGCCATTATTTTGGTTACCGATGCCATGTCGTAGATGTCGAAGTCGCCTGTTTGTCTTTTTTTATCGTAGGTGTGATACCCAAACGATTTCTGATAAAAAACAATTCCGTTGCGGGCAGCAAAAACCTGTGCTCCCGGATAGGCACCATTGTTTATGCCTTCGTTAACAATGGCATCGAACTCGGGTATTTTTTTCGAATCAATTCCGGCCTCTTCGGGAACACGTGTGTACTTCAGTCGTATTTTGGGAGTAGCTTCTCCCATGCCTTCCCTAAAGCTTTTTCCGGCACTCACCGGCAAGGCGGCATCTGATGCTATGCCTCCATACACGAGTTGTGCCGCAAAGTCGCGCGTTATGTCCCAATCGTTGTAGGCAGCCACCACCGCGGCAATATTGGGGCAGGTGTCGAATGCCTGAAGCGCATAGGCTGTGCCAAAAACTACCACAACAACTTCGGTTTGCTCCGACAGTTTACTGATGATATCGATGGTGTTTTTTGCAATTCCATAATTGTTTTTTTGATTCGAGCCCAGGTTGTGTAAGCTTACCAGCACCACGCTGTATGGTTTGAATCGCTGCAGCAATTTGTCGGTGGCCATTCCCGAAAGGTCGCGGTTATACACAAAGTGCTTCACATTGTCGTAGTAGCTCAGTCGGTTCTGAAAGCTTGTTTCGCCGGCTGTTCCAAAACTGAGCGATGCCACACTCATGCTGTCGGGGTACAGCAGGGGCAAGAGCGAGTTGCGGTTTGTTACCACAGTAAGCGACGATTCCACAAGCCTTTGTTGCATGAGCCGTGCCTCGGGTGCGTTGAGGTCGGCCACGAGGCCATCAAGTGCAATGGGTTCGTATTGGTGCAGGCCTGCCCAGTATTTGGCTTCGAGTATCCGGCGGCACTTCTCGTCGATTTCCTGCTGTGTAATTCTGCCATCGGCAATGGCTTTTTTAATATAGCGCACGGCTCGCGGCACATCGCCCGAAAACAGAAGTATATCGTTGCCGGCCAGCAGTGCCAGCAGGTCGGCTTCGCCGGGATCGTAAAATTTTGCAACGCCCTGCATATTGAGCGCATCGGTAAATATTAAGCCTTTAAATCCCATATCGCGTCGCAGCAAATCGGTAACCACGGGTTTCGAAAGCGTGGTTGGCAGGTTGGGGGTGCTGTCGAAGGCAGGCATATAAAGGTGTGCAATCATAAGTGCGCCTATGCCTTTACAGATGCAATACCTGAAAGGCTCCAGTTCGATGCTGTCGAGCCGCTGGCGGTTGTGGGTAATTATGGGCAGGTCTTTGTGCGAATCGGTATCGGTGTCGCCGTGCCCCGGAAAATGTTTACCTACGGCCAGCACATGATTGTCTTGCATGCCTTTTGAATACAGCCATCCCTGGCGGGCTACCCTTTCGGGGTTTTCGCCAAACGAGCGGGTGTTAATCACCGGGTTGTCGGGGTTGTTGTTTACGTCGATTACGGGTGCAAAATTTACATGCACGCCCATGCGCTTCAGCTGACGTGCAAACTCGGCTCCCATTTCGTAAATCAGTTGTTCGTTGCGTGTAGCCCCAATCATCATCTGGCGCGGATAGCTTACCGTAGAATCGAGGCGCATCGACAGCGACCATTCGGCATCCATGGCAATGAGCAGAGGCACTTTCGATAATTGCTGATAGCGGTTCAGCAGCAGGCTTTGCCTAACCGGACCTCCCTGCATAAAAATTAAGCCACCGATATTATAATCGCGAATCATGCTCTCGATGTGCTGCACATGGCCGGCATCTTTGTTGCTATAGGCTGCCAGCATAAACAACTGACCGATTTTTTCGTCGTCGCTCATGCTGTTCATCACCGAATCGACCCATTGCTTGCCGCATCCCAGAAATGGCGGGTCGTTGGGTAAATTGTTGGCGCCGGCAGGCGGGGTTTGATGCTGCATGCTATTCCAAAGCAGACATCCGGTAAGGGTAAGAATCGTTATCCACATAAATCGCCACATAGTTTTATTACCTGATATGCAAATGTAATGTTTTGATACCGCTTTTATTGTTCGGCAGTATCAGATTATTAACAAAATTGCGTTAGTATGACCTCTATTTTGTATGTTTGCGGCATGAAATGGCTTGTGTATGCTTTGTTCCGCTTGCTGGTGTTGTGTTTTCGCATAACGCCGTTTGTTCTGCTGTATCTGCTGTCAGATTTGTTGTATGTCATCATTTTTCATGTTGTCGGCTATCGTAAAAAGGTGGTTTTCGATAATCTCACCCGCTGTTTTCCCGAAAAATCGAAAGCCGAAATTCAGTTGATCGGGCGAAAGTTTTACAGGCATTTGTGCGATATCAGTATCGAAACCATAAAAGGTTTTTCGATGAGCGAGAAGCAGTTGCAGCAACGCTATGTGGTAGAAAACGCCGAAATTGCCGATGTGTATTTCGAGCGAGAACAACATATAATATGCTTGGCCAGCCACTACAACAATTGGGAATACGGTATTCTGGCCTTGAGCAAAGCGCTTAGGCACCAACCGGTTTCGCTCTACTTGAAACTTACCAACCGGTTTATGGAAAAGTATGGTACTGCAAGTCGCTCCCGTTTTGGAATGAATATGGTTGCTGTGCAGCAAAGCCGCGAATATTTCGGGCAGCAACACACCAAACCCTTGGCTGTAATTTTAGCTGCCGACCAAAGTCCTTCCGACACGAAAAATATGATCTGGACTATGTTTTTGGGGCGCGATACGGCCTGCCTGCACGGTCCCGAGGCATACGCAAAAAAAATGAATGCTGCCTTGGTGTATTTCTACGTGTCGAAGCCCAGGCGCGGCTATTACCGGCTTCGGCTCGAAGTGTTGCACGAAAATCCGAACCACACCGAATACGGCGAAATTACCCGCAGGTATATGAACCGGCTCGAACACGATATTGTGCAACAGCCCGAATACTGGCTGTGGAGCCATCGCCGGTGGAAGCACACCCGAATGATAGAACAGTAAAAAATCAACACTATGAATATCGATGTTCTCGTTGTAAACCCGTTTCAGGTGAATGCTTACATTATTAGCGATGCTGCCCGCAATGCTGTGCTAATTGATATGGCCGGTTACGATACTACTGAACTGCATCAAATTGCTGCTTTTATCGAAGATAAGCAGCTGAACCCCATTGCATTAATCAGTACGCACGGCCATTTGGACCATGTGTGTGGTAATATTTTTTTTAAGGAGCATTACCATGTACCGCTATATATGCATGCCGACGACAGATTTCTGATTGATACGGCAACTGCCCATGCATCGGCATTTGGACTAAGCGTTGAAAAGCCTCCCTATGCCGACATCCTGCTCGACGACATGGAAATAGTGAAGTTTAACGAAGACCTGCAGTTTACTGTGCTGCATGTTCCGGGTCATTCGCCGGGTAGCATAGCCCTGTATTCGGAGTCCGATGCCTTTGTAATTACCGGCGATGCCTTGTTTGCCGGCAGCATTGGCCGCACCGATTTGCCGAGAGGCAACTACGATATGCTTATTTCGAGTATTCGGAACAAATTGATGACCCTGCCCGATAACACCCGTGTATTGCCCGGGCACATGCACCCAAGCAGCATAGGCGACGAAAAACAGACTAATCCGTATTTGTAGGGGAGGGGGCTCCTACCAATCGTACTCATCCCAGTTGTCGAAACCATCGGAATTGCCCGTGTTGTTATTATTGCTGCTGTTGTTGGTATTGTTGTTTGAATTGTTATCGGCAGGGGGAACATAGGGTTCGGGTTTGGGAGGGGTAAACGAATTGAAACGGAACGAAAACGAAATGCAGGGGTTAAACAAAAAGGTTTTGTCGTGCAGTTGTTCTCTGTCGAGATATGCCGGAACAATTTCGCCGGGCGAGTATTTGTTCTTTAGTTTGAATCCCTGATAGGCGGTTACACCCACATGAACATTTACCAATTGCTTGAACGAGAAGTTGAACCCCATGAACACGGCCGGCAACTCCGATTTTATACTGAGCCCAAGGCTCGGGTTAAATGCCGAAAAGCCGTAAACCGATTTATGGTTGTTGCGCATATAGCTGACGTACACACTGGGCAAAAACACCAGATCGGTCCATCGGTCGTTGTTTTCCTTTACCAGACTAAAGCCGCCATCGGGGTGGAGTGTGCAGTTGAATATTTCTGATTGCACCAGCACAGGCGAGGCAAACGACACACCGTAGGTCATGCTGAAAAAACCGGGTTGCTGTGGGGTTACTGTTATTTTCCAGGTTTTTAGGTTGGGCTTTTTTACGATTTTATATACGCGGCTTTTTCCCGATGCGGGTAAGGAAGCATCGCCTTCAACGTCGTCGAAATAGGCATTGTCGATATACAGGGTGTCGTAGGTAAACGGATTTTTCTCGTCGGGGCGGGTAATAATAATTTCGTATTTTTTGTTACCGGCTATTTCGAGCGATTGGTCGTTGAATGTTTTTACGGTTTGCGCCACCATATCGTCGTAGTAATTAAGCAACAAGTCGACGTCGTCGTATAACGACTTGGTTTTAACCGATTTGTGTAGCTTTTTCTTGCTGATTTTATCGGCTTTTCCAATGTTAATTATTTTTACCATGTTCTGAATTTCCTTTTCGGTTTTGGCACTCAATAATTGATATTCTAAATCGACCTGTTCGTTACGTATGTCAGTCATGAAGTTGACAATAGCAAGGTCGGCAGCTTCGTGTAAACCTCGGTCGGACCGCATAACGCCTCCCACATACGACGAAAGCACTTCCATGATTTCGCTTCCCGGAATGCCGTTTTCGGCAATGGTGTAGTCTTCGCTTTTATATGTAATTTTATAGTTGGCAGCAGGCATGGCATTAACAAGCTTTACCTGTATCTTTTCGCCGGGTTTCAGGTTGATGTTGGTTGATGAAACCGAACTGAGATCGACAACGAGATAGCCGTTCTTGTCGGTAAAGCAACTGCTGTTTTCGACATTTTGAGCAAAGAAGGTAGAAAAGGAAAAGAAACTGATGAGTAAAAATACGTATTTCATAGTTGTTGGTTTAGTATAAAAATCGGTTAACGGAGTAAAATTAGCGATAAGAATTGTAAATTCAAACACCAACGTAAAATTTTCTGTAAATTTTATTAAACACCCCTGTCATGCTGAGTAGTGTAGCGCAGCGGAACGCTTGATTTATACTGAGGCTCTCGAAGTATCGAAGCATAGGCAGGGGGATGGAAAACGTCTTCGGCAGTCACCCTTCGATTACCGCTTCGCTACTCAGGGTGACAAACTCGATTACCACTTCGCTTTGCTTCGCTACTCAGGGTGACAACTTCGATTACCGCTTCGCTACTCAGGGTGACAAACTCGATTACCACTTCGCTTTGCTCCGTTACTCAGGGTGACAAATTCGATTACCGCTTCGCTTTGCTCCGTTACTCAGGGTGACAACACCCCTGTCACCTTGAGTAGTATATCGGTAAAGTTCACAAAAGCCTATTCTTATTGTTTCTTTTCTTTATGTTTTTTTCATTTGAAATAGCAACAATCGTATCCCAATCGTTGTCTATCAATGCCAATTTCTTCTTTCGGTTCCAACCTTTAATTTGCTTTTCGTACGAAATAGCGAGAGCAATATTATTACACTCAATAAACCAAACTAATCGTAATGGTCTACGCGAATAGGTATAAGAATTTGTATGTACGCCATTATTGTGCTCTTCCATTCTTCGTTCAAGGTTATTGGTAACACCGGTATAGAATGACCCGTCGGCACATTGTAATAGATAAGTGTAATAAGTATTCATATGGCAATAAAAATGTAAATGTATGATTTTTTGTTTTATTAGTGAGGGTGCGGAGGAAAGTCTTCGGCAGTCACCCTTCGATTACCACTTCGCTTTGCTCCGTTACTCAGGGTGACAACGCCCCTGTCATGCTGAGTAGTGTAGCGCAGCGGAACGATGAATTTATACTGAGGCTCTCGAAGTATCGAAGCATAGGCAGGGGGTGTGGAGAAGAATTGCGTCTTCGGAATCACCCTTCGATTACCACTCCGCTGCGCTTCGTTACTCAGGGTGACAAATTCGATTACCGCTTCGCTACTACCAAGGATGTATTATTAAATTTGGGAATTCAGAATACAGGAGACAGAATGCAGAAGATGCTTTTCGTTGGGCGATAGAAAACTGCTGCTCCGAGAAAATAGTAAAATTCAACCCGGAGGAAAATATTGTTTGATTGAAAGCCAACCCTTCTGTATTCTGTATTCTTACTTCTGTATTCCGATTCCAGACACCTCGTCATTTCATATTGCTTTTATTGCCCCAATAATTAGCCCTCAGGGTGACAAATTCGATTACCGCTTCGCTACTACCAAGGATGTATTATTAAATTTGGGAATTCAGAATACAGGAGACAGAATGCAGAAGATGCTTTTCGTTGGGCGAT
>CAZEHA010000026.1:0-41270 GCA_964511665.1 uncultured Bacteroidales bacterium
GAATTTTAATATTTTCTCGGAGCAGCTGTTTTCTCTCGCCCAGCAAAAAGCCCTTCTGCATTCTGTCTCCTGTATTCTGAATTCTAATACCAGAGAATTCAAATATAATGCAATCAAGCTAGAGTATCATCAACACATATCTATTCCAGCGGGTTTTCAACCACACCCGAAAACAGTACTGCACCGGTGCTTTTCTCCCGTATCAAAAAAACAAACGGGCGATCGACAACCATAGTAACAGGCCCATTCGGGTCAACCATTGTAAGTTCTACACCCACCGAGGTAACAGCAGCGGCTTCGGTGCCTTTTTCGTCAACATCGATGAATGTTTTATGCTTCACCTCGCTTACAACCAGTCCTCCGCTACCGTTTATTCCGCTAAGATCGGCAATACCGGCACTGAATAAGTCGGTCATTCCCAAATCGATAAGCATTTGGTTAAGGGTTTGCTCGTATTCGAAACTGAATTTTGGCAGATAGAGTTTCACGTTTCTTTCGGTCATCACATCACTCCAGTTGGTCCACGTAGGCAAATCGAGAAGGGCAACCAAGGCCTGAGGATTGGAATTAAAAGATGGCAGCAATATGTTCATCACAAAATTACCTCGGCCATAAGGCAACTCCACCACTGTTGCATCGGCGCCTGCAAAATACTTCAAGTCAGCTTCCATTTGCATGGTAGGAACCGAAACTACCTGATTGTCACCTTTAATAAAATCGCGGTCGCTTGTGCTCGCCGGGTCGAATTCAAATTTCCATTCTCCGTAGAAATAAATGGCATTGATAAGGAACATCACCATATCGGGACCAATATCTTCTACAATTTCATCGATTTTACCACGAGTGGCATTGTCAACCCAGTCATTTATGGTATTGACAGCCTGAGGCGAATCGAAATCAAGCGCCGAAACTTCGGCATTGTAGTATTGCTGGTTTACCTCAAGAAAAGCAGGTAAAACAGAAAAAGTATTGCGATACCATATTGAATTGGCAATCGACAAATCGACCTTATCGTCGAGAGATGTAAGTTCTCCCATCAGAAACTTAAAATACTGGTTAAATGCATCAATATCATACTGAGCAAAATCCATAGCTTCGAGCATTTGAGCAAGGGTGTTGTTGCGCGCTCCGTTGGCAGTCATAGCCAATGCATAGTGCACACTGAGCGGCGAAATCATGATATTTTTTGGCGTTTCCTCAAAAGCCACGGTTCGCTGCAGCAAATTGAAAGCAAAAGCATTGCCCGAAACCACCATGTTTTTTTGCTGAACACTAAGTGGAATGTCGCGCATTTCGGGAGCATCTTTTTTACACGACCACATGGTTGCAAGACTAATGATTACTACACTGATGATGAGTCGGGTTTTCATACAATTTCGTTTTTAGGTATTATTATTCAGATGTTTACGCCAAATATAACGCAAAAACAGATTGTAAATTATCGTTGTCGGAAAAAAAATAAAAATGCAGCACATTAACTTTGCTGCAAACACAAAATGACTAATTTTACATAAAAATACACAGGCGGCGCATGATACTTTCTTCATTAAGCACAGCATTGCAGCAAATTTTCGATACAATTGAAAACGGCACACGCATCAATACCCACGATGCCTTGTTGCTGTACGAAAAAGCACCGCTTGGTCTGTTGGGCTATTATGCATTTACCCGAAAACAACAACTTTGGGGCAACAAGGTTTTTTACAACCGAAACATGCACGTCGAAATTTCGAATATTTGCAGCAATTCGTGCCGGTTTTGTTCGTTTGCACGAAAACCAGGAGAAAATGGCGCATGGGAACTTTCGTTCGACGACATCATGAATCGTATTTCGAATCACTACAACGAGGGTATCACAGAACTACACATTGTGGGAGCTTTAAACAAATCGTACGATCTACCATTTTTCGTAAAACTATTTGTAGCGATTAAAAAAACATACCCACAATTACATATCAAAGCATTCACCGCGATCGAAATAGAATATATGGCCAAAAATGCAAAGATTAAAACTTCAGAATGCATAAGAATACTGCAAAAGGCAGGCATAGATTCGGTTGCGGGCGGTGGTGCCGAAATTTTTGATATAAGCATCAGAAAGCAACTATGTAGCGAAAAAACCATATCAGAAAACTGGTTGCGCATTCACAACGAGCTGCACAATGCCCAAATACCAAGCAATTGCACCATGCTGTATGGGCATATCGAAAACTACCGGCACCGTGTCGATCATTTGAACCGACTTCGGATTTTGCAAGACAAAACCGGTGGTTTCAACTGTTTCATACCACTCAAGTATAAGCGCTCCCACAATGCACTTTCGTTGAAAACCGAAAGCACGGTTGCCGAAGATATGCGCAATATGGCTGTCAGCCGTTTGTTTCTCGACAACATACCGCATCTGAAAGCCTACTGGCCAATGCTCGGAAAACAAAATGCACTGATGGCCTTGCATTTTGGTGCCGACGATATCGACGGAACCATTGGCGACACCACGCGTATTTACAGCATGGCCGGTGCCGACGAGCAAAAGCCGGAATTTAATGTATCGGCGCTTACCACAGCGGTGGCTAACGAAGGATTTGTTGCCTGCGAACGCGATTCGCTTTACAACGAATTACGATAGACCTTCGATGGTAAAATTATCGGCATCGCGCCATGCAGGAAATTTTTCGCGGAACAACTGCAGCGATTCCAAGTTGAAACTATACTGCAACACAGCTTCGCAGTTATCGGGTACCATGGCAACTACTTCTCCTCTTTCGTTTACAAACTGAGTGCCTCCATTGTACGTTATGCCTTCGCCATCGCTGCCAATACGGTTTACCCCGGCTACCACACTCAGGTTTTCGATAGCCCTGGCCTGCAATAACTTATCCCACACATCGCGTCTTGGCTCAGGCCAGTTAGCCACGTACAGCAACAAGTCGTAATCGTTACAATTGCGGCTCCATACCGGAAATCGCAAATCGTAGCAGACCTGCGGCATAATGCGCCAGCCTTTGTATTCAACCACCAAACGACTTTTTCCTGCAGTGTAGTTCCTATGTTCGCCGGCTATGCTGAACAAATGACGTTTGTCGTAATAGAATTCGGCATCGGGCGTAATAAAATAGCATCGATTATAGTAGTTTCCACCCTCTTCAATTATGATGCTGCCGCAAATTGCGGTATTGCGTTTGCTTGCTGTTTTTCGCATCCATGCAAGCACCAGCTGGCGATTGTCGTCGGCAAAAGCTCTGGCATTCATACTAAACCCGGTACTGAACATTTCGGGTAGCACAATTAAATCGCTTTGCTGAATCCCCACAATAAGCGCCCCGATATGTTCGACGTTAAATTGTGGCTTTTCCCAAACAAGCTGGCATTGCACTAAGCTTACATCAAGTGTTTTCATTCTTCGTATCCGGTTATAAAACGTTCGGGATGTTTGGCTGAAATACCAACAAACATTTTCTTAAACTGCTGCATAATATCGTCGGGCTCGCCACTGCTATCAATCACTCCAAGCACACCAAGCCGGCGTGTTTTATAGTCGATAAAACCCACTACTATAGGAACATCGGCCGCTTTGGCAATATGAATAAACCCCTTTTTCCAATTTTCTACTTTTTTACGTGTTCCTTCGGGCGTAATGGCAATCAAGAGCTTAGTATTGCCGGCCAATAGCAAGGGTATTTGGCGAGCCAGGCCCTGTGGCGACGTTCGGTCGACAGGTACAGCACCCATTACACGCAATATTCCACCCAGAGGAAACCTGAACATTTCTTTTTTTATTAAAGTAAGTGCAATTCTCCCTTTTGACACAATATACAATTTTCCCCAAATAAAATCCCACATGCTGGTATGCGGAGCAACGGCTACCACACAATTGCCCACCTCGGGAAATTCAGTGCTTTTCCACCTAAACAGGCGCAATATAAACAACGACAGTTTAGCTTTCATTGCTTACAATATTTACACCGTATATCTGGCCAAAACGATCGATTATTCTATTGTACATGCTCAACCTTACTTTTAGCTTTATGTTGCAGTGTTCCAAGAAATCGCGACCCGCAACTTCAATTTTTTCATCTTCGATAAGGCGTGTAACCTGACTCAACAGCTGGTAATCGAAGTGGATACATACATCGCGGGTAACAGTTTTCTCAACCAATTCGGCCTTATTCAATGCGTCGTCGGCGGCACTGCGATATGCATGTATTAAACCCGGTACGCCCAGCTTAACTCCACCAAAATAGCGAACCACCACCACGAGCACATCGCTGAGCCCATAACTGAGTATTTGCCCTAACACCGGTTTTCCGCTGCTGTTGGCAGGTTCGCCATCGTCGCTGGCACGATAGAAACCTTCGCCGGCTCCCAGCTTAAAGGCATACACATGGTGGTTGGCGTTGTAGTGTTCCTTTTTTAACGCTGCCAGATAGTGCCTTACCTCTTCTTCGTTGCTTGCCGGATAGGCAAACGCATAGAACTTGCTGCCGCGGTCGCGGAAATACCCTTCGACAGGGGCTGAAATACTATTATATACATCGTCGGGCATCAACTTAACATAAATACAAAAATAGCAATTACCGACAGAACGATACCTATAATATTGAGAGGTCGAAGAATTTCGTTGAAAATAAACCGGCCGATTATTACCGAAAGACTCACAATGCAAATATTCACGATGCCAAACACTATGCTGCTGTCGAAAACATTGCTATTGAGCGACAAAATAATAAAATAGATTGACCCGAAATTTACCAGCCCCAGTACAATGCCCGCCACCCAAACCTGCCATTTCAGAAAGCCTGCAAACTTTTTCGGAACAAACATCATATATAGTAATCCACAAATAAGGGCAATGCTGAATAAACTTGCCGAGAACACCGGAGCAATACTATCGTTTACCCAGGCATCCTGGGCATATTTCACCAAAGCATCGGTAATTCCCATTAACACAAAAATTATCAAAGGCACCAACATTTTCGATGAATTCAAGTGCGTTTGTGTTTTGCTGTAAACTGCCATAAAAACAGAAATAAGAGCGAGTATTATTCCCGATATTTTAAGTAACGAAAGAGCCTCGCTGTAGAACCATATAGAGAAAACCATCGGGAATATCACCGACATTTTTCCGGCCACTGTGGTAATCGAAATACCAATATTCTGAGAGCTATAACCAATCAGAAAGAAATTCACAATGAACAATGCCCCTATAACAATAGCCGGCAACAACCAGTTTGTATTTGCATCATCGAACACGGGTACACCTCCGGCTAAAGCGAAACCGAAGCTACCTGCAACAACATAGTTAACCACTATTACCTGCAGCGTAGGAATATTGAAGCGTTGCAACAGTTTAAAAACAACAAAAATAGATGTTGAAGAGAGTATTGCCAGAACAATCCAAATCATAGGATAAGTGTTTGTGCAAAAATAAAAAAGGGCTTCGAAAAGCCCCTATATAATTTACATTTTCAAGCGTTTCTCAATTTCATCGACATCCATCTTGAACTTTTTATCGGTTTCGATAAGGTTGTTCACAGTTTTGCAAGCATGTAGCACTGTGGCATGGTCTTTACCTCCAATGTATGACCCAATGGCTGCCAGCGAATTTTTGGTCATATTCTTGGCAAAGAACATGGCAATTTGCCTGGCTTGCACAATTTCGCGTTTACGTGTTTGGCTACCGATGGCTTCAACCGGCATTCCAAAGTAGTTGCAAACCACTTTTTGGATATATTCGATAGAGATTTCGCGTTTGGTACTCTTCACGAGTTTGTCAATCATATCGCGGGCCAACTCGAGGTTGATTTCCTTACGATTGAGGGTAGATTGCGCCAGCAGCGAGATAAGAGCACCCTGCAATTCGCGCACGTTGGTTGTGATATGTGAACTGATATACTCGAGTATTTCTTCCGAAATAATAATACCGTCTTTATAGGCTTTTTGTTTCAGTATATTGATACGTGTATCGAAATCGGGTTCCTGCAAATCGGCCGAAAGACCCCATTTGAATCGCGACAACAAGCGCTGCTCCATTCCGTTTAGTTCAACGGGCGGCTTATCGGAAGTGAGGATAATTTGTTTTCCTTGCTGATGCAGGTGATTAAAGATATGGAAGAAGACTTCCTGAGTACCTTCTTTTTTGGTGAAGTACTGAACATCGTCAACAATAAGTACATCCATCATCTGGTAGAAATGGATAAAGTCGTTGCGATTGTTGTTTCGGGTAGCTTCGGTGTATTGTGTCATAAACTTGTTGGCATCAACATATAACACAATCTTTTCGGGGAATCGGGTTTTCACCTCGATGCCAATAGCCTGCGCCAAATGGGTTTTTCCTAAACCGGTGGCTCCGTATATAAACAATGGGTTAAAGGCAGTGCCTCCGGGGTTTTGGGCGACAGCATAACCTGCCGACCTGGCCAACCTGTTGCATTCGCCTTCTACAAAATTGTTGAAATTATAATCGGGATTAAGCTGTGGATCTACTTGCAACTTTCTTATTCCGGGGATAACAAATGGATTCTTAATAGAGTCGACATTGGCATCGAATGGAACCGAAACCGGTTTGTTAACGAATTTATTGTTGTCGTATGCAGGAATCTTTACCGTATAGGGCTTTGCAGAGTCAGACCCATCCATCACAATATGATACTCGAGCTTGGCACCTGCACCAATTACCTTGTGAAGGGTTTTGCTAAGCAGGTCGATATATTGCTCTTCGAGAAATTCGTAGAAAAAAGTACTGGGAACTTGAATTGTAAGCACATTATTATCAAGAGCCAAGGGTATAATAGGTTCAAACCACGTGCGGTAGCTTACCTTAGGCACATTGTCGCGTATTATCTGCAGACACTCATTCCAAGCTTCATCGTATCTTTTCGCCATTAACCTGCCTCAATTTTTCTTCTTAACAATTAACACAAAACCTAAAGACAAATATTCACTAAACTTTTTTATAAAAAAAACTTTTTACACTTGTTTAATAAAAATTTTTGACTTCATCACAATTCACAATTCGCACTTTAAACACAACACAAAAACAACAATTTCAACATTTTTGTTGTAAAAAAAACTCTTACCTTCTTAAAAAAATTGCCTCCTTTTCAGACTGCTAAAAATAGAAAAAATATGCTAATACATAAAACAAAAAAAAACTTTTTTTTCTTTTTTTTTATCTCCATTGCAAGGTGTACTCATTAAGCCTTGGCTGTGAGGCATATAGCCATGTAAAATTCTTTACGCCCGAACATAAAAGACTATCGGAATTGTATATGTTTATCGCACTAAAATATTGATATACATCAACTTCAACATCTTTTTCAACTTTTTTTGTCAGCGATTTTGTGCTATGCAACAGCAGCCATTCGCCGGGAGGAAGCTCTATATTTCCGGTAGAACCTGTAGCAGTAATAAACTCGACGCGTATTGTTTCATTGGAATTATTGTAACAAACATATCGTGTAGAACTAAGCATCATTCCTACAACGATAAAAACCAATGAAAAAGCAATGAGCACAATATAAAATATTCTAAAAACTGTTTTTCGCTTCATAACCTGACAATTACCAAAACATAACACTCGCACTCTTCAAGTATGGCAGATACTGACGGGGCGTATTTATCGCACTGTTGAAACACCTATCTTGTTAAAAATGTTTTCACGAAGATACATAATTGTTTACATTTACCGAATAAAACCTAAACATTTATGGTAAAAACAGTATGTGTTTTTTGTGCATCGAGCGAAGACCTCGACGAAATATATTACCGGGCCGCAACACAACTTGGAGTATGTATTGCCTCCAACAGCATGAACATTATTCATGGCGGAGGCATGATTGGAATGATGGGGCGCCTGTCGAAAGCAGCGCTTGAGTCAGGAGCAACAGTTACCGGAGTGGTACCCGAAACCCTGAATAAAAAAGGGATTGTTTCGGAATACGATACCCACACGGTGGTAACCCCCGATATGATGCAGCGAAAACATTACATGCGTAGCAATTGTGATGCTTTTATTGCCATGCCCGGAGGCTTTGGCA
The DNA here is from genome assembly GCA_964511665.1 of uncultured Bacteroidales bacterium. Lineage (GTDB taxonomy): Bacteria > Bacteroidota > Bacteroidia > Bacteroidales > ML635J-15 > JAGOEF01. The sequence goes on from CAZEHA010000026.1 coordinate 8,037, forward strand.
CTCTCGAAGAAATACTTGAGGTAATTACACTGAAGCAATTGAAATATCACGAAAAACCTATTGTGCTGCTCAACATCAACAGCTATTTCGACATGCTGATTGCCCAATTCGAGAAATCGTACAGCACAGGGTTTGCGCTGCCTCAGTACAAAAAGCTGTTTTACATTACCCCCGAAATTGATTTGGCCATCGAATACATTAAAAACTATCGCCACGAAAACCTGTACGACAAATACCTGAAATCGTAATTATGAGAAACCCGTTACCCGAAGAAGTGTATCTGCAGCGAACCGTTTATCGCGAACCCGATGTACGCGGCGATTATTTTCGCGACCAAACCGCCATAATTCACAGCACTGCATTCAGACGACTGAAAAAGAAAACCCAGGTGTTTTATGCACCCGACAACGACCACATTTGCACCCGCATAGAACATGTGCTGCACGTTGCCACCATTTCGGCAGCCATTTGCAGAGGCCTACAACTGAGTGGCTGGCAGTTAAATCCCGACATGGCCTATGCCATTGGGCTAGGACACGATTTGGGGCACACACCTTTTGGTCATGCCGGAGAAAAAGCACTAGACGACTTATTGGGCGGCAACAATGCTTTTGTGCATGAAATAAACAGTTATCGCATTGTTTCGAAACTGGCAAACAAAGGTTATGGACTAAACTTAACCTATGGAGTTTGCGACGGAATTATATGCCACAACGGCGAACGCGATGAGCAATTCTTGTTTCCCGACCCTGTTCAAAAAGACCTTGACACAATAACAAACCGAAAAGTGAGCGGTTCAAGCTACGAAGCGTGCATTGTACGTATGGCCGATAAAATTGCCTATCTGGGTCGCGACCTCGAAGATGCTCTTATGGCCGGTTTAATTCATAAAAACGACATACCCGCGCAGATGAAAACCCGGCTTGGCACCAATAACGGTGAAATCATAAAAAGTCTGGTACTCGACTTGATTGAGTCGTCGAAAGAGAACTCGTTTATTGGCTTCTCAAACGAAAAATACACCTGGATGACCGAGTTAAAACGGTTCAACTACGAGCATATCTATTTTCATAAGGCACTGCAAACATACGAGCAATTTTGCACTAATATTATTGTGCGATTATTCGAACATTTTTCGCAACTTTTCGATACATATGCTTTCGATATGATTGCCTACCAAAACTTACATTTGGCTATCGACCGGCAATTTGGTGATTACCTTGCGGGAATGAAGCATTTTTACGAGAAACACAACGAAAAAACGAATCAAATTATCAGCGATTTTATTTCGGGAATGACCGACAGCTATTGCATTGAAGCGGCCAGACAAATTACAATTCCGGTACCGGTTTTATTTTCGAAATCAAGCTACTCCAATACCGATTGAATCGGAATATTGATTTTTTTTATCATATAGACCTTAAAAATATTTTTGTTATTTTTATCGCACACAACACATCTGTAATATCTGATTCCTAAATGTGCAGCCTATGAAACAAATATTAATAACGGCCACGAAAACCACGCCTGAGATATCTGCTGACAACGATTCGGGTGTTTTTACTATTGCAGGGGTATCGGCACCCGAAAATCCACAAGAATTCTACGCTTCGGTTGAGCAATATTTTCGGAGTTTTATTGAACATATTCATCCTAAGGCCCGGGTCCGCTTCGACTTATTGTACTTTAACAGCAGTTCGGCTAAATTTCTCTTTTTTTTAATGAAGCAAATGCAGGGCATAGAAGGCCTAATTGTGGAGTGGTGCTACGAAAGTGGTGATAGCGACCTTCTTGAATCGGGCGAAGACTATCAGAAAATTACAGGTCTCGAATTCCTTTTTATCGAAAAGCCTGCTTAACGAATCTGTCGTTGGTTAAGCGCCCGATGAAATTTACGTGCATTGGCATTGTGCTGCTGCAGTGTTTTGGCAAAGCTATGGTAGCCCGAAAAGTCATCTTTTGCACAGAAGTACAAATACTCATGTTTTTCGTAATCGAGCACAGCCTCGATAGATGTTACCGAAGGGATGCAAATTGGTCCGGGAGGTAAGCCCTGATATTTATAAGTATTATAAGGAGAATCAATCTCCAAATGACTAAAAAGCACGCGCTGGATACTAAAGTCGTTCGCTGCAAAAATCACAGTGGGGTCGGCCTGCAGCAGCATTCCCTTCTTTAAACGATTTATATACACTCCTGCAACTCTGGGTTTTTCATCGTTCATGCGTGTCTCCTGCTCTACTATAGAGGCCAGTATACTTACCTGAACCTGTGTCATTGGATACTCTGATTCTTTAGCTTTAGCAATGCGTTCCTCTGTCCAAAACACATCATACTCCTGTTTCATGCGATCGGTAAACTGCCGTGCCGATGTGTTCCAATAAAACTCGTAAGTATTGGGTAGAAACATGCAGGCAAAAGTATGAGAATCAAAACCATAAGAAGCAATCAATTCACTGTCGGTAAATGCTTGTATCAGCTGCAAAGAATCGGCTTCGATGATCGTAGCCAGTTTTGCAGCCAAATCGGGAAGAGTTCTAACATTGTTAAAAGTCACATTCACAGCACTTTGCCTTCCCGATCTGAGCATGTTTACCAGTTCGTTGTTGCTCATGCCATCGGTTATGCGATAGCGCCCCGGCTTTACCCTTTCGGCATAATCTTTCTGCTCGGCTACCCAGCGAAACGAAGTCTCATCAATAAGTAATGCAGCTGCAGTAAGCGAATCGAGCACATCGGTATAGTCAGAACCGGTAGGAATATACATGTAAGTTTCGCCTTCGGCTACCGCTACATTGGGCGCATATATATAATTATAGTATCGATGCGCGAAAAAAGCACCGGTAAGCGAACAAACAAAAACCACCGAAAGCGATACAATAATGATATTCTTTTTTTTTGCAGCCATGTATAATACAACTGTTATGTGTTGATTCTTCTAATAAATGTACGCACAAAAATAATTTATTTTGGCTATTTTTACCGCTTATTCAGCTAAAAGCATGAGATTAATAATACTGACAGTATTTTTTGCACCGGTATTCCTGATTTTGGCATCGTGTGAACCCGAAAATCAGGCATGTTTCAAATCGAGCGGACCGGCAGATGAAGTACGTTTCGATACTGAAGCCTTCAGCAGTATTGCAGTAAACGATTACTTCGAGTTGGTGCTTGTGCCGCAATCGGAGTACTACGTATGTATAAGAGCAGGCAAAAACCTGATTCCTTTTGTTGACTGGGAAGTAAACTCACATTGCCTTTCAATCAGCAATAAAAACCGCTGCACTTGGTTACGCAAATACGAGCCTATCGAAATTGAAATAGGGTTTAACGAACTAAGCGAAATAAGCCTGTACCAAAGTGCAAGCCTTACAAACATCGACACCATTACAGCCTCATGGTTCTCAGTAGACAACCATACCGGGTTCAGTAATATTTCTTTATGCTTACGTTGCGATAGTTTATTTTTCAGGGTTCATGCTTCTACAGGTGACTACCGTTTGAGTGGCAGCAGCGAATATGCCTATGTGTACAACAGGGGCACTGGCTTTTTATATGCCGATAGTATGCATGTAAACCGGATGCATCTGGTACATATGTCGACCGGAAAATCGAGAGTGCAGGTCGAAAACCTGCTTATGATCGAAAAAATAGTACACGGCAAAGTTTATTCGTTGTTGTGTCCCTATATTGCAACTTCAGATACTGCATCATTACAACTTCTCGTAAAAGAGGGTTGTTGACATTAAGGCAACTGAAACACTGCTTTTTTGTGAACCATAAACAATCCCACTCCCCGGGCAAGTAAGAATATACACAGGGCAAGCCACAATCCATGATTCTGCCAGATAGATTCGAACAGATATAGCGCCGGTAAAAAAACAAAAAACACCGAAACCAACATCATATTACGCATTGGTTTTGACGCTGTGGCGCCAATAAAAATACCATCCCACACAAAGGCCATAAAACTTACCAGAGGGATGCAATATGCCCAAATCATATAGGGCTTTATCTGACTGATAAGTGTGGCATTGTTGGTGAGTAAAGCGATTAACCGGTCACCGAGAAAAACATATAGCAACGAAACCAACATACTGAGCAACAGCCCCCATATTAACATCCATCGTATCAGTTTTTTTAGAGCAAACAGGTCGCGTGCACCTTTATACCTTCCTGTAAGCGACTCGGCAGCGAAGGCAAAACCATCGATAAAATAGGAGAATATCCACAGGAATTGCAGAAGCACCGAATTTATCGATAATATATGGTCGCCCGATGTTGCCGAAACAGCATTAAACCAGAAAAAACTACCTGTAATCAGAATCGAACGAATTAGAATATCGCGATTTACCTCAATGTATTTCTTCCATTTTGCAATATCGGCAACACGTTTCCAATGAAGCAACAGCGACACTCTTCGGTAAGCAAGAAAATAGAACAACAAAGCAACTGCCAATCCTGCATATTGAGCAATTACGGTACCCATTGCCACTCCTTGTATTGCCATGCCGGCAATAGCTACCAGATAGTAGCTTACGAGCATGTTTACCATATTAATTACCAGAGCAATAATCAATGGTATTCGGGCATTTTGCATACCAAGGAACCAGCCCGAAAACACAAATACACACAATGTGGCCGGTGCTGCCCAAATTCTGATGCGAAAATAATCGGCAGCCAACAATTCAACAACATCAGACCCATTGATAATCTTAAAAACTAACCACTCGATGGGCTGTTGCAAAACTATCAGAAAAACAGAGATGACTAAAGCCAGCAATATTCCACGACCTAACCAATTTACACCCTGCCTGAAGTTTCGGGCGCCATACGATTGTGCGGTAAACCCGGTGGTACCCATTCTCAAAAAAAACAAACCCGAATACAACAAGTTAAATATCATGCTACCAAGTGCCAATGCGCCAATGTAGCTTGCCGAAGGCATGTGCCCCATGAGCCCCAAATCGACCAATCCCAGTAATGGAACAGTAAGATTGGTAAGAATATTCGGGATAGCCAGTTTTAGTATGCTATGTTGATATTTGCTCAAAAAAGAGTAATTCAAAGTTTCGAAATATCTCTTATAATTTGCACCTCGTAATCGCCCAAATAGGCAAAACCACATTGCTGATAGAGGTGTTTTGCTACCTTGTTATCGCGATGCACTTCAAGTTTTATTTGCATATTCAAGGTTTTGGCCATATCGAGGGCAGGTTTTACCAACATCCGCGAATAGGCCTTGCCCTGAAAATCGGGATGAATGCCACAATGGTGCAGATAGAGCCTGCGACCATCGTTGGTAACCCAACATGTGCCCATAATGGTTTCTTTGTTGCGCACTCTTTCTACCAGCAAGAACAAAGCTCCGCCACAAGCCAGGGTTCGTGCAATAATTTGAGGCGTATCGCCACGCACTGCTCCTCCCATTCCCGTTACTTTCCAAATTGCATCAACTGCATCGAAGTCTTTTGCCTGATAATGTCGAATTGTTATCATAGAACCAATATAGTTTAGGGATAGATATTCAGATTACATTGTGGTTTTAGAAACTGAAGAAACTTGCGTACACTCTGAATGCGTTCCTCATCAAGGTTTAAGCACAGGCATTCAGTAAGATAGCGGTGCAACGAAATGCCTATATCAGGGCCACGATAGGTTTCAATAGCATGCTCTATATTATCAATACCATATTGCATTATTGCGTTAAACTCATTCACAAAGCTTCTTTCGAGGGGTTTATTGGCAACCCATAGCGCAAATACTGCTGGTAATCCTGTATATTGCAACCACAAGCTGCCAACATCGCACACATGTTCAAAATTAGTGCGATAGTGCATAGCCCGGTCGCCTATTACAAGCCCTGCCGTATTACCTTGAATTTGAGCTTCAAATCCGGGTGCAGCATCAACATAATTAAAGTGATAATGCAAAAAGTGTTCGTCGAGTATTTTACACATCGCTACCGAGGTACGACTCTGATAATCGAGTAACAAAGTGGTGCATTCGCGCAGTGGCCTCTGCGATAATATCAGCACCGAATAGGCTTCATGGTGGGCACTGATGCAAAAATCGGAAAAAACAACAGGTTCATTAAGATGTAAGATTGCGGCCACAGGAACTAACCCGATATCGGCTTTATTATCAATAAGCATTTGAGCGCAGTCGGAGGGAGGACAGCACAAGAAACTACCATTGCGCAGTCGCAAGGGTGAATTGTTAACGGCAAACCTAAATGGCAAGGTATTAAGATACGATACTAACGAAATCCTCATATCAACAAAAAAATGTTTATATGTTGTTGCTTCAAACGAACACCAAAATTAAAAAATAAACCGTTTTTTTTACTGTTTTTTTTACCTTTGACAAAACATTTTGTATGGAATCGAATTATCTGTTTGCCGTTTCTCCTGTTGATGGAAGGTATTACAAGCAAACAGAAGTATTATCGGAATACTTCTCTGAGTTTGCACTGATGCGGTATCGTATAGCCACCGAGATTGCTTATTTTACGGCATTATGCGACATTCCCCTACCCGGCCTCGAGCATATCGACACCGGCAAATTGGCGTTGCTTCGTAAACTGGTCGATAACTTTTATGAAGAAGCAGCATTGCGCATCAAGGAACTGGAGTCGGTCACCAATCACGATGTAAAAGCAGTGGAGTATTACCTGAAAGAAAAATTTGAAACTTTTGGGCTGGACCCATACAAGGAGTTTATTCATTTCGGGCTCACCTCTCAGGATGTGAACAACACTGCGGTACCTGCCTCGTTGAGAGATTTTTTCAACGAAGTGTATTTTCAAAAACTTGACAACCTGTGTGCTATCATTAAAAATTTAGCCAACGAATGGAGCGACATACCCATGCTGGCACGAACACACGGGCAGCCCGCCTCTCCCACCCGACTGGGTAAAGAGTTTTTAGTTTTTCACGAAAGGCTCAGCATTCAACTTCAGCAACTGAAAAGCATTCCGATAAGTGCCAAATTTGGCGGTGCCACCGGCAATATGAATGCGCATTATGTTACATATCCCAATATCGACTGGCAGGCTTTTGCCACGGATTTTGTTGAAAACCGTCTGGGTTTGAGCCGCAGTTTTCCTACTACCCAAATTGAGCACTACGATAATCTGGCCGCGGTTTTCCATGCCATGTCAAGAATCAACACGATACTTATTGATATGTGTCGCGACATTTGGACCTATGTGTCGATGGACTATTTCAAGCAAAAAATAAAAGCCGGTGAAGTTGGCAGCAGTGCTATGCCACACAAAGTTAACCCAATCGATTTTGAGAATGCCGAAGGCAATTTGGGCGTTGCCAACGCTTTATTTTCTCATCTTGCCGAAAAGCTTCCGGTAAGCCGTTTGCAGCGCGACCTTACCGACAGCACCGTTTTGAGGAATATCGGGGTACCTGCTGCTCATACTCTTATTGCGTTCAATTCCATCAGCAAAGGTTTAGGCAAACTGCTGTTGAACAAGACAAAAATTGATGAAGATTTAGAACGAAATCTGGCAGTGGTAGCCGAAGCCATTCAAAGCATATTGCGTCGCGAGAATTATCCCAAGCCCTATGAGGCACTTAAAAACCTGACCAGAACCAACGAAAGTTTAAGCCCGGCAATGCTTCGCGATTTTATTTTGTCGCTTGATGTTTCTGACGAAGTAAAGCAGGAACTCCTTGCCATCACTCCCTTTACCTATTTGGGTAAATAAGCACAAAGCATGAATGATCTCCTCAAAATATTCAAATTCATAGTCCCCTACAAATGGTACGCAGTGCTTAATGTAGTGTTCAATGGCTTGTCGACGGTGTTTAGTTTGTTTTCGTTCGGAATGGCTATCCCTTTTTTAGGGATACTGTTTAAAACCCAGCCAATGGTAACCGAGAGAATGCCTCTTGAAATTACCAGTTTTGCAAGTGTAGAAAACAACTTTTACTACTGGCTTTCGAACATCATTACAGAACAGGGAGAAGCCAATGCCTTATTTGCCATAGGTGTATTGGTAATGATTTTTACTTTTCTGAAAACCATCAGTTGGTATTTGGCCAATCATTTTATGGTTCCTATTCGCAATAATGTGGTGCGCGACATCAGAAATCAAATGTTTCACAAGGTATCGGCACTGCCACTCGGTTATTTTTCCGATGAACGCAAAGGAAATATCATTTCGCGCATGTCGAGCGACGTACAAGAAATTGAATGGGGCATTATGAGTTCCCTCGAGATGCTTTTTCGCGATCCACTGAAGATTTTGTTCTTTTTAGTAACGCTGTTTGCCATGAGTTGGCAGCTTACCACCTTTGTTTTAATACTGTTGCCTGTAGTAGGTTTTATTGTGGGGAAGGTTGGAAAAACGCTGCGAAAAACATCAATGATAGGTCAGCAGCAAATGGGTCAAATGCTCTCTCAAATCGAAGAGATGATTACCGGCTTGCGCATTATTAAAGCTTTTAACGCCGAGAAACACATCAGAAGCAAATTTGTGGAGGGGAATCAAACCTACACCAATTTGATGAACAGAATCAACCGCCGCAGATTTCTGGCCAGTCCGCTCAGCGAGTTTCTGGCTACAGTAGCTATTATTTTTGTTATGTGGTATGGCGGCAAAATGGTACTCAGCGGTAGTTCGGGGCTTTCGTCGCAGGCTTTTATCGGGTATCTGATTATTTTCAGCCAGATAATAACACCGGCCAAAGCATTTTCAACTGCCTGGTATAATATTAAAAAAGGCTTGGCATCGCTCGACAGGGTTAACGAGGTGATGAATACCAATGAAAAAATTTCCGATTGCGCACAACCTGTAAAAAAAGAGAATTTCGACAACGAAATTGTTTATTCGGCTGTTAACTTTGCCTATAACGAACACCACCCCGTGCTCGAAGATATTAATATTGTAATCGAAAAAGGAAAAACTGTAGCCTTGGTAGGGCAAAGCGGTTCGGGAAAATCTACACTGGTCGATTTACTTCCTCGGTTTTACGACATACCCCATGGCAGCATCACCATCGACGGCATCGACATCAAACAGATTAAGCTTAGAGATTTGCGAAACCTCATAGGTTATGTGAACCAAAGCCCAATTTTGTTTAACGACAGTTTTTTTAACAACATCGCCTTTGGCATCGAAGGGGCTTCGCTTTCGGACGTGGAAGCAGCAGCCAAAGTAGCCAACGCTCACGAGTTTATTGTAGAAACAGAGCATGGCTATCAAGCAAACATAGGTGATGGCGGAAACAAACTTTCGGGCGGACAAAAGCAGCGCATCAGCATTGCACGTGCTGTACTTAAGAATCCACCGATACTTATATTAGATGAAGCTACCTCTGCCCTCGATACCGAATCGGAAAAACTGGTACAGGAAGCTCTCGAAAACCTAATGAAAAACCGCACTTCGATAGTAATTGCACACCGATTAAGCACAGTAAAAAAGGCCGATGTAATTCTGGTAGTGCACGATGGAAAAATTATCGAAAGGGGTAGGCACAACGAATTATTGAATAAGAACGGAGTGTATACAAAACTATACAATTTACAAATATGCTAAAGCGAGGAACAATACGTACAGAACTGTTGATAGTTGCAATTGTTGCAATGGGAGTTTTTGCTTTATCGTGTGAGGGTAAGCCCAAACGCAAAAAGCTGACAAATCAAAAAGAGTTAAAAGAGGTAAGCTATAGTTTTGCCAATCCACCCAAATTCGTTAAAGAAGGCGAACTAAGTTTTTTCGACAAAAACGAAAAAACCACTAAAGGCCGGTTCGACATTGAAATAGCCGACAGCGAAAAACGCAGAATCATGGGGCTGATGTACCGCAATACTATGGAGCGTAACCAGGCTATGTTGTTTATTTTCGAAACCGAGGAGTTACAATCGTTTTGGATGCGAAACACATTGCTTTCGCTCGATATTGTTTTTGTAAACAGTATGAACGAAATTGTTACCATACACAAAAACACGCCCACACTAAGCGATCAGTCGTTCAGGTCAGAAAAACCTTCGATATTGGTTGTAGAATTACTTGCCGGCACCTGCGACAGCCTGGGAATAGAGATTGGCGACATGATTGATTACAACAGACTTACTCCTCAATAATAGTATGGCAACGAAAAAAAACAATACCGAAATGAAATATGGCACCACCGATGTAGCTGTTGTACCCCTTAGGTCAACAGCCTCAGAAGCAGGCGAAATGCTGAGTCAGTTGTTGTTCGGCGAGTGCTTCGAAATACTTATTGTAAGACAAAACTGGACCAAGATAAAGTTAAGTCACGATGGCTACGAAGGTTGGATAGATACCAAAACCATAACGGCAATAAGTAAAGAAGAATACACAAAGCAGATTGACAGCCAAAGCCTTATTGTATCGGAGCCTTTTATTAAGGTTTTTTGCGAAACCAACGGATGGTTTTTTCTACCGGCCGGATGTTGTTTACCCCATGTTGATGGCAACAGTTTTACACTAGCCGAAAAGAAATACACGCTCGAAAAGCCGCTCGATTGCACTGTGTTGTCGGCAACCGAAACAGCCATGCAATATTTGAACAGCCCTTACATATGGGGCGGACGTACACCATGGGGTATCGACTGCTCGGGCCTGACCCAAACTGTATATCGCATATTGGGAATGAACATCCCACGAGATGCCAACAAACAGGTTGGTGCCGGAGAAAGCATAAATATGCTGTTTGAAGCTCAAGCGGGAGATCTGGCTTTTTTCGACGACAAAAACGGAAATATTACTCATGTAGGAATGCTTCTTGGTAATGGTAAAATAATTCATGCTTCGGGTAAGGTGCGTATCGACATAATTGACCACAACGGCATATACAACAGCGAACGAAAACTTTACACCCACAGCCTCAGAGTTATCAAAAAAATTCTATAAATAACAGAACAATGGGGGCATTTTAAAAGCAAAATAACACAGCAATTGTTGAACACTTCTTGTTTATAATTGTTAGGTAAATAAACTATTGTTAAAACAAAAAACCTTACAAGAATGATTACATTACCCGCATTACCTTACGAACCAAACGCTCTCGAACCATACATTTCGGAGCAGACTGTGAAATTTCATTACACAAAACACCATCAGGGCTATGTTACAAAACTGAATGTTTTAACCGAAGGTACCGAGTTTCAGCACAGCAGCCTCGAAGAAATTGTGATGAAGTCGACCGGAGGAATATTCAACAATGCCGCTCAGGTTTGGAATCATACATTTTATTGGGATGGATTTGCAAAAAACGCAGGCGGAGCTCCTGTTAAAGAACTGGCTGTTGCTATCGATAAGGAGTTTGGTTCATTTGAAGCATTTAAAGAAAAGTTCGCAGCCGCTGCAGCCAATCAGTTTGGCTCGGGTTGGGCCTGGCTTATAGTAAATAAAAACGGAAAACTCGAAATTACGAGCACCGGCAATGCCGACACCCCATTGCGCAATGGAGACAAGCCCTTGCTAACCTGTGATGTGTGGGAACATGCCTACTATCTCGATTATCAAAACCTAAGACCCGACTACGTTAAGAATTTTTGGGAATTAGTCGATTGGGATACAATTAACAACAGATTTATTAAGTAAATGTGTTTTCATAATTCGTTGTAGAAGGTCGGAATGCTATTTCGGCCTTTTTTATTTGGGGTTCACACTACGCACTTCAGCGGTGATATGCAAAACATGTTTTAACAAAGCTTAACATTGTTTGTTATTATTCGTTTTACTTCACTAAAACACTTATTAAATAATGCTAGTTGGTCAGGCTGCCGAATACTTTTTTTAGAATATCGGTGACCCGCGCTGCAGGATTTTTTCGTATTTGTTTTTCTTCGTTGGCCAATTTTAGGAATAATCCGTCAAGGGCTTTCTGGGTAACATATTCATTCAGATCGGTTTCAATTTTCGGATTGCCGGTTACGATGGTGGTTTTGTTATATTGTGTAACCAGCGGATCCCAATATTTTGTTAACGCTACTTTTTCGGTAGCTTGCTTCACCTTAGGATAAAACATACTGTGCAACTGCTGTGAAGTGGTTCGTTTGAAATATGCAGTAGCAGCATCGTCGCTTCCCTGAAGTATGGCTTTGGCATCAGAAAATGTCATTTTGGTTACAGCATCGGCAAATACAGTATAGGCTTCTTTAACTGCTGTTTCGGCAGCGCGGTTTAAAGTTTCTTCAAATTTTGTAACCTGCTGATCCATACCAAGTTTCAACGCATATTCTTTAACCTTAACGGCTTCGGCCGGAAACTCGATAAACACCAATGGGTCTTTATAAAAACCATTCTCCACAGCCAGAATATCAACCGCTTTTCGCGATCCTACCGTTAATGCCTCTTTCAAACCATTTACAATCTCCTCATTCGTTAACTGAGGTTTGTTGGTATCGCTCGAAGGCAGTTGAGATCCCAATTCCGACAGCAGAGTGCATGCCGAAACAAAGAACAATCCGACCAAAAGAGCCAAAACTTTGAAGTTTGATTTAATCGTTTTCATAAATAAATATTTTGGTTGTCAGCAAAGATAACTTAATTATTAATTGCAAGTTGAAAATATAATATATCTCATTAACAAATAAAAATTATTTGTTTACTACACAATCGTTTACAAATATAACGAATTTTTACTTACTTTTGATACCGTGTTGTGAACTGTATTAAAAACAAAATTTAAATTGTATGAAAACCAGATTTTACGCTAAAACAATGGTGACTTTGTGTTTGTTGCTCATGGTGTTTCAATTGAACGCTTTGGCTCAAACCATTACTAATGGCGACTTTGAGTCGTGGACAGGCGGAACGCCCGATGGTTGGACTATCAACATAGTCAGCAGTTCGCTTGAGTTTACTCAGGCTGTTGACATGGGTGTTACCGGCGATGCCTTGCAAGTATTGTCGTTGTCGAATCCCGGAGGCTACGATGCTGAGTTTTACACCGTGGTTACCGGTATCAATCCCGGTAGTTACTACGATTTATCGATTATGCTTAAAGGCAACGACGACATGATGAAACTGCGCTATTTCGGTATGCAGTGGCTTGATGCCGACAACGTTCAAATTGGCAGCAACATCGACGAAAACACATTCAATGCCAATACGGGTAATGCATGGACTGCATTCGATTTATTCACTAATCCGATAATGGCTCCGGCAGGTGCTGCAAAACTCAGGGTAACTTTCAGGGCTTACAATGGCGTTGGATACACTGCCAACACCACCGCATTATGGATAGACGACCTTTCGGTAACCGAGCATGTGTTTATCGATCCGGCACGTACAGCAACCAGCGTTACTCAAGACCCTCTGGTAGTAGGTGGCCTACTTAATTTTGCATTCGATCCCGAAACCTATATTTGTAATATTACGCAGGATGCCGGGGAGATGGTTCCATGGGTAGTAGCAAACGGAACATATGCACCCTATTCGGGCAACTGGATTGGCGTTGCCATTGATTTTCCGGATGCTTTTACCGGCGCCTTCGATTTGGTTTCGTACACTATTAACGGCGTTGCACAAACCCCACCCCATCTTAGTGTTGATGAAATTGCTGCCGAAGAAATATGGTTCTATTTCGAGATGGACGGTGAAGCAAATGCCACATACACTTTGGTGATTAACTGGGATGGCAATCAATCGTATCAAACCGAAACATTTGTAATACATGCTAACGATTTGTCGTTACAGCAAAACCCTGCCATTCAGGATGGTATCGATAATACAAATCTCAGCCTCACACCGGCTACTCAAACTATTATGACTACCGAGGCAGCAGTGATTACTATGGATGTTGAAATTCCTGAATTAGATTCCGATTTTCCCGCCGATTTATATGGCGACGTATTGTTTGTTTTCAGCAATCCCTTACCGGCAGGTGCACAAATCGATATCGTTGAGAGCGGCTTTACTGTTGCCGAATATACTGCAACCGGCGGCGAAACCAACTTATGGCTGTTCGAAGACCTATCAACCGTTGTCGATAGAATGCCAATGACTGATATTGATAACGACACGCACAGTTTCGAAATCACATTTTCGAATATGTCGGTGCAAACCACTTATAATATAACAGCAGATTTTATTGCTGATGTTATTACCGGCTTTATCAACCCCGGTGAATGGTATGTATTTGCAAATGACAATGCACAAATTATTGTTTCTGATGTACCTATTTTCACCATTCCGCTGTTCGAGGGTTTCGAAAACGACTTCACCTATTTCGACAATGCGGCAGGAAATCTGGTAAATTATAATATTGTAACCAATTTTGTTTTCGAAGACAGTAAGGCAGTTCACAATGCCTATGGAAATTCAAACAACAATGTGCTGGTGCAATTGGGCCCGGTTGACTTAACCACAACCACCAACCCCACATTAAAGTTTGCTCACATTGCCGAAACCGAAGGAAATTTCGACCATTGTTATATCGAAATTTCAATCGACGGTGGTGTAACATGGACAATTCTACCCGCTGAAGCTTATATGGGTAGTGGATTATACGCACTTCCGCTGTATAACACACCCGAAGGTCCCTGTTTTACCGAAGACAGTTATGTGGCGTGGGATACTCCCACTGCTGTTGACAACTCATGGTGGCGTCAAGAGAAATTCTCATTGGCTGCTTATGTTACATCAAACAATGTTCTGATTCGTTTCCGTCTTAAATCAGACACATCTGTTATACGAACAGGCTGGTTTATTGATGCAATAAACTTATATGATGAATTGTGCCCGGAACCAACCGCATTTGCGGCAAACACGTTGTGGTCAGATGGAGCCACTTTCTCGTGGAACAGTAGCGGCGATGATTGGAATATAGAGGTAGGCGATTCTGGATTTGCTCCTGGAAACGGTGCCGAATTGTTTGCTTACACCGGTGTAACAGAGAATCCGTATCTGGCATCAGGAATGCAAGCAGCAACAACATATCAGGCCTATATTCAAAGTAATTGCGGAGGTGATGGTCTCAGCCTATGGGCAGGCCCGGTAACTTTCACTACCCTACCTTCATGCCCTGCTCCCACCGGTCTTACCATAAGCAATCTGGGCTCGGCGTCGGTAAATCTCGTCTGGACTCAGCCGGGAACCCCCGACACATGGGATATTCTCTATGGGTTACATGGCTTTAACATTGCCGTTGAAGGTACATTAATCAATAATACAACTGAAAATCCGTACTTATTAACAGGACTCACACCTGCCACCGCATACCAGTATTACGTTAGATCTGATTGCGGAAGCGAAACCAGTGCATGGGTTGGGCCATTCGGGTTTACAACATCGTGCATTCCAATTACTGTGTTCCCCTATACCGAAAGCTTCAACGGAACCACATTTGCACCTACATGCTGGACCAATGTAAAAACCGGCGGCACAGGAAATCCCGGAATATGGGATAGGCAAACCGCAGGAACTTCACCCACATGTACACCGCACAGTGGTGCAGCCATGGCACGCTTCAACTGCTACAGTTTAAGCACCGGAACGGCAGGTATTTTGGTAAGCCCTGCATTCGAATTCCCCGACGACAACTATCAGATGGTTTTCTGGATGTACCGCGATAATGGTTATTTGAGTAACCTCGACCGAGTAAATGTGTATTACAACACTGCGAATAATTTAACCGGTGCAATATTGCTGGGTACAGTACACCGTTCGTGGACACAATCGCCGGCGGTAGCCACGGCTAATCAATGGTACGAATACACTTTCTTCATGCCCGAAGGAACTTCAGGAAATGGTTTCTTTATTCTGGAAGCTGTAAGTGCATTGGGTAACAACATATTTGTTGATGATGTTACTGTGATGGAAAAACCAACTTGCCCTGTTCCATCGTTGCTTAGTGCAACCAACGTACAAGCTACCGAAGCTACATTAAACTGGACAGGAGGTGCATTTGTTGATAATTACGACATTGCTTACGGACCTGTCGGATTTAACCCGAATACCGAAGGCACATTAATTGAGGGAGTTGAAGATTCTCCCTATCTTCTCGAAGGTTTAACCCCTGCATCTACCTACAGTTTCTATGTCCGCTCGGTATGTGGAGGAACTCCCACCGACTGGAGCACTGTTACAAATTTTTCTACACTGTGTACTGTTATTGATGAGTTCCCGTGGACAGAAGAATTCACCAGCTGGACGCCGATAACTACCTGCTGGAATCTTACGGGAGGAACACAGACACCTTTGCACTACAACAACAGTGCCATGAGGGCTAACTACTGGAGCTGGAGTTCGGGAACCACTGCCTATGCACGGTCGCCCTTATTCGATGTATCTGCATTGGGCAATCCGCATATAGAGTTCTTCTGGTCGCATCAGTACAACACTTCGTACCCTAACGACAGACTGGTGTTACAGGTAAGCGACAATGGCGGTACAATCTGGACAAATGTTTGGGACAAATCGGGTGCTGCTTTGAACTCTAACGATGGTGCGGCATATACAACACCCGGATCTTATGTATCATCAGAATACATCTCCATTTCATCGTTTGGCGCCGATGTAATGTTCCGCTTCTATTTTTATTCGGGTTATGGTCCTGATGTCTTTATCGATAAGGTGAGCATTATAGACCTCCCATCGTGCATGTGGCCTACCGATTTAACAGCAAGTAATGCTACAAATACGAGCATTGACCTTTCGTGGAGCGAAAACTACAGCGCTACTCAGTGGGATATTGTATATGGTCTACCCGGATTCGATCCGGAAAGCGAAGGCACTTTAGTAGAAGGCATTAACGACACCTACTATACCATTAACGGCCTTGCCGATGGAGAAACTTACGAAGCCTACGTTCGTTCTAACTGCGGTGCTGGCGATGTAAGTTCATGGACAGGTCCAGTAGAATTTATGACAATACCGTATTGCCTGCAACCCGTATCGCTGGTAGCTTCAAATATTACTATCGAAGGTGCCAATATTGCTTGGACAGATCCCGGCAGTGCATCTTCGTTCGACATCATTTATGGCATTAACGGATTCAATCCAAATACCGAAGGCACATTGGTTGAAGGTGTAACAAGTCCGTATACCATCACCGGATTAATGGCGGCGACCTCTTATCAGGCTTATGTTCGAGCCAATTGCGCCGGCGACCTCAGCCCCTGGTCGAATCCGGTAAGTTTCAGCACAGTGCTTTGTAATAGCGGAGATCAGTGCCAATACGTCTTTGCTCTTACCGATTCCTATGGAGACGGATGGAATGGAAATAGTGTTGATGTGTTTCAGGCAGGAATTTTTGTGCAAAATATTACAATGGCGAGTGGAAGTTCTGCCATTGTTAATGTAAACCTTTGCCCCGACCTGAACACCCATCTGGTATATCATACGGGGGCATATATTTACGAAGTATCGTTTACCGTTGCTACCCCATGGGGAGAGATTATTTACTCAGGTAATAATTTCGAAACAGGCGATAATAACCAAACCATTTTCACATGGATTTCGGCATGTACGCCTCCCACTTGCCCACAACCCGTTGCATTTATCAACACGTCGGTTGGTTCCTATACCGCCGGTTTCTCCTGGACCGAAGATGGAGATGCAAGCACATGGCAAATTATATATGGTGCACCGGGCTTCAACCCCGAAACTGAGGGTACACTCATAACCGACATCACGGGAACATCAGAGTATACAGTTACCGGGTTAGAAGCGCTTACCGAATACGAATTCTATGTAAGAGCCGATTGTGGTGCCGATGATTTGAGTTACTGGACAGGCCCTGTTGGTGTTACAACCTTACCAACCTGCCCACAACCTCTCGATTTTGCTTCTAGTGCTGTAACTGCCTTCACATCTTCATTCTCGTGGACAGAAGCCGGAGAAGCATCAACATGGCAAATCATCTACGGAGCACCTGACTTCGACCCCGAAACAGAAGGAACACTGATTGCAGATATCACAGGATCTTCGTTGTATGAAGTAACAGGTCTTACTCCCGAAACAGACTACGAATTCTATGTAAGAGCCGATTGTGGTGCCGACGATTATAGCGAATGGACAGGACCGGTTGCATTAACTACCCAACCAACTTGTCCACAACCATCCGATGTTTTGGCAAGCAACATAACCGAAAACTCTGCTGAAGTGATGTGGGCAGAAAATGGTGATGCTACCCTATGGGATTTTGCTTATAGTGATGCCGATTTCAATCCCGATACCGAAGGCACCCTTATCGAAGGTCTATCTACATCGGTGTACTTGCTCGATGGTATTCTTTCGGCCGCTACCACTTATTATGTGTATGTAAGATCTGATTGCGGTGCGGGCGATTACAGCGATTGGACAGGCCCCTACACCTTTAACACCGTACTTTGCAATCCGGCAAACCAGTGTCAGTTCACCTTTAACCTAACCGATTCCTATGGTGACGGATGGAACGGAAATAATATCGATATTTTACAATCTGGTGTTTTTGTGACCAATCTTACACTTCCATCAGGCTATAACATCACCCATCAGGTAAATCTATGTCCCGGATTACCCACCGAAATAGTGTACCATACCGGATCGTTTATCTCCGAGGTATCTTTCAACATTGTTACGCCATGGGGTGAAACCATATACAGTGGTTCTGGATTTACTACAGCCAGCAACAATCAGATTGTATTTTCGTGGGTGGCCGCCTGCGAGCCTCCCACCTGCCCGGGTGTTTCGAATATCACTGCCAATCCGGTAACCAACCACACAGCTACCATCAACTGGGTTGAGAACGGCGATGCCGAACTTTGGGATTTGGCTTACGGTTTGCCCGGCTTCGATCCCGAAACCGAA
The DNA here is from genome assembly GCA_964511665.1 of uncultured Bacteroidales bacterium. Classification (GTDB taxonomy): domain Bacteria; phylum Bacteroidota; class Bacteroidia; order Bacteroidales; family ML635J-15; genus JAGOEF01. The sequence continues at coordinate 26,821 of CAZEHA010000026.1, forward strand.
GGCACTCTGATTGAAGGCATTACTACTTCGCAATATCAGATTCTTGGCTTAGATGCTCTTACACAGTATGAGGCATACGTTCGTAGCGACTGTGGCGATGGCGACCTGAGTTTCTGGTTTGGTCCGGTAACATTCACCACTCTGGTTGCTTGTCCGCCCATCGCCGGTCTAACATTGATTGACGCTACCTACGAAACACTCACTCTTCAAATACAAAGTTCGGGCGATGAAACCGAATGGAATGTAGTTTATGGCCTTAATGGATTTGTAGTGGGCGAAGGCACCAGTATAGTAGTAACCGAAAATCCGTTTACCATTTCGGGGCTCGAAGAGTTAACCTACTACGATTTCTATGTTCAGGCCAACTGCGGCGTTGATGGAACTTCAACATTCAGCTCGGTATATTCATTCTGGACCACCGAAATGTGTCCCGACGTTTGGAATATTACTGTATCGGAAATCACCACCGAGGGCATGACTCTGGCATGGAATCACACCTCGTATCAGGACACCTGGAATATTGAAGTAGGTATCCCCGGATTTATTCCGGGAACAGGAGCCGCTATTCTCACATTCAACGGTGTTACCGATAATCCTTACGTTATTGCTAGCGGACTGAACCCCGAAACCTATTACACAGCCTACATTATGGCCGACTGCGATGCATTGGGTACTTCGGGTTGGGTTGGATCTACCACATTCCAAACATGGCCAACATGTATGATACCCATTAATGTTACAGTATCAGATATTGGTCCTGAATCAGCCGTGGTATCGTGGACAGAAACAGGCACTGCCGGTATATGGAATATCATATACGGTCCCGCAGGCTTCGACCCATTAAGCTCGGGTACTCTTGTTGAAGGAATAACACAACCCTCCTACACCATTACAGGGCTTTCGCCAACAACACAATATTCGGTTTATGTACAGGCCGACTGTGGTGGTGGAGACATCAGTAACTGGAGTACTGTAGCCAACTTCAGCTCTGCCTGCGGAATTATTAATGAATTCACTTGGGTAGAAGAATTCAACGTTTGGTCGCTTATTACACAGTGTTGGGGTTTGACAGGAGGAACACAAACTGTATCGCAATATTTGGGTAATGCCGTTAGAGCCAATTTCTGGAGCTGGACTTCGGGTAACAATGCCTATTTGAAATCGCCCTTGATTGATAAATCGAGCCTTGAAAACCCAAGACTTGAGTTCTTCTGGTCGCATCTCTACAGTTCAAGCTATCCGAACGACCGACTTGTTGTTGAAATTAGCGACGACAATGGGGTTTCGTGGACAAATGTTTGGGATCTTTCAGGGCCCTTATTCAACTCGAACGATGGTGCCGGTAACACGATGCCCGGAACCTATACAACATCGGGTCAAATCAATCTGAGCTCATTTGACGATATAATTCAATTCCGTTTCAACTTTATCTCGGGTTATGGACCTGATGTGTTTATCGATAAGGTTACTATTTTTGACATCGTTTGCAATGCTCCTGTTGATTTGGCGGTGAGCGATGTAACTACATCATCGGCTAGCATCAGTTGGGTTGATGAATCGGGAACAGCCGATATCGATCTTATTTATGGTACTGCCGGATTCGATCCGCTCAGTCAGGGTACTATTATTACCAACGTAAGCAGCCCATATTTGCTCACCGGTCTCAACGAAGGCAGTTCATACGATGTATATGTGCGTTCAAACTGCGATGGAGATATTACTACCGACTGGACAGGTCCGGTTAATTTCACTACCGAAACTACTCCGCTGAATGACGAAACCGACATTCTGACCTACAGCTTTGGCTCACTCGATTATGAACCCGCTGTAATTGACCCTGGTGTTAAAACCGTTTTTGTGTATGTAATTGAAAGCAGCGACTTAAGTAATCTTGTTGCCAGCTTTAGCTTGAGCAATGGTGCCAGTGCAAAAGTAGGTTCGATTGATCAGGTTAGCGGTGAAACGTCGAACAACTTCTCTACAGGCAGCGTGGTATATACCGTTACTGCCGAAGACGGCGTTACAACAACCGATTGGACAGTTACAGTTGAAGCATGGACAGGTATTCGCAATAGCGATAACTTTGGCTTAAGCGTTCTTCCGAATCCGAACAATGGTCAGTTTATATTACAATTAAATCACAACAGCGATAATTGTGTTTGTGAACTTACTGATGTAACCGGTAGAACCATTCTCAGCAAAAAACTTTCGGGCAACGGTATCATTAGCGAATACTTCGATGTGAATCTTGCTCCCGGATCGTATTATTTAAAAGTGATTTCGGGCGATAAAGTAATTACACAAAAACTAATAATCGAATAATATTTTCGAAAAAACAAAAAAAAGGCTGAGAAATCAGCCTTTTTTTGTTGATTATTTTATACATTGCATCGCAAACCAAAACCGTAACACCATGAAAGAAAACATCGATTACATCTTTATCCCGAAAGTACTGATTAACGACCCGCTAAATGCTGCAACCACCATTAAAGGGCCTGCCATCTTGACAAAAAGATACTTTTTTGTTTTTCCGGTAAAAGTAGAAGATATGGGCGGTACTGTTGGCAGAAATCTTTTCGACAAGGATAAGTTTGCTGACATTACAGCGAAAATGAAGGACATGGAACCGGGCGAATTCGAAATCAACATGATTGAGATGTTACCTGCTGAGTATGTAATGCCCTGGGCCAATTTCGAAAGATTTACCGTTGATGTGGGGTTCTTTATTTTTGGCGGGCTCAGGTTCAAAAAGAAAGGCGGCAAGGCACAGTCGGCAACCGCCGGAAATGCTGCCATGCGGAAAGCAATACAAGCTTTTGTTAGCGATATAAAAATAGGATAAACTACTCAGGCATTTCTATTGTGCAGAAAGTTTGTGAGAAATGCTGTAATAGCGAGAGATAAACAGCATCAGCCATAAGGCGATATCCTTTTGCGTTGTGGTGTGTGTCTTGCAACCAATAAAATTGATTTATGTTCGACCTTATGCTATCGGTGTCGTAGAATGCAAATAGATTAGCCACTGCAATGTTTTGGTCGTTACAATACTCGATAACCGATACAAACTCGTTGTTACGAGCCATAACCTGTCCATGAAAAGGGTGAAACACCACCAACAATTGAACTGAGGCATCATCGCAGGTAGTTTTCATTTCGGCAATGGTTTCGATGATTGTTCTAATAGCCTTTTCTCGTTGCCGCTCAACATCGCTATAAGGAATTAAATACTCATTATAATATTTCGAAATTATCAATCGACTGATATGACTTGAAGCGTAAATAATTTCCCACCATGGGCATTTCTTAAATTGAACCGAATTGCCCTGAAAACGCTCGCTGCCTCCCCTTACCATCAGTTCGCCAATATCGGACCCATTGATACATGCAATTACAATGTCGGGGTGGTATTTCATGAAATTACTGCGCAGGTTATACAGGTCGAAAACAGGATCGCTGCCACATAAGCCGGCATTCATAAAATAGAGCTTATTGCTGTTAAACTTACGTTCGAGAAAGCGCATCCAGGTGCTGTCGGCATGAGCACCATCGCCTTCGGTAAACGAATCGCCAAATGCAAGCACAACTGTTTTATCGCTCATATCTGTCAACACCCACTCTTTGTCGCTGTAACCCGCCGAATTGCGTACACGCTTAAAATTATATTCAGTATTTTTTAGTTCAATTTCGGGCTTTCTTTGGGCTTTGTTTATCCAATAATCTGATTTATTTGGGGAATAGTGCGACTCGTAGTGCCACATACGTTGCTCGGAGTAGTTTGCCAGCCCCCCCCACAATCTCAACAATATTTCAGCTATCAACCATGATGCAAAAAATGAATTCACCACCAGCAATGATTTTTCGAGCTGTTTTTTTCTGAATTTCTTAATAAAATACACCAAACGATTTACCGTGAACCAAACAATGGCAATAAACAAAACGGCAGTGAACAGAAAAATTGATTTCAACGAAAACAGATACAATGCAATACCCTGAAGAATGCAGCCCAGCAGTATAGCCACACCCCATGTTCTTGCATCGGAGAGATAACGCCATATAGGGTATTTGTTCATCATAAGCTTTTCAAGCGCTTTGCTATATGTGCTCCCAGCGATAAATTATAGTATTGCCTTATTGCTTTCAAGCCTTTCAGTGCTTTTAGTTCAATATCATGCTTAAGAGCCTGCTGATAGAAGAACGATGTTTTCAATGCGCTGGCCTTGTCGATATTGTTGCGGCGCCATTCTTCGTTTACCCAGTGAATGGCATACCAGTGCGATGGAGGAGCAAAACCACCGCGAAGCAGCCCTCTGATAAAATTCCAGCTATCGAAATTGGTGAATTCGCACACATACCGGGTCAAGCCCAGTTTATCAACATTATCGCATAAAATCTGAATAGGCAAATGCCAGTCGGTATTTTCGGCTGTAACACGGGCAGACGCTTCATCGAAACAGTTTTTCATTAATTCTGATCCTTGTGGACATTTCATAATATTGCCAACCAGAGGTAAATGCTGATGCGTGCGAAACACATATTCGTCGTCGAAGTCTAATGGTTTAAGGCAAGTTACATCCATATCGGTCCACCAGCCACCTTTTTCGTACAATAGCTTGTATCTGAAAATATCGGAGAAGCCGGCATAACTGCCTTTGCCATGACCAAACTGATTGGCGTGTTGGTAGCAGAAAACATCTTCTTTCGGAATTATCGATGCAGCATCGTGAAGCACGCAACCTGCAGGTAAGACTGTAATAATGCTATCGTAAGCCCACAAATGAAATTCGTGTCCGTAGTGAACAAACGATTTTATGGTAAGCAACTCGGCCGGTGAAAGCAGTGTTCCAATCCATAAGCCATGAACTATTGCATTATTGGTTTCTGCTTTGGTCATAGGTAGTAATGGCTACAACTCTATATTCCACCAGTCGTCTTTTTCGATAACCAGTGGGATATTTTGAATCCGCATGCCAAGATCTTTGTCGGTTTTAATATTCAGCGAATCTTTGTGAAGAATAATTTCGATACGAGTTCCTCTGAAAACAAACCGCATTGTAAGGCTGTTCCAGTTATCGGGCAATGCCGGGTTTATATTCAGCGTATTGGCTTTCAGGCTAATGCCTGCAAAAGCCGAAACCGTCAACAACACCGAACCGGCCATAGCTCCTGTATGAATTCCTTCGGCTGTGGTTCCACCCTGTATGTCGTCGTAATCGCTGGTAAGGGCATAGTTAAAATGTTCCCATGCCAATGCTTCCATACCCAAATAGGCTGCCAGTTTCGAATGTACCACATGGCTTAGCGATGATCCATGACTGCTACGAGGCAGGTAATAATCGAAATTAGCCGATAATATTTCATTAGGAGTAAGTTCAGTGCGGTCTTCGAACAATTCTGCGATTTCATCACCATTCAGGTTAAAAAACAACATCAGGCTATCGGGTTGCTTGGCCAGTTTGTACTTATCGGGGCTTAGACCCTCTGCTTTTAAAATACGGTCGAGACGGTGAATGTTACTATATTTTTGCCGGTACAAATCCCAATCGAGTTCTTCGAGATTAAAAAAACCTGAGAACTGTTCCAATACACCATTGGCATTCATGGGCACATGCAGTTTTGCCGCAATATGTTGCCAGTTATCGAATTCTGCAAAACTGATTCCCGATTTTTCGAAAACGGCTTTCAGATTATCGCCCATTGCCGAAGTCAGCTTGAGTGTTTTATTCCACAGCCACACACACATCATATTGGTATAGGCATTGTCGCTAATGCCTCCAACCACTGCCTCGGGATATTTTTCGTGAAACTCGTCGGGCCCCATCACTTTTGTAATATGGTATTTTTTGTCGTCGCCCAAAGTGGCTGCCGATGCCCAGAAACGTGAAATCTCATACAACATTTCCATGCCAAAGTCCTGCATAAACTGTTTGTCGCCCGTGTTTTCGTAATATCTCACAATATTAAGTGCTATGGCCAACGACACATGCCGCTGCAGACTGCTGTGGTCGGGGTCCCATTTACCCGAAACGGGATTGAGGTGTATCACTTGTGTTTGCTCAATACCATTGCTGCCGCTCTGCCACGGAAACATGGCGCCTTTGTATCCATGATCGGCAGCATATCTTTTTGCTGCGTCGAGACGTCGATAGCGATACATGAGTACTGCCTTGCTAACTTCGGGGTAATGAATATTGTAGAATGGCAAAATAAACATCTCGTCCCAAAAAATATGTCCGCGATAGGCTTCGCCATGAAGCCCCCTTGCCGGAATTCCTGCATCGTGAGTAGCCGAGTAGGGCGATGCCGTAAGCATAAGGTGATAGAGGTTGAGCCTTATTAATTTTTGCGTACGGCGGTCACCGGCGATTTCTATATCAATTTCTTTCCATATTTTTTGCCATGCCCTTCGGCTTTGAGCTGCCAAAATATCGAAATCGTTCTCTTCCTCGTTTATTTTTCGTGCTGCTTCAAGCACCTGCTGTGTGCAATGACTATTTACTATAGCTACCGTTTTTTGTAACACAAAATCATGGCCTTCGGTCAAGTTGCGGGTGGCGATGGCTCTAATTCCGCCATCGTACGATTCGTATTTTAAAGCAGTTTCGGAACCATTGCACGAGATGTGCGCTGCAAGAGCTATCTGAATGCCCGAAGTGGCGGTTTGACACTGTAACCAGAACCTATTCCCCCGATACCCGGTTTGCACCGCTTTCAGATGGTACTGATTCAGTTGCCTGTAACGGGAAACGCCGTCGTTCATATGCGAAGCATCAAGCGTGGTTTGTATGCTAATATCGGCCGAATAGTTCACCGGGGTAACCGAGTGCTCTAATGCCAACACATGCTTGTTGTCCATACTGGCAAATCGCAGGGTCTCAAGCATGGTTTGGCGGCCCTGATTGTCTTCAATAAGCATCCATCCCGAAAGGAAACCCGATCTGAGATCGAGACGTCGCTCAATATCCACAATTTTCACATCATCGAACGACAGCCATTTTTCTTTGTTGATTCTGAAGCTGGTAAACAGCCAGTTGGGGCAGTTCACCAGATCTTCGTTCCATACTGTTTTTCCTGCCACAGCCGACTCAAGGCTATTGTACACGCCGGCCATATAGGTACCCGGGTAGTTGAATGTATCGGGAACGGCTTCACACATGGCTCCACGCGTAACAACATAACCATTGCCAATGCTAAGAAGTGTTTCACGGTGCTTTTGCTTTTCGGCGACAAAATCAGTATAGCGAATGCTCCAGTTGTCTTCGTGCAATCCGGTTTCGAACCAGGTTTCGATGATTTCGACACTGAGTTCTTCGGCATCGCTTACCACCATATCGGCTCCGGCAGCTTTTAGTTCAGAATGATTCTGATGTCGTGCAAGGCCAATCACCAGCCCGAAGTTTCCCTTACGACCTGCCTGAACTCCGCTAACTGCATCTTCAACCACAACACAACGGGCAACATCAACATCGAGGCAACGGGCAGCCTCAGTAAAAATATCGGGTTCGGGTTTCCCCGCTAAGCCATGCTCAGCCGAATACTTGCCATCGATTACACACTGAAACAGTGCATCGAGTTTCGACGTTTGCAGAATACCCTTGCAGTTTTTACTCGATGTAGCCAGGCCTACTTTAATATCGTTTTCGATAAGTTTTTTAATGAAATCTATAGTCGATTCAAAAACATCGACTCCCTGTTTGAGTAGAAGCGCATTGAATTGTTCATTTTTCAGGTTACCTATAGCACACATGGTGCCGAAACCGGGAAGGTCGGCAGCTTCGCCATAAGGTATATCAATAGCTCTGGAGGCCAAAAACGATTCTACCCCTTTGTATCGGGGTTTGCCGTCGACAAATTGTAAATAATCGTTTTCGATATCAAACGGATGCGAAAGTACCGCCTTGTTGTTGCCATACATTTGCAGCACTTCGTCGAACACCGACTTCCATGCCACGCTATGTAACGATGCCGTATTGGTAACCACTCCGTCGAGATCGAAAACCACCGCATCGAATCCTGTATTTGTCATTGCTATGCGCTTATCAAATTATGCGACTAATATATAGTTTTTTTGGAATATTGGGCAATATGTTATGGAAACATTAAGAATAGAAAGGAGTATTGGCTGAATTATCAACTCATAATGTACAAATATCGAATTTTTAAACTGACAAAAAAACCATTAAGGTGTCTCAATTACAAGCTCAACACCTATTCCAGAAAATTATATGTATTCAACTACAGCACGCTAAATCTGTGGGTACACAATTTTCCTTGTACATCCTCAAAAACAATGAAGTAACAACCGCCAGCAAGTCCATCGATTGCAATACATGAATTTATAAGCTTATCTTGCTGCACACAATACCCCAATACATTATAAATTGAATAATAGCTGATGTTTTGTGAGCCAGAAACCTTCAGAAACGATGAGGCGGGATTGGGATATATCATTATATTAGTTTCTAACACATTATCAGCGTTGTCGCTCTGACAATCTTCGCTATAATATGCAGTTTCGTCAATTGCCTCTGACCAGTTCTCCCACATAAATTCGGCATCGTCAACCTGTATGCAAAGCAAACCTTGGTTATCGAAAGCCTCGAAAGAAATCAAATTATGATTATTACCATTAGCAATATTCAATACAATCAGGTTGTTGTTATCGCATTTCAATCGTTCAAGATTGGGTTGTTGCGACAAATCGAGACTGACAATTTGGTTGTTGGAACAATAGAGACGTTCTATGTGTAAATTGCTTTCGAGGTTTAGTGTGCTTAGGCTGTTTTCGCGGCAATAGAGTCGTGTAAGTGCCGTATTCAACGAAAGGTTTAAATTACCGATGCTGTTAAAGTCGCAGTATAACTCCTCGAGTAAGAGGTTATTGTCGAGGTTTAGCTCATCGAGGTTGTTCGCTTCGCAGAAAACATCCAACAATGCAGTATTGGCGCTTAGGTCAAGCGTTGCAATACTATTTGCTGAGCAATACAAATATTCGAGTTGTAACAAATTGCCAATGTTCAGTTCCTGCAGATTATTTCCACTTACATCCAAAGAAATTATCAGGCTATTATTCGATAGGTCTATTTCTTCAATCAGGTTGTTCGAAACATTTACACTTTCTAACACGGTATTGTTCGTCAAATCTATTTCTGATAAAAAATTGCTGGCCAGACCCAGATTCATCAACATGGTATTGTTCAACAAATCGATTGTTTCGAGGAGGTTGATATCGGCAAATAGTCCAACCAATTCATCATTGTTGCTGAGGTCGAGAGATTCGATTGAATTGTAGGAGCAAATTAAAAAAGTCAGATTATCGAGCGACGAAACATCAAGCGAACTAAGTTGATTGATAGAGCAATCGAGTTGCTCCAACTGAGGGCACATTTGCAGGTTGATCGACGATAGATAATTCCCACTACATTCAAGTTGTGTGATATTAGAGTTTTCGCCAATGGTAATATCACTTAAAAAGTTATTGGAACAGAATAAAAGATCTAACAATTCGTTTTGCGAAACATCTACTGCATTTAAAAAGTTGTTGTCGCAATATAAACTTTGTAACTGAGCATTTGCACTAACATCAAACTGATAAAGATTGTTGTAGCTGCAATCGATAACACTCACAGCAACAAATTCTTCGAGGCCGGTAAGATCTGCAATCCCCAGACCACTCATATACAAGCCACCGGTATATGCTTGCGCTTCGGTAAGCTGTATCTCATCATCTTCGTTTGTATTTATAGAATAATCAGATAACAAATAGTTTTTAAAAGCCTCATCGGGTATATACACATTCTGAGAGTGCAATTCCAAGGCACATAGTAAGCAAAAACAAATAACCAATTGTGTTTTCATGATTAAGGGTTTTGATTCATGATACAAACTTAAGCAATTGTAAGAAAAAAACAAACGGATAAATTGCTTCACCTGTTGTTTTAGTTGTTCAAACAAGATTTGCTTGGCGAAACACTACTACTTGCAAACCATGTATTTATTTTATTTTCAGCGAATATACATGTATTGCCCATTCCTGTTGGTTGTGCCCCGAAACATAGGCTGAAACACAACGCGTCTCACCCGGGAGCAAATCGAAGTAGTTATCAGCGAATATCAGATTGTCTGCTTCAAGGGCAACCCAACGGGCTAGTTTATCAGATTCAAGCTGAACCATAATGCTGTCGCCATGTTGACTTTTACTGATGTTGATTTTTGCTTCAGGGAGTTTGAGGTGATTGTCGCGCTCGAAGAAGAATGCACGGCTGCACAGCAATTGCTCATGCTTAAATACTTTGATTCTTAAGAAATGCTCGGCCGATTCCAGCTTGCTGAACATGGAATTTAGCGTAGAAGTTATTGCCACGGCTTTTCCTCCTACAATATTTATGTGTAAGGTAGAATGCGCTATTTGTTTTCCCGAGAAATCGCAAATCTCTAATTCGGCACGGGCAGCCTGAATATTGCGGTGGTTGCTGAATATATAAAACTCGGTTGACTCAGCCTTGGGGCGAACACAAAGGTTGAATTCGCCAAACATTCGCTTTGCAGTGTAATACAAGGCCTTGGGGTTCAAATCATAATCAACTGCCGACCACGATATCGAAGGCCAGCAATCGTTATACTGCCAAAAGAGGCTGCCCATGCAGCGCGGCGCCAACGAAAAGTGGGCATCGAAGGCTATCTGCATAGCAGTGGCTTGCAGCACCTGACTCAGATATACATATTCATGAAACGATGATGGCTTGTAAAGATATTTTTGCAATCCTTCGTCAATATTTTCGAAGCCAAAAGGGTGTTTCTGGTGGTTGGCAAGCGATGGATTGCCGATTTGCAGGTCGCTGCTGTCCGCTATTTTTCTCAGGCAACTCAGCGAGGGCATTCCCTGAAAGCCGTATTCGCTCATAAAGCGGCCTGTTTTTTCGTAATACATCTCAAAGTCTTCTTTTCCCCACCACACGCCCCAATAATGGGCATCGCCATGGGTATTGTTTTCGGGATGCCCCCAGCCGAACATGGGTGAACTTGGCCAATAGCTTCGTAAGCCGTCGTTTTGCTGAACAATTTCGGGCAAGAGTTTTTCGAAGAGATAGCGGTTGCTGTGCCAAATTGATGCCGAGTCGGTGCTATTGTAGCCCAACGATTGTTGCCACCCCCAGTCGTTCCATCCGTTGCTTACTTCGTTGTTGCCACACCAGAGCACCAGGCAGGGATGATGACGTAAACGCCGAACCTGATGGCGGGCTTCTGCTTCCACATTTCTCCGAAATGCTTCATCGCCCGGATACACCGCACAGGCAAACATAAAATCTTGCCAGACCATGATACCGAGTGAGTCGCAAATTTCGTAAAATGCATCGTCTTCGTAGTATCCGCCTCCCCACACGCGCAGCATGTTGAACCCGGCATCGCGCGCCAGCAGCAGTAAACTCCTGTATTTATCGCGATTCAGCTTGTGTGGAAAACTTTCCATGGGTATCCAATTGGCCCCTTTGGCAAACACCGGGCTTCCGTTCAGCTCGAAATAAAAACTTTGCCCAATACTATCAGGCTCACTCACCAAGCGAACAGTCCTTATTCCGCTAACACAAATTGCCGTGTCGAAATTGTGTTTTGTTGTAATTTCGGCCCTAAAACGGTAGAGATTGGCTTTGCCCAGTTGGCTGCACTGCCAAATGGCAGGGTTTTCTAAACCAAAATCGATATTTACCCGATTGTAACCGGGTTGTAATTCGATTTTTTTTATTTCGCGTAACTCCTGGTTTTTCCCGTAGCTGATTTTGAGTTCTGCTTTTTGCGCTGTTGCGCTTTCTACTACAATTTCGGCCAGCATTTCGGCGTTATCATCGCTTATTTCTTTTGTTTCTACCGAAAACTCCGAGATTCGAATACCGTCCCATTGCCTCAGGTATGCAGGCTTCCAAATTCCACAGGTTTCGTATTTAGGTCCCCAGTCCCAACCCGAGTGGTAAGGTGCTTTTCGGGTAAAAACACGATTATCGGGCATTGCATAAGGCAATTGTGCTGCCATACTATCGTTTGCCGGAGCAACCGGATAAAAAATAAGCTCAAGCTTATTTTCGCCTTGCTGAAGCAATTCGGTAACATCGAAAACCCATTCGCGATACATGTTGTCGGCATATCCTAACAAAGTGTGGTTGAGAATTATACTACATCGTGTATCGAGACCTTCGAACACAAGGTCGGCGCGTTGTTTCAGTTCGCTAAGCTCAACATCGAAGCGGGTTCTATAATGCCATTGCTGCTCGCCTATCCATTGCAGCGCCGTTTCGTTATCGCCAAAAAAAGGGTCTTCGATAAGGCCGTGCCTGAACAAATCTCTGTGAATGCTTGCGCAAACACCCGAATGGTACCAATCGCCCCGATAGCAGAACTGCCACAACAGAGTATCGCAGTGCACTGCCGGCTGCTGAGTTACCGAATGTGAGCACGACAACTGAATGGTTGACAAACCTGTAGCAACAAACAGAAAAAAGGCTAATTTAGCAATCTGATTACAATACGATTTATTATGAAATTTCATCACATCATTCTGTTTTTGAGCCTCGCGCTGCTGTTTTCGTGTCAGCAGAAAACCGACCCTAATATTACGATAAATATAATTCCCTATCCCGAAAAAACAAGCGTTCAGTCTGATATTTTTGAATTGAACGCCAACACTGCTATAGTTTTCGACTCAGAAGACATCGACTTGCAACGGGCTGCCAGGTATATTGCCGGTTTTTTGACTCCGGTGCTTGGAACTATGGAATTGCGGAGTAGTAAATCAGCCGAAAAAAACGCTACATCGTTGGTGTTGCTTACCGACCCTAACCTGCACAAAGAAGCCTATGTGCTAAGTGTTCAACCCAGCGGCATAGAAATAACCGGAGGGAGTGCTCAAGGTGTTTTCTGGGGATTGCAATCGCTTCGCCAACTGATGCCCGAATGGGTTGAAAAAGATACCACGGTGCAATCGGTATCGCTTCAGTGTGTAGTAATTTCTGATGCACCGCGTTTCGCTTATCGCGGAATGCATCTCGACGTTTGCAGGCACTTTTTTGGAGTTGAGGATGTGAAACGCTACATCGACCTGCTGGTAATGCACAAATTCAACACTTTTCACTGGCACCTTACCGAAGATCAGGGCTGGCGTATCGAGATTAAACAATATCGTGAACTTACACGAATAGGGGCCCGGCGACCCGAAACAGTAATAGGGCGCAACAGCGGTGAATACGACGGTATTGCCCATGGCGGATTCTACACGCAAGACGAGGTAAAGGAAATTGTGAAGTACGCCGAAGACAGGTTTATTACCGTAATTCCCGAAATTGAAATGCCCGGGCACTCGCTTGCAGCTCTGGCTTCGTACCCCGAACTGGGATGCACGGGCGGACCCTATCAGGTGGCAACAACCTGGGGTGTATTCAACGATGTGTATTGTGCCGGCAACGAAAAAACCTTTGAGTTCCTCGAAGCCGTAATCGATGAGGTTTGCGAATTGTTCCCCAACTCACCCTATATTCACATTGGAGGAGACGAGTGCCCCAAAGGAGCCTGGGAAAAATGTCCCAAGTGTCAGGCTCGCATTAAAGCCGAATCGCTTGCCGACGAGCACCAACTGCAAAGCTATTTTATTACACGCATCGAAAAATATATTCATAGTAAAGGGAAACGCATCATAGGCTGGGACGAGATTCTTGAAGGAGGGCTGGCTCCCGATGCCACCGTAATGAGTTGGCGCGGCGAAGAAGGCGGCATTGCCGCTGCTCAAATGGGTCACGACGTAATAATGACGCCCAATCCGATATGCTATTTCGATCATTACCAAAGCGAAGACACCGACAACGAACCTCTTGCTATTGGCGGCTTTACCGATTGTGCCGAAATATACGGGTGGAACCCGATTCCGCCATCGCTAAACGACAAGGAGGCAAAATTTATTCTGGGTGGTCAGGGTAATGTGTGGACTGAATACATCACAAACATGCAACACGTAGAATACATGGTTTTACCCCGTATGGCTGCACTCAGCGAGGTGTTGTGGACAGGGCAGAAACCCGGTTACGAGGACTTTGTAAAGCGGCTTCAGCAACTGTTTATTCGATACGATGCAGCCGGCTACAACTATGCGAGGCACTTGAAACATTAGGGGCGATTGATATGAGACGCTATGAATCGCGTCTCTACGGTGGGTTGACTTTTGGGTTGGTGGTGGTGGAAAGGGTGGTGCTTCGGGAGGTAGTGGGGGCTCAAGCGTGGTACTTCGAGAGCCTCAGTAACCAAGGCTTGCTGCATGGGGGTAGCCTGTGTAGGGCAGTGCGGATGATGTGTGGGGCGGTGCGGATGATGTGTGGGGCGGTGCGGACGATGTGTGGGGCGGTGCGGACGATGTGTGGGGCAGTGCGGATGATGTGTGGGGCGGTGCGGATGATGTGTGGGGCGGTGCGGAC
>CAZEHA010000026.1:41370-46087 GCA_964511665.1 uncultured Bacteroidales bacterium
GGTGCGGACGATGTGTGGGGCGGTGCGGATGATGTGTGGGGCGGTGCGGACGATGTGTGGGGCGGTGCGGATGATGTGTGGGGCGGTGCGGACGATGGTGCAGCAAAGTTGTGGCTTCGGGAGGTTGCATTGCAAATACAGGAGTAAATGCGTCCTCGTTGCAAACGAGGACGAGTTTAGGGAGAGCCTCAGTAACCAAGGCTTGCTGCATGGGGGTAGTTGGAGCCGCGATGAATCGCGTCTCTACAACCGATAAAAAATCAGAAAATTGTTATTTCAAGCCTCGACGTTTCAGCAGATATTCCTTATTGGGTTCCTGCCCTCTGAATTTAATGTATTGTTGCATAGCCGGTCCATCACCAACTTCGGCAAGGCAATACTTACGGAATTTGGCAGCCAACTCCTTATTAAACAAATCGCCGCTTTCTTTAAAGGCTTCAAAAGCATCGGCATCTAATACGGCAGCCCATATATACACATAGTATCCGGCCGAGTATCCGCCACTGAAAATATGTTGAAAATAGGTGCTGCGATAGCGTGGCAATATTTCGGGAATGAGACCGATATTGTTCATCGAGTTTGTTTCGAAGGCATTCACATCGGCAATATTAACCGGATGTTTCAATAAATGCCAGTCGAGGTCGAGCACAGAGGCTGCCAGATATTCAACGGTGGAAAAACCCTGATTGAAATGACCTGAATTATTCAGTTTTTCGATGAGGGCATCGGGAATTACTTCACCGGTTTTGTAATGTCGGGCATATTGACGCATCACTTCGGGTTCGCAGGCAAAATTCTCCATTATCTGAGAGGGCAATTCCACATAGTCGCGGGGCACTACTCCGGCGGTACGTTTATAGTAGCCGTCGGTAAACAATCCATGCAGCGCATGGCCAAACTCGTGAAACAAAGTGGTGGTTTCGTCCCAGCTCAACAAAGCAGGTATATCGCCGGTTGGGCGCGGATAGTTGCACACAATACTAACCAGCGGAACAATTCTGTTGCCATCGGCGTCGTAGGATGCCTCTCTGAAACCGGTGCACCATGCTCCTCCTCTTTTGCTGTCGCGCACATAGTAGTCGAGGTATAGCAAACCTACAAGACTACCGTCGGCCTCGCTTACCTCAAACACCTCTACATCAGCGTGATACACAGGAATATTGTCGAGTTTCTTAAATGTGATTCCATACAGTTTTCCGGCTACCCAAAACATACCGTCGCGAACGTTTTCAAGTTTCAGATAAGGTTTCAGTTCGTTTTCGTCGAGGTCGTATTTTTGTTTGCGCAATTTTTCGGCATAATACCACCAATCCCACGAGGCCAGTTTAAAATTTCCACCTTCCCGGTCGGCAATAGCCTGCATTTCTTTTAGTTCTTGTTTGGCCACGGGCAATGCGCCTTTCCACAAATCGTTTAAAAATACATTGACATTGTCGGGGTTTTCGGCCATATTCACTTCTATCACATAGTGTGCATGCGACTGGTAACCCAGCAGCGCAGCTTTTTGAGCCCGAAATTCAACCGTTTGTTTGATGATATCTTTGTTGTCGAACTCGTTGTTGTTGTCGCTGCGCAAATAGTAGCCCTTGTACAACTGTTGGCGCAATGCGCGATTATGGGCATATTGCAAAAACGGGGTCATCGATGCCCTCGACAACTGAAACACCCATTTACCATCGAGTTCGAGGGCCGTAGCCGTTTCGGCAGCACCGGCAATAGCATCATCGGGCAAACCGGCCAAATCGGCTTCATTGTCAACTACCATGCGGAAGTTGGTATTGGTTTCGGCCAGCAGATTATCGCCAAAACTCAGGCTCAGCATCGACAATTGGTTGTTGATGTTGCGCAGGGTTTCTTTGTCGGCATCGGAAAGGGCAGCCCCGCTTCTGATAAAATCTTCGTAGTACTTTTCGGTAACCCTGATGCGGTCGGGGCTAAGTCCCGATTCGAAGCGATTGTTGTACACCGCCTTTACCCTTTCGAAAAGCTTTTGGTTGAGCATGGTGTTGTTGTTGTGGTCGGTAATAAGCGGTGTTACCTCGCGGGCAATAGCCTGCAATTCTTCGTTGCTGTCGGCCGAAAGAATATTGAAAAACACCGACGAAACCCTGTCGAGCATCAGGCCCGAGCGGTCGAGAGCCAGAATGGTGTTTTCGAAATCGGGTGTTTCGCTGTTTGCGGTGATGGCTTCAATTTCTTTTTCGTGCCGTTGAATGGCTTCCTGAAAAGCCGGCAGGTAGTGTTCGTTTTTAATCAGATCGAACGGAGGCACCCCATACGGAGTGTCGTAGTCCACAAAAAATGGATTCTCGTTTTTCGTTTCGTTGGTTTTTTTACTGCCACAGGCTGCCATCAACAGCACCAGTGGCAACACAATAACACATGCTTTTTTTATCATATCTTCTATTTTTTGGTTACAATTATCATCAGCCATAGCTTGCTTTGCCCGCAGGGCATTTCTCAACAAACAAAAATCAGTTTTTTTTACCGATATACAAAATGCCGCAACAGCCTTTCATATAAAAACAGCACCGGGCCATGCCGGTTTAACAATATTTTAAGACCCTGCGGCAAATGCTGTTCAGTTTTAAAACTTAAAACTTTTTTATACATTTACCCTGTAAAAATTTGATTCACGAAATGCCATTTCGAACAATTACAAATGCTTCTAATTGCTTACAAACTGTAATAAAAGCCAATATGCATCAAATGATAACAATTGACATACAGCAAGTTACGAGAGGTGTTGGTGTACTTATAAACGAGTTAAAAACAATTAAAACAAAGCATAAAATAAATTAACAAATTGAATTTTGTAAAAGCAAATTAATGACAATAAAACATCATAACTCATACATATCAATTATTTACGAAAAAATTATTATTTATACCATAAAATTTATTAGTATTGCATCATTACCTCTTTCTGTAATTGCTTATCTTGCAATTGAAAAAAGCGAATGTTTATTAATCAAGTTTTTGCCTTTTTTATTTACGGCAATTGTTTTGATGCTTTTCTTTTTCAAAAAAATCATTTCAATAAATTTCAAATCTTCAATTTTAATCGCAATTTTCTATTTTGTTGGAATTTATACTCTGCTTTTGGGACTTTTGGATATGGCTTCGTTATGGTTTATTTTAGCAATTATTTTTGCATTTTACACTAAATCAAAAGAACTCCCTATTATTATTTTTTCATCTGCCTTTTTATTAACAATGATAACAGGCATTCTGATGATTTCAAAAAATCCGCAATTTCCGATAGATTATGGGTTTAAAAATTGTCAATTTGCTTGTGTTACAATAAGAATTATAAATTTCCTGATAATCGGCTTTTTAATTTTTAAAATACTGAAAATATTTTTTGAAACGGTTGAACTTTACATTCAGGAAATTACAGAAAAAAACATTGTACTTGAACAACTAAAAGCAACCGAACAAAAAGAAGCCGAACAAAATCTTAAAAATCAAATCTTAAAAAGTGATATTGAAAAACATCAACTCGAAATAGATTACAAACGAAAAGAATTAACCGATGCCTTTTCAAAAATATTGAAATTCAATAGTTTATTAAATGATATAAAAAAAGACATTGCCGACCAAAATTATAAAAATGCGATAGCTAATTTAACAGTTCATCAGACAAAAAATTACGATATCGAAACTTTTTTATTCAAATTTAATGAAATATATCCCGATTTTCTTATAAAACTTCAAGAAACCTACACTCAACTTACTGAAACAGAAGTTAAAGTTTGTGTTTTAATTTCTGCCGAACTAAAATCTTCCGAAATTGGAAATTTGCTTAACGTTTCAGAAACTTCTATCGGGAAATATCGAAACAGAATACGAAAAAAGCTTAATTTGGAAAACAATACTGATATTGCCGCATTCTTATTTGAAAATCTTAAATTCAAAAAATATCAATAATTTAGAGACACTGTCAGAGTAATTGTCATATCTCAAAATTTGTATTCTAACCCCGAAACATCCTATTTTTACAAAAAAAATTAAGATGTCGGAATATAATCAATTTTTCAGCAAAATATATGATTGGGTATTTTTTCCCTTTTTACATCCCTTAAGAAAAAAAATAACCAAACAGGTTGCTGTTTCCAATTCCCCAAAAATAATTGATATGTGTTGCGGCACAGGAAATCAAATAAAGTATTTGAAAAAATTGGAAAATGCAAATATAGTTGGAATTGATATTTCCGATAATATGCTTGCAGTTGCTCGCAAAAATAAACTCGAAAAGTATTGTCAAAAACAAAATGCAACGAACACAAGTTTTAAAAACGAAGATTTTGATGTTGCAATACTTAACTTTATTTTACACGAAACAAAACCTGAAAATGCAGAAAAAATTTCTGCCGAAGCCAAAAGAATTGTCAAAAAATCGGGGAAAATAATAATTACCGATTATGTTTTCGACAAAAAAACAAATTTTATAGGAAAAGCAGGTGCTTATTTTGTGGAATTTATTATAGGCGGACAGCATTATTCCAATTTCAAAACCTATATTGAAAATAATCTTTTAAAACAATATACATCAGATTTACAATTACAATCAGTACAAAATTTGCTTTTTGGAGCAGTAAGAATACATACATTTATTAACAATTAAAAATTTTCATAAAAAAAATATTAAAAACTAATCATTATATGAAATATCCATGAGCGAATAAAAATAAGCACACCAACCGCGATGAATATT
>CAZEHA010000027.1:0-45775 GCA_964511665.1 uncultured Bacteroidales bacterium
ATGGTGTACCACCTGTTGCAGTAACGCTCAGAACAATAGACCCGCCTGTACAAATAGTACCACCAACGGGTTGCACTGTAATAGCCGGGTCGGGCACCACAGTAACCACGGCATTTGCACTGGTAACCGAGTTGCAGCCGCTACCCGAAGCAGAAACAATCACATAATAAGTACCTGCAGCAGTAGCTGTATAAGTTGAGTTAGTAGCACCGGCAATAGCCCCTGCACCGCTGTACCACTGATAAGTAAGAGAAGGTGTACCACCTGTTGCAGTAACGCTCAGAACAATTGACCCGCCGGTACAAATGGTGCCGCCAACGGGTTGCACTGTAATTGCAGGATCTGGAATAACCGTTACGGTTACAATACTGCTAACAGCCCCGTCGCAGGCTGAGCCACCGGCGTCAACCACAACGCGGTAATACGTAGTGCTTGCAAGCGCAGGGGTAGTATAACTTGAGGATGTAGCTCCTGCAATTTCCGCAAAAGTAACTCCATCTGGTGAGTCTTGCCATTGGTAAGTTAGCGAGGGAGTTCCACCCGTACCGGCAACTGTCATTGTATGCGTTCCGCCGGAGCAAATAGTTGCACCAATAGGTTGGGTTGTGATGCTTGGGTCGGGAACAATTGTAATAACTTGAGTATTACTGGTTGCAGATCCACACCCCGACCCGCTGGCTGTTAAAATGACACGATAATAAATTGTAGCCGTTAGCGATGGTGTAATATAGGCTCCACTGGTAGCTCCTACAATGTCCGTCCAGGTTATACCGTCAGGTGAGCTTTGCCACTGATAGGTATAAATTCCGGTACCGCCCGATTCACTGGCTAATAAAGAGGCTGACCCTCCTGAACAAATAGTTGCAGCACCTGAAATTGTAACCGTAGGATCTGGTTCTACAACAACCGAGATAGTGTTTGTAGTAAGAGTATTGCATCCATTTCCAGTTTGTGATATAACACATTGATAATCGTAAGTGCCTGGTGTTGAAAAACCTGAAATACTCATGCTGCTCGTTCCGCCACCGGAGTAGGTTGCTCCTGCCGGGGTTCCATTTGAAACACTAACCCAAGTTGACCCGTTGTAATACTGCCACTGATATGAAATGGCTCCTGTTCCCCCTGTGGCTGAGGTTGTGATTGCGCCGGTTGACCCACCCACACAAATTGGGGAAGGACTAATAGGCTGTAGTGTTATTTGTGGGTCGTCAACAACTGAAACAAATATTACATTCGAGATTCCGCTGTCGCAACCATTTGCTGTTGCACTTCTTACGCAACGGAAAAATGTAGAAGCAGTTAGGTTGTTGTAGGTTGGGTTTGAAGTGGTTGTCCAGTTTGTCCAAGTAGTTCCGTCAGTTGAGGTTTGCCACTGATCGGTAATAGTACCTGAACCTCCGGCTCCTGTTTGTGTGAATGATACAGAACCACCTGTACAAACAGTAGTGGTACTAGCCGATATGCTCATGCTTGGGTCGGGAACAACCGTTACTGTAAAGCTGCGGCATATTGTCGTGTTACAAACACCCTCAGCTCTAACATAATAGGTTGTTGTTGTATTTGGGTTAACGCTGATTGATGATCCAGAACCTACATATGTACCACCACAGGAACCGGAATACCATTGCCATGAAGCCCCCGTTCCAAGTGTACCTCCAACAACACTTAGTGATGAAGATCCTCCTTGGCAAATAGTGGAGTTAGTTCCGCTTATTGAAGTGGCTGCAGTCGACAAAGTATTTACAATAACCGCAATGCTGGCACAACCTGTTGTGTTGCAGGTTCCCTCTGCTCTAACGTAATAAGTTATGTTACTGGTTGGGCTTACAGTTATTCCAGCACCTGTTCCCACTAAGGTCCCTCCGCAACTACCCGAATACCATCTCCAGGTAGCTCCGGTTCCAAGCGTTCCTCCAACTAATGACAAATCGATACTTTGTCCGTAACAGATAGTTACTGATCCGGAAACAAATACCGTTACCGCTACACACGAAGTGGTATTGCAGGTTCCTTCTGCTCTCACGTAATATGTTGTAGTAACGGTTGGATTTACCACGATTGAGCTTCCGCTTCCTACGAGCGAGCCGCCACAACTTCCTGAGTACCATACCCAACTGGCACCTGTTCCTAATGTGCCTCCGTTTACTGTCAGGGTACTGCTGCCTCCTGCATTTATATTAACAGGACTGGCACTGGCTGAAGTAGCCGGTAGTGAATTTGTTTGCATGGTAACAGTTCTGCTTACACATGCAGTTGTATTACAACTTCCTTCGGCCCTGACATAATAGGTAGTGTTAACGCTTGGCGAAACGGTAATTGTTGATCCTGTGCCTACCGGTGTTCCGCCGCAACTGCCCGAATACCACACCCAGCTCGCCCCACTTCCCAAACTACCACCGTTTACCGATAAGGTGGTAGATCCACCCGGACATACGGTGGCTGTTCCTGTTATGGAACTAGCAGCTGTTGATGTTGATAATGCATTTACAACAACATTGTCAGAAACATAACTTCCACAGGCACTACATTCAACTCTTAGTGTAAATGTAGTATTTGATGCAATGGTAGTGTTAATTGATGCATATCCACTATTATAAACAGGAGTGCCACTACTAAAAGCTGATCCATTCCACCAGGATGATCCGTTATACCATGCATATCTCCAGGTGCCACAGGCACAACCACCTCCATCGAAACTGTGAGCCGTTAAATTGATGTTTTGACCTGAGCAAACTGAATTACTCTGAGCCCCATTGGCATAGGCAAGGGCATAATCAGGGGCTTGACAGCATGGAATGTAAGAAATCCTTAAGTTGGAGTAGTAATTATGGGTTGCCACGGCTTCCCAATACGTGGGGCTTTGATTGTTCTCGGAATAATCGGCCACACCAACAACATACCAATTGCCGGCAAGGCGGGAGGTAACATCGGCAAGACCACCGGCGTTAAAATTCACATCAAAATTGGTATATCCATTACCTCTGTCCCAATTCCAACCGGAAGCAAGATAATAAACCGAGCCATCCTCAACGTCATTATACCATAAGTTCGAGTACATATCCACATTCCCATTGGGCTGAGGGTTGTTGGCAGCGGTCATATTGTTGACCATTTGTTTCGATTCGGGCCATACTTCTTCCCAGTCTAGCAATCCGTCGCAATCGGCAGTGCGATATGGGGCAATATTCGGAAGATATGTTTCGTATTGTGTGCCAACAATGCTGGCATCATCGGGTACAGATGTTATGGTAAACTTATCGTGAATTCTTTGGAAGTTGTGCTCGTCACCCGACCAAAAATCATCATCTTCTAATGCCCCAACTGTACCCAGAAAGTTCCCGTCTGCCGGTGCACATATCCATACGTAGGGTAAGGGTTGGTCGTTGGTACAGTACACGGAATGACCGTAAAAAGTTTCATCAAAATAGTTTGTGTATATCGACTTGGCCTGACTGGGTGCCGGTGTAGGATAACACGCAGGTAATTCAATCCATTTGATTTGTTCGCGCTGGTTCTGACTTAGATTTTCTAAATCAATATTCAAATTAGCAGGTAAAATGGGATATGATGTGGGTCGGATTGTAAAGTAGGCATCTGTTTCTCCATTTTGATTGTTGAAATGTCGCGAATTTGAAGTGCGACGGTATTTTACCTCATTGCCATCTGAAGGGTATTTGGTCATTAGGGGCAGGTATGGTGCCGGTTCTAGACGTATAAACTTGTAATAACCGGGGTATTTCGGATTATTTAGGTGGTAAGCTTCATAAGGATCATTAATATCAAGTGAGTTTTTTTGTTTATATATTAGTAAAAAGTTATCGCTAACTATCGAAACAGAGTCGGCCCCATTCCTTAAATATTCATTGGCAATGTCTTGAATGTTTTCCTTTATCTCGAGAAGAATGAAGCCGGGATAATGTTTCAAGTCTAACATATCGGCACCTAAATGCTTTGATAGTTTTTCGGGGGTTATAAACATCCGAAAATATACTTTGCCCTGTATCTCTACAAAGTCAATATCGTCCGGAATCAGATTGTTAAAAGTGTTGGTGTTTAATGGTCCGTCTTTAAACTTATTCAGGGAAATGCTCTGAAGAGGGTTAACCGGTACTCCGGGTGCTTCAAACAGATGCCCTATTCTTCGGTCGGTAAAACTAAGCTGAATCATTACCGGGATGTACACCGAATCATTAGGCAGACTTTGATAGTAGCTGCTGTTCAAATAGTTGTCGAGTTCCGGAAACTGCGATGAAGTGTTCGATTGATCGTGGTTTTTACCCTCAAGCGGCATGCCATTGTTTTGTGATACATCTCGGTTTGCAGATACCGGTTTATTCTGGGCATAACCATGTTGCGAAAAGGGTATCGCAAACACAGCAATACTAAATATTGCGAATGCCAGTATTTTTTTTGTTAAGGAGAAATTAAAAGAATTCATTGTATCCTTATTTTGAAACTGGGTATGTTGATTTTTTTTCATAGCTTCGAAATATCCTAGGTGACATATTAATAAACAACCGCATTAATTGAAGTGGGTGGTACTGATACCGATTGAACAGTCACCGTAACTTGAGCACATCCTGTTACCGAGCTGCCACAGGGAAAGTTTCCGACTCGCCGCACGTAGTAAGTTGTAGTGGTTGAAGGTGAAACCGTAAGTGTTGAACCGGTTCCCAGTACTGCACCACTGCCACATCCACCGGCAAACCACTGATATGTTGCACCGCTGCCATTAGAACCTCCGGTTGCCGTAAGTGTTGTGGATTGCCCGTCGCAAATGGTTGTGGTTCCCGAAATGCCTGTGGGTGCTGTGGGGGGTGTAGCTACATTTACCGTGATGCTGGCCACATTGGAGTATTGCGTTCCGGGAGTGCCGCAGGCGAGCACCTGATAGCGCATGTAGTAGGTGGTGGTTACTGCCGGAGTAACTGTGATGGAGTTGGCATCGCCACTGATATCAGTTCCCCCCGAAGTTGTTCCCCATTGAATATTCATAAATGCATCGTTTTCGCCAGGAGTAACGTTACCGGCCGAAAGCGTTACCGAGCTGCCGGCACATATGCTGGTGCTGCCCGAAATGGTGGGCGTCATGGGTATGGCTCGCCAAGATACTTCAGAACATGATGTGTTTGATGTACAATAAAATTGACTTACCAGCAGCCGTACATTTGTGGTTCCCGGTGTGTAGGCAATTAATCCATCATCGGTGTTGCCTATGTTTTCGGTGCAATCATCGTTATAGGCTAAACTGGTTCCTCCGCAGGTAGTACTTGGGTACAGGGTCAATTGCGAATCGAAACTACCGGCTATCGACCGCCATTGATAAATGTAGCCTATCGTAAGGGTTTCGTAATGCCATTCGCTGCCATAAATACAGGTACTGATTGCCGACCAGGTTGCACTGGTTGTGGTGTATGTGCCCGAAGGATACTGGCTTCCACAATTGGTGCACTGCGAATAAACTCTGGCCGGAAGCAGCAAGGTCAGTACGAACAAACTCAAAATCGTACAAATCCAAATACATCTATTTTTCATAAAACATGAATTTATTTTGAAAGTGTTTTTTACTAATTAAACGAATGGGGGAGGCACGAAAACATCGAATTCTGCCGACAGGCGAAATCAGAATTGCCGAATAATGGCAATATCTATTGCTTTCGACAACGATAAGAGAATGCTTTATATGTGACAGATTCAAGTAAAATTCTATCATAAAAAAAGTTCAACGTTCATAAATTCAACACATTAACAATTTGAAAATTGTCAAATTAACTAATAAAATAATTGTTTACAATGCCTGCTCAAATATATGTTATTTCCCATTAGTCTACAATATATTATACGAAAATTTAACGTTAACTTTGTAATTCGGTTGCCGCTATTTTGACGTAAAAAAACACCTTGTTCTTCTTTTTTAAGAATTTCTTTGGGTAGAGTAATTTCTTAGGAAGATAACTATTTAAAAAGGTTTCGATAATATGTAAAGTTGCTCAAAATAACTTTATGCTATCAAGGCTTTGGGTATTTTTTTTGCTCAACATCAAATCCATCAAAAACCGCATAGCTAAAGTTAATTAACCAGTCGCCAAGATTAATGAGTCTTGATTTTTTATTTAGTGGATATTGATAACAAATATGACGGTGCCCAAAAATGAAATAATCAATGTGCTGTTGTTCCAGTACACTGCGGGAATACTGTACCAGCCATTCCTTTTCGAAATCGGGTTTTTCGGGCAACCGATGCTTTTTCCGACTGTTTGTTGACCAAGTGTGTGCTATCCAGAACGAAAACGACGGATGAAGACGCTTAAACCACCACTGACAAAACCTTGAGTTGAAAATTGATTTCAGAATTTTGTATTTCTTGTCGAAAGGCCCCAGTCCATCGCCGTGAGCCAAATAGAAAGTTTTTCCGCCAATTTGTTTTATCAAAGGCTCTCTCAATAAAACGATGCCTGTTTCGCTTGGTAAATAGTCGAATATCCACATGTCGTGATTTCCTGTGAAATAATATACACGAATACCACTGTCGGTAATTTTTGCCAGGGTTCCCAAAAAACGGGTGAAGCCACGCGGAACCAGCCTTTTAAATTCGAACCAGAAATCGAAAATGTCGCCCATAAGGTATATTTCTTCGGCATCTTTGGCGGCCATCTCCAGCCATTCAACAAGTAATCGCTCTCGCTCGTGGCTGCTAAGTGCTCCCGGTGCTCCCAGATGAGCATCAGAAACAAAGTATATCTTTTTTCCGTCTGTCAAATCAAATACGGTATTTTATTTCTAAATTCCATTGGATTTACGAGCGTCAAATTTAACGTAAATCGTATCTTTTCAAAATAGTTGTCGAAATAAATTTGCTGGGTGTTCCTAATATCGTTCGAAACCCAAACAGGAAAAAACACCGAACACACATTCGGTATTATCGAAACTTCAACGCCAGTTTCCCATGCAAACCAATGCGAGTACCAAAAGTTGTCGATTCCTTGCCATCGTGCCGCGTTAAAAAACAGTTTTATGAATTTTACAGGCATCGAGGTACTCAGGTTAACAGCAGCCAGCCAGTTATTGCTTTGCCCCAGAGGAGAGTACGATACAAAACCGCCTTGATTACGGCAGAATTGATGAGCCCACAGATTTGCGGCATTTTGCCTTATATCGCTGCCCCGCGCATAGTATATTTCTCGAAATTGATAGTCTTGCAAACTCAAATCACCTGCCATCCTGAAGTTGAAATTCCCATAATATTCCGATGCATTGTAAAGAAACTTACCTCCGAATACCCGTATCGAAAAGCCGCTGTGTTTTTTGTTGTAGCTTATTTTGTATTCAAGTTCCGTAAATGTTTTTACATATCCCGGTCCTTTTTCTAATTCCAGATTTATTCCATATGGATTGATAACTCTTTCGTCTTTATGTCGAAATTGTAAATTTATGAAGTGTTTGAAATCTGCGTTGAATCCTCCTGCTGAATTCAAAGAAATCTGCAAATACGAATCGGCGTAGGGCTTCAGATGATTCTTTCTGAAGGAGTGTTTTATTGTGTTAAGCACACTTATCCACGATATATGCGTAGGTATTTCCGAATTTTGAATTTCGTAACTGAACTTTCGGAGCCTACTGCTAAAACTGATATGTCGAAGTAAAGAATTGTTATTCGAAGCATTTATTTTTATCAGGCACATTCCCGAAATAAGCGTGTGAATATCTCTATAACCGAAAGGTGAAAACAAGGGCATTACATACCATTCTACTGGTTTTTCGGTTAATGTAATATTATATAAAACCACCCCGGCCATAATTTTTTGTGCATGGTTTAATCCAATTGCGGGAACGAAATTCAATTCACTTCGTTGGGGTATGTCGAAGAATCCACCTAGTGTTATTCGTGGTTTTTCCGATTCTTTTAATATTGCATTGGGTTGGTAATAATTATTATTAAAATGCAAGTCGGTAGTTAACAGTTCCTTATCGATGCTGATTGAGTTGCAGTTGCCAGTTATTTTTACCCATTTCTTTCCTGAAAAACCTTTGTAAACAACTAACGAATCGTCGCAATATAACAGCAACGGAGCTTCAATCTCTCCTTTATTTACAACCAATACCGAGTCGCTTTTTACTTTACCGATAGCATAATCGAGTGTTTTGTTCGACCCAATCAAATCATCGAAAAACCAATTCAGACTGTCGCCCGAACATTGCAAAAACGATTGCTGTATGTCGCCCGGATAGGGATGTTTGAACTTCCACCGGTTAAAATAATACTGTATAAGCCGGTCGAAATCTGATCTTCCCAGATAGCTTTCGAGATGTTGCAGGGCAAGCACCGGTTTTTGATACGACATCACAAAATAGTTTGCCGGACTGTAATCGGTCGAAGACAGATTCGTCGCCTGGTCGAGACCGGTAAGGCGGAGGTAGCGATATGCGAGTTTAGTTACATAGTTTCTTTGTAGCAAATCTATGCCGGGCACTTTTAGGGGAAGTTCCGCATAGCTTTCTGATAAGTTAACCTGACGGTAGTTGTCGTAAAAATAACTTTGCTCGTAAAACGATGTAAACCCCTCGTCAATCCATGGGAACTGTCGTTCGTTACTGGCCAATATGCCATAGAACCAGTTGTGAAATACTTCGTGAACAATCACCCGTTCGAGTGCCTTTTTGCTGCCGCCTGCCGACACTACGGTAATGCCCGGGTATTCCATACCTCCACCTGCCATCAGTTCACCGTCAACAGCAGTGCAGTTGCGGTATGGATATTTTCCCACACGCCTTGAACAATACCTTACGGCTTCTTTTACATAATTAACCGCATTGTCCCACGTATCGGAATTTTCGGGTCGGCTGAATGTCCAGCACCTAACATAAGAGCCGGTATTATCAATTATAACAGTGTCCATGGCGACAACAAATTCAGCATCGGCAAACCATGCAAAATCGTGAATGTCGCTTTCGATATAGCGCAGTACTTTACGTTTCTCGGGGCTTATACTTCTCGTTTCATAATTTCTCTGTTTTGTTTTTAATGCCATGTCTTCGAGCCATTCCAATTCCGATTTTGTAACAAGTTCACCGGTGGCTGCAACTATGTAGTGTTGGGGAACATTAATGCTTACGTCGAATGAACCAAATTCAGAGTAGAATTCTCCCATGTCGAGGTATGGCATGGCATGCCAGCCGAATTGGTCGTAAACGGCAGGTTTGGGGTACCACTGAGTTATCTGAAAGCTTTTATTCTTGTGCCCAAGTCGGCTGAATGCGTCGGGAATCTTAACGTAAAACGGGGTCTCAATCACAACGGTGTCGCCCGGAAACAGTGCAGCGGGCAAAGCCAGCAGAACAATGTCAGCATTTTCGGTATACATCAGGCTTGCTTTACGCTTGTTCACGCTGAAACACAAACTGTCGATATATCCATTCTGTGTTGCATCAGAATTACGAAATCTAGTGCTTCTCAGTAGTTCTTGTTGTTGGGCAAAGGCGGTTTGAGTATTTTTATAGGCGTTTGGCCACAGGTGAAAGTAAATACTCTCAAGCGTATCAGGCGAGTTGTTAATATATTCTATTTGAATATGACCGTGTAGGCTTGCCGAAGTTTCGTTCAGGCAAATATAAATGGTGTTGTTTACTTCCTGCTGAAAATAGTCTTGAGCCGAACCATAAACCGGAAAGATGATTAGAATAAGTCTTATACTATGCCTCAGCAAGGTTTTCAGAACGGGCTATTTTAGAATTTCGGCAAGTTTTTGTTCCAGGGCATCGCCTCTAAGATTTGTTGCAACGATAATTCCATTTTTATCGAGTAAATAGTTGGCCGGAATTCCATTTACACCATACACTTTTGCAGGCGCACAATCCCAATACTTTAAATCGCTAACATGAAACCAATCAAGTTTGTCGTCTTTTATTGCCTGAATCCACTGATCTCTGTTTGAATCAAGTGAAACCTGATAGATGGTAAATCCTTTGCTGTGATATTTTTCGTAAGCTTTAACCAAAACCGGTGATTCAACCCGACACGGACGGCACCACGAAGCCCAAAAATCGAGGAGTACATATTGACCGCGCAAATCGAACAGACTTATGTTGTTTCCGTTCTCATCGGGTAAGTTTATATCGGGAGCTTCGCTGCCTATTGCAATGGTTTTTGGAGCCGATTGAGTTTTTTGCCTGTAATCGGCCAGCTGTTTTTCTAACGCTGTTGTTTGTGGAAGGTTCGGATGGTGCTCTTTAAGTTTTTCTAATGTAAAAGTGTAAATGTCGGCATCTGCCTCGGGATTTAGAATGCGTGTATTACTAAGCTGTTGGAATAACGCTAAGTAAATTACCGGCGACTTTTCGTGTTTCAAAATAAACTCCTTCAGAAAATTCTTGTCGGCTTCAAATAGTGCCAAAGCTTGTTCATCCAAATCCTTCATTACTTCTTCTATGCGAATCTTTTGGTCTTCAAGAGCTGCCTGATATATTCGATTGAATTCTTCGAGTTTACCGGCGCTGCCAATCATATGCTGATTCAATACCCGTGCAATTTCGCAATCGGCTGAGCCTTTAACCGTGTAGTTGGCGGCCAGTTTTCCGTATGTTCCTTCAATAACGATACTGTCGCCCGGTTTTAACACCAAATATATTACATTCTCTTTGTCGATACGAAGCAAGTAAAAGCCCATGGCATCTAAATTCATCGAAATCGAAAAACTGTTGTCGGGATCAATTGTAACCGAGTCTAGCTTTGTAACTTTATCGGTGTGGAGTTGTTCCAGAAAAATGGTTTTGCCTTCGCAATTGATAATGCTGCCGCTGAGCGAAACATTGTAGTTGTCAGCTTCGGAATTGTTGTTACTGTTGCATGCAAACAACAATGTTGCTGCTGCGATAATTACTAAAACTATTATTCTCATATGTTTTTATTTTGGGCAAATATAATCAATCATATAAAACAAATGAAACAGTGATTTATGGTTTAAGATTTTGCAACACCGGCATTTTTCGATAACAAATATTATTTTTGCCGAATAATTGCAGCAATGAAAGTATATCAACACTACGAATTTATTAGTTTATATAACCCTGTTGTAAGTGTAGGTTTTTTCGACGGTGTGCATAAAGGGCACCGGAATTTACTTGCCGAGCTGATCTCTGTTGCCAAAAGCAAATCTGTCGATCATTTGGTAATCAGCATGTGGCCGCATCCGGCAACTATTATTAAGAACAATACCCCCGATAACTTTTTTATCAGCACCCTTGACGAAAAAATCGATTTGATTCGCTTGTCTGGTATTCAAAACATGTTGGTGTTAGATTTTAACGAGACCCTGTTGCACATGACGGCTGAAGATTTTATAGGCAAAATAATAGTAGAGAATCTAAATGCATCGGCCATTCTTATGGGATATAACAATTCATTGGGAAAGGGTGCATCTACGCGGCCTGAGGTAGAGGCTATTGCCGGTAGATTTTCGTTACAAGTTATTGGGGCCGAACGCCTCCACGATTCCAACCATAGCGTCAGTTCCACCACAATTCGCAATTTTCTGCTATCGGGCAGGCTGGGCGATGCCAATGCGTTATTGGGCTATAACTACTCTTTCGAAGGTGTGGTAATTGGTGGATATAAAATAGGTAGGGTATTGGGTTATAAAACGGCAAATATAAAACCTTGTTTCTCAGAGAAAATAATCCCCGGAAACGGTGTTTACATCGTCGAAATTCTGATAGGTGACGAATCTCATCAAGCCATTCTGAATATTGGAAACCGACCTACTTTCGAAGGAGCAACCCGCTCGATTGAGGCTCATATAATAAACTTTGACCGCGATATATATGGAGACATTGTCACCCTGCGGTTTTTCGATAAAATTAGGGATGAGAAAAAATTTATCAGCACCAATGCGCTAAAGAATCAAATTGCAAAAGACAAACAGATTGCCCTTGATTTCTTTAACAGGATAAAGGACAATTAAAAAACGAAAATCTCAAAATCGTATTGCAGAATTAAATATCTTTGCATCACGATTTTTTTAGTAAAATAATTATGATTATGGAAAGTATTATTTCGGATTTACCGTACAAAATTAAAGACATTTCGTTGGCAGGCTTTGGAAGAAAAGAAATTGATATTGCCGAAAAAGAAATGCCCGGCTTGATGAGTATCAGGCGAAAATATGCAAGTGAAAAGCCCCTGAAGGGAGCAAGAATAACGGGTTCGCTTCACATGACAATTCAAACCGCGGTGCTTATCGAAACCTTGGTGGAATTGGGAGCCGAAGTGCGTTGGGCAAGTTGTAACATATTTTCTACACAAGATCATGCTGCAGCTGCTATTGCCGAAAGAGGCATCCCGGTTTTTGCATGGAAGGGCGAGAGTCTCGAAGAGTATTGGTGGTGCACCCTGCAGGCATTGTCTTTTCCCGAAGGTAAAGGCCCTACACTGATAGTTGACGATGGTGGCGATGCCACACTTATGGTTCACAAAGGCTTTTTTGCCGAAGATAACCCTGATTTACTGCAACAAACTCCGGCCAATCACGAAGAAAAAGTAATACTCGATACCCTGAAAATGGTTCAGAAAGAAGACAACAATAAGTGGCATCGGGTTATTAGCGAAATAAAAGGGGTTTCCGAAGAAACTACTACAGGTGTTCATCGGTTATATCAAATGTTCGAAGCCGGCAAACTGTTATTTCCGGCAATTAATGTGAACGATTCGGTTACCAAATCTAAGTTCGACAATCTGTATGGGTGTCGCGAATCACTGTCGGATGGCATTAAACGTGCTACCGATGTAATGGTTGCCGGAAAAATTGCAGTGGTGTTGGGCTATGGCGACGTGGGTAAAGGTTCGGCTAAATCGCTCAGTGGATTTGGTGCCCGAGTTATTATTACCGAAATCGATCCAATTTGCGCACTGCAAGCGGCAATGGAAGGCTTTCAGGTTGCCCGGGTTGAAGACGTATTGTCGATAGGCGATATATTTGTTACAACCACTGGCAACAAGGATGTGATTACCGCAGACCACATGTCGAAAATGAAAGATCAAGCCATAGTGTGCAACATCGGTCATTTCGACAACGAAATACAAGTCGATAAATTAAAAACATGGCCGGGAATACAGCATCTGAACATAAAAGATCAGGTCGATAAATATATTTTCCCCGACGGTCACTCAATTATTTTACTGGCCGACGGGCGTTTGGTAAACTTGGGTTGTGCAACCGGACATCCCTCGTTTGTAATGAGTAACTCATTCTCTAACCAAACACTGGCTCAAATCGATTTAAACACCAACCAATACGAAATTGGCGTCTATCGTCTGTCGAAAAAGCTTGATGAAGAAGTAGCCCGTTTGCATTTAGAACAGTTGGGGGTAAAACTTACCCGACTCAGTGCCGAACAGGCCGCCTATCTTGGAGTTCCGGTTGAAGGACCTTACAAACCGGAACACTATCGCTATTAGTATTGTTCGAGTTTTTAAACACCGAATTCAATGCAGTCAATCTTTATATAGGTTGACTGCATTTTTTTTAAGTATCACAAGCTAATATGTGTTATATATATATAGTATGTCGTTTTCGAGATAAGTTGTATATTGCAACAAAGGCATTGTTGCAGGGTCGAGCACTACCGAGCCGTCGTAAAGATTGAATTTTGACCCGCAATGCTGGCATACAGCAAAAATATTGGTTTCGTCAACATACACCCTGGCACTGTCGTTGAATGGCTGATAGGGGCAATTTCTTTCAAAAGCATAATACTCACCTGCATAGGGACAAAAAACGATGATGCCCTTGGAACCTCCTGTGATATACTTCCAGGTTCCTGCAATTTTCAAATCCTGAAACTCAGCCGTATTCAGATATAGTTGTATGTTTACGGGAACATAGGGTATGCGATCCTCTCTGTTACATGCCGAACCAAAAAAAATAGTCAGACATATCGATAAAATTATTATTTTTGATAACCGATTCATCGGATGTGTAAATTTGTTTCAAAGGTAAAAATATTTTAATGAAAAAGTTACTTACAATTTATCTGCTGCTTATAATCAGCTTTACACTGTGCGCTCAGGACAATAAATACTCGCTCGATACCAAAGAAACGCAAACCCGAAAGTACAAAAAAAAGAAACAGACCCGCCTTACCCGCGAAGAGAAATTTGTTATTAAATACGAAACCCGCAAAGCCAAAGCCGATAAAAAAAAGAAGAAAACCGACTACAGGCAACACCGAAAGGCGGTAAAAGATCACAACCGATTGATTAATGGTAAAGATAAAAACATAGTAACCGGCAAAAAAGTGCACAAACAGATGAAGCGGTCGAAACGCGAAGCGATGCGTCGAAATAAGGGGAAAAACCCGTTGCCGTGGCATAAAAGAATTTTCTGATGTCATTCGTTTTACGCATCAGGTATATGTGAAAACTGTGATTGTTATCTTTTTTTTGAAAATATTGCCTTTTTAAAAAAAAAAGTTTGGCAGGTTTATTATTCAGTTCTATATTTACGGTTTGTTAAAAATGGGTTAAGAATATTATAAAAGTAAATACCGGATTATGTTACGAAGACTACTTCTATTAACTGCTGCCGTTGCGTTTCAACTTGCATTGTTTGCGCAATCGGGCACATTGAGCGGTGTGGTAAAAGATGCCGCGACGGGCGAGCCAATTCCGTTTGCAAATGTTTCGATCGAAGAAAATGGTCGGATTGTTACCGGCGGGATGACCGATTTTGACGGAAAATATTCCATCAAGCCCATACCTGCAGGAAAATATACCGTTAAGGCCTCTTATGTTGGTTTTGCAGCCTTGCAGTATAACAATGTGCAGATTCCTGCCGGTAAAATTACTTTTCAGGATTTCTCGCTGAAACCATCTGCCGAAATTCTTCAGGAAGTAGAGATCAAGGACTATAAAGTGCCTCTGATATCGAAAGATGCAACCGAGTCGGGAGGAACCATTACCTCCGAAGATATAGCCAAAATGCCCGGCCGATCTGCCACTGCTGTGGCTACCACCGTGGCCGGTGTGTATTCAGAAGATGGTGAAGTGGGTAGTATCCGCGGTGCCCGTTCCGAAGGTACTGTGTATTATGTCGACGGTGTTAAGGTTCGAGGATCTTCATCTATCCCCAAATCAGCCATCGAACAGGTTACTGTAATTACAGGAGGTCTGGCTGCCAAATATGGCGACGCCACCGGCGGTATTATATCGGTTACCACCAAAGGACCAACCAGTAAGTATTTTGGTGGTGCAGAATTTCTCACATCTCAATTTCTCGATCCGTATGGTTACAACTTAGGCGGTGTTATGCTCTCAGGTCCTATCTGGACTATCGAAGAGAAAGGAACCAATCGCAAAAGAACTGTTGCAGGTTTCCTTATTTCGGCCGAAGTAAATCATATAGTCGATAACTATCCTTCATCGGTTGGTGTTTGGAGGGCAAAACCAGAAGTGGTTGAAAGTATTCGTACCAATCCGCTTCGCTTGGTGCAAACCGAAAATGGTGCTATTATTTATCAGAATGCCGACTACCTGCATGCAGATGCTTTTGTTAACGAAAAAACACGCCCCAATGCCGAAAACATGCAGTTTAATGTAGCAGGTAAAATCGATTTTCAACCCATCCGAAATCTAAACCTCAGCATTGGTGGTACTCTCGATTATCGTCAGGGTAGGGCTTACTCTCGTTCGGCTGATTTGTTTAACTCCGACAACAACGGATCTTATACCTATAATAACTGGAGGGTATACGGCAGATTAACCCAAAAATTCGACAACCGTTCGCAGGAAGAGGGAGAAACTACTTCAATAATTAAAAATGCCTATTATACAATTCAGGTCGATTATTCAAAAACCTATTCAAATTATTACGATCAACGATATCGTGACAATTTCTTCCGTTATGGCCATGTGGGTACTTTCGAAACCGATGTTTTTAAATTCTATTCTCGTGGTATCGACACTACCGTGAACCTCGAAGGATGGTTACAAGAAGTATTTGTATATTCAATCGATACTTTTATTCCAAGTACCCATAACACCGATTTAGCACGCTATACTTCTCAGTTTTTTGATTACTTCAGCCAATACAGCCTTTTAAGAAAAGAAGACGTAATGGCAAACGGTGGTTTGCTTAATGGAATGGGAGCTCCGTCTATTTATGGACTTTGGGCCAGCCCCGGTAACCCCTATACAAGTTATACAATGAGCGATGCCACACAGTTCCGCGTCTCTGCCAGTGGAACAACCGATATTAAAGACCATGAATTGAGTTTTGGTTTCGAATTTGAACAACGTAAAGACTCTTACTATGGATTGGCACCCTTCGGGTTATGGACACTGGCTCGTAATCTGATGAATTATCATATTAACGAAAAAGACATCTCAAGTCCTATTGTAATGCGCGATGCCAATGGAGTCTATCTCGACACTATCAATTATCCGCGCCTGTATAATGCTGCCACTCAGTCAACATTCGACAAAAACTTCCGTCAGGCATTGGGTTATGATATTACCAGCCTGAACTGTATTGATGTTGACTCATACGACCCCGATTTATTTCAGCTTGATTACTTCTCGGCTGATGAACTTTTCAATCAAGGGAACAATGTAGTGAGTTATTACGGTTATGACCACACCGGTAAAAAAATAGACTTCTTACCCACTATCGACGATTTTTTCACTCAAACCGACGCTAACGGCGTGTTAACAAGACCCATTGCTGCTTTCCAGCCCAATTATATTGCCGGATATATTCAAGATAAATTTGCTTTTAAAGATTTGATTTTCAACGTAGGTGTTCGTGTCGATCGCTACGATGCCAATCAGAAAGTGTTGAAAGATAAATATTTGATGAGCGATGCATACAAAGTAGGTGACAACGATCCTATCGGATTGATTTCGAATGCCAGCCACCCCAGCAATATTCCTACCGGTGCCGTGGTATATGTTAACGACATGACAAACCCGACCGGTATTAATGGGTATCGTGTTGGCAATGTGTGGTACGATGAAACAGGTACCGAGGTATCTAATCCCAACTACATTGCAAGCTCAACCGGTATTGCTCCTTATCTTATCGATAATTCCACCGAGTTGAGTAGTGCCGCCTTCGAAGACTATAAACCTCAGATTGTGGTAATGCCTCGTATCTCTTTCTCATTCCCAATTTCTGACGAAGCACTGTTTTTTGCCCATTATGATATCTTGTCGAAAAGACCATCGTACTACAATCGCTTGAGCCTTATTGAATACTATTATGTGCGCCAGAAGAGTGGAGATATTTTGAATAATCCCGACCTTAAGACCGAAAAAACCATCGACTATGAATTGGGTTTCCAACAAAAACTCAGCAACTCATCTTCGTTGAAGCTATCCGCTTTCTATCGAGAAATGCGCGATATGCAGCAGGCAGTTGCTGTTTATGGTGCTTACCCGGTGAATTACTACACCTATGGCAACATCGACTTCGGAACTGTTAAAGGGTTTACCGCAGCTTACGATTTACGCAGAACAGGTAATGTTACACTGAGAGCTGCTTACACCCTGCAGTTTGCCAATGGAACCGGTTCTAATGTTGAATCGGCAGCAGCTATTATTCGCTCCGACCAGCCAAACCTGCGTACAACAATTCCGCTCGATTTCGACCAACGTCACAATTTTGCCATTACGGTTGACTATCGCTTTGGTGGAAAAGTTTCTGGTACCTTATACGATGGACCACGTTGGTTTGGTGCAGATGTATTCGCAAATACCGGTGTAAACTTTGTAGTGAATAGTGGTTCGGGCTCACCCTATACCAAATACAGCAAACCGGTGAATGGCGCTATTGTAGGTTCGTTGAACGGATCGAGAAAGCCATGGAGAACCAATATCAGTATGCGTCTCGACAGAGACATACGTATTAAACTTGCAAATGCCAAAGAAGATGGCCGCAAAGAAAGATACGGTTACATGAATGTGTATCTCGATGTGTCGAATTTGCTGAATGCTCAGAATGTTCTTAGTGTTTACAGTTACACCGGTAACCCCGATGATGACGGATTTATGAATTTCTCCGACTATCAGAGTCAAATTAATACACAAAACGATGTTGAAGCATACAGAAATTATTATGCAATGATTATTAACAGTCCGTATAATTACTCTCTGCCTCGTACCATTCGCTTAGGTGTTCAGTTCAGTTTTTAACGATGTAATTTTATAAAAAAAAGACAGCATACAATGAGAAGCTTAAAAAAACTAGTTTTCCTTTCACTGGCAATGACTATTGCATTTTCTGCCCTTGCCGATAAGGAACCCCGTGAATCGAACAGGAATGCTACTACTCCTGCACCCAGGAATGCAAAAGCAGCAGCACCCTGCGAACCTTCGAAAACTTCTACCGAGCTTTATATCAATAACGTGAGGACGCTTATCCACACCGGTGGCGACATGTGGTGGGATTTACAGGGCGATCCCCGTTACGAAGTTCCCGCAGGTTCGGGGCGTCACGCTCTGTTTGCTGGGTCGATATGGGTTGGAGGTAAAGACGCCAACGGTCAGTTGAAAATGGCAGCACAGCGATTCCGCCAGGATGGTATCGACTTTTGGCCGGGACCACTGATTATTGGTGGAAACGAACAGGGTACCACTTCGCAAGACATTTGCAGACAATACGATAAGCATTTTGTAATTACCAAAGAAATTGTTAAGGAATTTCGCGAATGGTTTGCTTGTACTCAGGATCCTGATTGCGACCTGGCTCAAAACTTCCCAACTTATACCATTCCCGATATTATTCTAAATTGGCCGGCTCATGGCCCGGCAGGCGGATACGATTACTATCTGGCTCCCTTCTGGGATGTCGATCAGGATGGAGAATACAACCCCATGATGGGCGATTTTCCGTATTATGAATTTATTAACGAAGGAATTACCGACGATGTAAATTGCGCCCGCCCCCGCGACCGCTGGCCCAAACTGTTTGGCGATTACACAATGTGGTGGGTTTATAACGATAGAGGAAACATTCACACCGAAACAGGTGGCGATCCCATTGGTATGGAATTCAGGGCTCAGGCTTTTGCATTTACCACCAACGACGAACTGAACGACATGACGTTTTATAATTACAATATCATCAACCGATCGACATATACCTTGTATGAAACATACTTTGGAGTGTGGACAGATGCCGACTTAGGTGGTGCTGTTGACGATTACACCGGTTGTGATGTACAAAGGGGTCTCGGATATATGTATAACGGTGATGACTTCGACGACGATTATCGCGGTAATTTGGGATATGGCAACCAGCCCCCTGCTATCGGTATCGATTTCTTCGAAGGTCCTTATCAAGACAACGATGGTCTCGACAATCCAACAAGTTACGATACCATAAATGGTGTGAAAGTTTTGAATTGTCAAAAAGGCGATATTCTCAATGGTAATATCAATGGATTGAACTTTGGCGATGGCACCGTTGATAACGAAAGATGGGGCATGCGGCGTTTTCTGTATTTTAACAATACCGGTCAGGGGGCCAATCCGGCTACTACCGACCCGCATTCCGCAATTGAGCATTATAACTATTTGACCGGATACTGGAAAGACGGACAACGCTTATGCTATGGCGGAACCGGTCACCCTACAGGAAATGGAGATCCGAATATACCTACCGATTTTATGTTCCCCGGAAAACCAACCACCGATAAATGCGGATGGGGACAAGGTGGTATTGTAATGCCCGATTGGTCAGAAGAAACCGAGAGCAATCCTGCCGACGACCGCCGTTTTGTGCAGTCAGCAGGTCCATTTGTATTGCGCCCGGGTGCTGTTAACGATATTACGATAGGTGCGGTATATGCCCGTGCAGCCGCAGGAGGTCCCTGGGCCTCGGTTGAAGCCGTTCGCAAGGCCGACGACAAAGCACAGATTCTTTTCGAAAACTGTTTCCGCGTTCTCGATGGCCCCGATGCTCCCGATTTGCGCATTATCGAAATGGATAAACAATTGATTTTCCATATTTCAAACAAACCCAATTCGAATAACTATCTGGAAGAATATATTGAGAAAGATCCTTCAATTGTTTGTAATTCCGACATTAACCCATGCGACGAGTACTATCGTTTCCAGGGCTATCAGGTGTATCAGTTGAAAAATACATCTGCCAGTATCAACGACCGCTATAACCTTGATTTGGTTCGCCCTATATTCCAGTGCGATATTAAAGACGGAGTTTCGCAAATTGTTAATTATGTGTGGTCAGACCAGTTAGGAGCCAATGTCCCGGTAGAGGAAGTAAATGGCGTTAACAATGGGATTACTCATACTTTTGTAATCGAGAAAGACTTCTTTGCAACAGGAGACAATAGGCTTGTGAATCATCGTGAGTATTATTATACTGCTATCGCGTACAGCTACAACAACAGTCTATTATATAACCAACAGATACAGGAAACCTTCCTCGGACAGAAAAAGCCTTACCTTGCCGGTAGAAATAACATCAAACGCTACAAGGCTGTGCCTCATAGAAACGATCCAGAAGATGGTGGCACTGTAATTCAGGGCGACTATGGCTATGGCCCTCAAATAACCCAAATCGAGGGGCACGGTAATGCTTATAATGTACTTGATCTTACGCAGGAAACCATCGACGAAATTATGTCGGGTTATCCCTGGAAATCGGCTCAGCCAACCTATAAAAATGGGAAAGGCCCGGTTAATGTAAAAATTATCGATCCGCTGAATGTTCCCGAAGACGCCTATACTTTAAAGCTGGTTGATGCTAACGTGTGGAGCTACGGACTTATTAAAAACGGTGCAAATTGGTTTGTAGTAAATTTGGCCGGAGACACTGTTTGGAACCATAAAACTATCGACTATGTCGGATACGATCAGTTGATTCCCGAATGGGGACTCGCCATCAATGTGCAGCAAACCGAATATGCGGGAAACAAAGATAAAGCCATAAACAATGGAGTTCTCGAGGCTACTATGGAGTATGCCGATAATAGCAAACCTTGGCTTTACTTCTTGCCCGATGGCGATGGTAACGATCCTTTCAACTGGATCAGGGTGGGTAAATATCAGAACAAAGAAGGTGAATTGAATGCCGGCGGAGCCGATAAGAGTTACGACGACTATATTGGATGGGACCCAGACCAATACTTCGAAAAAATGCTTAATGGCACTTGGGCTCCATTTAAACATACCAGCGATTTTAAATATGGACCGGCTCTAAAATCGGCACGTGCCATTCAGGCAATCGATAAGTTTGAACCCATTAGCAGTGTCGACCTATATATCACAAGCGATACCAGTATGTGGACCCGCTGTTGTGTTGTTGAGATGTGCGAAAACGAATGGACAACCAACGATTACGGACATCCGGTTATGGTTACCCCTAATATTAACTACCTCTCCGAAGGAAATGCCTTGCGTCATGCATTGCGCCGTTCACCTTCAGTAGATAAATTGGGTAATCCGTTGAACGATGGAACTATTGGCCTTGGTTGGTTCCCGGGTTACGCTATCGATGTAAGAACAGGAGAAAGGCTTAATATTATGTTTGGAGAAGACAGCTGGCTGGTAGGCGAAAACGGACGTGATATGATTTGGAATCCTTCGTCGGGCATCTATGGTTCTACCGGACCATTGTTTGGTGGAAAGCATTATATATATATAATGGGGCACAACCAGAACTTCACAAATCCTCAGTTCTTGGCGCCAGCCTACGATTCGTGCCGGTATATTCACAGCAAGTTAATGGCTTACAACGACAATAATACGGCGCTCGATTTGAGAGCTGCTTATACTGCTGCCATGTGGTGTGCTATTCCGCTTCACAATCCAAGTTTCGACCTGCTTGCTTCCGATGTTAAAATCAGATTGCGTGTAGCCACACCTCTTCACAAATCATTAGGTGATTTTGGTGTTGAAGAACCCGAGAATGATAACCTGCCTATGTATACTTTTAATACATACGATGTGAAAACCATTCGCAACGACAACCCACAGGCTGTGAGCGCTCTCGATTTGATAAACATAGTTCCTAATCCGTATTACGGACACAGCTACTACGAAACCAATCAGTTAGACAACTATGTGAGAATTACAAATCTGCCCCGCAAAGTTACCATCTCTATTTATAACATAAGCGGTACACTGGTTCGTCGTTTCGAAAAAGACAGCGATATTACCTACATCGACTGGGATCTCAAGAACTCTTACAATATATCTATTGCCAGTGGATTGTATATTGTGCATTTTAATGTGCCGGGAGTAGGCGAAAAAGTAGTGAAATGGTTTGGCGCATTGCGTCCTATCGATTTGAACAATTTCTAATAAGCCAAAATTTGAATTAAAAAGTCATATAATATGAAAAAGCGTTTAAGTGTAATATTGAGTGTGGTGCTGGCAAGTTTGCTTCTGCTGCCTGCATTCAGCTATGGTGGAAACGAGCAAAGAGGCGGATCGAGTGGTGGATCCGAATTGCTTATTAATCCCTGGGCACGCAGCTCCGGTTGGGGCGATGCAAATGTGGCAAGTGTACTTGGTCTCGAAGGTATGTACCAGAATATTGCCGGTATCGCATTTACCCGAAAAACCGAATTAATTTTTAATAACACCCAATGGCTTGTTGGATCCGGTATCAATATCAACAATTTTGGTTTCGCTCAAAAAGCCGGCGAGTCAGGCGTATTGGCACTCAGTGTGATGAGTATGAATTTTGGAGATATTCCTATTACTACAGCCGATCTTCCCGAAGGCGGTATCGGTACGTTTTCGCCTAGCTATACCAATATTTCATTGGCCTTTGCCCGTGAGTTTTCGAATAGCATTTATGGTGGGATAGCCGTAAAACTTATCAGCGAAGGTATGGCCAACGTTTCTTCATCAGGCTTTGCTATCGATGCAGGTATACAGTATGTTACCGGTCTAGGTCGCGATAAAGCCGGAAATCGTAAACGCGATAACCTGCGTTTTGGTATTGCCATGAAAAATGTGGGATCAACCATGAAGTTCAAAGGCGATGGTATGGCCTTCACAGGTATAGTTCCCAATGGAACCAGTATGACAGTAGAGCATCGTTCACAAGAGTTCGAATTGCCATCACTAATTAAAATCGGATTGAGTTATTCTATCAACCTTGATGCCACTGTTGATGCTACAACCGAAGAGGTTATTTCTCACCACCAGCTTATTATTGCGGCCAATTTTACGGCCAACTCGTTTGTGAAAGACCAGTATCATATAGGACTTGAATATGGTTTCCGAAATCTATTTTTCCTGAGAGGCGGCTATATTTACGAAAAGGGTATTACTACTGTTAGCGATCGCACCACAGTTTTAACAGGCCCAACAGCCGGTATGAGTGTGCAAATACCTATGAATAAAGAAAACAAATCGGTAATCGCTATCGATTATTCCTTTAGAGCAACTCAACCGTTCCACGGCATTCACACATTTGGGGCAAGAGTAACCCTGTAATAATAATTTATCGAAGTATTTGAAATGGGGTATTACAGCCCCATTTTTTTCGAATACCAAATTCTTGTTAACTTTTTGTATGTTATAAAAAACATGGCTGGCTAATGTTATGAATAATAATTGCTATCTTTGCAGAGAGAAACCTCTTTAATGAAGCGGGTTTCTTTTATTTTATATGAATTATTTGATACGCTATGAATAAAGTAATTTATCTCACCGACGAAGGATTGAGAAAACTGAAAGAAGAACTCGAACAGTTAATTACTGTTGAGCGACCGGGAATAAGTAGGCAAATTGCCGAGGCCCGCGATAAAGGCGACCTTTCTGAAAATGCCGAATACGATGCCGCCAAAGAAGCTCAGGGAATGCTCGAAATGAAAATAGCTAAGCTGCAAGAAACTATTATCAATGCACGTACAATCGATCCATCTCGCATCGATAATAAAACAGTGCAAATAATGAATAAAGTGAAAATTAAAAATCTTAAGAACAACTCGGTGGTAGAATATATGTTGGTTTCAGAAAGCGAAGCCGATCTCAAAGAAAAAAAGATTTCGGTAACGTCGCCCATAGCCAAAGGATTGCTCGGTAAAAAACTGGGAGACATTGTTGAAATTCAGGTTCCCGCCGGAATGGTGAAGTTTGAAATAATGGAAATTTCGGTGTGATTAATATGAGCAGTATATTTACAAAAATAATAAAGGGCGAAATACCTTGCTATAAAATCGCCGAAAACGACCGCTTCATTGCTTTCCTCGATATTAGCCCGCTGAAAAAAGGCCATTGCTTGATTGTTCCCAAACAAGAAATCGACTATATTTTCGATATCGACAACGATGTGCTAAAAGAAATGATTGTGTTTTCGAAACGAATTGCCATAGCATTGAAAAAGGCAATACCATGTTCCAGAATC
Organism: uncultured Bacteroidales bacterium; assembly: GCA_964511665.1. GTDB lineage: Bacteria > Bacteroidota > Bacteroidia > Bacteroidales > ML635J-15 > JAGOEF01. The sequence goes on from CAZEHA010000027.1 coordinate 24,378, forward strand.
GGTGTCGCCGTGCTCGGCCTCGAAGTGCCGCACGCTCATATTCATTTAGTGCCAATTGTGAATGAATCGGATTTGCGGTTTTCGAATACACGTTTAGTGCTGAGCTCTGCTGAGTTTGTCGAAATTCAAAAGAACATTGTGAGTCACCTCTAATACTTTGCTCAACACATGCTTGTTGATATATAAGTAGAAAAAACTGTGTACCAATCAGGCTTATTGCTTACATTCGCAACAAGTGAATCGTAAGTGAACGTAAATCAAAAAATAATTATCTATACCGATGGCGCTGCCAGTGGAAATCCGGGACCCGGTGGATATGGTGCTGTGTTGATGTATGGTCGTCATCGAAAAGAAATAAGCAAGGCATTCAGGCTTACCACCAACAACCGAATGGAATTAATGGCTGTAATAGAGGCTCTAAAATGCCTGAAGAAACCCAATCAGATTGTAGTTGTTTATACCGATTCAAAATACGTGTCGGAAGCAGTCAATCAAAACTGGGTTTTCGAATGGGAGAAAAAGAATTTTAAAAACAAAAAAAACCCTGATCTATGGAAGGCTTTTTTGTGCCAGTATCGAAATCATCAGGTACAGTTGGAATGGGTTAAAGGACACAGCGACAATGTGTATAATAATCGTTGCGACCAACTGGCTGTTGAAGCGTATAAATCGGGAATATTTTTTATTGATGAAGCTTACGAATCGTTGCTCGAAAAATAGTTATTTGTAACCATGACCGAATGTTTTGTGTTCGATATCAACCACCCATTTTTCGAAATGGCACGCAAAATAAGATACGACGTTTTTGTTGCAGAGCAGGGTGTTGACAGCAATCTTGAGTTCGACGGCCACGACGACGAAGCGAGGCATTATTTAATGTATTACAATGGCAAACCGGTGGCAGCAGCCAGAGTGAGGCATACTGATAATGGCAAAAAACTCGAACGCTTTGCCGTGATGGCCCATTGCCGAAAAATGGGATTGGGACGGCATTTTATGAGTTTTATTATGGATGAAGCCGGCGAGATGTATTTTCATTCTCAGCTTAATGCAGTGCCGTTCTACGAAAAAGCCGGATTCGAAACCACCGGAGATTTGTTTTTTGAGGCGGGCATTCCTCATTATAAAATGATTCTTAAAAATGAACAAGCGTGAGCAACCCAATTAAAAAACTGGCAGGTCAAACCGCAATCTATGGCTTTAGCAGCATCGTGGGGCGGCTGCTCAACTATTTACTTGTACCTATCTATACCCGTATTTTTGTTCCTGAGGTATATGGGGTAGTTACCGAACTGTATGCATATGTTAGCTTCTTTCTAATTTTACTAACCTACGGAACCGAGACCGGTTTCTTTCGGTTTGCTTCCGACAAAACCAAATTTGCAAAGACCTATTCTACCTTATTGCTTAGCTTAGGTGTAACATCGATGCTTTTCGTAATTCTTATTGCCTTATTTATTAATCCCATAGCTTCAGCATTGCATTATGGCAACCATCAGCAGTACATTTTGTGGATGGCAGTTATTGTTGCCATCGATGCCCTTATTTCGTTGCCTTTTGCACGATTACGACTTCAAAACAAAGCGCTTAAGTTTGCAACATTCAAAATAATCAACATAGCAGTGAACATTGCTATGAACCTATATTTCTTGCTTCTGTGTCCGTATCTTGCCAATATTGCACCCGATTCACCTTTCTTGTTGATTTGGTCGCCCGAAATTGGCGTGGGTTATGTGTTTATATCTAATCTGGTGGCCAATATTATCACACTGTTGATGCTGTTGCCCGATATATTTGGTGTAAAACTGCAATTCGATATCCGACTGCTTAAAACCATTTTGTTATACTCATTCCCGCTACTTATTGCAGGATTTGCGGGTATGATTAATGAAACCCTCGATCGTATCCTGCTTAAATATCTGCTTCCGGGCGATGTAAACGCAATGGAACAGATAGGTATTTACGGAGCTAATTACAAGCTGGCCATTCTGATGACTTTGTTTATTCAAATGTTTCGATATGCAGCTGAACCCTTTTTCTTTTCTCAGGCAAAACAGGCAGATGCTCGGGTTAACTATGCTTTAGTAATGAAGTATTTTGTGATTTGTGGGCTTGCAATCTTTTTAGGAGTAATGCTCTATATCGATATTGTGAAACACTTTATCGATGTTTCTTATCACTCGGGTCTTAGCGTAGTGCCCATTCTGTTGATGGCCAATTTATTTCTGGGCATGTACTATAACATTTCGATTTGGTACAAGCTTAACGATATGACCCGATATGGTGCGTATATAGCCATTCTAGGGGCAGTTATTACAATTGTGCTTAATGTGATTCTAATACCGGTTGTTGGATTTTATGGCGCTGCATGGGCAACCTTTGCGTGCTATTTGTCGATGTTGGTTGTTTCGTATGCACTGGGTCAAAAACACTATAAAGTACCATATTCAATTAAAACACTTGCATTGTATTTTTTATTGTCACTGGCTTTATATGGAGTTAGCCGCATTACTACCGATTGGCCGTCGAGTTTAAAATTCGGTACAAACACCATACTGTTTCTTTCTTTTATTGTGTTTGCCGTGTTACGTGAAAAATTGCTTCCCAGGTTGTTGAAAAGAGTTTGAGACTTATAGCTACCACAGGCTTGTCAACTCATAAGTTTTCAGTATTTTTGCATCTTAATAGTGTTGCTATGAAAAAGATAAAGGTAAAAGTAGTAAATACGTCTAAGCACCCGCTGCCCGAATACGCCACAATGTTTTCTGCGGGTCTCGATCTCAGGGCAAATCTTGAATCACCCGTATTGCTAAAACCGCTTGAGCGAAAACTCATACCCACCGGATTGTTTATCGAATTGCCCGAATCATACGAAGCGCAGATACGCCCGCGCAGTGGATTATCGCTAAAAAAAGGAATTAGTATTGTAAATACACCGGGCACCATCGATGCCGATTACCGTGGCGAAATAGGCGTAATTTTGGTGAACCTGTCGGGTGATGATTTTTGGGTTGAGGATGGCGAACGTATCTGCCAAATGGTTGTTGCAAAGCACGAAACGGTTGAATGGGATCAGGTTGAAGAGCTTCAGCAAAGCGAAAGAGGCGCAGGAGGATTTGGTCATACAGGTAAAAAATAGAGTTTTCTGTGGATTTTTGTGTAAGTATAATGTAAATAAGAATCGCATACAATGAAGATAATTATTCCAATGGCAGGCCTCGGAACCAGAATGAGACCACATACGCTGACAGTTAAAAAACCACTTATCCCTTTGGCAGGGAAACCCATTGTGCAACGACTGGTCGAAAACATCTCTCAGGTAATTGGATACAAAATCGATGAAATCGCCTTCGTTATCGGGCGATTCGGGAAAGAGGTGGAAGAAGAACTCGCTTTAATTGCCGGGGCAGTAGGAGCCCGTTCCTCTATATATTATCAGGATGAGGCTTTAGGTACGGGACATGCCGTATGGTGCGCATCTCAATCCTTGTCGGGTCAGGTGGTGGTGGCTTTTGCCGACACTTTGTTCTATGCCGATTTTGTGCTCGACCCCAATGCCGACGGCACTATTTGGGTTCAGGAAGTGAGCAATCCTCAGTCTTTTGGAGTGGTTACCGTTGATGATAACGATAATATCACCGGATTTGTTGAAAAACCCAAAACCCCGGTTTCGAATTTGGCAATTATCGGAATATATTATTTCAAAGATGGCGAAAGGCTTCAACAACAGCTTCAGCAACTCCTAAACGAAAACATCAGGGGAAACGGCGAGTATCAACTTACCGATGCCCTTGAAAACATGCGAAGCGAAGGTTTCCGTTTTAAACCGGGAAAAGTAAAGGAATGGCTCGATTGCGGAAATAAAGAGGCCACTGTGTTTACTCACGCCAGAGTGCTATTCAATGAGCAGCAAAAACCCATGATTCACCAAACTCTTAGCAAAACAAACACGGTGATAATTCAGCCCTGTTTTATCGACGAGGGGGTGATAATCGAAGATTCGGTAGTTGGACCCTATGTTTCGCTCGGAAAAAACACGATTGTAAGAAACAGTGTGGTGAAGAATTCGATAGTGCAAAACAATGTTATTATCGAAAACACGTTGTTAACCAACAGTATGATAGGGAACCATGCTGCGTTAAAGGGAAGCATGAACGATTTGAGTCTCGGCGATTACAATATACTGCAACTGTAGAATGAAAATTGATATAAAAATACTGCTGTTTTGCTTTGGAATACTCGGTTTGTTCGCCACAGCCTGCAACACGAGCCGTAATGCAACAAATAAGCCGAACAACAACTCCATGTCGCGCGAAGTTTCATTTTCGTATTATAGCGAATTGCTTGAAGGGGCAAAACAAAAGTATGCAGGTAACTTCGATGCAGCTCTCGATCATTATACACGCGCAATGCGCATTGCACCCCAACAATCGGTAACTTACTACGAAATAGCTACCATATTGGCTCTTAAAAACGATTTTGCTGCAGCTGTCGAATATGCCGATAAAGCTGTTAGAGCCAATAACCAAAACTATCACTATCATATACTCAAGGCCAAAGTGTATCAATCGAACGGGATGATCGATCTGGCCGCAAAAACATACAACGATATTATTGCCCTGCAAGCTTCAGTAATTGAACACTACTACGATCAGGCCAATTTATACCTGGCAATGAACGATACCAAGAGTGCTTTTGCTGCATTCGACAAAGCCGAAAAATACTTTGGAGTGAACGAGGTTATAAATACCGAAAAATTCAACTTGGCGAGTTCCATCGGCGATTACAAAAGAGCATATAGCGAAATCAACAAATTAATTAAAGCCTATCCCAACGATAGCCGATTCAGAGCTATGCTGGCCGAACTGTATGTGAGTCAGGGCAAATATAAGCAGGCTGCCGAAGAATTCTATACACTGGAATCGATGAATGTTGAACATGGGCTGGTGTTTATGTCGCTAGCCGAATTTTATCGCATTCAGAACGATGTCGATAAGGTTTTCTTATATCTGAATAAGGCTTTCGAAACCTACGATATTGATATTGATTCGAAAATCGAAATTTTGTTTAACATGATTGGTTCAACCAACAACCATCAATTTCATAAAAGTGTATATAGTTTGCTCGAAACCTTGGTTACTGCCCATCCCGATGAACCCAAAGCCCATACCATTTATGCCGACTATTTGGTGCGAGATGGCAGATGGGACGAAGCACGTACACGTTTCAACATGGTTCTGAAAGCCGAGAAATCGTTTTATGCTTTGTGGGAACAGGCATTATATCTCGACAATAAACTCGAAGACTGGGAAACAATGTTTGCGCGAAGTACCGAAGCATTGCAATACTTTCCGATGCAGACGATGCTTTATATGTTCAACACAGTGTCGGCAATTCGGTTGAGAAAGTATTTTGAGGCTGTGGCGGCAGCATCGGCAGGTGTTAAATACAGTGCGGGAAATACCCCAATGAAAGTAGAATTTCTTACTTATCTTGGCGAATCGTATCATCATCTCGAGAATCATGCAGCTTCCGATTCAGTTTTTGAAGAATTGTTGAAAATCGATCCCGAAAATGTAATGGTATTAAACAATTACAGCTATTATTTATCACTGCGTAATTTCAACCTCGAGAGAGCATTGCAGTTGTCTTCAAGCTTGATAAGTTTGAAACCCGATGTAGCCAATTATCTCGATACACATGCATGGGTACTTTTTCGTCGGCAGCAATACAACGAAGCGCTACAGTTTATCGAAAAAGCAATAGGCATCTCAGGAGATACCAATCACACTATTGTGGAACACTATGGCGATGTGTTGTATCATACGGGAAATGTTGAGAAAGCTGTAGAGATGTGGCAGAAAGCGCTGAGTTTGGATTCTGAGTCAAAGACTTTGCCGGGTAAAATAGAACAACGCATGTATATTGAATAACATGAAGATAAAATCAGGCTTGGCATTGTTGCTGCTTATTGTGCTATTCTCAGCATGCAATAAAATCTTTTTTTCGGGTGGAGAGAAGCAAAATCTACGACCGGCAAAGGTGTTCAGCAATGTTACAGAGCAGGCTCTTGATTATACTAGTTTGCAGTTGAAGTGCGATGGAGAGTTCTCGTGGAATAGTAGTAAACAAAGTTTTCAGATGCAGGTCCGTATTAAAAAAGACAGTATAATTTGGGTCTCATTACGAATGATGGGCATCGAAGGCATCAGGATGCAATTCACTACCGATAGCCTCTTTATGATGGATAGGCTGAGCAATGTATGGTACGGAGCTAGCTACGATCAACTGAACAATAGCCTTGACCTTGATTTCGACTATGCAGTGTTCGAAGCAATGCTTACGAATAACTTTTTCTTTTATCCGGCTACAACCGATACTTTAAGAACCATACAGGAATTCAACACATGCCGCGATACGGCACATTACTGCATAAGCTCGATAAAGCAACGTAAATACCGAAAGCTGTACAGCGATACCACCAACAATCGTCGCTACGAACGTAAACTTAGCAAGGAACAGGAGCGCCTGCACGAGAATCAAAGTCTCAATCAACACAACGATTTTGTAATACAAACAGTAAAGGTGTATCCCGATATTTTTAAAATATCCTACGTGTACATCGCAAATTACTTATTTCAACAATCGCTCGAAATATTTTACAACAAACCTTGTATTTTTGGCGATGTGTATTTCCCCTCTGAGATATCGCTCGAATATTTGTCGGGTGACCTGGAATTTACACTTTTTCTGAAAACCGAAAAGATGGAACGAAATATCGAGCAAAAATATCCGTTTAAAATACCGGCTAATTACGAAAGGATTAATTAATTGTGTAATTTAGTGATATTGAATATTTGTCTATGAGAAATTGTACCCGCCATATTATTGCCTTAGCCTGCATTACAGCTGTCATGCTGAATGTCATGTCGTTGTCGGCTCAGAACCGCACCGAGCTAGAAAGCAAAAAAAAGAAAGTGCTTCAAGATATCGAATATACCAACAAGTTATTGAAAGAAACTGAAGCAAATAAAAAAAGCTCTTACAACAATTTACTCCTTATAAATAGAAAGGTTGAGTCGAGGCAACAACTTATCACACACATCAACGACGAAATTCTGCAAATTGACAGACGTATCGACGACAACAAGCTTATCATCGATATGCTCGAAAGCGACCTGAAAAAATTGAAAGACGATTATGCCGCCATGATTTATTTTGCTTACAAAAATCGCAGTACCTACAATCACATCATGTTTATTCTCTCGTCGAAAGATTTCAATCAGGCATACCGGCGACTTCAGTATTTGCAGCAATATACCCAATTCCGAAAAAAGCAGGTGATTGCTATTCAAACAACCCAAATGATGCTCGATAACCAAATTGCAAAACTCGAGAATGTAAAAAAAGAAAAACAAGCACTGCTTAACGAAAAACAGGATGAAACCGAAAAACTGAAGAAGGAGCAAGATGAGCAGTCGAAAACACTGAATACTTTAAAAAGCAAGGAAGCCGACCTGAAAAAGAAGTTGAAACAACATCAGGAAAGTGCTGCAAAATTGCAACGCGAAATCGAAAAGATGATTGCCGAAGAGGCCAAGAAATCATCGGGGGGGAAATCGAACACCTATGTGTTAACACCATCCGAAAAACTGGTTTCTACCAATTTTGCAAACAATAAAGGTAAGCTTCCGTGGCCGGTTGAGAAAGGTATTATTACTTCGTCATACGGAAAACAGCCACATCCTGTTTTACAGAATGTAACTATCGATAATGCAGGAGTCGATATAAGTACTACCGAAGGAGCTGTTGTGAGGGCAGTTTTCGAAGGCGAAGTTCGCAGGGTGTTTTCAATCCCCGGAGCTCAAAATGCCATAATAATTCGGCACGGAAATTATTTGTCGGTATATACCCATCTGTCGAAAGTGTATGTGCAAGCCGGCGATAAGGTTACTACAAAGCAAAGTATTGGAGAAGTATATACCGACAAAGAAGACAATAAAACCATTGTTCACCTCGAAATTTGGTACGAAAGCACCAAGCAAAATCCGGCTAGCTGGCTTGCCAAGTAACTTTACGAATAATGACAGTGATTAACGAAATATTGACCAAGCTTGACGCATTTATACGAAAGTATTATGCCAATAAAATGCTTAAAGGTCTTATTTTGGCCGCCAGCATCAGTGGATTCTATGTGTTAAGCCTTATCCTTGCCGAATATTTCGGGCATTTTTCGAGTTTGGTAAGAACTGTGTTTTTTGGCCTGAGTTTGGTGTTGTTGCTTATAGTTTGGGTATATTACATACTTATTCCTTTAACAGGTTTTTTAGGCCTCGGGAACAGAATTTCTTACAAAAAGGCAGCCCAAATACTTGGCAAACATTTCCCCGAGGTATCAGATAAGTTGCAAAATACACTCGAGTTATCGGAGCTTCTTGCCTCCCAGCCGGAATCTTCCGATCTGATTAACGCAAGCATCAATAAACGTAGCAATCAACTTAGCCCCATTCCTTTCCGTAATGCAATCGAGTTTAAGCACAACATTAAATATCTGCGTTATTTTGTGCCTGTTCTTTTAATCTTTGCATTGCTGTTTATTGTTTGGCCGGGAGTTATTACCGAAGGGTCGCATCGCATTATTCGTTTCAATAAGGAGTTTATTCCACCTCCGCCATTCGAATTGCATATAAGTAACGACACCCTGTTTGTAAAAAAAGGAGGTGATTTCACGGTTACAGTGAGTGTTGCAGGGAACGTAGTGCCCGACGAAGTGAGCATATATATTGGGAACAACAAGTATTTGATGAAGAAAGAATCGGCACGGGAGTTTTCTTATCTGATTCGAAACCTGAACAACAATGTTACCATAAAAGCCGTATCTAACAATATCTTTTCAAATGCTTGCGAAATATCGGTGCTGCCCAATCCGGCAATACTGAACTTTTCAATTTCGGTAACACCTCCTGCCTATACAGGAGTGTTGCCCAGTTTTGTTAAAAACACTGGTGATTTGTCGGTACCCTACGGGTCGGATATTGTGTGGCAATTCAACACCGCCAACATTGCCGAAATGAAAATGATCTTTAACGATACCAGCATGCTCATGGCTGAACACGACTCACATTTATTTACTTTCAGAAGTAGAATGCTGCAAGCTACCCGCTATTCGGTGATGGCCTCCAATGAATATTTTCGCGACGAATCAAATGTTTCGTATACCATTAATGTTATTCCTGATTTATTCCCATCGATTAACGTGAAGCAGATGCAAGATAGCACCGACTTGCTGTTGTTTTATTTCAGCGGTTCTATCGACGACGATTACGGATTTAACTCGTTGAGTTTTTTCTATATCTCCGATAGTTTGCACAAAATCAATCTTCCGGTGAGCAAAGGTATGAGTGCACAAAATTTTTATTATGCTTTCGATTTTTCGCAAATCGAAATTAGGGGAAATAAGCTGACCTATTACTTTGAAGTTGGTGATAATGATGCTATCAGGGGGAGCAAAGTAACCCGTTCGGCAAGCTTCGAATTTGTTGTACCCGGTATCGATGAAATTGAGGCAAAGTCGGAAGAGGCCAACAAGTCGGTATCATCAAAAATGCTGGAAGCACAGCGACTGTCGAACGAGATTAAGAAAGACGTAGAAAACATGAGGCAGCGCATGTTTAACGAAAACCTTTCGGAGTGGGAGCGCAATCAGATGATGCGAGAGATTTTCGAGAAACAACAAAAAATGGAGCAACTGCTTAATGAAGCAGCTACCGAGAACCGTAACATGAACGAGTATAAGAACACTTTTAACGAACAGGAAAAACTCCTCGAAAAACAAAAGCAAATTCAGGATCTTCTCGAGCAAATTATGGATGATGAAATGCGAAAACTGATGGAGGAATTGCAAAAACTGATGCAGGAGTTCGACCAAAAAAAGTTTGAAGAATTAACCAAAGATATGAGTATGAGCTACGAGGAGCTCGAAAAACAGCTCGATAAAGATATTGAGTTGCTCAAACGAATGGAAGTGGAAGAGCGGCTCGAAAATACCATCGATAAGCTCGATGAGTTGGCTCGCGAACAGGAAGAATTGTCGGAGAAAACAAACAACAGCAATGCCGATAGCGAACAACTGTTGCAGCAGCAGCAAGAACACAAGGAGCGGTTCGATAATTTGAAACAAGAATACGACAAAACCCTTGAAAAAAACAGTGAGTTGAAGGAACCCATGCAACTAGACGATTTTAGCGAAGAATTTCAGGATATTGAACAACAAATGCAGCAGTCGGAACAAGATATGCAGCAAAACAAAAATAATAAAGCATCGAAAAGCCAGAAACAAACTTCCCAAAAAATGGAAGAGCTTGGCGATAAGATGCAGAACATGATGGAACAGAATATGCAGATGATGGCTGCTGAAAATCTCGACGACCTACGGCAAATAATCGAAAACTTGCTGTCGTTTAGTTTTGCTCAGGAAGACATCATGATTGAAATGACAAGTCTTGGAATTCGATCGCCCAAATATAGAGAACTGATTGCCGAACAGAAAAAAATCGGCGACGATTTTTCGATTATCCGCGATTCGCTTAATGCTCTTGCAACGCGTATGCCCGAAATGAGTTCGATTATCCGTAAAGAAATGAATCAGATTGTGTTTAAACTCAGCGATATAATGCAAGGTTTTACGGGAAATGCACAACATCAAACCAAAGCCGACCAACAATTGGTGATGACCTCTGCCAACAATTTGGCATTGTTACTCCTAGAATTGATGCAGACCATGCAGCAACAAATGGCTATGCAAATGCAGGGCAATCAGAATTGCAAAAACTGTAAGTCGAACTCAAAATCGCCAATGGGTCAAATGCGCGATATGCAAAAAGGGATGAAGCAACAAATGCAGCAAATGATTGACCAGATGAAACAGGGGGGCGATAAATCAGGAAAAAATCAACAGCAGAGTAAAAATCTGGCAAAGATGCTGGCTCAGCAGGAAATAATGCAAAAAATGCTCAACGATATGATGACTAGTGGTACCTTAAGCCCCGAATCGGCCAAAATTCTTAACGAAATCAATCGTATGATGGAGGAAAACATTCGCGATATGATTAGTGGGAATGTTACCGAGCAATCGCTAAGGCGACAGGAGCTTATCCTTACACGTATGCTCGAAGTAGAAAAGAGTGAGCACGAGCGCGAACTTGATGATAAACGTAAATCGAACGAGGCCCGCGATTATAAAATTAGCAACCCGGGCGATGCATTCCGCGAAAAAGAACGCGAAATCCGCTTCAACGAACTGTTGCAACAAAACAATCTTAAACTGAATCAGTTTTATAAAATGAAGTATAAAGACTATCTGCAAAACCTTGAATAATAGTGGCTATGGCAATACATTTTTTTTCTGAACAGACTTACTTGCCCCGTTTCCGAAAGAATGGCATAAAAAAATGGATTGAGGCTGTTGTTGCGCAACACATGCGTAAAACTGGAAATATTACTTACATATTTACAAACGACATTTTTTTGCTGAATATAAATAAGCAGTATCTGAACCACGACTATTATACCGACATTATCACTTTCGATTATTCAACCGAAAAACATATTCATGGCGACATTTATATTAGTGTCGACAGGGTTAACGAAAATGCCTTACGATTGGGTACCGAACACAACGAATTGTTTCGTGTCATTATTCATGGGGTCTTGCATTTGCTGGGCTACAACGACAGTACCGACAACGAGAAAGCAACCATGACCAATGCCGAAGATAATGCCCTTGTTCAGTTGGGGAAGTTTAATGTAAACCTTTAATCGCTACACTTGTCTTTTTCTGATTATAAGCATTTCGCCCCACAATAATTTATGGTCGGGCTGCAATCCGTTCCACTTCAGTATATCATCAACAGTGCAGTTATACTTCATGGCAATGCGATGCAGTGTTTCTCCTTTTTCAACAAAATGCTTTACAATTTCGGTAGGCTCTTCTTCATCGTTTTTGTAGGTTTTCAGAACAAACAAATCGGTCTTCTCCAGAAAACTCGAGCTGTTTTGCATTACTAAAAACTCAGTGGCTTTATGATGAGGCAATACCAAAGGATAGGTATTGCTGTCACCGGGAATGTATTGCCTGATGAACATGGGGTTCAGAAAAAGCATTTCTTCTTTTGGAAATTGTAATTCTTCGGATAAAATACCTAAATTGAGAGGCCCTGTGATGTGTAAAGTGTCAACACCAAAGAAATCGACTCCTTGATACGCCTCAACCACCGAGTGTTCGCGATGAAAATTCATCAAATAACACATAGCAATAAATGCCGGAACATAATTCTGCATTTGCACACTCATATACTGCCTTATTTGCCAGTAGTCGGTATTTCCGTTAGCACGGATTATTGCTTTTTTAACAGCTCCCGGCCCTCCGTTGTAAGCCGCCAATGCAAGTAACCAATCATCGAAACTCCTATAAAGGTATTCCAAATACCGGCATGCAGCCTCAGTGGCCAGATATGGGTCGCGGCGTTCGTCGATATAGCTGCTTACAACCAAACCCATTAAATCGGAAGTAGGCTTTATGAACTGCCACAAACCGGTAGCTCCCGATACCGATATTGCATTGGGGTCGAGTGCCGATTCAACAGCTGCCAGATATTTTAATTCAAGAGGCAGATTGTATTTGCTCAAATACGATTCAAACAATGGAAAATAATACTTCGACAGACCATATATCCTATTTAGTTTTGTCTTGTTTTGTAATGAATAAGCATGTATGTATTTTTGAACGCTTTCGTTGTAAATCAACGGTATTACTGTTGTGTGGTTCAACAATTCTATTCTGAGCCGATAAATTTCTTCGGGATAAGTAATACTGTCGTATCCTCCCACATTTATAAATTCAGTGTTTTTAAAGTACATCCTCGATGACATCATCGCACTGTCGATACCATAAACAATGCGGGCCGCATTTTTATTCCCATCGCCATCGCCGGCAGCCAATACCGTGTCGAAAACCGAAAGCAGTCCAATTAAAACAGGCAAAAACAATCGAATTCGTTTCATGATGCCAATATCTTACATATCAATTTTTTAAACAATCGTTTGCAAAACATTCTGTTAACTGAATTGTGTTAATTATTAAAACACTTTTTAGCATTACATCACCATAGCATTTGTTATTTTAGCAAGAATTGAAATAACCAATAGATTTTTGTAATGAAGAAAAAAACACTGTTGATTATTGTTGCTTCGCTTGTAACAATTGCTCTTGTTGCTATTGTTTATGCTGTATTCTTTTCGAAGAAAGAATTGATTATTTCTGACACGCTGCGAGCAATTCCCAATCATGCTGTAATGCTGGTCGAAATTCGCAATATTGAATCGCTTCATGCCGAACTAAACAAAAAACACCCTGTGTGGGAGTCATTGGTGCTTATACCATCGTTTGCCGATGCCGATGCTTTTTTTACCAGATGCACCAACGCTGCAACAAAGAGCAAAACTGCATCACGAATCTTGAATTCTAATTCTCTGTTTGCTTCATTGCACATCACCGGAAAAGACAATTCGGCTTTCTTATTTGCTATTTCGCTGCCGGCCGATATCGCCAACGATGAAGCCATGAACTGGATGAAGTCGGAGTTTGCCGACTCAACAACCTGCATGGAGCGCTTGTATGAGAATGTTAAAGTTTTCGATTTGAAGCATAACATCGGAAAAAAAACATTTTGTGTGGCAATATACGGCAAAATCTTATTATGCAGCTACTCATCGGTTTTGGTTGAAGACGCAATTAAGCAGCTAAAAAGCAACACGAACTCACTCCTCGAAAACCATAGCTTCGCAGGGGTTTATAAAAGTGCAGGTAAAAAGGTGTTTGCCAATATATTCATTAACCTGGCCAAAATTCCCGGAATTCATGCTAAGACGGTGAATCAGAGTGCAAATTTGCTGATGAATCTTATTTCTTCGTCGGGCGAATGGGCAGAATTCGACTGGATGTTACATCCAACACAGTTTGCCCTGAGTGGTTTTGTGTCGGTTAACGATTCAAGTAATTTTATTTCTGACTGGGTGTATTCTCAAGATTTGGTTGAAAACGATATCGAAACCGTATTGCCTGCCAATACAGCTTTCTATTTGAGTCAGTCGCTTACCGATATCGATATGTACACAACAAAAATGAAAGCATTTAATGCAAAAAATTCCTTTGCAAACGAATCACAACAGCAACTACGTAATATAAACCAATTATATCAACTCGACATAAGTGAAATTTTTTACTCCATGCTCGATAATATTGTGGGAATGGCTTTTACCGAACCTATCGAAGGAGTAGATACAGGCAATAGGTATTTCGTGGTAAAAACCAAAAGTAAAAGCATAACCGAGAACGCATTAAAACAAATGCTTGCACAAATTGCCCAAATCGATAATAAACCCATTGGACACTATGTGCAGACAATAAAAATTGATAACGAAACAAGTTTTGATGCTTTTCGCATGCCAAGCGAAAATCTGGGTGGTTTGTTGTTTGGCCCACAGTTCGGCAATATGAATACCACGTGGGTAGCTGTTCACAACAATTACATGTTTTTCTCCGAATCACAGGCTGCCCTCAATGCTCTTATTCGCGCATCTCTTCTAAACAAAACCTTGGCTACCGACCTGAAGCACTCCGACTTTATGTCGGGCTTTTCGAAGCGGTCGAATCTTTTTATTTATGTTAATTTGGCGCGGTCGAAATCGGTTATAGCCAATTTGCTTTCGGAAGAAGCTGCCGGTATTTTCAATGCCATTTTCTCGGGATTGAAACAAATTAGCGAAATTGGATTGCAGTTTTCGCGGTCCGAAGAAATGCTCTTTAATTATTGCCTTATTCAGTACGATGGCGAAGAGCGAAACGACCCAAAAACTATTTGGGCGAGTAAACTCGATTCCACTGTGTTGGCAAAGCCGGTTATTGTTATTAATCATCTCGACCAAAGCAAAGAGATTATTGTGCAAGACCAAAAAAACATATTACATCTTCTCAGCGAAAGTGGACGCGAAATATGGCGGTTTCAGCTTGGCGAACCAATTGTGGGCGACATATATCAGGTAGATGCATTTTCGAACGGAAAACTGCAGTATTTGTTTGCTACCGAAACGCGCCTGCATCTTGTCGACCGACTCGGAAACTATGTCGATCGTTTTCCGGTAAACTTTCGCGATAAGGCTACAGCACCCATTGCACTGTTCGATTACGACAACAACAAATCATACAGAATACTGGTGCCTTGTGCCGATAAAAAAGTGTATCTCTACGATATCGAAGGTAAAATTGTGAAAGGATGGGAGTTTTTAGCTACCGACAACACGGTTATGCAAGCGGCTATTCACTTTAAAGCACAAGGCAGCGATTTTATAGTTTTTAACGACGATTATAATATTTATGTGCTCGACCGCAGAGGTGTTACGCGTGTTGATATTAACCCGCAATTCAGGTTCTCTAAAAACAACCGGCTTGTTTTCGATGCTGCCGGTTCAAAAAATGCAGATAGGTTAGTCGCTTCCGATATAAACGGTAATGTGGTTTTTATGACGATAAACGGTGAAATCGACTCTATGCAGGTGGCGCATTACAGCGAAAATCACTGGTTTGCATATTACGACATTACCAACAATGGGCAGAAGGAATTTATTTTTGTCGACGGACAGATTATTGATGTGTACCGTGCCGATAAAACCAAATTATTCTCGTTCGATGCAAAGGCTCCCATAAGTGCTGTACCAAATTTTTATCGGTTCCCACGCAACCAAATCAAAATAGGAATCGTTAGTAAAGAAAACGAGCAGATTTACTTATTGAATAGCGATGGTTCTGTGTTTTCGGGATTCCCGCTTAGAGGTATTTCTCCATTCAGCATTGGATACCTCAACAATAACAGTGGTAGTTTCAATTTGGTTTGTGGCGGTGCTGAGAACTTTCTCTATAATTACGAAATTAGTGAGTCGGCCGACTAGATGATATTATTTTGTATTTTTACTGCTTAATATATCGAGTTATGAAAAAGCTTATCAGGAATTCAGTGCTTTTTGTCATGCTGCTGCTTATGATGACGGCCTGTATAAAAGACAACTTCGATTTTGACAGATGGGATGGTGAATTAAACTGGGACCCATCTTTTATTGCACCTGTGTGCTGGGCCGATTTAAGTATTGCCGAAGCAATAGCAGCTTACGACACTACTATTCAATTGATAAATAACGATGCCGGATTTATTTCGATACTTTACAAAACCAGGGTAACATCAAGAGAGATATCCGATATTATTTACCTGCCCGATCAGGAGTTCAACGGGGTACTCAATAGCAGCTTTATCGATTTCAGCGGCTTTAGTCAAAGTGGCGATGTGCTCTCGGGATCCAGCGACGCCCTTATGTCGTTTGCCATGTTCAACAACGAGTGTGAAATCGACACTGTTGTGCTTAAAAGTGGTATCCTAAATTCGGTTCTGCAGTCCTCGTTTAAGCATACATTGCAACTTGAACTGGAGTTCCCAACAATTAAAAAAAACAATGCAAACCTTAAGATAAATTTCTTTTTTCCACCTACAGGAGGATTTCAGGCAACCAGCAATGTGGAACTTGCCGGTTATAAAATAGACATGACACAAACACCGCAGGGTTTCAACGAAATACCTGTGAAAATGAATTATACCTTTTATCATTCGGGTAATAGCGACAATAGTGGCGTGGTGTTGTTCGATTGCGATTTTATAGAGCTCGACTATAGTTTAATGACAGGATATTTTGGATATAATTCGTTGATTTTTAAAAGCGATACCCTTGATATTAATTTGTTTAAAAATGATAATTGGAATGTTGATGCGTATTACTTTCAGGATCCCAAATTCAGAGTGCGCTATTGGAACTCTTATGGAATCCCCACCAATTTTTATTTTACACAAATGTTTGCCCAATCAAAAATCAACGATCAAAACTATAGCATTATCGATTACGAAAACGGTTTGCCCCTCGATTCGTTGCACCCCTATAATGTGAGTTTCCCGTTTGCGGTAGGCAGCATCCGCGACGACAGTATTGTGCTAAATCGTTTCAATAGCAACATCCCGTTTGTTATCAGCATTCAGCCTAAATGGATTCAGTTTATTGCTCACGCCCACACAAACCCATATTCAAGTTCACACAATAATTTTGTAACCGACAATTCGGTGCTCGAGGCCGAAGTTACTATAGAATTACCTCTGTGGGGATATATCGATAATTTTAATGCAAAAGATACTGCAGAATTCGATTTTGGAGAGATTTACGGTACTGCTAAAATGATTCAGCGACTTGCTGTGCGACTCGATATGCGCAATGGATTTCCGGTAGAAGGGTATGGTCAGGTATATTTTCTCGACGAGAACTATCAGATTCTCGACTCATTGCTGTATTCATATCAGGATAGGTTACTGCCCGCTGCTACCGTTGATGCCAATGGCAGAGTTATCGATTTTTCGCGTAAAGTGTCCATCATCGAAATTACCAACGATCGCATCGAAAAGGTGAAGAACACCAAATACATTTCATACGAAGGCCATACCAATTCTACCGAATATACCGAACAAAAACTGGTGAAAGTGTATGGCGACTATCGAATTCGTTTCGATGTTTCGTTTGAGGTCGATTTAGGAGTAAGTGTCGATATTGATACCTTAAATTGAGCATGCCATGAAAAGACACACTATCATAGTTCTGTTTGCAGTGATGCCGCTCTTTGGAATGGCTCAGCAAAACTTTACCTTGTATCATATGAACAGGGTGGTGCAAAGCAAATGGGTAAACCCCGTAAGCGAAAACACCTATTCAGTAAGCATCGGCGGACTGTTGGTGCCGGTTTTTGGACAAATACCACCGGCTGTGCATCTTAACTACGCCAACAATGCCTGGATGTATCAAGATGCATTTCACTTCGGCACAGGCAACAAAGCCGATTCACTGGTTTTCGATCTCGACAGACTGATGCGCAACACCCGTAAGCGAAACCATTTCAGGTTCGAAAACGATTTCGAATTACTGAGCTTGGGCATCAATTTCGAAACCATGTATTTATCGTTTGCTATTACCGAAAAAATCCATTATGGTTTTACATTGCCGGGCGATTTACTGCAACTAATGGCCTATGGAAACCGTCCGTATTTCGACCAGAACAAGGCATACGATTTAAGCGGTTTCAATCTGAACTTTTTACACTACCGCGAATTTGCGGTGGGATTATCGGCTGTAGCAAAAGATAAATTTCGGCTTGGGGGGAGAGTTAAAATGCTTTTCGGTCTCTCGAACCTGTCAACAAAAATAAATCAGATGTCGTTGTATACCGATCCCGATAACGTATATATGACCGGTGTCACCGACATGAGCATCAATGCTTCGCAGCCATTTCCTGTTGACGAAATTTACTATAACGATGGCGACAGTGTCGGTTTTTCATTGCCCGATGATATTGGAGACCACTTTAATCCGGTGTCGTATATGATAAATCCGCGTAATTTTGGTGTGGCCTTCGATTTGGGTGGAAGTTACGAAATCAACCGGCAATGGCAGGTGTTTTTTAGTGCTACCGATATCGGACTGATTACATGGAATTCCAATCCTTTCAGCCTTGTGAGCAACGGAAGCTTCCTGTTTAAAGGAATGCAGGTGCAATACTGGAACGACTCGCTCACCTTCGCCCAATCGATGGAGACCCTGGTCGATTCGGTAATCAACACGTTTCAATTCGAAGAAAATGATTTCAATTATATTACTTTGCTGCCGGCTAATATATACATGGGAGCGATGTACAAGTTTAAGGACAAACTGCATTTTGGTGGATTATACCGAGCCGAACTCTATAAGAAAAGTTTTTTGTCGTCGCTAACCTTATCTCTCAACTCCGAACTGAACAACTGGTTCTCTGTGCACCTTAGCTACACCATTGCCAATAATAATTTTACAAATGTGGGGCTTGGTTTTAGTCTAAGGGCCGCAATATTCCAGTTTTATATGGTTACCGATAATCTTACAGGTATTATCTGGCCACAAACATCACAGAATTTTAATCTTCGAATGGGTTGTAATATGGTTTTTGGGTATAAACTTAAACCAAATTCAAAAATCTATTATTAATTTGCGCAGTTTTCAACAGAGAGGTTTTTTGATTTGAGCAGGACAGAAATTCATCGCAGTATATATATCGCAGCATTGTTGCTGATAGCAGCCTCTATGTCGCTTTCTATTTTTATTACCAGTGCTGCACACTTCCTTTTAATTGCAAACTATCTGGCCGAAGGTAAATACATCGAAAAGTGGCGATTGCTTTGGTCGCGCAAGAGTGTGTTAGTTTTTTTAATTCTTATAAGTGTTCATTTTTTATGGCTGATAAATACCGGCGATTTCGATTATGCTTTCAATGATATTAGAATAAAACTTCCACTACTAGCCTTACCGGTAATCGTTGGAACATCAAAGCCACTTTCTTTTCAGCATATAAAAATTATTTTGTTGGCTTTTGTTGTTGGTGTGTTTGCCAACACAATTGTAGCCACTGTTGTTATGCTGACATCAACAGCTATGTCGAGTGCCGACGACTTTCGCGAGGTGTCGTTGTTTGTAAGCCACATACGACTTTCGCTAATGATTGTTCTCAGTGTTTTTATTCTAATCTGGTTGGTCATCAACCGAAGAGTATGGAGGATGTTAGAATACTATCTGTATTCATTGCTGGTACTTTGGTTTGTTGTATTTGTTTTTTTGAGTCAGTTTTTCACCGGCATTGTGCTATTGTTTACTGTAGGGGTGCTGTTCTTGTTGTGGAGAATATGGTTGATGAAACAACGTAAATATCGAGTGTTGGGATATTCGGCCGTGGTGGTTCTGCTGCTTTTGGTTTTTGCCTTTGCCTTTGTTCAAATTCGTAGCTTCTATACCCCTCCGGTGCGGGGCATGACTGAATTGCTAAGCGAAACAAGTAATGGAAATTTCTATTATCACGATCGAAAATCGAAAGTAATCGAAAATGGAAACCTAGTGTATGTCGAAATTAGCGAAATCGAGTTGCGTCAGGCTTGGGAGCTGCGAAGCCGACTTAGTTTCGATTCGCTCGATGCACGACACCAGCCCGTTATGCATACACTAATCCGATATTTGGCATCGAAAGGTTTAACCAAAGATGCCGATGCAGTGATGTCGCTATCCGACAGCGAAATTATGGCTATTGAAGATGGTGTGTCGAACATTAGGTTTGCCGATGGAATTAGCTTTCTCGATAAAGTGTATCAGCTAATATGGCAAATCGATTTTTACATTAAAGAGGGTAACCCAAGCGGGCACTCCATTACCCAACGTATCGAGTTTATAAAAACCGGTCTATATATTCTTGGAAACAATTTTTTTGTGGGCGTGGGTACCGGCGATGTCGACAATGCTTTTAAAAATGCGTATTCCGAGTTGAACTCTTCTCTTCAGGAGCCGTTTCGGCACAGGGCGCATAATCAAATTCTAACATTTTATATCAGCTTTGGAGCCCTCGGAGGAATCTTGTGCCTTATTGCAATGTTTTTTCCAATAATTCTCGAAAACCAACGATCGAAATACTTCATCTATATGTTTTTTGCAATAGCTTTTATTTCGATGTTGAACGAAGACACCCTCGAAACGGCCACAGGGTCTGCTTTTTTTGCTTATTTTTACTCGTTGTTTTTATGGGGCTTCAACGATACTACAGAATGAACAATGAACACAAAACAACATAACGATTTTATCAAACGAGCCATTGACTTAGCCAAAGACAATGTAGCCAAAGGGGGAGGGCCTTTTGGTGCCCTTGTTGTGAAGGATGGAATTTTGGTGGCCGAATCGGGTAATACGGTTGGGGTTGACAACGACCCAACCGCGCATGCTGAAGTAAACGCCATTCGAAAAGCTGCCGCGGTGTTGAATACTTTCGACTTAAGTGGTTGTGTAATTTATTCAAGCTGTGAGCCTTGCCCAATGTGTTTGGGAGCTGTGTATTGGGCCAGAATTGATGAGTTGTATTTTGCCGCCTCACGCTTCGATGCCGAAAAAGCAGGTTTCAGCGATTCAGCAATTTATCATGAAATGGCATTGCCTTTCGAAAAGCGTTCTATTAGAACAACACAGCTTGAAGTCAGCAATGCCGGTGACCCTTTTGTTATTTGGAGTAAGCTCGACGATAAAACCGAATACTAATGAGGTTGTTGGATGATTTTTTTAGGCGCGATGCTAAAACAGTGGCTGTTGAATTGTTGGGTAAAGAACTGGTTCGGCATTTCGACAACACTTACACCCTTCGCCTTATAATTAGTCAATCCTTAACAATTCAAAATTAGGAAATCTTTTTTCTTGAATAG
>CAZEHA010000028.1:0-45710 GCA_964511665.1 uncultured Bacteroidales bacterium
CAATGAATTACAAATAATTTCAATACATGGCGATACCATTAGCCTTTCGAATGGCGGTTTTGTGAGGCTTCCAACAGGCCAAAACCCGGGTGATATGAGGTATTGGAATGGGACTTCGTGGAAGTTGATTCCCGGAGGACAAGAATCGCAGGTATTAATGTGGCGCAACAACAAACCGCAATGGTGCGATATTTTTCATGTAGGGTCTATGGGCCCAGCTGGAGGAACAGTGTTTTATGATAAAGGTTTTTACTCAGATGGTTGGAGATATTTGGAAGTTGCGCCTTTTGAAACAGAAATATCTAATTATACGTCACAATGGGGGTGTAGTGGAACATTAATATCAGGAGCAGATGGCCCCAATATAGGAGATGGAGAACAGAATACTACTGACATTGTAAGTGGTTGCTCAGAAATTAATATTTATGCAAGGATATGTTTTGATTTAGTATATAATGGTTATGATGATTGGTTTTTACCTTCGAAGGAAGAGTTGGTTTTACTTAGAAATAATTTATACTTGAAAGGATGGGGAGTTCTATGTGTAAATTATACATGGTATCATTCTTCCACTGAAATTAATGAAACTCAATATTATAGTTATAATCTGGGTAATGGAAGTTTTGACTGGAGAATGAAGTTCTCGACTGGTAGTGGTGCAACTAGGGCAATAAGAAAGTTTTAAAAATGAGAGTGATAACTAAATATTGTGATATTATTCTAAAATTATTCTGCATAGTTCTTATTTTGAACAGTTGTGAAAGAATAAAAATTGATAGGATAAACAAAGCTACAACAGGTGCGAATTCAAATCAGAATAATTATTTGATCATTCAATCAGCACTTCTCGATTTTGCGACTGACAATAACATCAAATATGGTCATTGTATAGGCTTAAATCAGTACCCGGATATTATAAGTAAAGTTTCAGATTATACTGGCAATCAAAGAATAATTTTTTCGGATACCTTAACCGATTTGGTTCATAACCAGTTGTATTATTACAGGCCTTACATAAAAAATGATGCAGAAATAACCTACGGAGAAACGAGTAGTTTCATTGCAGTGTTTAACCCTGAAGTAGTAAGTTTTTCAAGTTTTCAGGCCAGTGTTTTAGAATATAATAAAATGATGTTTGCCTGTATTCTAGATGGCAAAGGATCATTCAGTATCGAAAGTTATGGATATATGCTTAGAAACTCTACTAGGCAAACCGAGTGGATTACTAGTGAATATAACGGTTTGTATCCCGACCTTTACTCTGATACTGTAAATGGAATTATTGCCGGAGATATATACGAATTGAAAATTTTTATTAAACCGGCTAACTATGTAAAAGTACTGTCAGAAACATTTCAGATAACTATTAACCTTTTACAAGTTACTACAGGTTCACATATGTTACTGAACAATAATTCAGTACGACTGTATGGAGAAATCATCAAAGGTTCTTTGCCGGTAAACGATCATGGCTTTTGTTACAGTTACACCAATTCGAACCCCGATTTAAACGATATGTCGTTTTCGCTGGGAGAAAACACAAACCAACAATTTCATGCAAATATCACTAACCTTGCGCCTAATCTTACTTATTATTACCGAGCATACGGAATGGAAGACAACCGCATTACTTATGGAGACATTGAACAATTTATTATAACGGAATAACATGAGAATTGCATACACCATACTGTTCCTGTTAATTGCAACAATTGGGTTTTCTCAATTTTACCAGGAAAATAAAACCAAAATTGAAAATGTTTCAATTACTTATGATGGAGCATTTATCTCAGTATTCTACGATATAACCAATTGTTCAGCATCAGATGTTTTTTTTGTAAACATCCAATTCTATTATGAGGGAAAATCGGGTCAGGAAATTAAAGCCAAAACTTTTTCGGGCGACATTGGGTTTGTGCAATGTGGTTTGCAGAAAAAAGTGAACTGGGACTTTAAAGCCGATAGCATTTATTTTAATAAGGAGATTTATGTTAAAATTGTAGCAGAACCAAAAATAAAAACAAATTTACCTGTCCATATTGCGAAATCGTTGGTTTTACCGGGATGGGGAGATGTAAGACTTAGTAAAACATACTTGCCTTTTGTTTACAGCCTTACCGGATACGGTTCTGTTGCCGCAGCTTTTGTTCTCAACAAACATGCAGTAAAAAACTACGAAAACTACACAACAACCAACAATGTCGATTTGGTTGACTCCTACTATAAGAAGGCTCAAACATTCAACACATTATCGTATATCGCTGCCGGTGTTGCCGTTGCATCATGGGTTGCCGACATAACCGGAATAGTTATTAAATCGCAAAGAATTAGAAACCATAAAATTGAATATGATAATTATTATTATCAAAAAACACAGGAGCAAAAACTGATTGCTCAAAGCAATTCAAGATATATAAATACAACCGAGGCCGTGATTCCTCCCTATATTAAAATCCATGAAACTACATTAAAGTTTATCGACGAAGGCGGAAACCAGTGCTTGAATGCAGGTGAAAAGGCGGTAATTGAGTTCAGCATTCGAAACATTGGAAAAGGTGTTGCAAACAATTTAGTGCTAAAGTGCAATACAGATGCATTTGTCCGTGGATTAGAATATCAAAAAGAAATCCCCTTAGGAAACTTGAAACCAAACGAAGAAAAGCTTATTGCAATACCTCTTAGGTCTTCGATGGAAATCCCGACCGGACTTATTACATTGAATATAGAAATTGACGAAGCACTTGGGTTTAGCCCGGAACCGGTTTTTATTACATTTGCTTCGAAAGCTTTTCAGGAACCACAAATTGTTATTGCCGACCATAAGTTCACCATAGAGGGAGGAGGTAAGGCCGAAAAAGGTAAAGTTATCAATGCTGAGGTTATTGTTCAGAACATTGGTCAGGGTATAGGCGAAAAGATAAATGTTGGTTTTGTGTTGCCGGAGAATGTGGTCGAAATAGGCGACAGAATTTTTTACATTGAATCGCTCGCCCCCAACGAAAAGAAAATTGTCAATTTTGAATTTATTGTAAAAAGGAATTTTGTTGGTAATGAGGTTTCGGTTTTGGTTAATCTTGGCGAAAAGTATGGCAAGTACTCGAAGAAGAACAATGAATTTTTGTTTGAGCTTGACGAAATGCTCGATAAAACCCCGATTGTTGTTCAGCCCATTAACGACGACACGCAAATTACAGTCGCCTCTTTCAAGTCGGATATTGACCAGAATATACCTCTTACCGGAAAAGAAAACACAAAGCTGTATGTTTTAATAATTGGCAACGAAGACTATAAATCGTTTCAGACAGGGTTGAAAGCTGAGGTGAATGTTGATTACGCTATCAATGATGCCAGGACATTCTATCAATATGCTGTAAAGACGCTGGGTGCTCCTGAGAAAAACATTGAGATACTCGAAAATGCAACATCAGGGCAAATGCGGCAGATAATTACCAAATTCAATACCATTGCCGAGATTGTTGGGAAAGATGCCGAAATCATTGTGTATTACGCGGGCCATGGCCTGCCCGATGAAAAAACCAAAGAGCCCTACCTCATTCCTGTCGACGTTAACGGTTCCGATTTAACCAATGCAATTTCGCTGGATTATTTGTTCGAGAAGCTCACTGAATACAAAGTAAAACGAGTTACGGTTATTTTGGATGCTTGCTTTAGCGGAGGAGCGCGAAATCAGAGTTTAATTGCCAACCGTGGGGTAATTGTTGAGCCCGAAAGCGGCGAGCTTTTTGGAAATTTGGTAGTTTTCAGCTCCAGTGCTGGTTCCGAATCAAGCAGTAGCTATTCCGATAAATTTCATGGCTTATTTACCTATTATTTCTTGAAGAAAATGCAGGAAACCAGTGGTCGGATAAGCTACAAAGAAATGATTGATTACCTCGAAAACACAGTAAAGCTTGAATCGGTAATTATTAACAACAAGCTTCAAACCCCCAATGTACAATTCAGCAAAGATGTTTCCGGCGAGTGGGAAGAATGGAAGTTTGTGGAGTAGAATAAAGCTTGAGAATTTATTTATGAATATTTCAGAAATCGAAAAAAACAAAAAACACCTTATATCAGGCTCTGACCTTCCTAAGTATTTATTGGATGAAATTTTTAATTATTTACCTAAAAAAGAGAAATTAATTGGAGTTGAATATCGAATATTTTGTTGGTTAATATCTCAATATCATTACCCTTGCGATTTGGAATTGGATTTACCTAAGATTGCTAATCCCAAAGCAATGGAAGAAGAAGAATTCGTTTCAAAATATGTTAACTCGGATAGACGGAAGGAACTTTACTCTCACTTAAAAGATTTAGCTATCTGCATTACTGAAACTCACGGCATTAAAAAATTTAAAGTACTCATTGGCGGAAGTTATACTGATCAAGAAACCCCAATGCCCAATGACTTAGATGCTGCATTATTGGTTCCGCAAAATGAAATTGGTGAATACTATTGCAACGAAAGGTTCTATCTATCTGAAAGACTATTAGCGCAAATCGGTTGTGATTTAAACCTGCGTGGTAAGCTAGATTTTGCTTTTGTTTCAATAGACTCAACTGTAAAAAAATTTAGAACATATAACAGACTGGTACTTCTTAGTAACCTAGCTTTAAAAAAAGATAAGGACAAGTTGTCAAATCAAGATAACTCCTTTGTACTTGGAGAAAATAAATTCACCCTTCGTGATGTAATTGAGTTAGATTTTACTAAAGAAACAAACACCAAAGATTCGTTCAACATTAAGGTAGATCAAGATTAAAGATTTAATTTAGTCGCTTGAAATTTTAAATATGGCAATTAAGAAATCAGAATTATACAGCTCCATTTGGGCAAGTTGCGACGAGCTGAGAGGCGGAATGGATGCAAGTCAGTACAAGGATTATGTATTGACTTTGTTGTTTGTAAAATATGTATCGGACAAATACGAGAATGACCCCGACGGATTAATTGAGATTCCCGAAGATGGCAGTTTCAAAGACATGATTGCTTTGAAACACAACAAAGAGATTGGCGACAAGATGAACACCATTATTGGGGCATTGGCAAAAGCCAACGACCTTGTGGGGGTGATTGATGTAGCCGACTTCAACGATGATGAAAAACTTGGAAAAGGGCAGGAAATGGTTGACCGCCTGACCAAGCTGATTGCCATTTTTGAAAAACCTGCGCTTGATTTTAGTAAAAACCGTGCCGGTGGCGATGATATTCTGGGCGATGCCTTTGAATACCTGATGAAAAACTTTGCCACCGAAAGCGGTAAAAGCAAAGGCCAATTCTATACTCCAAGCGAGGTAAGCCGTGTATTGGCAAAAGTTCTGGGAATTACCGACCCTAAAAACTCAACAACCTTTTATGACCCCACCTGTGGTTCGGGTTCACTACTCTTAAAGGTAATAGACGAAGCTGATGGCAAAGGTTCTATTTACGGACAGGAAAAAGATGTAGCAACCGCCGCATTGGCTCGCATGAACATGATTCTGCACGGTATTGAGGGACACGAAATCCACCGTGGACAAAGTACCCTTTCAGACCCGTTCTTCAAAAACAAAGACGGCTATCTGAGAACCTTCGATTATGTGGTAGCCAATCCGCCTTTTTCATCGAAAAACTGGGTAAATGGTTTCGACCCGCAAAACGACCTTTACGGACGCTTTGAAAAGGACGAAGAAGAAAGTGCAAAAACAGGGAAAGCGATATACAAAACGCCACCCGAGAAAAACGGCGATTATGCTTTTTTGCTGCACATTCTTAAATCGCTTAAAAGCACAGGAAAAGGTGCTTGTATTTTACCCCATGGTGTTTTGTTTCGTGGAAATGCCGAAGCCGAAATCCGTAAAAGCTTAATTCAGCGTGGATATATCAAAGGAATTATCGGATTCCCTGCAAACCTCTTTTTCGGCACGGGTATTCCTGCCTGTGTAATAGTATTGGATAAGGAAGGTGCCGATGTACAGACGCATGTCCATGCGTCTCCACGAGGCATTTTCATGGTTGATGCCAGCAAAGGCTTCATCAAAGACGGTAACAAAAACCGGTTGCGTGAGCAGGACATCCATAAAATTGTGGATGTTTTTACCAAACAAACCGATGTACCCAAATACAGCCGTTTGGTAAGCATCGAAGAAATAAGCGACCCTAAGAACGATTATAATCTAAACATTCCCCGATATATCGACAGTCAGGAAACCGAAGATATTCAGGATATTGAAGCACACTTGTTGGGTGGAATACCAAATGCCGACATTGATGCCTTAAATGAATATTGGGAAGTGTATCCATCGTTGAAAGCTGTATTGTTTCAAGAAAGTGATAGACCAAAATATTCCAAATTATCAATTGATAATTGTCAATTAACAATTAGAGAACATCCCGAATTTACCACCTTCACACAGCAAATGGATGAAGTTTTTAAAGGCTGGAAAACCAAAAACACCGAAATATTAAAATCGCTCACCAAAGGCTTAAAGCCCAAAGAAGTTATATACCGCCTTTCGGAAGATATTCTGGCAACCTACACAGGCCATGCCCTGATGAACAAATACGATGTGTACCAGCACTTGATGGACTACTGGAACAACATTATGCAGGACGATTGCTACTACCTTGCCGTGGAAGGCTGGAAAGCAGAACTGACCATTACCAAACAAACCAAAACCGTAACCGAATGGGATTGCGACCTGGTTCCAAAATCTTTGGTGATTGACCGCTATTTCTTAGCCGAAAAACAAGCCATTGAAAAACTTGAAGCCGAGAAAGAAGCCATTGCAGCAGAAATTACCGAACTCGAAGAAGAACACAATACCGAAGAAGGGTTATTCGCCGATGTTCCCGATAAGGTAAACAAAGGGAATGTGCAAAAGCGATTGAAAGCAATTGATACTCCAAAATTAAAAACTGAAAATGCCGAGGAAATAAAAGTATTAAAGGCTTATTTAAAATTGATTGATGACCAAACAGCTTTAAACAAAAAAATAAAGGAAGCCCTTGCCGAACTCGATAAAAAGGTAATTGAACGCTACAAAACCCTTACCGAGGACGAAATAAAGCAACTGGTGGTTGAAGATAAATGGATGACCGTATTAGAGCGTAACGTAAAAACCGAAATGGAACGCATTAGCCAGCGCCTTACCCAACGCATCAAAGAATTGGCAGAACGCTACGAAACACCATTACCAAAACAAACTACAGATGTAGCCGAATTGGAAAATAAAGTTACTGCTCACCTTCAAAAAATGGGATTTGTATGGAACTAAGAGAAGGTTATAAAAATACTGAGGTGGGTGTTATCCCTGAGGATTGGGAAGTGAAATCCATAATGGGTATTACTACTGATATGCTTCAAGGAGTGAACACCGCTATTGATATTCCAGAATATGTTGAAAGTGGTTATCCAATGTTGAAAGCAAACAATATTATCGATGGAGAGGTTAATTTTTCAACTTCTGACCATATTTCGGACAAAACATATCAAGGATATAGTGATAGATTTAAAATTAAGAAGGACGACTTTTTATTTTCAAATATTGGAGCAAGATTAGGAACAGGTTCATTGATGAAAACAAGCACAGAGTGCAGTTTTGCTTGGAATGTTATGAGAATAATTCCTAATCAGAAAATAGTTAAACCAGAGTTCCTTAGCTGTATAATGAACTCACCTGCATTATTTAAGGAAATAAAGAAAAACGAATCGGGCTCTGGGATGGGTTTTGTTCCTAAAAATGTTCTTCAAACACTTACATTCCCAATTCCAACAAATTTAATCGAACAAACCGCCATAGCCACCGCCCTAAGCGATGCCGATGCCCTGATAAACAGCCTCGAAAAACTCATTGCAAAAAAACGCAACATCAAACAAGGGGTAATGCAACAATTGCTAAAACCGAAAGAAGGTTGGGAAACTAGGACACTAAAAGAATTGGCAAGATATAGAAGAGGTAGTTTTCCACAACCTTATGGACTTGACAAGTGGTATGACGATACTAATGGATTTCCATTTGTACAAGTATTTGATGTTGATGATAATTTTCAATTGAAAAATGAGACGAAAAGAAGGATAAGCAAAGAAGCACAGGATATGAGTGTATACATTGCCAAAGGCTCAGTAATTATTACTTTACAAGGTTCAATTGGCAGAATTGCGATTACGCAATATGATGCTTATGTGGATAGGACATTGTTGTTCTTTGAAAGTTTTATTGTGCCATTTGATAAGTACTTTTTTTTGTTATCAATTTTTAATCTGTTTGAAAAAGAAAAGGAAAAGGCACCAGGTGGAATTATTAAAACAATTACAAAGGAGGCTCTTTCAAGTTTTACGATATCATATCCCCAAATTAAAGAACAAGCCCGCATAGCCACCATCCTTTCCGATATGGATGCCGAAATACAGGCATTGGTAACCAAACTGGAGAAATACCGCAACATAAAACTGGGTATGATGCAGAATTTATTAACTGGTAAAATAAGATTAGTATAATGGATAAATTCCAAAATAAATACCGCATACCATCGGCACGATTGCAGGGGTGGGATTATTCGCAAAATGGGGTGTATTTCATTACCATTTGCACAGCTGGTCGCGAATGTTTATTTGGGGATATAATTGTAGAAACGTACGACGTAGAGACGCACGGTTTGCATGGTTTGCACGTAGAGACGCACGGCCGTGCGTCTCTACAAACCCAACAAATAATCCAACGCACGGGCGTTGCCTATCGTTCGCCAAAATCAATTTCATCGTTTGTCGCGGGATTCAAATCATCGGCGACCAAACATATTAACGAATTGCGAGGAACACCAAAATTACCTGTTTGGCAACCCCGTTTTCACGACCATATAATCCGCAACGATGCCGAATATCAACGCATCGCAAATTATATTGATACCAACCCCGAAAATTGGGAAACAGATAATTTTTTCAAATCAAAAGAATCATGAGCAAAGTCGGCGATAAAGAACGAATAGCCCAAAACCGTGTGGTTAAACTGTTCCAGGACGAACTGAAATACCGCTATTTAGGAAACCTTGAAAAAGAAGAAAACAACAGCAATGTGGATGAAACTTTGCTTACTGCTTTTCTTACCAAAAAAGGATATACCAAAAATCAAATCAGTAAAGCCCTGTATGAGTTTTACAAAGCGGTAAACATCAACACCCACGACGACTTGTACCAGGCAAACAAAGAGGTTTATTCACAGCTTCGTTATGGTATAAAAGTAAAAGAAGAAGCGGGCGAAAACAAAGAAACGGTTTATTTGATTGACTGGAAGAATCCGCTCGAAAACGACTTTGCTATTGCCGAAGAAGTTACTATAAAAGGTGTTCACAACAAACGCCCTGACATTGTTATTTATGTAAACGGAATTGCTTTAGGTGCATTAGAGTTGAAACGCAGTACGGTTTCAGTTTCCGAAGGAATCCGCCAAAGCAACGACAACCAAAAACATATTTTCATAAAACCGTTTTTCACCACCATTCAATTGGTTATGGCTGGTCAGGATGTAGAAGGTTTGCGTTATGCAGGTATCGACACATCCGAAAAGTATTATCAAAAATGGAAAGAAGTTAGCGAAGAATTTAATCCAAATGATACTTATCTGTTAGAACTAACAAAATCCATTCGGGAGCAGGCAGCAAAAACCGAAAACCTCTTGGATAAAAATGTCATTGAAATGCTCAACAAAGAGCGTTTAATTGAAATAATCCACGATTTTGTAGTCTTCGACCGGGGTCAAAAGAAATTCTGCCGACCAAATCAGTATTTTGGAATTAAAGCTGCTCAGGAAACACTTCGCAACAAAGAGGGCGGTATTATCTGGCACACGCAGGGAAGCGGAAAAAGTTTAACCATGGTTTGGCTTACCAAATGGATTAAAGAATACAACCCCAATGCCCGTGTTTTAATTGTAACCGACCGTGACGAACTCGATAAACAAATTGAAAAAGTTTACAAAGGCGTAAGCGAAGATATTTACCGATGCAAACCCCGAAACGGCAAAAGCGGTGGTGCTATTCTCATCGATAAACTCAACGACACAGAACCATGGCTTTTATGTTCACTCATCCATAAATTCGGCAACAAAGAAGAAGCCGATTACGATAGTTACCTCACCGAACTTAAAAACAGTTTACCAAAAGATTTTTCACCCAAAGGAGACTTTTATGTTTTTGTAGACGAGTGCCATCGTTCGCAAAGCGGTGACTTGCATAAGGCTATGAAACAAATAGTAGGCGAAAAAGCAATATTTATTGGTTTTACAGGCACGCCACTGATGAAAACCGATAAACAGAAAAGCATCGAAATTTTTGGCAAATACATTCATACATATAAATTTGATGAAGCGGTAAAAGACGGCGTTGTGCTCGATTTACGCTATGAGGCAAGAGATATTGAACAAAAAATCACTTCACTCGAAAAAATTGATACTTGGTTTGATACAAAAACAAAAGGCTTAACCGATTTTGCCAAAACCGAACTGAAAGAAAAATGGGGTACAATGAAAAAGGTATTCAGCTCAGTTGGGCGTTTACAAAAAATTGTAGCCGATATTCTGCTCGATATGGAAACACGTGAGCGATTACAAAATGGCAGGGGAAATGCTCTTTTGGTTTCCGACAGTATTTACAATGCTTGTCGTTATTACCAATTATTTCTGGAATCGGGCTTTACTCGTTGTGCCATTGTAACATCGTTTGCCCCCTCACATGCCGACATTAAAGGCGAAGGTGAAAATCACACCGAGAAAATCATGCAATACGAAATTTACCAAAAAATGCTCAATGGTAAATCGCCCGAAGATTTTGAAGATGAAGTAAAAAAACGTTTTATCGATGAACCTGCCCAAATAAAACTCCTGATTGTGGTAGATAAACTACTGACAGGTTTCGATGCTCCAAGCGCTACTTATCTATATATCGATAAAAGTATGCGCGACCACGGTTTGTTTCAGGCAATTTGCCGCGTAAACCGTTTAGATGGCGACGATAAAGAATATGGATATATCATTGACTACAAAGACCTTTTCGGAAGTCTTGAAACTGCATATAATGACTTCACTTCAAAAGCATTTGAGGATTACGATAAAGAAGATGTGGAAGGATTGCTTTCCGACCGTTTGAATAAAGGAAAAGAACGATTAGACGATGCACTTGAAACAATTCGGGCATTATGCGAACCGGTTGTACCGCCGAAAGGCACAAAAGAATACATTCAATACTTTTGTGGAAATACTCAAATTGAAGCCGATTTAAAAGACACTGAACCTCGTCGACATGCACTTTACAAAGCAGTTATTTCCTTGATTCGTGCCTATGCAAATATTGCAGACGAAATAGAAGAAGCAGGGTATAAACCAAACGAAATTGAAAAAATTAAAGCCGAAGTCAAACATTATGAGAATGTCCGTAAGGAGATACAATTGGCAAGTGGCGATTATGTGGATTTAAAACAATACGAACCGGCAATGCGTCATTTAATTGATAGTTACATTGGTGCAGAGGAAAGTAAGAAGCTATCTGCTTTTGATGATTTTAGTCTGGTTGAACTTTTAGTAAAAGATGGTGAAGAAGCATTGGACAAACTGCCCGAAAGCATTAAGAAGAATAAAGATGCAATGGCCGAAACCATCGAGAATAATATGCGAAAAGTGATTATTGAAGAAAGTCCAACCAATCCGATTTATTATGAAAAAATGAGTGTTCTTCTCGATGAACTGATAAAAATGCGTAATGAAGAAGCAGAATACTATGAAGAATATTTAAAGAAAATTATTGAACTGGCTATCAAGATTAAAAAACCTGAAAAAGGTGGCGAATATCCAACAAGCATAAGCACACAGGGGAAAAGAGCTTTGTATGATAACTTGGACAAAGATGAGCCTTTAACACTAGTCATGGATAGTGCTATAAAATATGGTAAATATGATAATTGGGAAGGAAATTTTGCTAAAGAGAGACATCTAAAAAATAAAGTGGTAAAACCTGTTTTAGAAGATTACGACAAAGTAGAAGTTTTAGACCCCATTTTTGAGATTATCAAACAGCAAAACGAGTACAAATAGAAATGGAAGAAGTTAAAGTTTTACATATTACTTCAAATTTATCCATTGATGTAGTTCGAAAAGACATCAAGAATATGCATTTGGCTGTTTATCCGCCAACCGGTAGGGTTCGTATTGCAACACCTTTAAATGTAAACGACGAAGCTGTAAGACTTTTTGCTATTTCAAAAATTGCGTGGATTCGTAAACATCAGAGACATTTTAAAGCTCAGGACAGACAATCGCCCAGAGAATTTAAACAACGAGAAAGTCATTATTTTCAAGGCAAACGGTTTTTACTGAGAATAACAGAACATGAAGCCCCCGCCAGAGTTGAGATAAAAACAAAAACGTATATTGATTTATTTATCAGACCAAACAGTACCATTGAACAAAAGCAAATTGCTATCAATGAATGGTATCGTGTAGAATTAAAAAAGCTTATTCCTGATATTATTGAGAAATGGGAAAAGAAAATCGGTATTAGTGTGGCGGAGTGGCAGGTAAAACAAATGAAAACTAAATGGGGTACTTGCAATATTGAGAAAAAACGGATTTGGATAAATCTTGAATTAGCGAAAAAACCAATTCATTGTTTGGAATACATCATAGTTCACGAAATGATTCATTTCATTGAAAGGCATCACAACGATAGATTTATGGCTTTAATGGATAAATATATTCCGCAATGGAAATTTTTTAAAGAAGAACTAAATAGATTACCAGTAAGTCACGGAGAATGGGATTATTAACCCCCCCCCCCATCACCCCTCCACCTGATAGAGTCGGTCGATGTGTTGCATGTCCTGACCGATTTTCTTGTCGAGGAGGCGGGCGTAGATGCGGGTAACGTTTATCGAGCTGTGACCAAGCATCTTCGAAACGGTTTCAATGGGCACATCGTTGTTCAGGGTTACCGTGGTGGCAAAGGTGTGGCGGGCAAGATGACTCGAAAGGTTTTTGCTGATGCCGCACAGGTCGGCTACTTCTTTTAGATAAGCGTTCATCTTTTGGTTTGAGCTTACCGGCAGTATCACATTTTTCAACACACAATGCGGATGCTCTTTGTACTTATCGATAATGCTTAAAGCTGCCGCCATCAGTGGAATGCTGCTCATGCTGTCGGTTTTCTGCCGGTTGATTTTTATCCATTTTTTGCCGTCGGATGCCGTTACAATGTTTTGTGGCGACAGCCGAATCAAATCGGCATGGGCCAAACCGGTAAAGCAGGAGAAAACAAAACAGTCGCGCACCTGGTCGATACGTACATTATTAAACTTTTTATTGATTATCAGCTTCAGTTCTTCCTCGGTGAGGTAGCCGCGATCAACCTTTTTTATGCGAACCTTATAGCCCGAAAAAGGGTCTTTGTTCAAATCGCCGTTGGCCATGGCTATTCGTATCACTTTTTTCAGGCTCTTCACATACTTCATGCTGGTATTGTGAGCAATGCCTTTTCTTGCTTTCAGAAAAATCTCGAAATCGCAAACAAACTCATAATTCAGTTCGCTAAGGTACACATCTTCTTTTTTATAGTTATCCCGGATAAACTCGCGGGTATGCTTCAGTGCCGTATCGTAGCGCAACACGGTAGAATGGGTGAAGTCGATGCCAATAAGCGAGCGGATTTTATCGTTGTGCAGGCTGTAGATGTCGAGCAGCTTTTTCCCTTTTCCCGATTTCGATTTGCCCAGATAGGAATCGCGCACCTCCACAGCAGTAAACGGCAGGCCTTTGTCGCGGAAGTTTCGGTAATGTTCATACACTGCCGATTGGGTTGTCATAAGAAAACGGTTCAGCTCTTTGGCATATTTTTCGGGGCCTTCGGCCATGCCCGCCTTAGCATTCCAGTAAGCCAGATTTACTGTTTTATGAAGCGACAGCGAGGCATTTTCGCCATTAAAAGTGATGCGTAAATACAGCGGCGATTCGCCCAATTTGTTTGTAACTGTTTTCTTTGCATAAAACATCATCGTAAAAGTGTTTCTTTTTTCCATAAAAATACGTGTTTTAGTTCAACAAAAATACGTCATATTTTGGAATATTCTGCTACGCAAAGTGCTGCAAATCAGTGCAAAAGAACCCAATTTCGTTACCATTTTTCTGAACCCCCTTTTGGTAACGAAATGGTAACGAAAAGGGGTGGAAAAAGCGGTTTTTTGGGTGAAATCAGGGGAAAGAAAAAAGCCTGAATTCTCTCATTTTCAGGCTTTTACATCTTTTTGCTTACTTGCTTGGCGGTCTGGACGGGACTCGAACCCGCGGCCCTCGGCGTGACAGGCCGATATTCTAACCAACTGAACTACCAGACCATTTTGGTGATGCAAATATACACATTTTTTATTATCTGCAAACGTGAAATCATTTTTTTTAAAACAAAAAAACAAAAATCCTGATTACAGTTTCAATATCTTTTCTGTCAACAATTTAGTTCCTAAGAACCTGCAAAAATACATGCCCCTAGCCCATTCGCCAACATCAATACGATGAGTTCCATTTTCAAGTAAAGCCTCATACATTAACCTGCCGCTCATATCGCTGATAATAATTTTTCCGGTTTCATGTGCATCGATACTGATGTGGCCGGTACTTGGGTTTGGATACAGCGAAATGGCATCGGCCACCGGCATAGCGTTTGCAAGCATAGCATTATCGAAGCCAATAACGTAAAACTCGTCGAAATAAAAACCATCGAGGTTATTCGACTGATCTGACCAAAAATGAAAGCGTATTTTTATAGTTTGCCCCAGATAATTGTTAAGAGATGCTTTATCGGTAAGCCAATCAGAAACAATTCCGGTATACACAGGCTGGCCTTCGTCTTGGTCGTCGCTACCCACCCGCGAATGTTTCGTGCAAAGCGGATACCACGAACTTCCGCCATCGTTCGAAACCTGAATCTGGCAATAGTCGTGTGTATTTTCGATGGCATACCGCATTTTCATACTTAAAAAGGCATATCCGTAATTACTCAGATCGATTTCCTGGTTTAGTTCCAGATAATCATTCATAAACAAACTGTAGTTGCCATCGGGCGATTCGGTAATAGAAGCGTTGCCGGCGTAAAAAACCTCGTTAGAAACACCCCATGCCGAGCTGCCCGACCAGTTGTTCATAGTTTCGCAGTCGTCGTAAAACAATACCGTGGCAGGCCCCCTGAACTTATACACCGTGTCGTTAAAAGTGAATAAACCATTGTTCACCGAAACCACCCAGGCCACT
This sequence comes from uncultured Bacteroidales bacterium, assembly GCA_964511665.1. Classification (GTDB taxonomy): domain Bacteria; phylum Bacteroidota; class Bacteroidia; order Bacteroidales; family ML635J-15; genus JAGOEF01. Next base: position 15,268 of record CAZEHA010000028.1, read on the forward strand.
TCGTCGCCATAGGCAGCCCAGCAGAAGTAAGGAACAGCTGCTTCGCGTGTTTCGAGCAGGCTCATGGCCTCGAAAATGAAATTCGAAGTACCAAAGCTGATATTATTGGTAAGCGGTGTAAATGTAACCGTAAAATTGGCAGGAACATCAAGCCCGATGCATTGCAGCGTGAAAGGAAGTTCGCCATTGTCAAAGCCTATAATGTCGGGACTCACATCGTCGAATTCGTGAAAGGCATTGGCAAAGTGAGCCATATTCAGGTTCATGCGCACAGCACCGCGGCACAAGTCTATAATTTTTGCGGGTGCCGGCCAAAACCCATCGTCCATGGTGCCAATCTCGCCGGTCATCGACAAAATTTTAGGTTTCTCGTCCTGATTTCCGTAGCTGTAGTCGTCGGCATCGCCATTGCTTTGATATCCGTAGGTTTCGCCCACATTACCATAGCGATAGTGATTGTCTTCGGTCATTTTGTTGCATACCTTCAGAAAAAGCAGCGAATCGGGCGTACTCTGGTTGATATAGCTCCAGGGGTATATCAGCATATTGCCATAGGCATGCCAATTGATTTGCAAAAGAAAATTGTGCGCCATCAGGTACTGTCGCATGGCCGCCGATTCGGGTTCCGAAAAAGCCGCTGTACCCCTATACCAGGGCGAGGCCACCAAAGGCTGCGAACCAATGTTATCGTAACCCCAGGCAAAGCTGTAATTCCGATTCAGGTCGATGCCTATTCCTGTGTTGCCAATAAAAGGCGTTACCACCCTGCGGTTCTTTCGCCAGTTTCCACCCCCGTTTGGGTTTGAGGTTTGGTTATACACATAGCCATCGGGATTAACCACAGGCACAAAGTGCAATTCGGTGTTGTCAATCAGATAGGTGATTTCGGGATCGCTACCATAGTTCTGCAAAATATGAAACATAAAGAATATAAGTTGCTGCAGCGAACAGGGTTCACTCGAGTGATGAATAGAAGTGTACAGCACCTGTGGTTCGCCTTCGTTCACACCCGGGTTATCAGAGATAATATAGCTGTATATGGGTCTATCTTCGATAGAATTACCAATTATCACTTTTTCGGTAATCAGGTTCGGATACCAGGCCCGCATTTGTTCCAGCGCCGCATAGGCTTCGTCGAGCGTGTAGTAACCGGCCATGCTGCCCAACGAAAAGCCGTTGGGAATAGGATAATTCTGCACCTGATTGAAGCATGAGTTAAACACCGGGTCTTTCGATGGGTTATGCTCACGTTGCAAATACCACGATTCTGTATCGGCAATAAGAACTTCGCAAGGAATACCGGCATCTCGTATGCTTACATAATCGGCATATTCGAACTCACCGGTAAACACACCATCCTTTTTCAAAAAGCCATGCACCGGCCACACGCCAAGCTCATAAAACATAAGCATGCCCTCACTTCCGGTTTCAATATTCAGCCGGCACACACGCTGCCCCATTCCATACAGAGAAAGCACCAACAACAAACAACTTGCGAGAATTGATTTCATAATTTCAAAACATCATTTTATTCTTTGCAAAACTATCGATTTAGAAACAGTAAACCAACACAATCACAGTTTTTATAACAAAATGATTGTATGAGAACGCAGCTTTCGCCAAATCAATGATAAAATGACTTCGGCATATTGCCGAATATTTCTACATTTGCCCCCTAAACAAATGCAATGCACCTTGCCGACCGCAATATTTACATGCTATACCTGATAAAGGTGGCCAAGTGGTTTATGCTGGTAATGCCCATTATCGTGCTTTTTTACCAGGACAACGGGTTAAGCCTGCGAGATGTATTGACGCTTCAGGCAGTATATTCTATCAGTATTGTGGTTTGGGAAATACCCTCGGGATATCTGGCCGATTTGTGGGGACGCCGCAACACCATGATAGTGGGCAGCATTCTGGGTGCGGTAGGATATGTTATTTATTCGTTTACCGCGGGTTTCTGGGGCTTTTTTGCAGCCGAATTTGTACTGGGAATAGGTATCAGCCTTATAAGCGGTGCCGATTCGGCAATGCTTTACGATTCGTTGGTTGAGCGCGGTCGCAGCAGCGAGTACATGAAACTTGAAGGACGTGTAATATCGATCGGGAATTTTGCCGAGACTTTTGCAGCACTGGGTGGAGGTTTGCTGGCCGAAATAAGCCTGCGCACACCATTTATTGCACAGTCGTTTGTGGCAGCTATTGCAATTCCGGCCTCAATCATGTTGTACGAACCTATGCGTACACGCATGCAAATTGGCGCGGGCATGCGGCATATTTGGTCGATAGTAAAACAATCGCTTGTTACCAACAAGGCATTGCGACGAAACATTTTCTACAGCTCGGTAATTGGTTCGGCAACACTGAGTATGGCCTGGTTTCTGCAGCCGTATTTTGCCGATGAGCTCGGCATGAGTGCATCCGAAATCGGTATTGCCTGGTTTGTGCTAAATATGATTGTGGGGCTTGCCACACTGGCTGCCTATCGCATCGAAAAGCGCATTGGAATTACTGCAACTCTCTTAATCATTGCCCTGTGTATTCCCGGAGGCTACATTCTTATGGCATTTATAAACTCGTGGGCAGTTATTGCTGTTATTGCAATGTTCTACGTGGTAAGAGGCATTGCAACACCGGTGCTTAAAGACTATATAAACCGCATTACAACCAGCGATGTTAGGGCTACAGTGCTGTCGGTGAGAAATTTTCTCATACGCATCTTGTTTTCGATTTTGGGCCCATTTATCGGTTACTTTGCCGATGTATATTCGCTGCGGCAGGCTCTGGCATTGGCCGGCGTACTATTTTTGGTGTGCAGCCTTATTACCGTGTTCTTCTTCATAAAATCGTTTACAAAGCAAAAAAGCAAATCGGTGTAATGTTAATTAATCGTTATTACAATTGTTATTTTTCATATTTATATTAATTTCGAAACGGAAATTAAGTTATAAAACTTAAAATATTGCTGAAATGCCCAGAGTGTTGGTAAGCCGCGATGATTTGCTGAAGGCCATAAAAAGGAAAAATTTTCTGTGGAAAATGATTTGCAGCGCAGCCATGCCTGTGTTGGGGCTTACAAAGCTGAACAAAGCCTACAACCTCATGTACAGGGCATCTACCGAAGCGTTTATCGATGCCATGTTTCAGTGCAACAACAACACACTGAAAGTTTCACCCGAAAAGCTCGACATGCTTCCGGCCGAAGGCAGTTTTGCCGTGGTGAGCAATCACCCTTATGGGGGATGGGATGGTGTTGCCCTTATAAAAACCATTTCGGAAGTTCGGCCCGATATTAAATTTCTGGTTAATTTCCTTATTGGCCGCATAGAACCCTTAAAACCCAATATCATCGAAGTGAATCCGTTTGAGAACCGCAAACAGATGAAATCGAACTTTCAGGGTTTAAAAACTATGCACAGACACGTCAGTCAGGGCCATCCTATCGGCTTTTTTCCGGCCGGCGAAGTTTCCACTTTTTACAGGGGTAGCCGCAGGGTAATGGACAAGGCATGGCAAGCCAATATCGTTAAGTTTATTCAGAACAACAAGCTATGTGTTGTGCCCGTATATATTCCGGGAGGTAATTCGGCATGGTTTCACCGTTTGGGAAAAATTCATCCCCTGTTGCGCACCATTCGTTTACCGGGCGAATTGCTCCGCCTTACCAATACCGAAATATCGCTGCATTTCGGGAAACCGGTAAATCCAAGTATCTACGGCATAATAAAAGACACAAAAGCCCTGGGTAGTTTCCTGAAAATGCGCAGCTATGCCATTGGCGAAGATTTGAAGCGTCAAGAAAACAACAATATTACCGAAACCGGGGCACCAGTTATTGATGCCATCGATATTGAAGCACTTAAAACCGAAATCGACAGCATTCGCAGCCAATGCTTTTTGTTTCGCATAGAACAGTACGAATGCTTTCTGGCACAAAAAAGCCAAATACCGCAAATGTTTACCGAAATCAGTCGCTTGCGCGAAGTAAGCTTCCGCGAAGTAGGCGAAGGCACAGGCAACAGTGCCGATTCGGATGCATTCGATGAATACTATCGCCACCTGTTTGTTTGGGACAACGAAAACCAAAAACTGGTTGGGTCGTATCGCATCGGCTTCGGCGAAGAAATCATGCAGCAATACGGACCCAACGGGTTCTACACCTCTACCCTGTTTACATTTACCGATAAGTTTCACCCGCTAATGCATAATGCGCTCGAGTTGGGGCGTTCGTTTGTTGCCGGCGAATACCGACGTAAATCATCGGCATTGTTTATATTGTGGAAAGGCATAGTGTACACCCTGATGAAAAACCCGCAATACCGCTACATTTTCGGTCCGGCCAGCATTAGCAGCCATTACAACGAATTCGCAAAAATTCTAATGGTAGAATTTTTTAAGCGCTATTATGGCGACAGCGAAATCGAAAAACAGGTGGGTTGCCGCAATAAGTTCACCTATACGATGTATCGCGATTTGGCCAATATTCTCGACTATTGTGGCAACGACATCCGTAAAATCGACCGTGTGGTTGAGGAATTCGATGCTTCGGGATGGAAAATACCCGTATTGTTCAAGAAATACCTCAGCCAGGGTGCACGTATTGTTGCCTTTAATGTTGACCCCGAGTTTAACAATGCCATCGACGGATTGATACTTGGCGATATTAAAGATATTCCTATCGAAAACATTCAATCGTTTGCCAAAGAAATTGAAGCACCCGAACTTCTCGAACGCTTTGCGTAACTACCAATGACGTATTATTGAATTTGGGAATTTGGGAATTCAGAATACAGGAGACAGAATACAGAAGGGGCTTTTCGTTGGACGATAGAAAACTGCTGCTCCGAGAAATAGTAATATTCAAGTCGGAGGAGAATATTGTTTGATTGCAAGCCACCCACTTCTGTATTCTGCATTCTGACTCCTGTATTCCGATTTTAGACATCACGTCATTTCACATTGCTTTTAATGCCCCAATAATTAGCCCTCAGGGTGACAAATTCAATTACCGCTTCGTTACTACCAATGACGTATTATTGAATTTGGGAATTTGGGAATTCAGAATACAGGAGACAGAATACAGAAGGGGCTTTTCGTTGGACGATAGAAAACTGCTGCTCCGAGAAATAGTAATATTCAAGTCGGAGGAGAATATTGTTTGATTGCAAGCCACCCACTTCTGTATTCTGTATTCTTACTTCTGTATTCTGATTCCTGACTCCTCGCAATTTCACATTGCAAATATTGCTCTATTTATTAGCATTCAGGCCGTTCAGTGCCATCGATATTTTATCGAGATTTTCGACAAGTTGTGTCCGGTTCAAGCCAAAATTCAAGCGCATAAAACTGCTTCCATCGGTACCATACATTATACCGGCCGATAAACCGACACCTGCCTTTTCTACAAAAAAGCGATTCAAGTCTTTATCGTTCATATTCAATGCCCTGCAATTGAGCCATGCAAGAAATCCGGCTTCCGGTTTCATAACTTCAATTTCGGGATGACGGCGGTGAAAAAAATCACAAACCAAATCGCGATTGGCTTTTAAATAATGCATAAGATTGCTATGCCATTCCCCACATTGGTTGTAGGCCGTTTTAAAGGCTACCGTTCCAAAAATATTACCACTACACAGATGAATAGTCTCCATCAGCGATTTCATTTGATGCCGAACTGATGCATCAGGAATAATCACAATTGAGCTGTTGAGCCCGGCTATGTTAAATGTTTTACTGGGCGACTGACACACAATGCTATATGGCAGATACTGCTCTGGGAGGCTGGCGTAGGGAATGTGCCGATGTTCGTCGTAAACCAAATCGCCGTGAATTTCGTCAGAAACCACTACTACCTTGTATTGCAACGATAATTCGGCCAGTCGCAGCAATTCTTCACGCGTCCAAACCCTGCCTCCCGGATTGTGCGGATTGCAAAACAGCATCATTTTTACACCCTTACGAAACTCCGATTCCAATGCCTCAAAGTCGATATAATAGCGACCTTCCGACAATATCAACGGGTTGAGAACAAGTTCGCGTTTATTGCCTTCTACAACATCAAAGAAAGGATTATACACCGGGGTTTGCACCAGCACTTTATCCCATATTTTGGTAAAAGTTTGCACTGCCACTGCAAGTGCAGGAACAATTCCGGGGCTAAAAAAGCACCAGTCGCGCTCCACATGCCAGTCCTGCTTTTTTGCCACCCAGCCGGCAAATGCTTCGTAGTACGAATCGGTGTGCAACGAGTAGCCATAAATGCAATGATTGGCGCGTTGCTTTATGGCTTCGACGATACAAGCAGGTGCCTCAAAATCCATATCGGCCACCCACATGGGGAACACATTGCTATCTCCAAAAACCTCTTGCCTGTTGTCCCATTTCACCGAGGCTGTGTTTTCGCGATTGGTTATTTTATCGAAATCGTACATTTGCGATTTTTTTTGCGCAAAAATAGTGTATTTTTGATGGTATAAAAATATGTTACGCGCATGAAAAAATTGATTTTATATATAGTGTTAGCGGCCCTTGTTTCGGCTTTTTTTGCAGGATGCGGACAAACCGACGAAGATCTGGTTCAGATGGAAAGTATATTGGGCAATTGGCAACCACTCGACAGCAACGGCGACATTATCATTGACGTACCTCTCTACACGTTTGAAACCGACAACAATGGCAGTTCGAAACTATTGAGCACCACCGATACTTTTAAATGGGAAATTCGCCGCGGTCAATTAAAGATTTACTACGAAACAGCCCCGTCGTATTATATTGGCTACGACCGCTACAACAGCCGGAGTTTGATGAAGATTCTTGAAGTAAACCAGAATTCATTTAAGGTTACACAGTTTTACAGCGACGGTTTTCAGCGCGAGATTACATTTCACCGCTACAACATTGATGAGTGGGAATAATTGCCGCAAACTCACAGCATCCCTCCCGCCCTTTTCAGAGCCGAAACACCAAATCGTTTACGAATAGTATCCATAGCCATGTAGAGTTGCACCAGTTCGGGGGTGTCGTCGAAAAGGTCGAGTTGCTGTGTGCCGCGCACCAGTCCGCTAAGTTTTATCCCAACAAGTCGTATGAGCATACGTCGCGAATAGAGACGGTCGAAAAGGGCAAGTGCTGTTTCTATAAGCGTATGATCGAACGAGGTATAGGCAATGCGTTGCTGCAAGGTGTGGGTATTGAAATCGGAATAACGAATTTTCACGGTAACACACGAGCACAACCACTCATCGTTGCGCAGTTTGAAGCATAATTTCTCGACCGATGCCGACAATAATGTTCTGATACAGGCTACATCGGTGGTGTCGCGCTCAAAAGTATGTTCGTGGCTTATCGATTTGCGCTCGCAATATTGAACCACCGGACTATAGTCGATGCCATGGGCTTTTTCCCATATACTACGTCCGTTTTTACCAAGCACCTTCTCCATCATTTCGGGAGGTATCATTTTCAGGGTTCGTATATGAGCTACACCCATAGAGCGTAACATACGACAAGACTGTTTGCCAAGCATAGGGATTTTTTGTATCGGCAGCGGGTCGAGAAACGAAGCTATCATGGGTGCCTGCACATGCATTTCGCCACAGGGCTTCGACTCTCCGGTGGCAATTTTCGCCACGGTTTTGTTTACCGAAAGCCCCATAGAAACAGGCAGGCCCGTCTCCTTCATTATGGTGTTGCGCAACTCGTGCACCCACTTCAGGCTGCCAAAGAATTTATCGAAGCCTGTGAGATCGAGATAATGCTCGTCGATACTGGCTTTTTCGTAAACAGGAGCTTTCTCGGCAACAATATCGGTAACCATACGCGAATAGCGGGTGTAAGTGTCCATGTCGCCACGAATAATAATGGCATCGGGGCACAGCTGCTTTGCCATCTTTATTGGCATGCCCGAGTGCACAGCATATTGACGCGCTTCGTAGCTGCACGCAGAAACCACACCGCGGTCGGAACCGCCACCCACAATCACCGGTAAATTCTTCAAACGACTGTTCATAAGCCGTTCTACCGACACAAAAAAGGTGTCGAGATCGAGATGGGCAATATTTCGTTGCATAAGCATATTGATTAATATTTAATCGTTATTTCGCCTATAATTTAGTCATTTTAGAAATAAAAACAATACAATAAAAAATGTGATTTCCGCTATGATGTCAATAGAAGAATGAATCAATATTTTTTTTTGAAATTTTTAAAACACATTAGTATTTGATTTGTTAACTTTGAGGTCGGAAACACAGAATATAAACCCAACAAAAGAAAAATGAAAAAATTAAAACAATTCTTCAGAATATTCCTGATAGTGATTTTAGCTGCCATAGTGTTGGTTTTTGCTATTCAGAATCTGGAATCGGTAACCCTGTCGTTTCTAACGATTCACTTAACCATGCCTTTTGCCATTGCCATTGCAGGCATATATGCACTTGGTGCAGTTTCGGGTAGCATGCTCTATAACTTGATTAAAAAGTTATTGCAGAAAGAAGAAGAAAAGCCGGCACAGAATGAGTAACTATTGTGTTGACTTGCTAAACATACAATAAAAAGGCAAATAACATGTTTCAATAAAAACACCTATCGGCTATGAACTATAAAACCCTGAGAACACTGATTGGAAGCCTGAGTTTTACTACAGCTCTGTTTGTATTCCAGGCCTGTTACGGCACTCCGCAAGCTGCGGGCAACGATTTTTTGGTAGAAGGCTGCGTTACTTCGAGAAGCACCGGAGAGCCTGTTCAGCACATGCGCGTAGGCATCGACGGTGAATCGCAACACCAATATACCGATGCCGAAGGTAAATTTTCGTTCTACACCGTAAAGAGGAGCGATTTACGCCTGGTAGTTGAAGACATCGACAATGCCGACAACGGCAACTACAATGCAGCCGACACCCTGATTGCTGCAGAAGGAAACTGCATTTATTTAGACATAAGTGTAAACCCTAAATAGACTTGCAACAGCTAAAAAGAACACTTTTTGCAAAGTTTCGTGATGCCGAAACGCGACTTCACGAATTGAATTACCTGTTCTGGGAATGCACGCTAAGATGCAATCTGCAATGTTTGCATTGCGGAAGCGATTGCAGCAGAAACAGCGATTACATCGACATGCCGGTAAATGATTTTTTAAATGCCCTGCAAACAATACAACATATCCCAAAAAATTTCACTGTAGTATTCACCGGTGGTGAACCTCTGATGCGCAACGATATTGAAGAATGCGGACGACAAATCAGAAAACTGGGTATGCAATGGGGCATAGTGAGTAACGGCGTGCTTTATAATGAAGCGCGCCACAACAGTCTACTGAATGCAGGAATGGGAGCGCTTACTATCAGCCTCGACGGAATGCAAAACAGTCACAACCATTTAAGAAGTACCGCGGGCAGCTTCGAAAAAGCGACAAGGGCTATTGAAATGGCAGCAAAAGCACCTCAATTGAACTTTGATGTGGTAAGCTGTGTAAACCCGATGAATATACACGAACTTGATGCAATGCACCAACTGCTCGAAAGCCTGAATGTGAAATCGTGGAGACTGTTCACCATTGCTCCTATTGGCCGGGCAGCAAACAACCCCCATCTGATGCTGACTGCCCGACAATTCGCAGTGCTGATGCAGTTTATTGTGCATGCTCGCAGCAGAAAAGGTATGAATGTACAGTTTAGTTGCGAAAGTTATGTTGGCAACTACGAAGCTAAGGTTCGCGATAGCTATTTCTTTTGCCGTGCAGGCATAAACATTGCATCGGTGCTTATCGACGGGTCGATATCTGCTTGTCCGAATATCGACAGAAGTATGGCTCAGGGCAACATTTACCACGACAATCTGCAAAACATTTGGGATGCGAAATTCCAGGTGTTCCGAAACAAAAGCTGGACGCACAAAGGTATTTGCGCCTCTTGTTCCGACTATAAGCACTGCAGGGGAAGCGGAATGCATCTGTATGCAGGGAATCCTCCTGAATTGCTTCAATGCCGTAAACTGTAACACGTAAGTAATGCAGCAAGCGTGGACGCTTGCTGCATTACATGAAGGGCGTGGACGCTTCTCTTAATCAAACGAGAATTCGGGAATAGGATAAATATTGTAATCGCGATAGAGCCGTAGTTTCGCCAGATTTCGCATTATTGGGTCAGATTCTGTATTATCAATATTATTGAGGCTGTCATTAAACACCTGCTTAAATTCGTCATCGGCAATTCTTATGCCCCACGGGATAGAAAAAACATCGAGCGCCTGCCGGCCTTCTTCTACCACCCAACGATACGATTCACCGGGCAAAAGATTGATTTCGCGAATATTCACCGTTTTTACAGGTGTATCCATGAGCAATTCAATCAACACGGTATCGGAGTGTAATGAAAAAATTTTCAAATACATATCGAACATAAACTGGGCTTCGTAGGTAAACGAAAACACCGAGTCGACAATGAGAACATTGTTTGAGGGAATGCGTGTAATTACATCAAGCGGTTCCATGGTCTTGTAAACGCCTCCACTAGTATGTTTTTTTTTCTCGTCAGAATACATCGAATTAACCACATATGCAAAAAATGCCTGAGTGATATTGCTGTTTTCTGATTTTGAGTACAAGGCTTTCAATTTCTTCAGGTTATATTCCCCCTTACTGTTTATAGCCATTGGTATATTGTTTTCGTTTACCACAATAGCATATGCATTCTCTTCAACACAAAGCACTGTTCCCTGAGCAATAGGCATATCTCGCACAGGCTTCTGAATCTTTCCTTTCTCTTTGAAATGCACATTACCGGAGTACATATACAAAGAAATACTGCTCGTTTGAGCTTTTATTGCAGAACCGAAAAGAACCGAAATCAGTAAAATAACAACAAACAGATAGTTTTTTTTCATGTTTTAATTATTGGTGTCGGCAAAAAAAAGCCACCCGATTGCTCAGGTGGCTGATACTATGATACAGTTAGCTACATCTGACTAAATGGAGGAATCGGATAAATATTACTATCGATATATACCCTAAGCTTCATCATTTTGCGCATTTGTTCGTCTTGACTCTTCTTTTCGGCTTCTTTTAGTTTTTTATCGAGGTCTTTTTTAAAGGTTTTATCGGGAACTGTAAATACAAAAAGCTCAGTTCCGCTTTGAGGTATTCCTGAAGTTTGGGTAACAACCCAAGCGTAATCTTTACCGGCTTGCAGATTTTCCTGTTCAATATTTACAGCATAAACACTGTCGGTAGTAGCAATATCGCATATGATTTCCCAGGTTTCGATATCGAATATCTTGAGGTAGAGCTTTTTCTGATTCGGATTGCTAAACTCGAATGGCGCCGTATTATCAACAATTACAGCAGCGTCAAAGGGGTTTATCATGATATCTCCAACGGCACGATACACACCACCGCTACGCCTGTTTTTGTCGTTACTGTCGAGCATACTGCTGGCAATATAATTAAAGAACTCCTCGGTAAGGTTGCTGTCTTTCATATTGGTGTACAGCTTCTTGATGTCGCCCACCGAATAATCGCCGGGTTTATTGATTCCAAGAGGCACCTCCGATTTATTTATGAGTACCACATAGGCGTTATCGGGAATCATAAGGGTTGCGCTTTCGTCGAGAGCCTGATCGCGAACCAGTTTGTCGGTTTTGTTCTTGGCTTTAAACATCGGATTACCCGAGTAGTAAAACACTTTGTATTCGCTGCTCTGCCCCATCAGAAACAATGCACTGAAGCTGAGTACGCCGGTAAGCATGAATGTTGCAATACGAGAAAATAGTTTTGTTTTCATAGTGTTCAGAATTAATTTATTATCATTTTTTTTTAGTTTTTCAAATTCTATTGTTTACAAATATAATACCTAATTCATTTAGACCAACATTTTTTTTATGTCATCAATGCATTGATATTGTTTATTTACAAGCAATAATCATACTTAAAGCCTTGGTAATACAATGTTTTAAATATTTTTATTACAAACATATATATTCTTCAATGCAATTCGCTTGTAAACAAAATGATAACATTTCAAGAACTTCAAAAAATCAAACAGTTTACATCTTCTACTGTAAACAGTATCCTTTTTTTCAAAATAGATTGCTTCAACTACCGGCTTATTATGTTGTTTGGCCGGGTTGGAACAATTTTCGCAACTTACTTGTAAGTTTTCGACGCATCAAAGTAATACGACTTTCTTTCCCTTCAAAATCGATATGCTGAGTTAAGTAAGTACGAACTCTAAGTAATTCAAATGTTTCCTGAACCAAATACAACACCTCTATCGACAGAATAATAGCAATAACAGCCGGCACCAAATCTATCTTAAAACTAAAAGTATCGAAAACAAAAAACATAAGCCACAAAACTATAACCAGACCAATAAACTGAGTTGGTTTGGTTATCACATCGAAATAGTCGGTTTTGTAAACATATATGTAACAGAAAAACATTAAAAACAACTGATTCACCAGCAGAGCAATCAGATAATTCGTCCATGCCGGCCAATGATCGATATAGTCTTCGTTTAGAATCATACTAAGTATATGGGCGTGTACCTCTACTCCTTTGGCACATGCGTGCCCTGTAGGCGAACGTTTCATGGGAGTGAAATGAGAGTCGATGGTATCGAATTCGGCATGTAAATCTTGTTTCACATATCCCATCAACACAATTTTATCTCTGATTCGTTCGAGGTTCTCGTTTGAGTCGACAATATCTTCGGCTTCGAAAAAGATGAATGGCATAGAACCACCCCTGAAATTGATAATTTCTTCGCGCATGCCGCGTTTCAGGAATCTCTCATATTTCACGGTATCATACAGTCGCATAATTTCGGTAGTAAAGGCATTGATTTGAACCTGTTTAAAGCCTTTGGCCGGTTGCTGAAACATTACCTGATACAAAAATGCTCGTTTCAAATTTTGAAGCTCCAACTGCATAGCTGCGCTGTCTGCCGAAAAATCAACTATATCCCAGGTCTCTTCCTCTCTTGCATCGCCGTCGGAGTCGTCATCTGAGGTGTTTTCGGGTTGCGGTTGTTTCTGCAGCATCAAATTGAAATCGTTGAGCAGAGCGTAATAGTCGTTCAGTATTTCGTGCGCCAATTTATTGGTAATAGTGTCGTAAGCAATAATATACTTTTCGTAATCGCGCGTTGTTTTTGGATAGCTTTGAAACTCGAGGTGCCCAAACGGGAATTCACCAAAAAACTCGTTACTTCGCTTATAGCCTACCAGCTCGTCGGTTTCGTCATCGTAAACACCAAACACACCCAGCACTACATTGTTTTTTTGATTCAATGCCTGCTTCAATGCAAAATCTTCGAAACCCTTCCTTTCGGCAAACACGGCATCTACGGCAATTACACGTGGTTCAAACTGTTGCAGCACATTTATCTGCCTCGCAATATCAAGCCTGGTGTAAGGATAGCCGCCAATATTTACAATATAAATATTGGTATCGGGCGGCACCACCTTGGCTCCGAATTCCGAAAAATATAAATCGGTGTAATCGAAATCGTTAAATATTTGATCGAGAGGATTGAATTCATCGAATGCATCGATAATTGTCCATAAAAAGTATGCCGTGAAAATAACACACAAATTAATGAAAAATGCAGCACCAATGAGGCTGTAGCGTCTTTCTTTCTTCTTTTTCAAGTAATTCAGGTTTTAGTTAAATATCCTTACAAATTTATACAAAAAAAGTATAACGACAATAAAAAAACTGTGCTTTTAGTGGCACAGCTTTTCTATTTCTTATATTACGACACCTACACTGCTCTGAGTATCTCGAGCAAATGTTTCCACCACTTCTCAACCGAAGCAATTTCGATTTTTTCTTCGGGAGTGTGCACATTGCGTAAAGTAGGCCCAAACGATATCATATCGAGGTCGGGATATTTCTCGAGGAATAGTCCGCATTCAAGGCCGGCATGTATGGCCCTAACCACGGGTTTCATTCCAAAGAGTTTTTCGTAAGTTTCTACAGCCACCTGAAGCACTGCCGAATTGGGATTGGGCGCCCATCCCGGATATCCGTCGGAATGTTCTACGTCGGCACCCACCGATTCGAACACGCAATGCACCATATCGCGCACATATTTTTTACCGCTTTCGAGCGAACTGCGCTGGCTGGTAGTAACTGTAATACGTTTTCCACCATCGGCATCCATTTTAACCGAGGCCAGGTTTGTGGATGTTTCCACCAATCCTTCGATGGCAGGGCTCATGGCAATAACGCCATGCGGACAAGCCATCAGCGACATCAGCAAGTTTTGTTGATATTGCTTTTTAATATAATACCGGGCAGGCTTCGACTCAGCAATGCTAATATCGAGTTTGGGTTCGGTGCGATCAATCTCGTTATGAATGGCCTTATTGAATTTTTTATAATCGGCAATAAACAGTTTCTCGTATTTTTCCTTGAAAACAACCGTGGCCACAGCTTCGCGCGGAATGGCATTTCGCTTATTGCCCGCATCGATATGCACCAGTTTTACAGGATATTTTTGGTTAAGATCGTATAGGAACCTTGCCAATATTTTCACCGAATTTCCAAGTCCTTTATGAATTTCGTCGCCGCTGTGTCCTCCTTTTAAGCCCGAAATTTCGATAGAATAGGTTTGGTACTTCTGCCCCATTTCTTTGGTCGAGTATTCGAAATACGCCAATGTGTCAACCCCTCCGGCACAACCAATAAACATTTCGCCTTCGTCTTCCGAGTCGAGATTCAGCAATATTTTTCCTGTAAAAAAGCCTTCTTCAAGTGCAAATGCACCTGTGAGGCCTGTTTCTTCGTCAACGGTAAACAAACATTCTATTTTTCCATGCTGCAGATTATTGCTTGCCAAAATAGCCAGTTGCGCTGCCATCCCAATACCATCGTCGGCACCCAGGGTAGTGCCCTCTGCCATAACCCACTCACCTGCAACAACAGGGCTGATAGGGTCACGGTCAAAATCGATTTTCACACTTCCAAGTTTTTCGCAAACCATATCCATATGGCTTTGCAACACAACAACAGGCTTATCTTCGAAACCGGGAGTGGCCGGCTTGGTAATAAGTACATTTCCTGCCTTATCTTGCTTGGTTTCCAAAGCATACTTGTTACCAAAATTCATTAAATATGCAATAATTTTTTCCTCTTTCTTCGATGGTCGAGGCACCTGAGTAATTTCTTCGAAGAACTGCCACACAAGTTTGGGCTCTAAATTTCCTAATACTGCCATTGTAGTTAAATTAAATGGTTCAACAATTTTTTTCAAAAATAGAAATATTAATCTGCAATCTTTACTAAATTTGTGATAATTTAACATGCCAATGAAGCATACCTGTTATATTGTGCTAGTACTACTCGTAGTATCAATAAGTTTTAATTCGTGTAACAACAAAAAAGAAAATGTTTTTTACGGTAACATCAACGATGTTATTAGTGGCTTGCCGGTTGCAGATGTTGACATACTTATCGAAATGCGTGAAGTAAGCTCCTATGGAGCTGTTGCGGCCTACGAAACCATTGGAAGCACTGTGAGCGATTCAGAGGGTAGTTTCCGTTTCAGCTGCGATGCAGCCCGGGCCGTAAATTTCAGACTAAGCTTCAGCAAACAGGGGTATTTCACCAAAACTTTGATAATAACGCCTGTTGACGTAATTGGAGAATATCAGGCATCAACCGCTATGGGCATGGTTTCGCACCTGATGTTTACCATACAGAATGTGGCACCTTTCAGCAACGACGACGTGCTTCGCTATCGACTTAGCGGTTTGGCAGATGGATGCGACGATTGCTGCGACGATGCTTTACATTCGTTCTACGGCGCAGCCGATACACTTACCATTTGCCCTATTGTTGCCTACAACGATATTACTATCGAGTATTTCACTTTTATCAATGGGGTGTCGTCGCAGTTTACTCAGCAAATTACGGGAGAGCCAGGCGATACTGTAAAAATTGTGATGCGATATTAACCAGCATATGAATTCAGCCACAACATATGTAATTATTGTTAGCATGCTAATTTTCACCGGCATTGCAACCCAAGCTCAGCATCAAAAACAACTGTGCATATACCCTATTGAATCGGGAGGCATGTCGTACCTGATTGTTAAACAAGATTGCTGCATATTGGTTGATGCAGGCTCACATGGCAGTATGAAAAAAATAGATAAGGCTATTATGCGGGCAGGTATTTCGTACCGCGACATTAAATACATTGTGGTAACCCATACGCACTACGACCATGTGGTTAATCTGGCCGTTTTAAAACAACTTACCGGAGCCTTGGTCATAATGCACGAATCGGAGAAAATGCATATTGAATCGGGCCTGACTCCCCTGCCCGACGGCATGACTGCTGCCGGAAAATTCGGATTATGGATTACACGTAACTTCCGAAAACACAAGACCATAGTAGAACCTGTTGCACCCGATATTTTGGTGCAAAACAACTATAAAATCGGGAACACTGGGTTCGAAATTAAACACACACCGGGGCATAGCGACGGGTCAATATCATTAATTTTAAACGACACTATTTGCTTTTGCGGTGATGCAGCATTTCGCGTATTTCGAAATGATTTGATGCCCATAACCGGTAAATCGAAAATCGAAATGTTGCAAACCTGGGATGAATTACTCGCATATGGATGTCGTTATTTTTATCCCGGGCACGGAAAACCATTTACTTGTGCAGAACTTTTGCAATCGATTGAAAAACACCGAACCAGCGCGAAATAATTAGCTTTGCATTTTTTAAGACACACATTATGATAGCATCGATGACCGGTTTCGGCCGAACAAAAATGAATTACAAAGGAAAAAACATCAGCATCGAAATTAAGTCGCTGAACAGCAAGCATGCCGATATTTCGATACGCTTACCCAATTATTACCGCGAAAAAGAATCGGAAATACGCGATACATTGGTGGCCGGATTGCAACGCGGAAAAATCGATTTTGCCATGTTTGTGGAACTTACCGGTGAAACACTACACAGCGAAATTCACTCGGGTCCTGCATCAAAATACATTGATCAAATGATTGCACTTTGCCGGCAACATGACATTACTCCGGGTGCCGAAATTGTAACAGCAGCTATGCAGATGCCCGAGGTAATGCAATCTACCGCCGAGAGTCTCGATGCCGAAGAATGGAAAATCATCGACGATGGCATACGGCAGTGCGTGGCGCAAGTAGTTTCATTCAGAGAGCACGAAGGTGCTGTTTTGGGCAAAGACTTGCTTAAGCGGATAATGAATATCAGCCAGTTGCTGATGCAGGTAGACCTGTATGAAGCAGAACGAATTCCCCGCATTAAGGAACGCCTTATGCAGCATATGAACGAAATGATGCGCCAGTCGGAGACAGAATCAGGACGACTGGAACAAGAACTGATTTATTATATAGAAAAATTAGACATTACCGAAGAAAAAATTCGCTTACAAAAGCATTGCGACTATTTTACAAGCACCATCGAAAGCGAATTACAGGCAGGCCGTAAGCTAGGTTTTATATGTCAGGAAATTGGTCGCGAAATAAACACACTGGGGTCAAAAGCCAATCACTCCGAAATACAAATGCTGGTGGTACAAATGAAAGATGAACTGGAGAAGATAAAGGAACAATTGCTTAATATTTTGTAGCATAATTATGCTTTCGGCAGATATCATTTATATTCTGATTATTGCAGTGGTAGCTGCCAGCAGCGTGGCCGAGTTCTTTCTATCGCGCCTCAATCATTCACATGCTGGCAGACCCATACCCAGTTTGCTCGAAGGAATTTATGATGACGAAAAATATCGCAAGCAGCAAGCCTATACTGCTATAAACTACCGTTTTTCAACACTACAATCGTTTTGTATGCTTGCGATAATCATGTTGATGCTCTTTACAGGTGGTTTTGGATTTTTAGGAGTTGTTGTCGAAAACATCAGCAACAATCTTATCATTCAGGCCATTATTTTCTTTTTTATGCTGGCTTTGGCCTCCGACATAATAGGCATCCCTTTTGAGATATATGACACTTTTGTTATTGAAGAAAAATTTGGTTTCAATAACACTACAATAAAAACTTATATTGTCGATAAAATTAAAACGTGGCTACTGTCTGCTATTGTTGGTGGTGGCTTGCTGGCATTAATAACCTGGATTTATTACCAAACGCCCGAATACTTCTGGTTGCTGGCATGCCTGGTGTTTGTTGCATTTTCGATTATGATGAATCTGCTGTACTCCGACCTTATCGTTCCATTATTCAACAAACAAAAACCACTCGAAGAAGGAGAACTAAAGCAATCTATCGAAGATTTGGCATCTAAGGCCGGTTTCAGCATCAAAAGAATCATGGTTATCGACGGATCAAAACGTTCGACCCGTGCCAATGCATATTTTAGCGGTTTGGGACCCCGCAAGCGGGTTGTTTTCTACGATACACTGCTCAATACGCTCAGCCACAACGAGGTGCTGGCGGTTTTGGCACACGAGATTGGCCATTATCGCAAACGACATATTGTTGCCGGCATGGTTATTTCCACCATAAGCATGGCTATCACCCTGTATATCATGTCGTTGTTCTTGCGACTACCTGTTTTTTCGGAAGCACTGGGGTTTTCCAATGCCTCCTTCCATTCCGGATTACTGGTATTTGCATTCGTGTATACTCCTGTTTCTGCCGTATTATCGGTATTAAGCAATATCGTAAGCCGCCGCAACGAGTTTAGTGCCGATGAATGGGCGTCTCGCCTGCGTCCGGCAGGCCACCTGATTTCAGCCCTGAAGAAACTGGCCTCACTAAACATGGTGAACCTTACCCCACATCCACTCTATGTGTTTTTCAGCTACTCGCATCCCCCACTGCTTCAACGCATTGAAACATTGCTGCACAATGATGCAAAAAACAAAGAAAAATAAATTTCGTAAATGCTTGTTCGAGAAAAATTTTAGATTAAATTTGCAATCGATAAAAAATGAACTAACAATATGGACGACTATCACGAAGCGGGCATAAGTATTAATCAGGATTGATGAAGTGGTAGTAATAGCCCTCCTTCAATCCTAAAAGAATGGAGGGTAAGAAAATGATCTCGTATTGGCAAATTATCAGCAACGGAATTGCTCCGGTACCCGAGTACACCAAAGAAAGTATTATTAATGTAGTAAATCCTTCACCCGAAGAAATCAATGTTCTCACATCTACTTTCGGGTTACCTGAAGACCTCATTGCCGACATCCTCGACTTAGACGAACGAGCCAGGATTGAGTTTGAAGACGACCTGCTGTTTATGATTCTAAGGATTCCTGTTATAAACAAAGAAAATGGCATTCCTTTTACAACCATTCCTATGGGAGTATTTATTAAAGATCAGAATATTTTCGTGGTCTGCCAGAAAGAAAATCAGGTAATCAACGGTTTTTTTAACAAACAGATGCGCCGTAAGTTTTTCCCAAACAGCAAAGTCGATTTGGTGCTGTATCTGTTTTTGCACGCCAACAACCTCTATCACCACTATCTGAAAGAGATTAACACACAGACCAATATTGTTGAAAAAGATCTGGAGCGCTCTATTCAGAATCGCGAATTGCACAGCCTTCTGAAACTTGAGAAATGTTTGGTGTATTTTACCACTTCGCTCCGCTCGAACGAATATATACTGGCAAAACTCAAAAATTCATCATACATCAGAAATAACGACTTCACCGAGGACCTGCTCGAAGACGTGATTGTGGAGAACAAACAGGCTATAGAAATGTCGAACATATACAGCGACATACAAAGTGGTATGATGGATGCATTTGCATCGGTAATATCAAACAATTTGAACATTGTGATGAAGCGCTTAACCTCGATTTCGATACTGCTAATGATTCCCACTTTGGTTGCAAGCCTTTACGGGATGAATGTGCCCAACTTTCTCGAAGATTCGAAACTTGCCTTTGTAGGAATTGTACTGGCGTCTATTCTAATTTCGATAACCGGCTGGTTTATATTTAAAAAGAAAGCCTGGTTCTAAAGGCTTTTTGCCTGATATTAGGCAAGTTACAGAATTGTTTAGAAAATTTTAACGAAAATCTTTGAATTTTCGTTATTTATTTTACGGAAGGCATACAACTATTTCATAGCATAATGCGTCTTATAATCGAATAAGGCAAACAACAATGAAATATTACAGCTATGAAACCAACCGATAACATTCCGCTGCTTAAGATGAGTCTCAATTACGCCTTAGGGGTAATCGATTTCTCGGGAGAGCTTGAAGAAGCTCATAAAAATGTAATAGCAAAAAAACTGCTTGAAGCAGGCTTTGCTATCAGTTCCAATTTGTATCAGGCCAAAAAGGCAGAACGACAGGCCGATTATGTGTATAATATAAAGGTTGCACAAAAATACACCGACGAAACCTTGTATTGGTTAAGGCAGTGTTTGAAAAGTGAAAACTATCCGAAAGATCCTGAATTGGTGATGATGGGGCAAATGCTTTTACAGCAAATCGAAGATTTATTGCAGAACTCACGGACAGGAGTTCAGAAAAATACTTAATGTGCTGTGCGAGGAGCATTAAGTGCGTTTAGAAAGAGGCCATGACTATCACCAGCGGCCTCTTTCTTTTTATAGCAGATATGTGTCGAGATGTAATGTGTAATAAAAATTCCCGAAAATCATAAATTGGTTTTGATATTTCGCGATAATGTGTACTTTTGTTGGCCGAAAAAATGGAGAGATGCCAGAGCGGTCGAATGGGGCGGTCTCGAAAACCGTTGTCCGCTTTCCGCGGACCCAGGGTTCGAATCCCTGTCTCTCCGCCAAGTCACTAAGCAAATGAACGTAAAAGCCTGATTTTCAATGAAATCAGGCTTTTCTTTTTCCTCCGATTTCTGCAAAAAACAGCGTTTTAGGGGGTTTCTGGGTGTCCTAAAGGTGTCCACGCCAAACTCAAAATTCATGGACACCTTTTTCGGTTCTTTTGCACTGATTTGCAACACTTTGCATTTTGATTTTAATGTTTTTGTACCGTACTTTGTTTAACATTTTAATGCAAAAAATTATGGAAAACCGTCAAACTTTCAGTGTCCGTTTCTACCTCAAGAAACACCGCGCCTCCGAAGGCGAAGCCCCTATTTACATGAGAATATCATTAAACAACCGTCGGGTCGATTTTTCGATGCAACAAAAAATAGCCGAAGATCTATGGATTGAGAAAGTTGGTAAAGCTTCCGGTAGCACAAAGAAAGCCCGGGACCTGAACATTCACCTTGACTCGATGAAATCGCTCGTGTATCAGCACTATAAAAGCCTCAGAGAGTCCGGCAAGGCTTTCACCCTGGAGACCGTGAAGAACGCTTTTCTTGGGATTGAAGAGGAAGAAGATAAAGGCCCCACTGTGTTGGAGAAATTTCAGGAGCATAACGATAAAATCAGATTGCTCGAAGGTATTGATTATGCCCCACAGACAATCGAAAGATACGACACCTCATTAAAACACACCCGTGACTTTATCCGCTTCAAATACAAACGCGATGACCTGTATTTTACAGAGCTCAACAACGAGTTTATTGTTGACTACGATATCTACCTGAAGACCCAGCGTAAATGTGCCCACAACACTTCGCTGAAGTATATCAAGAACTTTAAAAAAATTGTGAATCTTGCCATTATAAACGGTGATTTAAAAGCGGATCCGTTTGTAAACTTCAAGATGAAATTAAAACCGGTGGACCGTGGCTTCCTGAACGAAGAAGAATTAAACAGAATCATTACAAAAAAAATGGCTACCCGACTCGACCAGGTGCGCGACTGCTTTGTATTCTCCTGCTTTACTGGTTTAGCCCATGCCGATATTTACAGTCTTACCGCTGAAAACATCGTTACCGGAAGTGATGGTGGTAAATGGATAAAAATCAAGCGTAAGAAAACGGCAAACCTTAGCAGCATTCCCATTCTAAAAATCACCCAGAAAATTCTCGACAAGTACAAAGACCATCCGGAATGCATTATCAACAAACGCCTACTACCGGTAAAATCAAACCAAAAGATGAATGCCTACCTCCAGGAAATTGCCGACCTCTGCGAAATCGACAAACATCTTACCAGTCATTTGGCTCGGCATACTTTTGCAACTACCGTAACACTGAATAACAACGTCCCGATTGAAACCGTTTCAAAAATGCTGGGGCATTCGTCCCTCGATATGACTCGGGTTTATGCCCGGTTACTCGACAAAAAGGTTGGCCAGGATATGATGCATTTGGAGGGGAAGTGGGATTTTTAGGGTTGAAACAAAAGGGCTGAAAGGCCCTTTTTTATTAACGGTTGGGTATATGAAAAGTTGGGCATTTCGGAACGATTCGCTGTCAAGCTGCACAAAGTTAAGTGCGAGCTAAGCACTTGAATATTAGCACTAACTGCCCAATTTTTTATATACCGTGTTACCAACTGGCCTTCTTTCTTTTCAAGCGACATACCTTTTAAATATTCAGTCTGTTCTGCCATTTCGTTTTTGTCTGTCGGGTTGTGCGTTTGCAAAGTTATATTTTTTCGGGAAGGTATTTTTTGTTTTTTTGGGGGGAGGTAAAAAAGCACACTCTTTTAAAAGCTTTGGATTGCAGCGTTGGCTGGTGTGGCTTTTAAATGTGTGTGCTTTTGTGTGATGGCGCTTACAAGTACTGATTCAATTCTGTCAAGGTTTTGTGCATTTCTCTTTCTAATTCAAGTAATGTATTGACACTTTCATAATATATTGAAAGTTCAATAAGGTAGTTAATCAAAGACATTTCACCTTTATCCAATGCTTTTTTTAATAACTCGGAATTATCAAATAACACAAGGTTTGAACGATAATCACTTACGTTTTTTTGCAACCCAAACACTTTTTCATGTAAGGCTTTAAGTTGAGTATAGAACTGTATTTTATTATCAGTAGCAATACTTTCTAAAGCAATGGTATTTGCCTTTTCGTAATTCACCTTGTTTTTGTTTTCCCATAATGGAATTGTCAAACCTATTGTAATACCCTGAAATTGTTGTCCTATGACATTTTCACTCATGTACCCTGTTTGAAGCTTTGGTAAACTCATAGAAAAATTCAACTTTGTCTGCTTTTGACTAATTTCTATCTCCTGCTTTAACCAACTTAATATAGGATTGCTCTGTTCTGCTAAAACATACCATTTTTCAAAATCGGCAGGTATTATTGGCTCTTGAAATACGCTATCAGTGAAATTAATTAATTGACCACCATTTAAACGAGTTAATTCCGATAATAAAGCAATTCTTTCAATCTCTATTGATTCCAACTCTTTATTAATATTCAATAAATTCAACTGGGATTTGTTGTATTCTAAAATGTTGGTTTCGCCAATATCGTATTTTGTTTTGTAAGATTTTGCAATACTTTGAGCATGAACTAACCTTTTTGATAATTCAGATTTCAATGCATTGGTATAAACTAAATCAATGCAAACTAAACGAGCTTGTTTTAACAGCGTCTTTCGTTGCTTTTGATATTCAAACTCTACTTGTTCATTTTTCAAATTTGAAATCTGATTTTTATACGCATAAGCTGTGGGAAAGTCAAAAGTTTGCTTGATGCTTACATCTGTTCTATCTCCTATTACAGACGGATTGCCCCATAAATAGTTAAATTCTACTTCTGGGTTTTGCAGGTAAATACCAGTTTTGTTACCGATTTTATCCGCATCTGCACTTTTTCGCAAAGCTGAAAGTGTTGTGTTGTTCTTTTCTATCACATTTAAAACATTGTCAATGCTATTCTGAGAAAAAAGAGTTGTATTAAGCACAATCGTGCTTAATACAATAAATATTATTTTTTTCATTTTTTTTCATTTTTAAATTCAACACAACCATCATTAAATTCACAGTTTTTCATTTCCAGTTCAATCTCGATGGTTGTGTGTTGAATATTGAAATTGTTGGAAATCGCTCGTATTTCGTTTTTAATACTTTCTATTTGGGGTTGCTTGATTCCACTCTCAATTACTACATGCAAAGTCATTACATTTCGTAACCCATCAATTGACCATAAATGAATATGATGCGCTGAATTAACAAGTTTGATTCTTAATATTTCATATTGTAGCTTATTTACATCTATGTTTTCTGGGGAACCTTGAAGAAGTATCTTGAAGGCATTTTTCATATTCTTGTACACATTGCTTAACACCCAAATTGTAATCCCTAAAGATAATATTGGGTCAAGTATAGGTATATTGTAAAACAACAATACTATACTGGCTATCAAAACAGCAATCCAACCTAAAACATCTTCAATAAAATGTAAATAGACAGCTCGTTCGCTTATAGTATTCCCCTTTTTTAATCGTAAAGCAGCCACACCATTTACTATTATCCCAAAAACAGCAAGTAATAACATACCCTGTGCATTTGATTCTTGTGGGTAAATAATTCTTGAAATACTTTCTTTAATAATAAAAATGGAACTTGTAATAATTGCAACAGACATAATTATTGCACCGAGCAAAGAAAAACGCTTATACCCATATGAATACTTGTTATCGCTTTTTTGATTTGATTTTCTTTGCAAAAACCAAGAAATAGCCAATGATAGACTATCACCAAAATCATGAACAGCATCTGAAATAATGGCAATGCTATTTGTATATATGCCGCCAACCAACTCAAATAATGCAAAAAACAAGTTTATGAAAAAAGCTACCCCTATATTTTTAGTAGCAGCATCGTGAATATGATTGTGTGAATGCTTCATAAATTGTCATTTTTAATGATTCCACGATTATTTAAAATGCTGTAAACTATTGGTACAATATAAATATTGAGCAATGTTGATGTAAGCAAACCACCCAAAATTACTTTTGCCATTGGACTTTGAATTTCATTGCCTGACAAATTGCCTTGTAATGCTAGAGGAATTAGAGCAAGTGCGGCTGTGAGAGCAGTCATTAATATTGCGTTCAAGCGGTCTGACGAGCCTTTGGTAACAGTTTGATACAATGAAACTCCTTGTTTTTGTAATTTCTGATAATTTGAAATTAAAAGTATCCCATTGCGGGTTGCAATACCAAAAAGAGTTATAAAACCAATAATTGCAGGAATACTTAATACTCCCGAAGTAAACCAGATTGTGAACACTCCGCCAATCAATGCCAATGGTAGATTAAGCAAAATAATTCCAGCTAATTTGAAGTTTTTGAATTCTTGAAATAATAGAAGGAAAATTATCAATACTGCAAGAATCGAGGTTAACATCAAAGTTTGTGATGCTTTTGCTTCACTTTCAAACTGACCGCCATATTCAACCCTATAGCCTTCTGGCAATATTACATCGTTATTGATATTTTTCTGTATATCCTGAACTACACTTCTCAAATCTCGTTCGGCAACATTTGCCGAAATCACAATTTTACGCTGAACATTCTCTCTACTAATTGAACTTGGCCCCGAAACAGAAACAATATCAGCAATTTGTTCTAAAGGAACTTTTTTTCCATCATCAGTATCGATTAAAGCCGAACGAATTCCTTCTATAGTTTCAGTATAATCTTTATTTAATCGAAGCACTAAATCGAAACTTCGTTGCCCTTCGTAGATATCCGCCAATTTCTCGCCTCCAAAAGAAATATCAACAAACTCGTTAAATTGTTCAATGGTAATACCATATTGCGCCAACATATCACGATTGGCACGAATCTGAATTTGAGGTATTTCGACTTGCTGGTCAACATTTACATCAACCAATCCTTCAATATCTACAATCGAACTTTTAATTTGATTTCCGACAGAGAACATTTTATTCAAGTCATTACCAAACAATTTTATTGCAATATTTGCACGTGTACCCGATAGCATATGGTCTATTCTGTGCCCCAAAGGTTGACCAACAGTATATGCAATACCAGGTATTCGTGCTAATGTTTTTCGAACATCTGCCATAAACTCTTCCTGACTACGGTCTTTCAAAGTGAAGTTCACATCAACTTCTGCGCTGTTGGTCGTTTGAGAATGTTCGTCTAACTCACCCCTACCTGTTCTACGTGCTGTACTTTCTATTTCAGGAATTAATAACAATTCTATTTCAACTAAATTACCCAAACGGTTACTTTCTTCCAGCGAAACTCCGGGCTTTGTAACTACCGATAATGTTAATGAACCTTCGTTAAATTCTGGCAAAAAGCTACGTCCAAATGTTGAAAACACAATAAGAGAAATTACAAATAAACCAAGCGTTGAAAAAATCACAGTTTTTTTGTGTTTTAGAGACCATGATAGTGATTGTTCGTAGTAGAAAGATAATTTGCGTACCAACCATTTATCATTTTCATTTTTCGCAAGATATTTTTCATTTCCAAGCATCATTTTACACAATAACGGAGTAATTGTCATTGCAACAACGAGAGAAACAAATAATGAAACTACAAAAGAAATTCCAAGCGGTTGCAACATTCTTCCTTCCATTCCTGAGAGAAAAAACAAGGGAAGGAAAGCAACCATAATTATTAATGTGGCATTTAAAATGGAAGCTCTTATTTCTTTTGATGCTTCAAACACAACGGTTAATGACGATTCCCTTTCTTCCAATGGTATTAACCTGTTTTGTCGAAGTCGTTTATATACATTTTCAACATCAATAATGGCATCATCAATCAACGAACCAACAGCAATTGCCATACCGCCCAAACTCATTGTATTAATCGTTATTCCTAATAATTTCATGACCAATATTGCTCCAAGCAACGACAATGGAATTGCCAGAAGTGAAATAATTGTGGTTCGGAAACTACCTAGAAAAACAAACAAGATAATAATAACAAATATACCACCTTCTATTAAAGCATTCTGAACATTGCTAACTGATGTTTCGATAAAATCAGCCTGACGGAAAATTTTAGTATCTAATTTTACATCAGCAGGTAATGTTTTATGTAATACTGCAAGATTTTCTTCAATGCGCTGAGTAACATCAAGCGTATTTGCATTTGGTTGTTTTGAAATTGAAATGATAATTGCAGGTTTTGCATTTTCAGAGGCATATCCCATTTTAGGAGCACCACCAATTTTTACTTCTGCAATATCTCTGATTTTAATAGATTTACCTTGTATTGATTTTATATATGAATTGCCTAAAGCATCAATATCAGAAGTTCGGGCTATTCCACGCACAACATATTCGTTTCCGTACTGTCTTACCACACCACCCGTTGAATTCTGACTAATTCCTTTACATACATCTGCCAATTCAGTCATTGAAACCTTATAATACTTCATTTTTTGTGGGTTTGCCAATACTTGATATTGCTTGTAATCGCCCCCGATTATTGTAACCTGCGAAACACCACCAGTAGCAAGAATCAATGGCTTAACATTCCATTCGGCAATAGTTCGCAATTCCATCATACTTGTACTATCGGCTTGCATACCAATAAAAAAGATTTCGCCCATAACGCTTGACTGTGGTGCTAAGACAGGTTGCCCAACCCCCAAAGGCATCTGCGTGGAAACACGAATAAGTTTTTCGCTAACAATTTGTCGGGCTTTGAAAACATCAGTTCCCCAGTCAAATTCGACCCACACAAAAGAGAAACCTTGCGAAGAAGCCGAGCGTACCCTGCGAACATCGGTAGCACCGTTTACAGCCGTTTCAATTGGGAAAGTAACCAATCTCTCAACTTCTTCAGAAGCCATACCATGTGCATCTGTCATTACAACTACCGTAGGTGCTGTTAGGTCAGGAAATACATCTACATCCATGTTTGTAGCAGTTCTCATCCCGAAAACCACCAGCAACACTGAACTAAGCAAAATGAAATATTTGTTGTTCAGTGAGAATTTTATAATATTATTTAACATAGTTTTAAGATTTAATGTACATGACCTGAATGAGCATCCAACGTGCCTGTTGCCTGAGCCAATTTGATAAGAATAGCCCCTTTAGTGACAATTCGTTCATTGGCAGATATTCCTTGTTGAATTTCGGAATTTAAACCATCGGTAGCCCCAATTTTCACTTCTCGTTTTTCAAAAAGTTCAGGTGTAATTTGTACATATACAAAAAAGTTACCTTGCTCTTCCATTAACGAAGAATTAGGAACTGTCAATGCTTGGGTGTTGGTAAGGGTTTTGATATATATTTCAACGAACTCTCCACCAATAAAACTCCCTAAATTGTCAATCTGTAAACTAATAGGGATTAAGTAATTGTCTGTATTGGTAGTTTTACCATAAGATAATACTTTCCCATTTAATTGTTCGAATGTGTAAGTTTGGTTATCGTATAATGTGCGAATGTTTGCAGAATTAATTGAACCCAAAATTGAAGAATATTTTTGCTGTACTTCGGCACGAAGAACTAATGTTTTATTTTGTGTGATAGTTAAAACAGGTTGACCAGATTCAACATAGGTGCCATTTTGAACAAAAAGTTGCTTTACAAAACCGTTTATTGGGCTAGTTACATTTTGTCCTGTTGAACTAAAATTTTGGTTCAGGTTATCGAAAATTACCTTAGTATTATTGTATTGATTCTGTGCAATTAGCAAATCTTTTTCTGAAACAATTTTATCTTTTGCAAGTTCCTTTATTCTTTCATAATCTAACTTTGCTTTTTCAAAGTTGTTTTTCGCTTCTGCAAATCGTACCGAAGAATTATTGTCAGCTAATCCACTTCCTGAAATTGAAAACAAAACTTGACCGCTCGAAACAACTTTACCTTCTAAAACACTATTGTTTGAGAGTACAACAATTCCATTCGTTTTGGCGGAAACAATTATCTCATCGCCTTGCGATGATAATATCTGTGCTGTAGTTTTAATAATCTGCCCGAACGGTTCTTTTTTGGGAAAATTCGTTGAATAATCAATTTTCCACGATTGCTCTTTGGTGAAAACTGTAGTGTTAGTTTTAGAAATTATCACTGATTCTGCCGCTTCATGTGCTACTTCTTCTTTCTCAAACACTTCAATTTCAGGAATAATGACCTGAAAAATTCTGTTTTCGGTTTTTATATCAAATACCATTTGACCTTTTCCTGCGTTTTCAGGCTTTACATCAAAACTGTAAATACCTTTGCGGGATGGTTTATCGAGTGTTTGGGTTGTTTCTTTTCCATTTACAATTAAACGAATTGTTATACTGCCGCTTTCGAGAGCTTTAAAACTTGGCAAATGAGATAAATGAGATAAAACATTTGAAGATTTGTTTACTATAAAAGGGTCGGCTTCTGCAAAAAGTTCAAATTCGTTACTATATGATGTAAATTGAATCTTTACATCTTCATGGTCATCATGTACTTCTGCGTCATGATTAATGTTGCAACTTGCAAATGCTATGGCAAAAATTGCAAATAAAATTATTTTACTTTTCATTGAAAATATTGTTTAAATTTTTAAAAATGATTTACTTATGAATGCACAAAAGTTGTTGAGCGATAAGTAAATTACCGCAAGCATTCATTGAGAAACTTAAAATTTAAACAGAGGGAGGTGCTCGTAAACCAAGACCATTATTTACGAAATGTGTATAAGAGGAAGTAATTAATGGTACATGTGCATTTGTTATGAATATTGGAACAAATACTATTAATTCATTTTTAAATAATACAGCTTGAAATTCACCAAATGGAGAATGATTATTGTTACAATCTATGCACTTACATTCGTGTCTTACAGAATTAGAAGGAATAACTACAACTTGTTTTAAAACACAATATTCCTTTTCGTTTTTACCATCATGCTCATGGTTGTGCTCAATGTCAGAATGCTTATGTGCGTCACTGTCTGTCTGACAATGCGAATTAACAATGCAAACTTCGCTTTTATGATGGTGGTGGGGAACAACAGCATGAGCCAACAAAATTATATTGGCTAGTAGAATGAAAAATATTGCTGTTCCTTTTTTAATCATTTCAAAAAATATCCGCAAAGATAACGCTAAAATTATTCATTTGTTGTATCAATTTTATTTTTCTTATGTAGGTTGGGTATTGCACTCTTTGGTAAGCTTTGGTTTGAGGGTCGGCTCGTGGGGCTTGCCAATGTGTGCAATGTGGGTCAGCTCTTAAAAAAACAAAAAATGTGTGTCGGCAAAAAATAAAACTTTATCGGGTCGACTGGTGTGGTCGGCAGTCATTCCAAGTCGTCTTTCTTTTCTGTCTTTGTATGTCGTCTTGTCAATTTTCATGTCGCTTCAGGCTTGTTGGTAACTCTTTTATAATGATGACTCTTTCATACATATTTCTCATTCGTTATCTGACTTTGTATGAACCGCCTCATACAATTCCTCCCCAAACTTACCCCCTATTTTTCAATAATGCAAGACAAAAAACAACATCTGAGATAGATTTTTCATAGGCGGTTGTTTTGTACCTGTTTCTCAAGCTTTTTTGCACCCGTGTTGCTTTCAAAATGTGTGGGTCTGCGCTGCTGAGTTCGGTCGGTATGTGTCTGCAAAGCTGGGAAACCGAACT
>CAZEHA010000029.1:0-43805 GCA_964511665.1 uncultured Bacteroidales bacterium
AACCAGGGCGAAGTTTCAATGTGCGTTCCATCGATTGTTGTTCTTTCCATTTTTCAATTTCTGCCGCATTGCCCGACAGGAGTACTCCGGGCACTTTCCATCCATTAAATTCGGCGGGACGGGTATAGACAGGGGGAGCCAGTAAATCATCCTGAAACGAATCGCTTAACGCCGATTGCTCATCGGAGATAGCTCCGGGAATCAAGCGCACGATACTGTCGACAAAAACAGCAGCAGCCAGTTCTCCGCCGGTAAGCACATAATCGCCAACCGAGAACTCGTGTGTAACGAGATGTTCTCGAATGCGATGATCGATTCCTTTATAATGTCCACAAAGAATCATCAGGTTTTCTAGGGTAGAAAAATGGTTGGCTGTTTTTTGTGTCCATGGGGCACCATCGGGTGAAGTATATACAACCGCATTGTAACTACGCTCGGCGGTTAATGATTTAATGATTTCATAAATCGGTTCAATCATCAGAACCATTCCGGCATCGCCACCATAAGAATAATCGTCGACCTGTCGGTGCTTTCCTAATCCGTAGTTGCGTAAATCGTGAATAAAAATTTCGACCAGCTTTTTATCGCATGCCCGTTTAACAATAGAATGATTTAACGGGCTTTGAATCAATTCGGGTAATACTGTAATTATATCTATTCTCATAGTTTACAGCTTAAGATATTCGATAATCTTTTGTGCTGAAACATCTCCATCGATGGCCGATGACACAATACCTCCGCTGTAACCCGAGCCTTCTCCACACGGAAAAAAAGCTTCAACAGCCGGCGATTGAAAAGTATCGGTATCGCGGATAATTCTTACCGGCGAACTTGTTCTCGATTCCACAGCAACAGCAATGGCATCGTTGGTAACAAAACCCGGCATTTTTTTCGAAAAAACCCGCAATGCTTCACGCAGACGCGTCGAAATAAACTCGGGCAACCAAAAATGTACCGGCGAAGATACTATGCCTGGATGATAACTCGATTCGGGCAGTTGTGTCGATATTTTGCCGTTCATAAAATCAGACAAGGCCTGTGCAGGGGCTATCATATCTCCTCCCCCGTTGGTATAAGCCATAGCCTCGACATGTTGTTGAAAATCGAGACATTTAAACACATCGCTACCTTCGATATCTTCGGGTTTTATTTCAACAACCAGACCTGCATTGGCAAAACGAGAATTTCGCTTACTGTTCGACATTCCGTTTACGACCATTGTTTTGCTTTGAGTCAATGCCGGAACGATGATACCCCCCGGACACATACAAAACGAATACACTCCCCTACCCTGCACTTGATGCGAAATAAAATAGCGCGCCGGAGGTAATAGTTTACTGTATTTTTTACCGTATTGAATGGTATTGATTAGTTCCTGCTGATGTTCAATCCTAACACCTAACGCAAAACCCTTAGCCTGCAGCAATAGTCCCGATTCGTGCAGCATACGGTAGTTGTCGGTAGCAGAATGACCGCTTGCCCATATCAAGGCATCTGCTTTTATTTCTTGTCCATCGTGTGTTACTACGCTACAAACCTTCTGGTTGTGTATGTTGAGAGCAGTAACTTTTTTCGAAAACAAAAATTCTCCGCCCTTTTCTTCAATCAAATTACGCATTGCCTTAACAATAGCAGGCAGTTTGTCGGTTCCGATATGGGGATGGGCTTCGAACAACACATTACTGTCGGCTCCAAAAAAATGGAATAGTGAAAGTATCCGGTTTATATCGCCTCGTTTGGTTGAACGCGTATATAATTTACCATCGGAATAGGTACCTGCACCTCCTTCGCCAAAGGCATAATTCGACTCAGGATCGAAAGCCTCGTTGCGGTTTAGCAATGCAATATCACGATTTCTATCTTCAACGGGTTTACCCCGTTCCACAACTATGGGTTTTACGCCGTGCTGCAGCAATCGCAGGGCAGCAAACAATCCGGCCGGACCGGAACCCACAATTACCACCTGCTTGGCAGAATCGGATAGTTTTTCGAAACAAAATTTTTCTCCGGGTATATCAATGGTTTCTCCATCGAAAGCCACATCAAGTTTCACGAGAACTTTAACGGCTTTTCGTGCATCGATAGAACGATGACGAATTATTATTGTGCTTATTGCAGAAGCTTCTACACCTTCTTTTTTTGCTAACAATTGCTTCAGAGCATGGTCGTTGTATGCTTCTTCGGGTGTTAGGACCAGTTCAAACGATTTCATATAAGTTTTTGTATCTATCTAATCCCACCACTTTATTTTATCGATTTTTCCTCCTTCGAAATGGAACGACAATACCAGCATCTTCGAATTCAATCGGCTGTATGCCATGGTATATTCGGAGTTATCGTATCTCACCATATTAAAAATGCCAAAAGAGCCCTTCAACTCGACGCCAAACATAAAATACTCGAGAAAAAAATCGGCACCAACTCCCACTTCGTAATAAGCGTCGATAGGCTTCAGTCGAATTTTGGGGTATTCGCTAGGGTCAACTTTTCGCTGTGCTGCGAGATCGACCCTAAAAGACCCGCCCCCTATAAGAAAAGGCCTGAAATTGTTTAATCGGGCTGCTTTATATTTCAGCAATATCGGAAAATCGAGAAATGTTGATTCAATCATCATTGTGTGCCTTCTAAAGCTGCCATCTTCAAGCAATTTGTAGTCCATATCTCGCTGCCCAAACATAAGTCCGGGTAAAAATCGCAGATCTAAATAATTGGCAAGCCTCACATTAGCTATCATATTGATATTAAAACCCACATAATGACCTGCTTCTATGGCATACACAGTATCCATAAGGTAATAGGCAGCCGATGGCCTGATTGTGAACCCCATCATATTCAGCCCCAGCGAATATCCAAAATGAGCTGCTTGCAGGTCTAATTTAGGCAGATTTTCGGGAGACCGTCGCTGTGCATGAAGCGACAGAACAATTGTAGAAAACAGGACTACAGCGATAATATGTTTCAAAACCAATTTCAATTTCTTCAATAATATAACACAATTACATGCAAATTATTATCTGTAGCTTGCATTTGCAAACTTAGTCCATTTTTTTTAATAAAATGATGTATAAATGCACAAAGCATCGTATTTTTGGGATATAAACAGTTGAAAAAATGATTCTGAACAAAGCATATCAGTTGATTAGGGGAAAATATCAGATTGACACCTCGTCAATTGTTATAGAAAGAGTGATGTTGGGCAGCGTTTTCACTGCTGTTCAAATTACCGGAAATTATTGTGGGCTGGTAAAAACCGAATCATCGGGCTGCGATTGCGAAAGCCGCTATTCGCGAAATACCGGAAAATTCTCGCCCGGAACTATTACGGGCTGTTCTGTGGACGAGCTGCTGACATTCGAAAACGGTGACTCATTGTTCCACAACATCCGTCTGGCCTGCATGAATGCCTTGTCGTCGATGCTGTTTACCGATACGTATTTCGACATCAGAACAGATAGAGACGCTATAGATTTTGTTGACCTCACCGCCACCAAAAACATTGTTCTCGTAGGAGCATTTCAATCGTACATCAAGCATATTGCCTCAACACCGAACAATCTACATATTATCGAGATGAATGCCGAAGCTGTCGCACCCGAATACCGGCATTTATTTGTTGGGCAGCAATGTGCCAAAGACGTATTGGCCAAGGCCAACACAGTTATTATGACAGGGTCGGTTCTATCAAATAACACCTACAACAGTATGTTGCGCATGATTCCGAAAAAAACCCAAATCCTACTGGTTGGCCCATCGGGTGGTTTGCTTCCCGACGTATGGTTCGATTATGGTGTTGACGTAATAGCCACTACGCGCATTACCCGTCCCGAAACCATGTTCGGTATTGTAGCCGAAGGTGGATCGACCTATCATTTATTTGCACACGAATGTGCACAAAAAATTTGTATTATCAGAAAAAATGAATGCTAAAGCAATCAGGCAATGCTTATTGCGATTTGCGTTTAGAGTTGGGGCCGGTTCTCACGGGCAAGGTCATCATTACATTCATCTTAATTGGTTTACCTTGTGCCAAGGCAGGAATAAACTTCAGCTGACTAAACACGCGAAGGACTTCTTCCTCAACACCATATCCAATTTTATTTAACAAAATAATGCCTGTAAGCGTGCTGTCGGGGTTAACATCAAAACTTAGCATAATTTCGCTATCGATGCGCTTTTCGATGGCTTCATCGGTAAATTCCATCATTTTCCAAACATCGCCAATTAACTTGGTTGTTCCTCCCGGATAGCTGGCTTCGCGGTTATAGTTTATATCCATATTTTGGGGGTCATCATACTCATTCTGCGAGTATACCCAAGATACGCTTATCGCAATTAAAAATAATAATGTAATTTTGCGCATAGTATTGTTGAATTAGGACGTGTAAAAATAACAAATATTCTGCCATTTTGTTTTATCCCGAAAGTTTCGAAAATAAGATTGGTTTTCTAAGAATTAGAGAGATGATTTCGGTGCGTTGCAAAGGGAGCATCGCCAAAAGCTATTGCCGGGAATTCGAAATGACGCAGCAGCTCGACACTATAACTACATGGCTGTGCGAAACTGATGAAATGCGCGAAATATGTGTGTTGAAAGATGAGTTTTCGCTAAACGAGTACCACGATATAAGCGGGGCTGTAGCAGCAATACAGATTGATGGATTTGTTCCGGAGTTTGCTGAGTTTCTCGATATCTTGCAGTTGCTTGTTGTAACAAAAGGCGTGTTGCAGTTTTTTAAGAAGACAGATGCCAAGTTGTACCCATACCTGAAGAGACACACTCGCGATGTAGTTTTTCCACAATTTGTTCTCGACCGCATCGAACAGACCTTTTCGAAAGATGGAAAAATTAAAGATCGTGCATCGAAGGCTCTTGCCGAAATACGCAGTCAATTAATCGGCAATAAGCAACATATCTCAAAAAAATTGGCTGCGCTGCTCGATGTTTTTCACAAAGAAAAGTGGCTGAGTTCCGATTTGTCGCCCAGCCTTGTAAACGGTCGCACAGTTCTTCCCATCGACAGCAGTTACAAACGCAAAATTGCAGGCCTGGTTCACGATGAATCGGCAAGCGGAAAAACCAGTTACATAGAACCTGCCGAAATTGTGGAACTCAACAATAGGCAGCGGGAACTTGAGCTGGAAGAGCAACGCGAAATTCAAAAAATATTAAGGGAACTTGCCGGAGATATTGCGCCATATAGCGATGTATTGCTTCATATTCAGGAAACCATCGCACGCATCGATTTTATCAGGGCTAAAGCACTGTTGGCCATTGAGATGGACGCTGTGAAACCGGCTGTGTACGACGACATGGAGTTTTTATTCCATCAGGCACGAAATGCGCTGTTGGTGATGGCATATAAACCATCGAAAAAAACAGTGGTTCCCCTTAGTGTCGAGTTGAGTAGTTCGCAGCGCATTATGCTGATTTCGGGCCCGAATGCAGGAGGAAAAAGTGTTGCCATGAAAACCGTGATTCTGCTGCAATATATGATGCAATGCGGAATATTAATCCCTTGTGGAGGCAATACCCGACTGGGTATAGCGCATGACTTTTTTCTGGAAATGGGCGACGATCAATCGCTCGACAACGACCTAAGCACCTACTCGGCTCACCTGCTTCATCTGAAAAACATACTGAACAAAGCCAACCACCGTTCGCTTGTTGGCATCGACGAATTGGGGGGTGGAACCGAACCCTTACAGGGAGGAGCTATTGCCGAGGCCATTCTCAAAGAACTTATCGAAAAACAATGCTTTGGAGTTATTAGCACACACTACACCAATCTGAAAATATTTGCCGCCGAAAACAATGGAATCGGTAATGGAGCCATGCTGATGAACACCGACATGACGCCATCATTTGTTTTTCAGGCCGGGTTACCCGGTAATTCGTTTGCACTCGAAATAGCCCATCGCATAGGGCTGCCCGCTCATATTACCGAATATGCAAGAAAAAAAACAGGACCAGGTCATCAGCAGTTCGACGCCTTGCTGCGTAAGGTAATGAAAGACAAACGCTACTACGAACGAAAACGTATAGCTGTGCGGCAACACGAAAAGAAACTGGAACAACTTACAACCGATTACGAACAAAGAATATTGGTGTTGCAAAAAGAACGGCGCAAAATACTTGATGAGGCCAAACGACACAGCGATTTAGTTGTTAAACAACTGAACAGCACAATCGAGAACACTATAAGGGCAATAAAAGAAGCTAATGCCGAAAAAGAAAAAACAAAATTACTGCGAAAAGAGCTCGATAGCAAGGTTCAGAATCTTGCTTCCCAAATTGATATAACAATTACTGACTCGGCCATTGCCAAAGATGTTAACAAAATGCCCAAAGAACCCGAAATCGTAAACATCGATGCTAACGAAATACACATTGGCAGCAGAGTACGCATAGTTGGCACCGAAAACATCGGTGAGGTAAGCGATTTGGGTGAACATAACGCTGTGGTACGATTCGGAAATATTATTACCAGTATTGCACAGAACAAACTCGAAAAAATGCACGACGAAAAGCCGGCCACAACCCGTTCCGGTGGTTCTGCCTACAAAAACATTAAAGAGATACGCGACAATTTTAAACCCTACACCGATCTTAGGGGAATGAACAGCGAGGAAGCAATAAGTGCCTTAACCTATTTTATCGACGATGCCATAGTATTGGGTGTGAGTCAGCTAAAAATATTGCATGGTAAAGGCGATGGCATCTTACGAAAAAATATACGCGAATACTTAAAAACCATTAAGCAAGTGCAGTATTTTGCCGACGAAGACATTCGATTTGGAGGAGATGGAATAACGGTAGTTCAGCTAAAAACATAGCTTATGATATACATTGGCAACACACTGGTAAGCCTCGACGTAATCGAAAAAAAGTTTGTTTGCAACATTTCAATGTGTAAGGGCATTTGTTGTGTAAAAGGCGATGCGGGCGCTCCCATCACTTTAGAAGAGATGGAAGATATTGAGGTCTGCTTGCCTGCCATAATCGATATGTTGACCCCCGACGGTAGAGAACTAATCGATGGATCAGGCATTGCGGTATTCGACCCCGAAGGAGAGCTGGTTACCAACACCATTGATGGCTCAGGGGCTTGTGTATTTGCAATTTACGACCTATATGGCAACACAATATGCGCGCTCGAAAAAGCCTATGCCGAAGGGAAAACCCATTTTCGCAAACCCATTTCGTGCCATTTGTACCCGGTTCGCATTAAAAAGTATAAGTTCTACGATGCCGTTAATTTTCATGCATGGGATATCTGCCGCGATGCGCTGGCCTTGGGTCGAGAAACAGGCACACCTGTATATGTGTTTCTGAAAGATGCTCTCATCAGAAAATATGGGGAAGCCTGGTACGAAGAATTAAGGCTCACAGCCGAAAACTATTTGGCTACACAATAGTATTCAATAATATGGAAATATACATTCTATTGCTGTTTCTGAGTTTGATAAATTACTATTTTTTTTAGCATAAAATCATAGAATTCGGATATTTTGCTACAAAATAACTAACTAAATTAACTATGTAATTACATTTTTTGTAATTTTAAGTCGATATAATGTCGGCTCCCATGAGGCAACTTGTTTTTTCTTCTTTACTTATATTGTGCTGTCTTGCGGGCATGGCTCAAATTCCTGTGTACTATGTAAAAACTCCATTGAACGGAGGCAGCGACAACCATACTGGAACAAGCTGGAACCAGGCCTTTGCCACCATACAGAAAGCCATTGACGTAGCCCACGAGAATTACGATTACGCCCAGGTTTGGGTGGCCGAAGGAACGTATTATCCGACGGTATTAGCTCCCACAGTCGATACCGGTTGGGCAAGCAAAGCCATTGTGATGAAACCCGGAATTATGCTTTACGGAGGTTTTCAGGGTAACGAAACCGACATTGACCAGCGAGATTTCGAAAATCATGTAAGCACTATAACAGCCGATTTGAATAATAATGATGGGTGGACATGGAATGCTGTGCAATATAAATGGATTATAACAAACCAAGCAGACAACTTAAATCGTTGCGTGGTGTTTTATGGCAACATGGGGAGTTTCGACTTGCGTAGTGGATTGGATGGTTTTACAATAACGGGAGCGAAGAGGGGTGCTATTGATATGTATGTTTCTTATTATTTTCAGATTCCTTTTACGCCTACCGAATGTTCTCCACTTATTACGAATAACTGCATAAAAAACAACTATAGTCAACATTCAGGAGCAGCAATTAATATTGTGATTTACGAAAATAATAATTCCTGTAACACCATTATCAGAGGGAATAGAATAACAAATAATGCGGGTTCTGCAGCAATAGATATTGAATTATGGAACAACAACAATATTAATAACACCATTGTGATTATTGGTAATAATATAAGATTCAATACAGGTTATGAAGGTGGCGGTATTTCAATTCTCAGTTCTACAGGAAATGCAGAAAACTCGTTTTTGCTATCGGAGAATAACATATCTAATAATTACGCATCATTTGGAGGGGGCTCAGGTTTTAGGACCATTGTCGGATCTGATGGTGTAGATTTGAAATTTGACAATAACCTTATTTGCAACAATACAAGTTTATTTGACGGCGGTGGAATCAGGGTGTTAAATAGTTTTCCAACAGTAGATTTTAATTGTGCTATGCGTAATAACACCATCGTAAAAAACAAATCGTTGAATGGCACAGGTGGCGGAATACATTTTGAGACAGTTGCAACCGAAACATCCCAAACAAGTGTTCTGAATTGTATTATATGGGGTAACGAAGCGCTGAGCCACAGTCAGATTTGTAATGAACAAAACACCTATAATTTATATACGCATCATTCCGCCATAAACCAAGGTTTTTATGGTATTGGATTTTTTGATGATAATATTTTACTTCACCTGGATAATAG
Source organism: uncultured Bacteroidales bacterium (assembly GCA_964511665.1). GTDB lineage: Bacteria > Bacteroidota > Bacteroidia > Bacteroidales > ML635J-15 > JAGOEF01. Next base: position 8,915 of record CAZEHA010000029.1, read on the forward strand.
CAATTCTTTAGGCCCCCAATTTGTTAATCCTTCTGCAAATGCTGGTTGCAATGACAATGGTACAAATGCTGACTGGCGTATCCTGAATGCTTGCAGCCGCTGCGTTGACGGTGGAAATAACTCATATGTTACCAATCTTGGAACCGACATAAACGGTTTGCCACGCATATATGACGAAGGTACGGTTGATATGGGTGCTTACGAGTTTCAGGGCTTTAATCATCAGCCGGCTGTGAGTTTTTCGGGCATTCAGGCCATTTGTCCCGGAGAACCGCTTTTTGTTTCGGTGGTTACTACGGGAGGAAATCCCCCGTTTCTATATTTCTGGGACAACAACGACTCCTCTCCGAATACAATCCTTACTACACCGGGAGTGCATCAATTGCAAATTACCGATGCCTGGGGCTGTGTGTATGTGTTTGAAGTGGAAATACCCATAGCCTACCCACCAATTGCTTCGGGGCTACAGCGTTTATACGTGAAAGAAAATGGCCTGTGTGAGGGTAATGGTTCGTCTTGGGAAAATGCATTGCCAGCCTATCGCCTACAGGATGCTATCGATTTTCTGTCGGAGAGCTCCGGTGGCGAAGTATGGGTTGCAGAGGGAACATATTTCCCCACAAAACGAATTAGCGAGGAAAATACAAATTTTCGCGACTATTCTTTTATTATGCACCCCAACGTTAATTTGTTTGGAGGCTTTTCGGGGAACGAGATCTCGGTTGATGATAGAAATCTCAGCGAAAACTTTACGATTCTTGATGGGAATAGGATTAACAGTAACGATTATTACGATTACTGTTATCATGTAGTTCTAATTTCATCGGATTACGGTATTTTCGACACCACTTTTGTTTTCGATGGGTTTCATGTAATACATGGAAATGCAAATGGACCGGGAGATAAGCATTCGGGTGGGGGAATTAAAATCATTGCCAAAAACAGTTTGTGTTCACCCAATATAGAGAATTGTAAAATTTACCAAAATTTTGCCCAATTACATGGAGGCGGTATTTCTTGCGATGGATATGGGTTTTTAGGTCAATTAAAGCCAATTATCAGAAATAACTATTTAAACAATAATTCAGTTTCAGAGTTTAGATATTATGGAGGTAATCTTGCAGTTTATTGTGAGTTGGGTACAGCAGAGCCAAGAATATCGAACAATTTTTTTACACAGGCCGGAGGAGATGGAATTGCTATTATTGCCGCCGATACCAGTAATATTTCACCCAATGTTTACGACAATACCATTTGTTACAATCAATATTCCGGGATAAACCTTGTTGCAAGGAATAATGCGTATATAAGCGGGTTTGTGCAAAACAATCAGATATATTCGAATCAAAACCCCGGTATTTATGTATGGACAGAATCTCGGGGGAAAATTGAGTCTTTCGTAGAAGGCAATGCAATTTCGGGGCAATATAAAAGTGGAGATACTTTTGGTTTTGAAAGCAACGGAATAAACTGTATTAGCTTTACTGGAGAGTGTTATCCAAAGTTTGTTAATAATTACATTTTTAATAATTCACAAGCAGGTATTGTTATCAGAGGAGATGGAGAATTAATACCAAACATTATGGCTCAGACAGCCCCCGTTTTTATTGGTAATGTGGTTTTTAATAATACAGCACAAGACGGTGGCGGTGTATATATTCGTTCATCAATTGGCGGCACAAAGCCGGTTTTTATAAATAATACCATTGTAAACAACGCTGTGAATGACCCGGATGGTGAAGGAGGTGGGGTATATATAAGAACATGTGAGGCGGAATTCTATAACAATCTCATTTGGGGAAATCAAGCGGAAATCGGGTCTCAGATAAATATTAGCTCTGCTTATCCATGGGCTACAGTTATTCTAAAGAATAATGCAGCACAAGGGGTAATTGTAGGAGCCTCATTAAACGAAAATTTTTACTCCCTTGCGGTTCAAAACGAAAATAGTTCCGGACCTCATTTTGTACAACCTACTTCTTTTAAGGGCACTGCCCAGACTGCCGCCGACAGCGCCGAATTACTGCTGGCCGACTGGTCGATAAATCACTGTTCAAACTCCATCGTCTTCGACCATGGCAATAACCAGTATGCCGTCGACAGCCTTGGCGATTTCAACGGCAATCTCCGCATTATGAACGGAACGGTTGACCTTGGGGCTTACGAAAATCCGGCACAGAACTTCACCTATATTGCTGATGCGCAATTCTGCGAAAACGAAATAGCCAATGTCGATTTGCTGTTTCAGGGTGTACCTCCGTTTGAGTTCGATTTTGGTTTGTCGGGGCAAACATCATCATACCAAACCAACAGCAATTTCTATCATTTCGGTGTTTCACAACCCGGCACCTATGTTATTTCGCTTCACGATCCGTATAACTGCGGGGCAGAACCCGAAAGTCAGAGTTTTACAATTGGGGTACTGCCGGTTGACACTGTATTTGCCGATACCATTCATGCCTGTGCGGGTTCTATGGTAAACGTTTGCGGGCTAAATGTAAGTGTTAGCGGCACCTATTACGAAACCCTTCAGTCGATGACGTATTGCGATTCGGTAATTGCCTACCCTGTAGTATTTCATCAGCCACCCTTGGTATCGGCAAGTGTTGGCGAAGCCGGTTGCGGAGTGGCCGATGGTTCAATCAGCCTGAATATTTCGGGAACAAGCGGCAGCTACACGGTTTTATGGAGCAACGGTTCTGCGGGTGAATTGCTCAATAACCTGGGAGCCGGCGTGTATTTCTGCACGATAACTGACGATTACTGTACCCTGACTCCAATGGGATACATTATCAGCGAAAGCGGAGGTCCCGAGTTTTCGGTGTGGGGCGATACTTCAGCTTGTTCCGGAAGTCAGATCAATTTAAATGCATCAGGTGCCGAATTATTCTCGTGGTTCAATCCACAAACATCCGAAAATATTGTGGGAGACCATTTCAGCATGCTTGTTTTAGAAAACCAGGATGTGTTTCTTACAGGAACTACAGGCAATTGCAGTGCAATTACGATGTTGCAACTGGTCGCACTGACAGTAGATACAGTTCATCTTTCGGCAGAAACCTGCGAAGGAAGCGGGTATCAGTTTTTTGGAATCAGCCCCGACTCCTCTGGCGTTTACCAGCAACTTCTTACAAACCAGGTTGGTTGCGACAGTCTGATTGTGCTTCATCTTATTGTATTGCCGGTTGACACAGTGCTTACTACCGAAGAAATCTGCGATGGCGAATATGTGTACTTCGAAAACAGCAACTATTTCGACGAAGGCGAATATTCTGTTGTTATTTCCGGTAGCCAGGGTTGCGACAGTGTAAGAATTCTTAGTCTGATAGTGCACCCGCAACCCGAAGCACCGTATATTCACGAAGAACAGGGTATAATTATCAGTAGCGAAACATACGGAAATCAGTGGTATCGTAACGGCATTCAGATTCCCGGTGCCACAACCGACACACTGTTTTACTCACAAACAGGCAATTACTATGCACGAGTAATAAACGAATGGGGATGTACGTCGGCTCCTTCGAACACGGTGTATGTGTTCTATACAAATTCTGAAATAATTGGGGCTATGTCATCAATTGCAGTTTTCCCCAATCCGTGTAATGGCACTCTAAACATTTACTTTGACCCAGCGCTGCAATTCACAAAACTATGCATTATCGATATTACGGGAAGGATTGTGATGGACCAGAAACTGGCAACCCAAATTGATGTTTCTGAGCTGGTGCCCGGCATGTATTCATGTTGCCTGTATATGGACTACAAACAAACGAAATGCTTCAATATCGTGATTGAATAAATCAATTTCAATAAGGTTTAAACTCATAGGTTTCGAAGTGTAAAACAACTTATAAAAGGCAAAACCAATCTATGTAAACTTACGCTGAAATATATTACATTGAAAACACCAATAATATTTTCTTAAAACCGCCGTTTTTACTATTTTTAGGCTGAATTTTTTCTATATGCTACGTGGCTTTTCACATATCGTTTTATTATCAGTTATTCTGTTATTTCCCGTGTTTTCGATGGCTCAGGGAGGTCGAGAATCGATACCCACCCCGGGTTTGAGTAAGTGGGACAAGATGTTCCCCACCATTAAAGTTGGAGATAAAGTTTATAAAACCGGCAGCAACTGGTTCACAGCAGGAGGCGGACTGGGTCGCGCCACCAACTTACGCCTCGATCAGGTGAACTTTTCGATGGCCTATCATCATCGCTATAAAGCCATGTATTTTAATTTGGGCTACCACTATAGCAGCGATGTGTTTTTCCTGAGAAACCGCCCCATGGTGCAGTTGAACGATGTGCATGCCGGGGCAGGTCTGCGTTTCGAGTTCATTCATTTCAACTTCGCATTCTTCATTGGGCCTACGTGGTCGTATGTGCGACTTCACGATTACACCGACCAATGGGGGCGCCACTACTACACTGTGTTTCACACACTGGGAGCCCACACCGAATTGCAGTTTACCTATAAATTCTTTTACGATTTAGGTATCGGCACATCGCTTTACGGTAGCTTCAACAGCAAGTATCAGGTGTTGGGAGTACAATTGCATTTCTATTTCAGTTCGGCCTATAAAGCAAAACATTAATCATTAAATAACTATTATGGACACAATTAAAAACTACATCGAAACACACAAAGAGCGCTTTCTCGAAGAATTGTTCGGCCTTATCAGAATTCCTTCGATAAGTTCGCTTTCCGAACACAAAGGCGACATGAGAAAAGCTGCCGAATACTGGAAAAAAACCATTCTTGATGCGGGAGCCGACACTGCCGGTTTGTACGAAACCGATGGCAACCCTGTGGTGTATGGCGAAAAAATGATAGACCCAACTCTACCCACTGTTTTGGTTTATGCCCACTACGACGTGATGCCTGTTGATCCACTGAATTTATGGAACAGCAAGCCGTTTGAACCCGTGGTAAAAGACGGTAAAATTTGGGCACGTGGTGCCGACGACGACAAAGGCCAAGGCTTTATGCATGCCAAAGCATTTGAACTGATGGTTAAAACAGGAACGCTGCCGTGCAACGTAAAATTTATGATAGAAGGCGAAGAAGAAATTGGTTCACCTTCGCTGGGCAAATGGTGTGCAGCAAATTTAGATATGCTGAAAGCCGATGTGATTCTGGTTTCCGATACCGGCATGATAGCTCCGGGCATTCCCACCATCACCACCGGCTTGCGAGGTCTTATGTATTGGGAAGTAGAGGTAACCGGTCCGTGCCGCGACCTGCACTCAGGCCTGTTTGGCGGTGCCGTGGCCAATCCCATAAATGTGTTGTGTGATATGATTGCCAAAATGCAGGACAACGATGGCAAGATTACCATTCCGGGTTTTTACGACGATGTTCTTGAAGTGTCGGCCGAAGAAAGAGCGATGTATGCATTGGCTCCCTATAACGAAGAGGAATATAAAAATGCCCTTGATGTTAAGGCACTTAAAGGCGAAAAAGGCTACACCACTACCGAACGTACCGGTATCAGGCCATCATTCGACATTTGCGGCATCTGGGGAGGCTACACCGGCGAAGGGGCTAAAACTGTATTGCCATCGAAGGCCTATGCCAAAGTTTCTACCCGACTGGTGCCAAATCAGCAATACAGTAAAATTGCCGAGCTTTTCACCAAACATTTCGAAGCTATAGCTCCCGACTATGTAAGCGTGACTGTTAAACCGCTGCATGGAGGACAAGGTTATGTTTGTCCTATCGATCATCCGGCCTATCAGGCGGCCGAAAAAGCCCTACACGATACATTCGGAAAACAAGCCGTTCCTTTCCGCAGTGGTGGCAGCATTCCTATTATTTCTACGTTTGAAGATGTGCTCGGTATAAAATCGATTTTGTTGGGATTTGGTCTGGAATCGGATGCCATTCATTCGCCCAACGAAAACTTCCCTCTTGAGCAGTTTTACAAAGGTATCGAAACCATTCCCCGTTTCTATGCCTACTACGCCGAAGCAGCAAAAAAATAATAAATCGCAAATTCCCCGATTCTTTTATCGGGGAGTTTGTTTAAAACAGACTGCCGCTTAGGTAAACAGAGAATCAGGAGATAGGTATCAGAAAATAATTTTGGCAATGGGTTTTGGCTTAATACGAATTTTCTATCTTTAGCCCTCTTTTTGCAGCACAATGAAGTTATCGATCATAATAGTAAACTACAACGTAAAGCATTTTCTGGAACAATGCCTTTATTCGGTGTTTTCGGCCACAGCAGGTATCGATTCCGAGGTTTTTGTAGTTGACAACAACTCGGTTGACGGCTCATGTGCGATGGTGCGTGAAAAATTTAACGACGCAATACTAATTGCCAACACCCAAAACTACGGTTTTTCGTATGCCAACAACCAGGCTATAGTAAAAGCCTCGGGCGAATATATCTTATTGCTGAACCCCGACACGGTGGTGCAGGAGAATACATTTCAGAAAGTTGTTGCGTTTATGGATGCCCATCGCGATGCAGGGGGACTGGGCGTGAAAATGATAGACGGAAAAGGTCGCTTTCTGCCCGAATCGAAACGTGGCCTTCCAACTCCTGCAGTGGCTTTCTATAAAGTATTCGGCATATCGAGGCTTTTTCCAAAATCGAAGCTTTTCGGGAGATATCATCTGTCGTATCTCGACAAAGACAAAACACATGAAGTTGATGTGCTAAGCGGAGCCTTTATGCTGCTGCGTAAATCGCTAATCGACCAAATAGGCAGTCTCGACGAAGATTACTTTATGTATGGCGAAGACATCGATTTATCGTATCGCATTACCAAAGCGGGCTACAAAAATTACTACTATCCCGAAACCACTATTATCCACTACAAAGGCGAAAGCACAAAAAAGGGAAGCATCAACTATGTAGTGGTGTTTTACAAAGCCATGATGATATTTTCGAAAAAGCACTTCAGCACCAAAAATGCCAGGCTCTTCTCGTTACTCATCAACATGGCCATATATTTTAGGGCCTTCATAGCCATTGCATTCCGGTTTCTGCTGCGCATGGCCTCTCCCCTTCTCGATTTCAGCTTGACATATCTCTTATTCCTGCTCATTACACCCCTTTGGGGAATGTATAAATGGGGCGAAACCGAAACCTACCCGCCTGAGTTTTTTACCTATGCAGTGCCTGCTTACATTCTAACATGGCTGATAACATTGATTTTTGCAGGTGGGTACGATCGTCCGTTAAAGCTCGGCAACATAATTAAGGGCATTGCTATTGGAACGGCCATAATACTGATGTACTATTCGCTGCTTCCCGAGCACCTCCGCTTCTCGAGAGCACTAATATTACTGGGAGCAGCCGGTGCCTTTTTGCTGATTCCTATCGGACGAATTCTGTTACATCTCACCAAAATGCGTGAATTCAGGCTCAGCATCCCTACGGCAAAAAGAACACTGATAGCAGGAAAAAAACAGGAAATCAACCGGGTGAGAAACCTACTCGACAACACCGATCTCAATAAAAATGTGGTGGGTTATGTGAACAGCGGCAGCGATTCCGATAACGGGTTTTATCTGGGTCATTTGCAACAAATCGAAGAAATTGTAAAAATTCATCGGATTAGCGAAATTATTTTCAGTGCACGCGATATCGCTTCACGCGATATTATAAAATTTATGCTCTTGCTGGCCGATTACAAGCTCGATTACAAAATTGCCGGGCCCGACGGACTGACAGTGATTGGCAGTAACAGCGTTCATACTGCCGGCGACCTGTACTCAATAAACATAAACAGCATCGGCAAACCCGAAAACAAACGAAAAAAACGACTGCTCGACATAAGCTTGTCCGTAATTACGATACTCATATCTCCTATTCTGCTATTTTTTATGAAACGTCCCGGATATTTCATGAGAAACATAGTGTCGGTATTGTTTGGTTTAAAGAGTTTTATAGGTTACAATAGAATGGCAGATACCAGTGGCTTGCCGGTACTAAGACCCGGTATTCTGAATCCTCTCGACCCGTTGAAAGGAAATGAAACAGCCGAAATGGCCGAAAAAAGTAATATTATCTATGCCAAAGACTATAGTGTTTTTAGCGATATAGTTCTCATTTCTCAATCGATAAAGCAACTCGACCGTGCATCTTCATAACCAGCGCATACAACTCAGGGCGCCCGAACCCGAAGATCTCGAAACCATTTATGGTTGGGAGAACAATACGGGTGTTTGGCTTGTAAGCGAAACCATTGAACCGTTTTCGCGATACCAGATAAAGCAATACATCGAAAATCTCGACCGCGACATATACAACAGCCGTCAACTACGACTGATGATTGAAGATACAGAAACAAACAGCTGTGTCGGCATCATAGATATGTACGCGTTTGAACCTTTTCACCAAAGGGCAGGCATCGGCATACTCATTGGCGGCCTGCACCGCAAACAAGGCTATGGCGTTGATGCACTGGCTTTATTCTGCAACTATGCATTCAATTATCTAAAACTGAATATGCTGTATGCCGAGATACCGGCAACAAACATCGACAGCATACAATTATTTGAAAACGAAGGGTTTGAATGTTCTTGCAGACTAAAACAATGGCGTAGTTCGGAATCGGGGTTTACAGATGTGTTAGTGTATCAGAAATTTGCCGGCCAGCATGAACCCGGGGCTTACACATTATAAATTAAAGCAACGGCATAAGCCTCCACCCCTATTTCTTCACCCACAAAACCCAGTTTTTCGGTAGTAGTGGCTTTTATGCTTACCCTGTTATGATCTATTCCTAAGCAATCAGCAATAGTTTGTTGCATTGCTGCAATGTAAGGAGCTATTTTGGGCTTCTGCATAGCAAGGGTAATATCTACATTGGCAATGGCATATGATTGCTGCTTCAACATAGCGGCAACTTCTGAAAGCAGAAACAAACTATTGCTGTTTCGATATGCATCGTCGGTATCGGGAAAATGCTTACCGATATCGCCCATTGCCGCAGCACCCAATAAGGCATCGCATAATGCGTGCAACAACACATCACCATCGGAATGGGCCACACAACCTTTGTTATGAGGAATGCTTACCCCTCCCAGCACCAAAGGAATATCTTCGGCAAGGCGGTGTACATCGTAACCAAAACCAATCCTGAAGGGCGTCATGCACTAATTGCTTTCGTCGGCTAAACCGGCAATGTCGAATGTAAGTGTAAAGCGAAGCGTATTTTGCAGCGGGTGTTGCTGTGCTGTGGGTATGAGATAGGCGAAATCGAGACCAAATACATTCAATTTTAAACCGGCGCCGATAGTGAAATACTTACGATTTCCTTTATACTGATGTTCGTGAAAATACCCCGTACGCAGGGCAAATTGCTTATTGTACCAATATTCTACACCTATACTCCACATTATTTCGGCAATTTCTTCCTTCAGTACATTTGGGGTAGTTTCGTCGCGACGGAATGGTTCCACGATACCTGCTGCATCGGACCAACTGCTGAACAGAGCAGCAGGCACCGAAATATCGGGATTCTTGCCGTAGGCAATTATTTGATTGCCGTTGTCGTCGTACACATACTGGTTCAGCGAATCTTTAAGGTACGACGGAGGGCTGGGCACCAGGAGTTTGTTCATATCAACCGTTAGCAACAAAGTGTTATATTCGTTCAACTCCATCATATAGCCTATTCCCGTTCTAAAATTCGTCGGGATAAAATTACGCTGTTCGTTAGAGGTATAGGATATTTTATTACCTATGTTCGAAATGTTCAACCCCCACATCATGCGCGATTTCATATCGCCAACTTTAAAATCTTTGCCTTTGTAGTAGAACGCCACATCGGCTGCTACTGAATTGCCCGGGTGTGCTTCGGCACCGCTATTGGTAACACCACCGCTCAAATTACTGTAGATATAACGCAGCGAAACTGCTCCCGAGAAATTGTTACCCAACAAACGCGAATAAGAAAAGTCAACCGCAAATTCATGAGGCGTAAAATCGCGGATGGTTCCTCCTGTAATATCGGTAAACGTAATGCTACCGAGCGAAAAATACAGCAACGATGCAGCAATGGCATTCTCTTTGTCAAGCTGTTTATATCCCGACACATAAGCTATGTTCATATCGGGAACCAACCTGCGCAACCATGGAGTATAGGATATTGCCACACCAAGCTCCTTATCGCTGAAAATATACTTGGCGGGATTCCAGTGACCCGAATTGGCATCGGGAGTAGTGGCAACACCTGCATCTCCCATACCGGCAGCCCTGCTGTCGGGAGCAATTATTAAAAATGGCACCGAGGTAGTAATAATGGGAACATTCTGTGTGTAATTTCCTCTTATGATATCGATGTCAGGCGTCTGCGCAAATATCATTGCAAATGCCAACAGGCCGGCAATTGATAACAATAATTTTTTCAACTTCATTTTCAAAAATTTAAGCAACAAATATACGCAATTAACGAAATTACATAATATTTATTTTGCTGTTTTTAATTCAGAATAAACAATTTTTCGGTTTGTTGTGCAATGTTACCGTTGGGTGCTTTCACCATAAGTTTATAAATATATACTCCTTTTGCAATTCTATCGCCGTAGTCGTCGAGTGCATTCCACGAAATGGGCTGACTTCTGAAGCCGTCGGAAATCACTACTGCTTCTATGTTCTTTACCAGTTTTCCCGAAACAGTAAATACCTGAATAATCACATCCATAGGCACATTAGGCTGGTTGTGATTAAAGTAGAATTGCGTATTGGTTGAAAACGGGTTCGGATAGTTGAATACCTGATCGATAACCAGTTCATGACTACGTGCTACAATAAAATCGGTATATGCTATCGAAGAATTATTTAGTACGTCCCAAACTTTAAGACTCAGGGTGTGTGGCCCCAAATCAAGGTTCGAGAACGGATAGTTTATGCTTCCACTGGTGTAGTCGTCGAGGTTCGACTGGTAATAATCGTTCAATACAATCGAATTTTGTGTGTTCTCGTCGAGAATTGCAATGATGTCGTGACCGATTCCACTGCCAACGGTATTAATACCCGAGCTGTCGCTGACGTAAGCCAGCATAATAGGGTTTTCGTCGGTTATGCCACCTGCAATAAAGTCGTCGCTGTTCATAAACAAGCTGATTTCGGGACCATCGTTATCGTTGATTTCGCTATCGGAGCTGCCTCCTATAATTAAATCGGAATAATGGCCGTGCGCATCGGTTTGATAGTTGTGGGCATAGTAACTTATTTTTCCGTTACCAAAAAAATATGCAATATCAACCGGCACAATAAAGCTAAAGCTAAAGTCACCATCTACAACAGAGGTCTGTCCCCGAAACAACACATTCATCTGCTCGGTATATTCCAGTGGCGGTTTTCCATCGTTTCCACGGGTAAAATACGTCATTTTTTTATCGTACACCGTAGGGTACAGTTTCCCTCTGAAATTGGTAATTTTATTGCCGTTGTGGTCGCGAACAATTCCGGTAACAGTAACCCTGCTGCGAGCACCCACCGTGTCGTTGAACTCGTCGATATCAACACCATTTATCGATGTGGTTACCACCTGATAGTTGGGTATGGCCGGGCGCAATGCGGGGTCACCCAACAGAGCAAAGTTGCGTTTGTTCGAGTCGCTGCTGAGCGCATTTTTGGTTTTCATAATTATTTGCCCCATAGTAAGCGGGCGCATTTCGGTATCCCGTTCAAAAAAGTAATCGTAGAATGCCAGATTGAGGTTAAAATTACTGGTTGCCTGCACCAGCCGTGTGGTTGTAAAAAGGGCAATGCCGCCACCCTGGGGGTTTAACAGTATCTGTTCACCGGCCGAAACCAGTGTAGGGTCGTCGAAACGCGAAAACTCGCAGGTAGCCGTAACAAAAATAGCAAAACGATCGGCGTTATTCCACGACAGTATCTGCGATATATCGACCACTACTTCGTGAGCCAAAGTCTTGGTATTACCGTGCCCTGTGTAATTCATCACCAAAGTCCCTTTTCGCACCCTGTCGTCGATAGCCTGATTCACCTCGGGATAACGCGCACCCTGCACAGTACTTACCTGCTCGTAGGCATCGAGAAATATCTTATCGATATTATACACCGGATACATTGCTGCAACTTTCTCGGCAAGTTCGTTGGCCTGGAACTGATGAATGGTATAGTCTTCGGCATCGTCGCCGATAAACGACATTATATTGCGCCACGAACCCAGATGCGCCGATGCATAGTAAGACGAAATTTTATTGACAACGGCCTGAGCTTCGCTAACCGATTTCACGGTAATACGACCAATTCCCATGTCGAGATTATCGTAACCTGTAACATTACCTTCGTTAGGGTCAAGCATCACATAGAAGTCGTCGCTCACAAAAGCACTGCTGGGAGAGAAAGAATTCACAGCCTGAAAAGTAGGCACATAATTACCGTTAACGCCCGACTCAGCCTTGTTGTCGTAGCTGCCATCGCCCAACAAAAGTAAATTGTCGGGGATATCGTTATCGGTATTGGCTCGTTCGTAAAACATACGCACAAAATCGCGTATAGCTGCTACATCGGGGCAACCCGACGAAAACTCGTTGTATATCATCCAGGGCTCAACAACCAAGGTATTCATACCATCGTTCACCGAGTGTATCTGAGCAATTTGTTCGGCCTGTGCCCTAAAACCCGGGTATGTAACAATTATCATATCGGGGTTTGGTAGAGCATGTAGGTTTTGATTGGCCACCAAGCCCAAATCGTCACCTTCGGTTTCGGGCGACGGGAAATCGGCAGAGGCATTAAAAACTATATACTCGCGCAAGCTTGATGCATCGCGATTGAAACGCGTTTCAGCACCACTGCTCACCGGCATTATTCGTATGGCATTTACTGGGTCGCTGACATCCCAAATTTGTGTTTGAGCAGCAGTATTACCCACAATAAACTGAGCTACATTGCCCGATGCCACCGAGTTGATATCGCGAAATGCCATAAAATTAGCAACCTGCATCAACTGGCAACGTGCCGATGCTCTTATAAAATTAAGCCAGCCCTCTGAATCGCCGGTAGTCTTTATGTATTCGATTCTGAAATTTACTCCCGCCGAATTTACCGAGTGATTGAAAACCGCTGTTTCTTCTTTGGCATAAGATGAACTATAGCTTCCGCTTACATAACCAATGTTGGTGGTATTTACCAGTTCGTTGTTCACATATATTTTAAAAGAACTGCTTTGCGACGAACGGGCAGCAAGAGCAACATCGAATTTTACCGGAGAGCCGGTGATGATATTCGCAAAATTCATGCTGAAATTGTGCGTGGTGTAAAAATCGAAATGCCTCCAGAACCAGGTGCGTCCCATATTGCGCACATTGATGCTGTCGGTTTCGAGAAACTGCACATTATCGAACGAATTCACCGTAACATTATAGGTAGGTTCCGACTGAACAGTGGTTGCCTGTTTCCAGCTCCCCCTGTCGGAAACAAAATAATAGGCATACTCGGAGTAATCGTGCTTTTCGTGACGAAAACGCATCGCAGTTTGTTCGTAATAAATACGGTTGGGTCCTTCGGCATAAAACAACAGGTAATCGCCCTGATTGAACTGACCGTCGTTGTTTACATCAACCCTGATAACATCGCGTTCGGGTAAGTCGTCGTATCGAGCCTCACTGTTTTTCTTAGGCAACATATGCCCGTAGCCAAATATACCAATCGTTGAAAAATCGGTAAACCCCATGTTAACCAATTGTTCATAAGTCAATTTATATATGCCCGGGTTGCTAAGCTTAATCTTATGCCATCTACCTGTGTTTAGCTTAGATGACGATGCCCACACAGCCGTGGATTTTACAGCCGGCACCTGTTCGGCAATTACCTGTAACTGAAACGACACAAGCTTTTCGATCTTTCCGTTTAGCGGATTGCGTCGCAGGGGCACAAACTCCATATTAAAATAGGCTTGTTTACGCGTATATGATATATACGTATCAATGTTAATATCTTCGGCTATTTTATCAACATCTGTTAAAAAGTTCTGAGCCGAATCGCTTAGAATTTCATAGTGTGAATTAACAAAATTCAAGTTTCTCACATTAATCTCATTCGCCAATTCAATTTTTTTTGTGTAAACAGGAAGAAAATTGTCGTTTTTTTGCTGAGAATTTTTAAAATTTAAAAATATTTCGGCATTATTTTCGCTATTTTTGACCAAAATTTCTGGGTTCCATCGAAGGGTATCAGATATTATTAAATTTTGTCCGTATGCGTAAAAACCATGAAATAAGCCAATTAACGTGATAGACGCTGCACAAATTAATTTGATTGCTTTCATAAAATGAATTAATAATTAAAAAAATTACGACAATGTTTCAAAAACGCCAAAATTATACTAATATTGTAGTTGATATTTTATTTAAAAGAAAATTATTGTATAATTGCAGTTTGTCGTTCAATTATAATAGCATGGTAAGACGCATACTACTCATTCTAAGTGTTTCGATTTTAGGGATTTACGGAGGCCTGCAGGCACAGGATGCCCACTTTTCTCAGTTCTATGCCAATCCCCTCCATTTGAACCCTGCATTCACCGGATCTGAAAATTGTCCGCGTGTAGCCCTTGGCTACCGAAACCAATGGCCTGCCCTCGGGCCCACTTATGTAACCTATAGTGCATCCTACGACCAGCACGTCAACCTTATTCAGGGAGGCGCCGGTTTACACCTGCTCAGCGATGTGCAGGGCGATGGCACCATTAAAACAAACATTATTAGTGGTATGTATGCCTACACCCTTCCGGTGAGCAGAAATTTTGCCATAGCTGGAGGATTTCAGGCATCGTATGTGATGAAAACCATAAAATGGGATTTCATTTTCCCTGATATGATACATCCCCTTTACGGACCTATTTATTCAACTCAGGAAAATCCGGCCTTGGTAAACGATCATAAAAACTATTTCGATTTTTCAACAGGATTTGTAGGATTCACCGAAAAAACTTTCTTCGGTTTTGCAGTTCATCATCTTACCGAGCCGTCGGAATCGTTCCTCAGAGGCAGCGACGCAACGTTACCACGCAAATTCACCGCCCACTTTGGCACCGATATTTCTCTGAACAACCGCAACTACCGCCGCGGTGAATTGTCGCTTTCGCCACAGTTGCTCTTTCATCAGCAAGGTCAGTTCCAACAATTCAATTGGGGTATCTATGTAAACCGTAAAGCCATAGTAGCCGGTTTCTGGCTGCGCCAAAACTTCCAATTCCAATACGATTCATTTATTATGCTGGTAGGATTCCGGCAAGACAATCTTAGATTTGCCTACAGTTACGACTTCACGGTTTCTCGCCTCAGGAATTCAACATACGGTTCGCACGAAGTTTCTTTTGCCATAGTTTTCCCTTGTCACGAAAAAACTGCCAAGAAACGTGTAATAAGTTGCCCGTCATTTTAGTTATATTATTATTGTAGAAGTTTAAATATTATTATAATATGAAAACAAACTTGCTTAAATGGACATTTCTGATAGTTTTAAGTGTTGCCTTTGTATCCTGTAAAAAAGAGGTTTCTAACACAACAGGCCGCAATTATAACGATCCGAAACACGGTGGTTTCCAAAACCATCCCGGCTACGAACAAGAAACCGGACCCGGATTAGTATTTGTAGAAGGTGGTTCTTTTGCCATGGGTAGAACCGAACAAGATGTTATTTTCGACTGGAATAATGCTCCTACCCGTGTTACTGTTTCGTCGTTCTATATGGACGAAACCGAAATCAGGAACCTCGACTACCTCGAGTACCTCTACTGGTTGCGTCATGTGTATGCCAGCGACTATAATTATCTATACAGGCAGGCATTGCCCGACACACTTGTTTGGCGGCAACGTATGGCTTACAACGAGCCAATGGTAGAGTTATATCTGCGTCACCCCGCCTACGAAGAATACCCTGTGGTTGGTGTTAGCTGGGTGCAAGCTTCAAAATACTGCGACTGGAGAACCGACCGGGTGAACGAAGTAATATTTGCCCGCGAAGGTGTTTTCGACAATTATCTGGCTCCAATGGATCAAGCCAAACATTTTAACCTCGACTCCTATTTATTATATGCCGACGGTTTAACCGATATGCCCGTTTCGATGGATAAAGGTCCCGATGGTAAAGTACATAATATGTATGTTGACCCTACCACTCTCCGCCAAGGACGCAAGGCTCAAAAAGCCAACACAGGTATGGACCGTCGCTGGGTGAGAATAGAAGACGGCATATTCTTGCCGCGTTACCGGCTCCCCACCGAAGCCGAATGGGAATTTGCAGCACTGGCTCACATCGGAAACCATTACAACGAACGTATATACAACCGCAGACTATATCCCTGGAACGGACACTACATTCGTAACGACAGCCGTAGCAAAGACCGCGGTCAAATTATGGCCAATGCAATGCGTGGTCGCGGCGATAACATGGGGGTTGCCGGTGCATTGAACGATAAAGCAGATATCTGCGCTCCCGTAAGAAGCTACTGGCCAAACGAATATGGCCTCTATTGCATGGCAGGTAACGTAAACGAATGGGTGATGGATGTGTATCGCGATATGACTTTTGAAGACATGGAAGAATTCAGACCTTTCAGGGGTAACGTGTACACCGACTACGAAATCATTATCGACCCGCGCGATGGTACCATTGAGCTAACACCCGAAGCCGAAAACTATTTTGAATATAGTGGTCGTATATTGCGGAAACCTGTGCGTGATGAAGAATGTTTCAACCGCGAAAACTATACTACTTCCGATAACAGGAACTATCTTGATGGCGATCTTGAATCGCTTATTCCACAAAACCCGCAAGCCTCGGAATGGTGGAACGAAACTACCAACTATGGCCGCGACAGTATTAAACCTAAAGTAAAACAACCCCTCGACAGCACCTTTAGCCTAACCAATTTGCCGGCAGGTAGCGTATTATCATCCGACGGTAACACACTGATTCTGCCAAATAAGGTGAAAATAAATTTGACCGACCAAACCTATATTCTGCCTTCTGGCCACGAACGTCTGCCCACTGGCGAAATACAAATGCCCGATGGATCGATGATTCTTCCCGGCGGTATCATTCAACTATCCGACGGAAGTAAAGTGTATCCCGATGCTATATTCCAAGCGAAAACCGGAAAGATGTACAAAGACGGAGAATGGGGCGAATATGGTGAATGGGGTCGTGGTGAATGGGACAACAGCAACCCGAAAAACAATAAAGGTACGGGTATGCACTCTCTCATTACCGACCGCTCACGCGTGTTTAAAGGCGGATCGTGGAACGACCGCGCTTACTGGCTGGTACCCGGAACCCGTCGGTTCCTCGACGAAAAAATGGCTCGGGCTGATTTGGGTTTCCGCTGTGCTATGACGCGTGTAGGCTCCCCGGTGAAAAGCAAATAATCTTAAATTCATACAATAAAGCCCCTTTTTGGGGCTTTCTGTTTTTATGATAAGTACATCTGAGCTATACCAACTGTTTAAGAAACATCGCATCATTTGCACCGATAGCCGACGTGTAGCTAAAGATGCCATTTTCTTCGCCCTGAAAGGCGATAACTTCGATGGCAACACATACGCACGCATGGCAATAGACAAAGGCTGCTCCTACGCAGTGGTCGACGATGCCTCGGTGGTAGACTGCGACCGAATGCTGCCGGTTGATGATGTTCTTAAGACATTGCAACAAATGGCTGCTTTGCACCGACGCTCGCTAAACATTCCTATATTGGCTATTACGGGAACCAACGGTAAAACAACAACCAAAGAGCTGGTGTCGGCACTGCTGGCGCAAAAATTCCGCCTGATTGCCACCAAAGGTAATATGAACAACCATATTGGCGTGCCGCTTACCCTGTTGCAAATGAACTACACCACCGACATGGGGGTGATAGAAATGGGAGCCAGCCATGTGGGCGAAATTGCCGAGCTTTGCGAAATTGCCCAACCCGATTATGGCATTATCACCAATATTGGCAAGGCACACCTCGAAGGTTTTGGCAGCTACCAAAATATTATTCAAACTAAAGGAGAACTATACGATTACCTGAAACGCAAGGGGGGCGTAGTATTCTTAAATGGCGAAAATGCCATCCTGAAAAAAATTATAGGCAGCTACTCGCACGTGGAATATGGAAATACCGAAAAATCATATTGCAGAGGCACTATTACTCACAAAGAAATGTTTGTAGGAATAGAATGGGAATGCCAAGAAAACACAGGCTTAGCCTATTCGAACCTGATTGGCGACTATAATTTCGAAAATATTATGGCCGCCATCTGTGTGGGTAACTATTTCGGAATATCGTCAACCATTATCGATAAAACCATAGCATCGTACACCCCCAGCAACAACCGTTCGCAATGGGTGCGCGGACGCCGAAACCACCTGGTGCTCGATTTCTATAATGCCAACCCTACCAGCATGGCTGCTGCGATATCGAATTTTCAGGAATACGATTATCCGAAAAAATGCTACATTATCGGCGACATGCTCGAACTGGGCGATGTGGCCGATGAAGAACACGCAGGCATACTCGATATGCTGAAAGGCATCTGGCACAGCGATGTATTTTTGGTTGGCAAGCACTTTATGAAATATAACAACCGCAGCGAGTTCCTGTTTTTCGAAAATGTAGAACTGCTTAATAAATACCTTGCCAAAAACCCGCCATCGGGCAGCCTAATTCTTATAAAAGGCTCACGCGGTATCCGCCTCGAAAAATGCATCGACTACCTCTAAGTTTTCAGGCCGGCGCTGTTAATGTTTTTTTAACACCACGCAATTTGCATTTTCGCGCTTTTATGTATATTTGTACAAATAATTTTAACAAACACCTATGATTAAAAATATCCTTAGCTTCGTTCTGGTAATTGTTAGCCTTGGTTTGTTCGCTCAAACCACATTGCCAAATATGGATTTTGAAGACTGGCAGCAAAAACACTATAGCACATTATTTCCTAACAACTTTTACTGGGAATGTCTTCCAACCACAACTTGGGCTACAGGGAATCCGGCTTCCACAACCGTAAATATATTTCCTACCACTCGCACCGATGATGCCCAAAGTGGCAATTACGCAGCTTGTCTTGAAACAAAAAGCATTATGACACAACCCGCATCGGGAACTTTGTTTACGGGCTGGTTCGAGCCTAATTTGATGAATTCGGTTGCCCATTTTGGGGTCCCCTTCACGGGCAAACCCGATGCCTTTCAGGGCTGGTACAAATACACTTCGGTTTCGTATAGCGGCACACCCGACGAGTGCGCCATCTATGCCATATTGTCGCGCTGGAACGGCTCGCAGCGGGTAGAAATAGCACGCGCCGAGTTGTATAGCAGCCAAACCATAACGCAGTACACCTATTTTAATTTGCCTTTTGTGTATGTAAGTGCGCTGGAACCCGATACCATTTCGGTGGTGTTTGCATCGAGCCGTTACGGCGATACTTTTCAGGGAGGCATTGGCAGCAAACTATTCATCGACAACATTAATTTGTATTACGACCTGTCGCCGGTGCAGGCAGTAAACATAGGCGAACAGAAAATTGTAATTTCCTACGACAATATTCGCAGCAGCATCAATATTTATCGCAACACAGCTGCCGACGGTAAACTGGAGTTGTATGACCTCACCGGTAAAAAAATAAAAACATGGTCGTTGCAGGGCAACACCAGCGAATTGCCGGTACCCGGTCTCACTACGGGCATTTATATTTGCCGCTATAGCATAGGCAACGAGAAACCGCGGGTGCAAAAAATATATGTAAACTAATGCGGCAGGCATTTGCCATAGCACTACTATTTACGTTGTGCCAGTGGGCATGCGCGCAATCGATAAGCTTTGGCCCGAAACTGGGGATTACTGCCGGCTCGCCGGTTCCCTACAGTTTTATTCCTCCCGGAGCCAAAGGCGAAATTAAGCCCGGACGCAATATCGGAATGTTTATCAATTTTGAAATGAACGACCGTTACAGTGTTACCTACGAAATATCGTCAACGCGCAAGCACACCGGTTTTGAGACTCCTCTCGACAATGTGCCATATATCGACCGTATGCAGCACCCCACCATGCCGCACATTGTCTTCGAAATCGACACTTGGTTCAATGGTGTTGCTTTGGGCGAGTTCGACAACTTTTTTATTGAGCAGGCGCTAACTCATCATATTGGTATTACTCCCAAACTAAACGCAAGCATAGGCATGTATTCGGCATGGTTGCACAAAAGCAACACCTATGCCATTGGCATTGGCACGGTGGGGTATGCCACCGAAGACACCATCACACAGGAACTCGATTATTCGTCGAAAATGCGCGAGTGGGATTATGGTTTAAAAGCGGGGATACAATATAAGGCCACAAAGAATATTGATTGCGACCTTAAAATCAGCTACGGATTCGAGTCGGTATTCAGCGATAGCTTTACCTTATTCAACTATCCGGTACACAACACCTTTATTGAGCTTTCGCTGTATTATAAGTTCAGGGTTTTCCGCAAAATTACAAATCTGAAGGCTTAGTTAAAATATTTTTCTATTTCGAAAATTGCTTCAGGCAAAGCAAAAACCACCACCTTATCGTTGGCTTTTACCTGAGTGTTTCCATCGGCAATAAAACTTTTTTCGTTGCGAACCACACCGCCGATAATAGCCCCTTTCGGAAAATTGATATTACGTAGTATATCGGTAGTAATAGTGGCACCGGGTTGCACCACAAACTCAAGAACCTCGGCATCAGACCCCGTTAGGCACTTAATCGATTCTACGCGTGCTTTCATGGTTTCGGTGTAAATATTGCTGGCGGCACTCAGTTTTTTATTTACAATGGTGTCAACACCCATTTTTGACGCTACCTCAATAAAATCGAGATTCTCGACCTCGGCAACGGTCTTTTTAACCCCCATTTTTTTCGCCATTATACACGACAGAATGTTGGTTTCTGAATTTCCGGTAACAGCAATAAAAGCATCCATATCTTTGATGCCTTCTTCTAAAAGCAGTTCACTATCGCGACCATCGCCGTTAATAACCAGCACTTTGTTAAGCTCAGTGGCGATACTCTCGCACCTATCGATATCAATCTCGATAAGCTTTACGTTGATTTGCGATTGCAGGCGCTGGGCAACCATTCTGCCAATACGGCTACCCCCAAGAATCATTACATTCGAGATTTCAAGCTTCTTTTTTCCGGCATATTTAAGTATAGCGTGTATGCCCGAAGGATTGGTGATAACATACACCATATCGTTTACCTGCAACAAATCGTCACCTTTGGGGATAATGGTTTTTTCGTTGCGCGTGATGGCTACTGCTCTGAAGTCGGTCGATTTAGTGATCATATCAGCCTCACGCAGCGATTTATTAATAATAGGAGCATCGGCATCAAGTTTCACAACAAAAAGCGTAAGCTTGCCGCCCGAAAACTCGAAAATCTCCGACGTGCCTGTCTGCTTTATGTTACCCACCACCTCTTTTGTTGCGATTAATTCGGGATATATCAGCCTGTCGATACCCAGCCCGAGCATATGCGGTTTGTTTTTGGGTTCGAGATACTCCATATTATCGATGCGGGCAATGGTTTTACGTGCTCCCAGTTTTTTTGCCAGAATAGCCGCCATAATGTTGATTTCTTCGGTAATGGTAACGGCAATAAACAAGTTGGCGTTCTTCACTCCTGCCTGCTGCAACACACTTATCGAAGTACACGAGCCGTTGATACACAAAAAATCTTTATCGAGCTCGATAGTTTTCAGGCGTTTTTCGTTGTTGTCGATTACCACAATGTCGTGGTTTTCTTTCAGCAACATTTTAGCCAAATACTTTCCTACTTCGCCTGCCCCTGCAATAATAATTTTCATAATCAGCGAAAATTTTCAGCAAAGGTAAATATTTATTACGCACAACATAAAATAAAACGCGAAACAACTGCGCCTGCTAATTATTCGGGAATTATTTGGCCGGTCGGCTAAATCAAGCTTCCTATAGCAAGAATGCTCCTGAATGGGCTACTGAATGTACGTCTATTCCCAGTCCCAAGGCTTGTGACAGAATTTGTTCGGCGCGGTGTCGATTTACCGAACCATCGATAAGCAGCAGGCGGTATTGCACCATTTCGTTAAGCTGTTGCAGACTAAGGCTGCACTCATCGGTAAACAACACATAATCGACTCTGAGTTTTTGTTGCATAGCAATGGAGGTATTGTGCCTATCGTCGGGAATAAATATCCGAATATCGTAAAAACCAATAAAACCATTTTTCATAAAAACTCTCGGGTTATTAATATTGACAATATTCTTCAGCAATTGTTTACTGTCGGCTACCGACAAACTAATTGTTTTCTCCTGATGTAAACCCAGGCTTCGCCAATAACCATTGAGGCTATAGTTTCGAGCTTTGGCGTCAATTTCGGATGTATTAACAAACAGCAAGTTATCGCGCCCGTCGATAAGATTCAGCGCAGTAGTGTTTTTCAGGTTATACACCACAATATGCTGCCTGCTTAGCGCAGCTACATTACGATAGAGTAGCGAAGTTGCAAACACAACCGATAAACCCAAACCGGCAATAACTACACCGGCACGCCGTTCGCTAAATATGAGCACAACAACGGCCAGCATCATCAGTAAAACAACAAACTCGAAAGTAGTAATATGCAAATTTGAGATAACCGATCCGGGTAAACTTTCGATACCGGCTACCGAGGCATTCATGAAACCTATACATTTCTTAAACAGCCAACCCAACAGCGAAGCAACAGTTGGCAGCCACGAAAAAACAGCCAGAGCTATGGCCAAATATATTGCTACCGAAACCAGAGGGATAAGCACAATATTAGTCAGCAGAAAATAAGTAGGGAATTGTTGAAAATAGAATAGTGTAAACGGGATAGTTCCAATTTGGGCCGACAGAGAAACAGCCACCAGCGACCACAACTTTTGCAATATCCAATTCCGCGGCGAAATCAGATTATGAATTTTATCGAAAAAAAACAAAATCGAAAACACGGCTGCATACGACAGTTGAAAACCTATCTGGAACAGGGCAAATGGATTAAAAAGCAATGCAATAAAAGCCGATGCTGCCAACACATTATAAGAATTGCGCGAGCGTTGAGTTACAGCGGCAAGAGAAAATAGCGAAAACATGGTAGCTGCGCGGGTAACCGATGGCGATAATCCGGTAAGAAACGCGTAAAACCAGATAGACCCCACAATTAGCATAGTTTTTAACCATAGATATTTTTTACTTTTCAAAAAGCCGAAAATCTGTGAAATCACTATATAAAAAACGCCTACATGCAAGCCCGAAACAGCCAGCACGTGCATTCCCCCCGACGACGAATAGCTTTGCCTTACCTCATCGCTCAGGTACGACTTATTGCCAAGTGTAAGGGCAGTAGCCACGCCCAATTCATCACCCGACAAGCCGTATTTCTCATATTGCGCTATTATATAATTGCGCATAGCGGCAGCCTTCATTATAAGAGTGTTGTTGCTGTATGAATCAATTTTTTGCCATTCTCCTACGTCGAGAAAATCGCTGTATTGAACATACTGATACCACATATACTTTTTGTAGTCGAACTCACCGGGATTCCCCTTGTTCTCGAATTGTTTTAAATCGGGACTCATAACAATTTTATCGCCGGCTTTCAGCGATTGAGAGTTCTCGTCGGCTTTAAGATAAACCAAAATATTACCTTTGGTTTCGTACCAATTGTCGACCAGTTTTATGGCTTCGCAATCAAGACGAATTTTCATGTTTTTTCCGGCAACAACAGGTTCAGAAGCCAATTGACCAATGAGTTGTCCTTTATACTGCGACAAGCGACTATCGGTATGATTTTCGGCTCTCTCTACCGACAATATCATGGCTACAGCAAAAAGAAAAACAAAGAAGGACAGGCCGAAAAAGTCGAGATATTGTGAACGATTGCGTTTGGTATCAATAAAAAGCCAAGCTAACGAAGCAAACAGTAGCACATACATCAACACCGGTGGCACAGCCACATACACCGAAAACAGAATACCTGCAATAAAAGGCATCAATATTCTTGCAAAAGGATAAGCTTTCATTGCCGCACTCACGAAGCTACTGATTCATCTCTTCGAACATGCTGATAATTTCTTCGTCGGTCATACCCATGTACGCCAGAAGGTTTTGCACATCGGTTGCCAGCGCATGATTGGGGTAATCGTTGAGGAAGCGCTCATAATAGATTCGGGCATTCACCGTATCGATAAGGTGATAGTGATAGGTGTATCCAAGGTAAAACAGACAGAGCGGATAATTTTTATAGTTTTCGTTGCCTTGCTCCACTTTATGCAAATATTTCACTGCATTGTTGGGCTGATTGATACTTAGGGCAATTTCGGCAGCACGGAACAGATATTCCTGCGAAAGAGAATCATCAGGAAATGCATTGGCATAGTGCACATATTTGCCGATGATATCGCGGGCCTTCTGATTATTGGCCACCGTATCGTTGAACAGGTTTGCTTCGGCCTCGGCAATAGCCTGCTGCAATTCAATCTTTTCTTCTTCACTACGGTTAATATTACTGTTTTTTTGATTGCACGAAACAGCTATTAACACCACTAAAACAAGCAAAACAATATTTTTCATGCGGTAACAATTTTATAATCAACTCCAATTTTTCCTTTTCCTATGTCATGAATTTTTGAACGCAGAAATTTCTTCCGAATAGGATGAATTTTGTCGGTAAACAATACTCCATCGAGGTGGTCGTATTCGTGTTGAACCACAATAGCCTTAAAACCATCGAGGGTTTCGCTTACGAAATTAAAATCGCGATCGTAGTATTCCATCACCAAACGAGTATTTCGTTTCACATTTTCGTGTATTGAAGGAATACTCAGGCAGCCTTCTTCCCACGATATGAGGTCGGCACTGCGTTCCACAATTTGCGGATTAATAAACACACGTTTGAATCCTGCCAATTCGGGATTATCTTCGGCCAGTACTTCGGCATCAACCACAAAAATGCGCAGCGATTTTCCGATTTGAGGAGCCGCCAAACCAACTCCATTGGCAGCATACATAGTTTCGAACATGCTATCGATAAGGTCGTGCAAACCTTCGAAATCGGCACTCAGTTCTTCAGTTTTTTTTCGTAACACCGGATGGCCAATTACATAAATAGGGTATATCATTGCGCTCTATATTTTAAGTTATCCATATACGATTGTAGTATCAATACAGCACTAATCTGATCGACCAGACCTTTCTCGCGTCGTTTTTTTTGTCCTAAACCACCGGCAATCATAGCATCAAATGCCATTTTCGACGTAAATCTTTCGTCGTAGTATATAAATTCGATGTCGGGGTATAATTTTTTCAATTCATTCACTCTGGGTTCAATATATTTAACCGATTCTGAATCATTATGGTTCATTTGCAGCGGCCAACCTACCACTACCCTATCTACTTTTTCATCGCGAAAGTATTGCTGAAGAAATATTTTCAGCTCGCGGGTAGCCATATAACCAATGGGTGTAGCAATCAGATTAGCCATATCGGTAACTGCAATTCCGGTGCGTTTTTGCCCAATGTCCAGTGCCATCCATCTCGGCATACTTTGAGTATTTTTTTGCAAAATTAACTTTTTGTTGTATTTACATGAAATAATTCGTATCTTTAGGGGCTTATTGATTAAAATTGTACTACTATGAATAAAACTTTATCATCCTTATTTGTCGTAGCCTTGCTTGTAGTAACCGGAATACATCAGATTACAGCCCAGACGAATATTACCACGCAAACCAATATTCCCCTGCAGGTGCTTATCGCCGACACGCTTATTAACGGATGCACTTCGGTGTCGAGCGTAACCGTAAACAGCAATGGAGCGTACGGGTATTTCAAGAAGAACAATTCTCAGTTTCCATTTGCGTCGGGCATTATAATAGCCTCGGGGCCAATAACCAATGCACACGGGCCTAACACTAGTGGTAGTCAGGGAGGCACCCTGGGTTCCGGCAGCGATCCCGATTTGGTTTCGTTGGCTGGAGGCGGCAGTATTTACGACTGTACCAAAATTGAATTCAATTTCGTACCTGCCGACGATACTGTTGAGTTTAGATATATATTTGGGTCGGAAGAATTTCCTGAATATGCCAACTCAAACTTTAACGATGTATTCGGGTT
Source organism: uncultured Bacteroidales bacterium (assembly GCA_964511665.1). Lineage (GTDB taxonomy): Bacteria > Bacteroidota > Bacteroidia > Bacteroidales > ML635J-15 > JAGOEF01. The sequence continues at coordinate 35,048 of CAZEHA010000029.1, forward strand.
TTTCTTATCGGGTCCCGGCATCAACGGTCCATATCAGAACAATGCCATAAATATTGCCCTGCTTCCCAACGGACAACCGGTAACCATTAACAATGTACATAATTTCAGCTACTACACAGCTTATCCTTCTTCGGCCAGTAATTCGCCCGGCTCATACCATGGTGCAGTGCAATACGACGGCAACACTATTGTGCTAACCGCCCGCGCTGTAGTTCAACCTTGCCAAACCTATCATATTAAACTGGCTGTTGGCGACCGTGGCGACTCAGCATTCGATAGTGGGGTGTTCTTCGAAACCAATAGTTTTGTTTCGGGAGCAATGATTGAAGGTATTAATCACAGCCAATACGGCGGTGAAGCCGACCTTTGGGAAGGATGCGAAAATTATTACGTAATCAGCAGAGCTCCCGGAGCAGGTTCTACCGAGCCGGTTGTTGTTAACCTCTCGGTGGGAGGCTCCGCAACACCGGGTGTTGACTACACCCCACTGCCATCGCAAATTACAATTCCCGCCGGTCAAACTTCCGACACCTTATTTTATTCTGCCTTTAACGATGGCATCGACGAAGGAACCGAAACCATTATTCTGAATTTTTACACCACCTGCCCATGTGGCAATATGCCTTCGGTAATTTCCGACACTATCTTTATTTTTGATGCAGAAGCTATCAAAGGAGGCATTCAATATGCACAGACTGAGTATTGCGGAGTAGCACCACCTAGCCAAATAACCCTTACTGCCGGGTGTAATCTCGATACTGTACAATATGTAAATGTGTATTATCAATGGAGCACAGGCAGCACAACCAATACAACAACTATTACACCACAACCGGGTGCAACCACATACTACGTAACCATGGCCGACGACTGCGGCAACGAAGTGTACGATTCTATTACTATCAGGGTGTCGAATATGCAATTTGCTACCCAGCAACCTACCCCGGTTAGTTGCAACAATGCATGCAACGGTTCTTATCAGGTAAATGTGGTAAACAACTTTGCACCATTCACCTACTCTTATGTAAATGCCAACTATGTTTGGTGGCCCGACAGTATTCACCACCAGTACAATGGTAATTTCACCAATCTTTGCCCCGGCACATATCTTGTTACTGTTACCGATGCCATAGGTTGTCAGTTAGAAACTGAATTCACGCTGTATAATCCTCCTCCAATTAATCACTCGGTAGGTATTACCTCTGGCAGTCAGGTATTCTGTGCAAACCCCGGTCAAATATCGCTGAGTGCTGAAGCCAATCAGTCAAATGCTACTTTCCTTTGGTTCAACAGCACTACACAAAGCAACGTCACCTTTACTCCATCATCAGGCGAAAACCAGTATTGGGTAAGAATATACGATGCCTGTGGTAATATGTTTCAGGACGAGGTTAGCATAACTGTATCGCAAATTCAGGCCGCTGCCTCAAGCACTCCCGACGATGGATCGTGCAATGGTCAGGCGTGGGTTACCGTAAATGGCGGAATAAGCCCCTACACTTACTATTGGCCATTGATTGGGCAGTTCGGAAGCATTCAGGAAGATTTATGCTATGGAACCTATACGGTAAACATTACCGACAATGTGGGTTGTCAGGCAACTCGGCAAGCAACGGTTCAGTTGAATACTTCGATACACGACAATAGTAATGGGAAAAATGTGGTGTATCCCAATCCTGCTCACACCGGATTCATGGTAAATCTAAGCAATTTCGAAAATCAGCCATATACACTTCAACTTGTTGATGTAGTGGGCAGAACTGTACTTACCGAAATCATGCCCGGCAACGGACAGATATACGTAAGCGACCTGAAAGCAGGCACTTATATACTCAGAATATCTGATTCGAGAGAGATAAAATACACCGAAAAAATTATCATTATCGATTGACAAAACAGTTTGAGCATTTTTCGGTTCTACTTATGAATAACTTTTTTATTGAGTCGTACATGATACGTATGATTTAGAAATGTATTTTTGCAAAAAATAAATGTTATGGCGAAAGAAATAAAATTTAGTTTGGTATATCGCGACATGTGGCAATCGAGTGGTAAGTATCAGCCTCGCCGCGATCAATTGATGAAAATTGCACCGGCTATTATCGACATGGGGTGTTTCAGCCGAATAGAGACTAACGGGGGTGCCTTCGAACAGGTTAACCTGATGTTTGGCGAAAACCCCAACGATGTAGTGCGAGAATGGACAAAACCATTCAAGGAAGCAGGCATGCAAACTCACATGCTCGAAAGGGCACTGAATGGCATTAGGATGTTTCCGGTACCTGCCGATGTAAGGCGCCTCATGTATAAGGTAAAGAAAGATCAGGGTGTTGATATTGCCCGTTCGTTTTGTGGGCTCAACGATCCAAGAAATCTGGAACTGTCGATAAAATATGCCAAGGAAGCAGGCATGATATCGCAAGCTACACTTAGCATAACCCATTCAGATATACATACCGTTGATTATTACATGGATGTAGTTCATCAGGCAGTTGCTTATGGTGCCGATGAAATATGTTTGAAAGATATGGCCGGTATCGGCCGCCCACACTCGCTGGGTTTGCTGGTAAAAGCTATTAAATCGAGCTACCCCGACATGGTAGTTCAATATCATGGCCACGCAGGGCCTGGGTTTGCTGTAGCCTCTATGATTGAAGTTGCCAAAGCGGGTGTCGATTACATTGATGCCGCCATTGAACCGCTGGCATGGGGGACATCGCATCCAGATGTTATAACCATACAGGCTATGCTTAAAGATGCCGGGTTCAAGGTTCCCGATATCAATATGAAAGCCTATATGCATGCCCGTGCCTTGAATCAGGAGTTTATCGATGAATTTTTGGGCCTGTTTATAAACCCGAAAAATCATTTAAACTCGGCTCTGATGATTGGCAGTGGCCTTCCGGGAGGAATGATGGGAAGCCTGATGGCTGACCTTGATGGTGTGCATCAGGGGATAAATCAATCGCTTGCGGCCATGGGCAAACCCCTGCTTAGCCTCGACGATTTGCTGATTACGCTGTTCGACGAAGTGCAGTATGTGTGGCCTAAGTTGGGTTATCCACCACTGGTAACTCCATTCTCGCAATATGTTAAAAATGTTGCCCTGGTAAATATTGTATATATGATGCAAGGCAAACCACGTTGGCAAATGATTGACAAAAACACCTGGGATATGATACTCGGAAAAGCGGGGAAATTACCGGGGCCTCTTGATGCTGAAATTATTGAACTTGCAAAATCGCAGAATCACGAGTTTTACGAAGGATTACCACAAGACGCCTATCCCGACATACTAGACCAATATAGAAAAGAGATGATTGAAAACGGTTGGGATTTGGGTAAAAACGAAGAAGAATTGTTTGAATTTGCTATGCACGAGCGACAATACCGCGACTATAAATCGGGTGTAGCCAAAGAACGCCTGGCCGAAGAAATAGAAAAACTGCAGGCAGCAGCAACTATCAACCCCCTCAAGGTGAAAGCGGTTGACAATGTTATCGAACTGAAATCGCCCGAGAAAGGGAGAATATACTTCGATTTGAATTTTGGCGATGGCATGGAAATTCCTTCATCGGGCGATAAATTAAAAACCGGCCAACGACTGTGTTACCTCGAAACCCAACATGGATATCGTGAACTGGTAAGCGAAATAGGGGGAGAAATTAGCAATGTGTTCTTCCGTCAAGCCGATGTTGTTGACAAAGACGATACTATATTGATACTGAAGAAGTAAAAGGATAATAAAAAAAACGGGGCAATCATACTGCCCCGTTTTTTTTAACTACGCTATAGTTTAGAAGGCTCTCACAGCCCTAACCGTAATTTCCATGTTATCTTTCAACTCGCTTACTACAGCACCGGTTTCGAAATCAATGCTAATTGCTTGATCGACTGAAACCTGAGTTGATGTCCAATATTGGGTGTTGGTGAAATTCCCAATTCCATTTTCATGCAACTCGCTGTATATGAGCAACATTTCATCTTGCGACGGTAAGAACCAATCGTCGTAACCCTGAAAAAACATGTCATCGCAAAGTTTTGCAGCGTAAAACGGAGTGGTACACTGAGTAACAATGTCAATAGTGTTTTGCTCACCTGTTCCCAGAGCAATTCCATCGGCGCCTGAAATTAGTTCGTCGGGGTCGTTACAGCCCCACTGTGTTTGAATAATATCCTCGGCATTGCAAATCAGTCCATGAAAACCGCTTACATCGAGATAAAATATATAACCACCTCCATAAAAATTGCCCACTTTTAATGCAGAATTACCGTTCATATCGACCCAATTTTCGCCATCGAACAGGTTGAGCATTTTGTTATCGGTATTATATACCACAAGGCCTTCGGCCGGGTTCTGAATTGAAAATATCTGAGAGGTGCTCATCCTTGGGGGCAGAAAACCTTGTGTAGTACTTTGTATTTCGAGGGCTGCACTTGGGCTTGGATTTCCGGTACCGATAGCCTGCTGGTTTACATTCAGTATTTTTTGATTACCGGCATCGTTACCTTGATCAAGTACTTCGGCAATATCCTGTGATTCGGTAACCAAAAAGTTTGGGGTTACATTTACCCATTTGCCGCTAACTTCGTTGTAGCGTAAAATTTGATTGTGGGTAGCACCTAATATACTGAACGGATGATAGAGAATCTCGCTCCAAGTAGGCAGATAAGAAACCGGTTTGTAAAGCCCCTGATGATTTCCCCAACCAAAGGCAGTGTTCCAGTTACTGACATCGGTAACAGAAATACCATTAGCCGGTGAACCTAAAAATACGGGATCAGCCTCGTTTAACTGTCCGGTAAATGACGCGGCCGATGCAGCATGCAAGGCATAAGGGACACTTAACAGTTGACTTACGCCGGTGATGGTGTATTCGTTGTATCCGTTCAAGTCAATTTCTGTTTTAATGTAGTAAGGTCCATCAGCCCAGTCGATTAATAAGAAATTGCCTAGTGTAGTGCCATTGCCCACTTCAATAGTTACCAACCCATTATTGTTGGTAGTGGCCTCGTGTGTTTCGATGTACAGGGCAGGTCCATCAATAGCGCCCTGAAGAATACTTACCTGCATGCCAATATTGGTATTGGCAACCAATTGGTTACTGGCATTGCGAACTACTGCCTGGTAGCTGAAAGCGTGAGGCGACTGAGCCCATGCTGCGGATAGGGAACATAAGCCTGAAAATAAGAAAAGGGTTAAAAAACGTAACATTTTAGTTTTCTGTTTCATTGTGTTTAATTTTTGATTATTCTAAATGTTTTTATATCTACATCGTTGTGCCGCACAGTTAAGAAGTACATGGCAGGTGCATATAGGTTCATAGATATTTGCATTTCGTTGTTGTTCACAGGTATTGATTCTAAGGTCTTACCTTGATTGTCGAATAGCACCAGCGAATATACACCATTCTGCATATCGGCTATACTAAGCGTTACAAACTCGGTAACGGGATTAGGATACAGACTTACATTTAGTAGAATACCATCGGTTCCGGGCAAGGCTGTTTGCACCGATATTTCCCACGGCTGCTGAACCCCTTCGAGAGCAGTGCCTGTATCGCCTACCCCTAACGAATACACCACTTGACCCACCGAATAGGTAACATTACCCCCATCGCCGTTAGCAGTGCCTCCCGAGCTATGAACACTCTGCTGTGCCGATAACGGCATACTACAAGCAGCTACGACCAATACAAACAAATATCGCTTCAGTTGTTTCATTGCAAAATTATTTAATAAGAACTCATAAATTTCAAGCATATTAATGCACTCAGTGTATAGGATGAATTAATAACCAAACACGAATCAACAAAATTAAACCAATATTACTTTTTTACAAAAAAAATATCAAGGCTTAACGAACAATACTACTATATGCATTAAAAGGTATCAATCAGCTAAAATATTTGTTGTTAAGCATAGTTTTAGATAGTATTTTAGGGTAATGGTTTTATGTGTTTTTTAATACTTTTGCTTTTCATATTATTAAAATATCAATTTAAAGTATCAACTATGGAACAGGTAACAAGTTTAAATTTTCATCAGAAAGTGCTCGACAAAATTAATTCTCATAAAAACGTCATTCACAATGCAGCGAGAAAAGTGCTGATTCAAGATGCCGTTAACTTTAAAGAATGTGTGGTATCGAAATATGGAACTTTGGCAACATGGACTCCGGTGGAATCGACTGGTCGCAGTCCCAAAGACACCTACATGGTAAAAAGGCATTCGAGTCAGGTGCACATCGATTGGAATTCGCCAAACAACTTACCTATGAGCGAAGAATTATTCGACTCAATTTTTGAAGATGCCGTTAAGTTTGTTGAAGATTGTCGTCGAATATACATCAACGACAGAGTAATTGGCGCCGATTCAACTTATGCACTGCCAGTTAAACTAATTACCAACAAAGCTCTACCATCGCTGTTTGCCGACAATATGTTCAGGCCTGTACCCGAAGACATCGACAAGAGTTGCTTTGCGAAAAAGCCATTCTATCTGATTGCCCTACCCTATCACAAACTCGATCAGCAAAAATATGAATGGAAACTACGCAAGTTACCCGATGGCAGCACCTCTGATTTAGTGGTGGCCATGGACTACGACAGACGCATCGGTCTGGTTATTGGCACAGCCTATTTGGGCAGCATCAAAAAACTGATGTTCACAGTAATGAATTATTATTTACCATTCGAAAATGTTTTACCTCTGCATTGTTCGGCCAACGAAGGTCCCGATGGCAAATCGGCCTTGATACTCGGTCTGTCGGGAACAGGAAAAACAACCTTATCGGCCGACCCAAGCAGAGCATTACTGGGCGACGACGAACACGGCTGGAGCGAAGATGGTATTGCCAATTTCGAATATGGCTGCTATGCAAAAATGATTAACATCAATCCGAAAAAAGAACCGGATATTTATGAAGCGGTGGTGCACCAAGACGACTACCTGAACCATGGTGCCATTGTTGAAAATGCTATGATATATCCGAATGGTGAGTTCGATTTCGACGATGAAAGATTCACTCCGAACAGCAGGGCATCATATCCCCTGTATTCTCTGAAAAACATAAAAGAATGTTCTACTTCGGGGCACCCATCAACCATATTGTTCCTCACGGCAGATGCATACGGAGTATTACCTCCCATTTCGAAGCTCGACAAAGATCAGGCAATGCTATGGTTTTTGATGGGATATACATCAAAGCTGGCGGGAACCGAACGAGGAGTAGTAGAACCTTCGGCCACTTTTTCCAGATTCTTCGGGCAACCTTTCATGCCCGGATTGCCCAGTGTATATACCAAAATGCTTGGCGACAAAATGGACCATTTCAACACTTCGGTATATCTTATTAATACGGGTTGGTCGGGAGGAAAATACGGAGTAGGAAAACGTATCGACCTGAACCTGACCCGTCGCATGGTTGAAGCAGCGCTTAACGGAAGCCTCGAAAAGGTTGATTACACCTACGACAGTCTCTTCCATCTAAATATTCCGACATCGTGTCCCGGTGTACCTGCCGAAATACTATATCCGATAAATACATGGAAAGATCCCGAAGAATTCTCAAAAACTGCTAAAGATTTGGCACAACAGTTTTCCGATTCATTCGATAAATCGTATGGAAAAAGCAATATTGCTCCCGAAATAAAGAAGAACTGTCCGGGAAAATAAATTTGATCAGTAGGCCATGGTTTCGATAAAAGATTGGCTGTTATCAGCCTCGAATTCTTTTAAACTATAGGTTAATTTTTGAGAGTTGTAAGTGTAAATGCTTTTAAGCGACACACTTTGCAGTAGTTCTGTTGGAAAACTATCGAAACTGTTGTTGTAAGCACTCGAAGTAGAGGCACTGCTACTGATGTTCTCGGCATACAAAACCTCGAGTTGTGACAATTTAGCCAGTTCCTTAGGTAATCGCTTAATACCGCAAGAACTAACATCGAGCAGCCGCAGCCTGGGTAATAGAGAAAGTGTAATCGCTGCTTTTTTCATATCAATTTTGTTACCTCTCAAACTAACTTGTTCAAGTGAAGCCATTTGCGAAATGCAATCGGGCAATACCTCGAGTTGCGAATCGCGCAGATGCAATACCTTGAGGTTTTTCAGCTTCGAGACAATTTCGAGACTGGCAATCACGTCTTTTTCTTCCATTTCGGGCGAAAATTGCAGGCTCAATACCTCTAGTTTTTGTAATCCGGCAAACGATTCAGGCAATGCGTGCTTCAGCGGGTTGCCTTCGAGAAGGAGTACTTCAAGATTTTTCAATCGGGTAAGCACATCGGGCAAATAGATAAAATCGTTAAAGCAAAGATCGAGCACCCTGAGTTTGGTTAGCATAAACATTTGTGCAGGCAGGTCGACGAGTCTGCAATTATGAAACGACAAAACTTCTATGTGCCGCAAGTTACCAATTTCGGGCAACAAACGAGTAATATTCAAGCTGTTTGCAAATAAGTATTTCAGGCTGTCGAGAGAATATAATTCGTAAGGTAATTCCCTTAAAGCATCGCCCCACGAAAAATTACGACATTTGCTTACATTCAGATATGTAAGACTGTGCATTCGCGACAAGCCTTTAAAGAAGTTTTTGGGTGTCGATTCGCTAATATCCAACAACTTAACATCTGCATCAACCAACAAGGCATCATCAAAATCTGTAATTAAACAATCAGAGTTCATACCCAACACTTCGAGATGTGTATAATACTCCCCGAAAATTGGACCACTGGTTAAGTTGAATAAAAACAATTAA
>CAZEHA010000030.1:0-41981 GCA_964511665.1 uncultured Bacteroidales bacterium
AAGATTTCAATTAAGATTACAAGAATGTGGTCTAAAGAATGGGGAGTAGTTTATTGAAAATGAACGAAGATTTCTTGCAGTTTGTTTGGAAGCATAAGCTTTACGATTTGCACAATATGGTGTTGTCTGATGGTCGTAAATTCGATGTATTAGATGCCGGCGCGTTGAACCGCGATTCGGGCCCCGACTTTTTTAATGCCAAAATTAAAATCGACGGCACCGTATGGGTCGGTAATGTTGAAGTACATTACGAGTCGTCGCAATGGTATGGCCACCATCATCATCTTGATAAAGCCTACGATAATGTAATTCTGCATGTAGTGTTTCATCACAACAAAGATGTGTATGATGTTTCTGGAAGTCCCATTCCGGTGTTTGAGATGATAATTCCCGATACGGTTCTTGAAAACTATCATAAACTACTGTCGGAAGCTGTGTGGCCGGCCTGTAAACAAGATTTGAGGCAGATAGACATCGAGGCTATGAAGTTGTGGCTAAACGCAGTAGCAATCGAGCGACTTCAGTCGAAAACCGATGATGTAAAGCGTTTGTATATGCACAACAATGGGAGCTGGGAAGCAGTTTGGCTGCAAATGCTTGGGGCTGTGATGGGATTCAGAGTGAATAAGGAAGCTTTTGTTATGCTGATGCAACGAACCCCATTTAAAGTAATTATTAAAGAAAGCTACGATGTATTCCGTATCGAGGCCTTGTTGTTTGGTCAGGCAGGCCTGCTGCCCGAACATGCCGAAGACCAATACAGTGCAGCACTAAACAGCGAGTATCAGTTTCTGAAACATAAATACGAACTGACTCCGATGCCCGGATATATTTGGAAGTTTGCACGCATGCGACCGGGAAATTTTCCTACCCTTCGAATTGCCCAGTTTGCAGCAATAATCTACAAGCATCCGGCCATGGTGGCAGAGTTGCTTAAGCAACAAACAACCGGCGATATTAATTCATTTTTCGATATCGAGGTATCTGATTACTGGAAAACACATTATCGTTTCAGTGCGTCGTCAAAGCCTTTTAGTGGTAAGTTGGGTAAATCGGCTATCGATTTGCTGATGATAAATGTAGTTGCACCCTTTGTATTCTTTTATGGTTCTTATCACGAATTGCCTGACGTAAGCGAAAGAGCTCTCGATTGGCTGTCGGCTGCTTCTCCCGAGAACAATTACATCACGCGGGGATGGGCACAGGCAGGAATTGTGGCCGACAATGCCATGCAGTCGCAAGCACTCATTCAGCTTCGCGAAAAATACTGTCTGCGCTATCGTTGTGTGCATTGTTATGCAGGGAGTAAATTGATTGCGGGCAAGAGTATATGAATGCAATTTATTTGTAATAATTTCGGAGTAAAAGATTATAATTGTTAGCAAAATGAGAAAACTGTTATTCTTTTTGATAGTATTGAGTATTCAACCGGTGGTGCATGCTCAGCATTTTGGAGTGGAACACCCAATCGATAGCATCTATATTGCCTGCATCAATGGCGAAGATCAATCGACCCATGGTATGTTGCAATGTGCTTCGAAGGCATACGATGCATGGTTCAGCGAGGTTAATGCCAGTTTCTTGATGCTGCTTAATATTTCCGATGAGAATGAGAAAATACTTTTACAAAAAGCGCAACAAGATTGGGAAACTTTCATACGTTCCGAATTCGACTATTCCAACACAATGCACCAAAACATGGCTGGCAGTATGTATAAGCTATTCGATGCCGATATCATGGTGCAGTTGGTGAAACAACGTGCCATGCAATTAAGATTATACCTTGATACCAAACAGATGGAGTAATTGGTGTATTTATTACCTGTAGAAATTCATTTCTTCGATATATTTCCACACATCGGGATGCAAAAAATGCCTGACATCTTTTGCTTCTGCGATGGCATTGCGAATAAACGATGACGAAATTTCGATATGTGGGGCATCAACAACTGTAGCATTCAACATAGAATGCGCGTTGGTTTCAGCGTTCAAACGAGGATATACCAAGAGACCGTATTGTTCCAAAATCTGTTGACTGTTTTTCCATTTATGAAAACTTTTCATATTGTCGCTTCCTACAATGGGAAGAAACTGTCGGTCGGGGTGTTTCTCGCTGAGATAAGCTAATGTGTTAATCGTATAACTGGGGCGAGGCAGGCTAAATTCAATATCACAGGCTTTGAAACGAGTATCACCTGCTATCGCCAGGTTTACCATATATAGTCGCTGTCGCTCAGCTAACAAGCTTTGCTTATCTTTAAACGGGTTTTGTGGGCTCACTATAAACCATATTTCCCCGAGATCGGAATAACAGGCTATGTAATTAGCAATAGCTAAATGCCCGATGTGAACGGGGTTGAAACTGCCAAAATATAGACCAGTTTTTTTATTCATACACTTGTACAAGGGTAATTTCGAACAAAAGGGTTGAGTAGGGTGGAACATCACCAAAGCGTTGCGAGCCGTAAGCAAGCCTGAAAGGAATTATTGCCAGGGCTGTTTCTCCTTGGCTCATAAGATATACAGCTTCTTCGAGGCCGGGTATTACTTCGTTGTTGCCAGTGGTAAATACAAAGGGTGGCTGGTTCTCGTCGATGGCATCGAACATACCACCATCAATAAACATGGCACTGTAGCGAATGGCTACCTTGCTGCCGGGTTTAGGCTTTTTAGTTCCCCTGTTGTTAAGACTTAAGAAATACAAACCACTGTTAGTCGGTTTTATATCCAGATTTTCTAACATCAAAAATCTGTTAATCAGGCTTAATTCTTCAACAGCGAATTTGCGATCGATTTCCGACATCGTTTTCGAGAACTCATCTTGTGGTATGATACTTTCGAGTTTTACGTAAAACACTATTTTGCTCCCCCGTGCAACAAAAGCCGGAATTTGCACCAACTTACGGCTATGTCGGTAAAACAATTCGGCATCTACTTTAAAAATTGCCGAATCGCCCTCGGCCATTAAGAGAAAGCCCTCTTCGATACTGCCTTTGTGGGCAGGAGGTTCCAATCTCATTTTAAAAACTTTTCCTGCATCATTTGAGTCGAACAACAACGAGTCTTTTTCGGTGGTATATCGCAAGTTTAACTGTAATACGTCGCCAATCAACGGACGTCGTGTGTTGCGTTTGCCTATGAATTTGTATAACAGTCCCGATGTTGTATTGCTGAACGACATGTTTTGCCGGTTGATTTCATGTAGAATCATATTGCCATCGGTATCAAAATGCAGTACGGCACCACCGATATACTCGGGGTCGATAGCCAGTATTCGAGGGGCTGCTTGTTTACCTGTATACACTTTTTTGCTGTCGGGTTTGCACGCAGCCAATCCAAATAGTATAAAAACAATTACCAGCAGCTTTATTTTCATTGTACCGAAATTAATTCTACTTCAAAAATCAGAGTTGAATAGGGTAGAATTCCTCTTGTGCCTGTTGCTCCGTAAGCCAGCTTCGAGGGTATTATCAAACGGGCTTTGCCACCTGCTTTCATATTAGCAATGCCTTCGTCCCAACCGGCAATTACTTCTCCGTTACCCAGTATAAACTCAATGGGGCGGCCACCCAGCGAAGTGTCGAAAACACTACCATCGATTAGGCTACCTGTGTAATGCACTTTAACCAGTCGACCCGCAATGGCCTGTATTCCATTGCCTTTAAGCGTTTCAATGTAATACAAACCCGAAGCTGATGGTTCAGTGCTTGTGTTGGTTCGTTGCAGATAAGCACTCAGCAATTCCATTTCGGTTTTTTCGTCTTTGTGATATTTTTCGAGCAATACATCGTCGTATTCAGTGGTTTCAACTATGTCGTCGAGCCGGATTCTGATAATGATTTTATCGCCTTTCTTTAGTTTTTCGGGAAGGCGTTCTCCTTTTTCGGTATATTTGTAATAGTTATAGGCATCAATTCTAAAAATAGCACTATCGCCTATATGCAACATCAGCAGTGCGTCTTCGAAAGAACCACCCGGATGCTGAGGATCGGCGATTTTTCGCATGTATTTTCGTTCCGATTCTTTTGTGGTGAAAATCAATTCATTTTGCTCGGTAACAATATCCATGCATAGAGTTACAACATCGTTTGTGTCAGGTTTTTTTGCCTCTTTATTATGATTGACGATTATGTATTCAAGGCCTGTAGCTGTTTTAGAGTAATGGTTTTTATCGTTTACACACGATAGAAGCACAAAAGCCAAAACAAACACAAAAATCGAAATTCTCATATCATTAATTTTTTATAGCGATTAATTCAATGTCGTACACCAACACGGCACGATAAGGCACTTTATATCCATCGCCGGGAACACCAAAAGCCAAATGAGGATGTAGAATAAACCGAGCTTTTTCGCCAACGCGCATCAAGCGCAGGCCTTCGTCGATGCCCGATTCTTCGTTGTTGTGCCCAATAAGCATTTCTCTGTTTCCCAACGAATCGGAACTGTAAATCAATGTGCCGTCGAGCAACCATGTGTTATAAGTAAACTCAACATTTGCTCCCGGTAAAGGCATTTCCCCATCGCTGTGCGAATAAATCTGATAATATAAACCACTGGGCGATTGTTGCATATCCCAGTTGCGTCGCTTTATAAACCCTCTGATCATTTCGTCGTTAACTGCAATTATCTCTTTATTCATTTCAATCATGGGTTTCTGATACTGGTGCTTCACATCAGAATAAGCTAAGGGCTCGTCGTTAGCCTTTTTTCCACTGTTGCACGATGCCGACATTAAAAACACAGCGGCAGGGAGCATAATAGCAAGTATCTTAAACGATTTCATCTTTGTAGTTTTTAAGAAGGTTTTCGAAATGACCAAGCGCCTCTTGAAGTGTTCCATGAAATTCTCCGCCGGCAGCATTTCTATGACCGCCACCAAAAAAATGTTTAGATGCGAAGCTGTTTACCGGAAAGCTTCCCTTTGAGCGAAACGATATTTTAATGTGGTTTTCTCTTTCGATGAATATAGCCGACACTCTTACACCACTAACCGACAACGGATAATTCACAAAACCTTCGGTGTCGCCCGTAACATAATTGTATTTGGCCAAATCGCTGAGGCTAAGGCTTATGTATGCGGTTTTGCAATCGTCGAGTACCGTCATTTTTTCGTTGAGGGCGTAACCCAGCAAGCGCATACGATGCGATGAGAAATTATTGTAAACGCGGTCGTAAATTGCATCTTTATCGATGCCGGTTTTCAATAGCTTCGACACTACCCTGAAGGTATTGGCATTCGATGAATTGTAGTTAAACGATCCGGTATCGGTCATGATGCCGGCATAGAGGCATTCGGCCATACTTAAGTTTACTTCACTGCCAAAGTCTGACTTCTCGATGGTTTCGAATACAATTTCGGCTGTGGAACTTGCATTGATGCTGTGAATCAACAGTTTGCTATTGGCTTTGGGGTTGGGATGGTGGTCGATAATTACCACAGGGGCAGTAGTTTCTGATAAGACGGGAGCTAACACCGACATTCTCGTCAGATCGTTGAAGTCGACACAAATTATTAAATCGGCATTCGCAATTTCGCGCATTGCCTTGTGTTTATTGCGCGATGCCATTGTAATTCCGTTGGCACCCGGCATCCATTTCAGAAATGCCGGAAAATTGTTTGGACTGATAACCTGAGCTTTTTTGTTAATCGATTTCAGCAGATGCCACAAGGCCAATGCCGAGCCTATAGCATCGCCATCAGGATTTTCGTGAGGTATTATTACAATTTGGTTCGCTTGCGTCACATACTGGCGAAACTTCGAAAAAATAGAATTATTTCTAGTAAACAAACTCATTAAACTCAAAATTAACCGATAAAGATAATGGTTTGTTTTACACAATTTAAAAAAAAGTGTTCTCAAACCGCATTTTTATCGCTGTGTCGTGTTGGGTATTATGAGCAGGTGCAGCAACCGCAGCGCATTTTTTCGATAAGTACACAGCCCGTCATATCTTCAGGAATGGGTAATTCCATAAGGCAGAGTATGCTGGGGGCAACATCGGCCAAAATACCCGACTGCACCGATTTCACCCTGTTACTAACCACAATAATGGGAACCGGATTCAGCGAATGTGCTGTGTTCGGCGACCCATCGGAGTTTTTTACATAATCGGCGTTGCCATGGTCGGCAATTATCACTACCTCATAATCGTTTTTTCGAGCTGTCTGCACAACTTCGCCCACACATTCATCAACAGCCATAACAGCTTTATAAACGGCTTCGTATATACCTGTGTGCCCTACCATATCGCCATTGGCAAAATTGAGACAGATAAAATGGTGCTTCTTTTTGTTCAGTTCATCAATCACGGCATCTTTCACTTTATATGCACTCATTTCGGGTTGCAGGTCGTAGGTGGCAACTTTGGGCGATGGTATCATAATGCGCTCTTCGCCTTCGAAAACATCTTCGCGCCCCCCGCTGAAAAAGAAGGTAACATGGGCATATTTTTCGGTTTCGGCAATCCTGAGCTGGTTTAAGCCCATTGTGGATATGGTTTCGCCCAGCGTGTTTTTCACATTTTGTTTATCGTAAATAACATGTATGTTTTCGAAACTTTCGTCGTATCGGGTTAGTGTGTAATACTGCAACGGAATGGTTTTCATGCCATTTTCGGGCATGTCGCGCTGGGTTAAGGCAATGCTGATTTGTCGCAAACGGTCGGTTCGGAAGTTGAAGCATATCACCACATCGTTTTCGCGGATAATGGTCAACGGATTATCATTTTCATCGACCATTACCACCGGTTTAATAAACTCATCGGTAATTCCTTGCGCATACGATAGCCTTATGGCTTCGAGTACATCGGAGCTTTTTTGTCCAATTCCATGCACCATGGCATCGTAGCCTTTTTTTATGCGTTCCCATCGTTTGTCGCGGTCCATGGTGTAGTACCGGCCGCTAAGCGTTGCAATTTTTACATCGGTATTGTTTATGTGATTTACCACTGTTTCAACAAAACCCAATCCGCTCATGGGGTCGGTGTCGCGACCATCGGTAAGCGCATGAATAAATACCTGCTTCAGGTTGTAATCGGCCGTAATATCGCATAGTTTCAGTAAGTGTTGGCTCATGCTGTGCACACCACCGTCGCCAATAAGACCAATAAAATGCACGGTTTTGTTATTGTCGCGTGCATAAGCAAAGGCCTGTTGAATCGTGGAATTGTTCCTGATGGCATCGGTTTCCACTTCTTTGTTGATGCGTACCAAATCCTGATATATCACACGACCTGCGCCAATATTCAAATGACCTACTTCGCTGTTTCCCATTTGCCCTTCGG
The DNA here is from genome assembly GCA_964511665.1 of uncultured Bacteroidales bacterium. Taxonomy (GTDB): domain Bacteria; phylum Bacteroidota; class Bacteroidia; order Bacteroidales; family ML635J-15; genus JAGOEF01. Next base: position 7,288 of record CAZEHA010000030.1, read on the forward strand.
GTAATCCCACGTCTTCACCTGAAGCCTTAAGCCATGAGTGGTGATAGGCTTGTTTCAGCCTGTCGATGTTGGGTGTGGGGGCTGTGGAAATAACATCGCTATCCGAGCCGTTGCCTATCCCCCAGCCATCTAAAATCATTAAAAGTACTTTTCTTTCCATATTTAATTAGGTGCAAATGCTTACACTTTTTGGTATTAACAAGGCCTTGTTATGAATGTTCATGCAAAACTACCGCAAAGATGCTTAAAATCGCTTAGTTTTGCAATATAATGCCAAGTCGATGAAAATACATTTGTTTATCATTACACTATTTTGTTTTTTGCGCCTCAATGTGTGTTATAGCACTGCACAGTCTGATTTTGAAGTCTGGTTGAAACAACCGGTGCTGCATAATGCTTCGGTAAGTATTTTAGGTATTGATGCCTCCACAGGCGATACCCTGTTCGAAAAAGATGCCGAACGTAGTTTAACACCTGCTTCGGTAATGAAACTGTTCAGTACAGCAACTGCCCTCGAGATGCTTGGACGCGACTTTAAGTTTAAGACAGAAATTGCCTATTCGGGTAGTATCGATTCTCAGGGAAACCTACACGGCGACATATATATTGTTGGTTACGGTGACCCATGTCTGGGGGCTGAACGTTTTGCCGAACTGTACCTGAAACCGGTCCATTTTATCGATACATGGGCGAAAGCAATCAAAGATGCCGGGATAAAAAAAGTGAATGGTGCAATTGTTGGAGACCCATCTGCCTTTTGTTTCCCTTTTCAATATGGTTCGTGGCTATACGAAGATGTTGGGAATTATTATGCTGCACCGCTCAGTGGTCTTAGTATTTTCGAAAATTTGTATAAACTGCATTTTGTTACCGGATTTTTCGATGGCGACAGCACCCGTTTGTTGGGAAGCGAGCCTGAAATTTCGGGTATGACATTTACCAATAAGGTAGTTTCGGCAACAAAAGGGGGAGACCAAAGCTATATTTTTGGAGGAGCCGAGTGTAATCATAAAATCATAAAGGGTAGCCTGCCGGTAAAACAATCGAAATTCACCATAAAAGGTTCTATTCCCAACCCTCCGCTTTATGCTGCCGAACGCTTGTGTGACGCACTCACAAAAGCCAATATTTCCGTTGGTAAACCTCCCCGTGCGCTCGATGAGCAAGAACAACGACCTCCATTAAAAACGATATACACTACATGGTCGCCGCCTCTTAAGCGCATTTGCGATGCCACCAATTTATGGAGCCTGAACTTGTATGCCGATCATTTGGCCATTCAGTGTGCCGTAAACCAAAACAAAACAGCAATTGAAGCAGGAGTAGTTCTTCTTGATTTTTGGAAAACCAAAGGTATGAACACCCGGGGCCTGAAAATTGTGGATGGTTCGGGTCTGTCGGTATTTAATACGGTTAATGCCGGTCATTTGGTGTATTTACTGCATTATATGAAAAAAAAATCGGCATTGGCCGAGGTATTCGAAACCACCTTGCCTGTTGCCGGTAAATCGGGTACTCTGTCGCGCTATTGTGTGTATGGTTCAGGAAAAGAACGCATTAAAGCCAAAGGAGGCAGTATGACCGGTGTAAGAAGCATGGCCGGTTATGCGAATACAAAAAGTAATAAGCAAATCATATTTGCCGTTATTATTAATAACTACGACGAGTCGAATGGAGAAATCAGGAAAACACTCGAAGACTTGTTGAATATGATTGCCGAAATGTAATAATTAAAGAGGTTCTCTCAGTTCTTTTGTCATTTCGTCAAGAAAATCCTGTACCTGTTTGCCATAGGCTTCTTCGAAACTTCCAAATACCTGAACAAAACGCTTGCCTTCGTTGGTTAAGCCCGAGCTTCCGCCACTCGCTCCGCCACGTTGTCGCTCTATTAAGTGAAATCCTAGTGTGTCTTCAATTTTTCGTAACTTATCCCAGGTTTTGCGATACGATAAGCCTAGTATTTCGATGGCCTGCTTAAGCGAACCCGTTTCTTCTATTGTTTTAAGTAAAATATATTTGCCTTCGCCCAATACACCTTCTCCGGCAACGGTTTCGAGCCAAATCTTGAATTTAAAACTTACCTTGTCGAAATGCTTTTCCATATTGGTATTTTTTTGCTCTGTTCAAAAGTACTGATATTTTTTCATGTTTCAAAGCAATTGCAGCCCAATAGAAAAACAGGGTATTTTTTTTAATTTTAACTTTTTAAAATACCGGACCATATGGAATTTTCAGTTAATAAAAAACAAGTTGTAGATAAATTGCGCCACTTGGGTTTGCGCGATGCCGAAGTTTATGCTTTGGTAATGCCCGAAATGTATTTCGAAAAAACCGATGATGACGATTTCAGGCAGCACGAGGTTTTCTTCGATAAGTTTGTTGGTGCGGGTCGTAGTAATTGTTTGATGCACTATAAAGGCGATATCGAAGAATTTGTTTTTATCGATTATCAAATACAAAAGCTTCGCGAGCAAATAGCCCGATATACATCACAATTGCGGAGTAACGAACTCCTCTATCGTATTTTCCCGAACAAAAAGCAAGGTTTTATTCTGGCAGCTATTTATGGCGATGTTATGCTAGGGGCTAGGGCTTCGGAGTTTACACCACCCGTTTTTGAAATTTTCTCGAACGATTTTTTCGAATCGAACGGAAAAATGAAAACACATCTTTACAGTAATTACAACAGCAGCACACGGTGTTTCACCATAAGGTGTATTAATGTGGCGCATAAAACCATGCTGGGAAATCTGCTCGAAACCATCGACCAGCACGAAATTTCGGTTGATATGATTGAAGTGTGGCGATTGCGCAATGCAACTGCACGGGTAATGAGTTTTTACGAAATAAACCTGTTTGTTGCGCAACATCTTCCCGAAGATGAAGTTGCATCGCTGCAAAGCGATTTCTATCGCTACATTCAGCACTTCACCGAGCCCATGAGTGTTTTCGATTTGGTGGGTCCCGCCATGGTAGGTCCGTCGAGTTCGCATACGGCAGGAGCCAATCGCATAGGTCAAATAGCCCGTAGCATTATGATGGCCAAACAGCAACAGGGCGAAGTGCTTAAAAGCGTTGCGGTGAAACTGATTGGTTCGTTTCGCGATACTGGCGTGGGGCATAAAACACCCTCGGCACTGGGAGGTGGTTTATGGGGGCTGGCTACCAACAACGAGGAAATGATAGCGCACGGAGAACCCGATTTTTTGAAGCAACAGGGTGTGAAAATAGGAGAGCAGCATCTGGTGTTCGAAGGGTTTTTAAAAGGCAGCCCTGCCGATGACGAAAAATATACTTCAGAGAAAAACAGTAACATTGCCGAAATACTATTTACCACGCAGCGCAACACCTACACCATTACCGGCTTTTCGATAGGCGGGGGCAATGTTGAGGTACGCTATTTTGGCAATGCGCTCGAAACGCCAATCAACGGAAAAACCGATTTCTACCTCGATGGCGATCGTATAGTTGCAAAGCAAAACGAAAACAACAGTTTGCCGGTAATAAAGTCAATCTATGGCGAATCGGTAGAGCCCGGAAGCTACATCATGCCTTTTAATACTTTCGAAGAGTTAATCGAGTACAGTGCGAATACGCAGAAAACAATTCCCGAAATTGCCATCGAAGCCGAAATCAGTTTGCAATCGACAAGCCGGCTGATGGTGTACGAAACCATGCAGCAGTACTGGGAAATAATGCGCAGTTCGGTCGAAAAGGGAGTGAAGAGCACGCAATTGTCGCTGTTGAAATTGTCGGGCGACGATGCTTTCAAAATGAACAATTACAGGCATACAAACCTGTTGTTCGATAATATATATGGAAAAGCCACCGCCTATGCCACTGCCGTTAACGAACTCAATGCCAAGAGCGGTGTTATTGTAGCCTGCCCCACGGCCGGCTCGTGCGGAATACTACCCGGAGTGTTAACAGCCTATTGCGATACCCAAGTTGTTGACGAGAAAAAGCTTCTTGATTCACTGGTGGTTGCCGGTTTTTTGGGAATGTTGTTGTTTAACGATGTTTCGACTGCCGGAGCCGATTTTGGTTGCCAGGCCGAAGTTGGGTCGGCTGCCGCTATGGCTGCCGCAGCCTTGTGTTATCTCGAGAATGGCGACACCGAATCCATTGTGAGTGCATTTACGCTTGCCATTAAGAACAGCCTGGGGCTGATTTGCGACCCTATTGCCGGTTTGGTCGAAGTGCCGTGTGTGAAACGAAATGGTATTTATGCATCGGTGGCAATCAGTGCTGCATTCATGGCCCTTTCGGGTGTGCGTTCGTTTGTTTCGCCCGACGAGGTAATACTTACCATGCGCGAAGTGGGCGAGCGCATCAACAGCGATTATAAGGAAACTGCCCGTGCCGGCCTTGCCAAAACCCGCGATGGCAAACACGTTGAACGCATGTTTGAATCGGAGGTTAAGAAGTTCTTCCAATAGGGTAGCCTTCACATCACCGGGCACTGAGGGATTCGAGGCACAAGAATTGTTTCGAAGTGCCCATCCGAGTCATTCGCCGAAGACTTGGATAGGGAGCAATACTGTATGCCACAATCAAATATGCATAACCGAAGTCTTTTTCTTTCTAATACGTCATAGCGAACGTAGTGAAGCTATCTACCCAGTTAAAGACGCAAAACCAACAGCACTTCGAAGCACTTGTGCAGAGCCCGTCGAAGTACTTGTGCAGAGCCCGTCGAAGTACAGATTGCTTTGTCGCTCTAAGGAGCTCTGCGCAAAGACGGGCTCTTTTTTTCGGTCTTCTGAATACTCCATCCGAGTCATTCGCCGAAGACTTGGATGGAAATGAAGAAATAAACTCAATTCTTTGCACAACATTGTAAAACCTGTTATATAGCTGTTTGCTTTTGACAATTAAATTTGCTTTTTTTGACACATTGAAAAAAACGTAACCAAATAATAACTAATATGATTGAAACAAAAAAGATGACTCCTCAGGAGTACATGGACAAAGAAGCACAATATGGTGCACACAACTATCATCCTCTACCGGTGGTTCTCGATCGCGGCGAAGCTGCTTTTGTATGGGATGTTGAAGGGAAACGTTATTTTGATTTTCTTTCGGCGTATTCGGCTGTAAATCAAGGACATTGCCACCCAAAAATTGTTGATGCATTGTGCGAACAGGCCCGTAAACTTACTTTAACTTCGCGCGCATTCTACAACTCTGTGTTGGGCGATTACGAAGAATACATAACCAAGTATTTCGGTTACGACAAAGTGTTGCCCATGAACACAGGTGCCGAAGCTGATGAAACAGCACTGAAGTTGTGCCGCAAATGGGCCTATACAAAAAAAGGCATTGCCGAAAATCAAGCCAAAATTATTGTTTGCGAAGGTAATTTCCACGGGCGCACCATCACCATTATTTCGATGAGTACCGACCCTGATGCATACACAGGTTACGGACCCTACACTCCCGGATTTGTAACAGTGCCTTATAACGACCTTGATGCCCTGGCTAAAGCTCTCGAAGACCCGAATGTTGCCGGCTTCCTTGTTGAACCCATTCAGGGCGAAGCAGGTGTGTATGTTCCCGAAGACGGATACCTGAAGAAAGCCTACGATATGTGTAAAGCCAAAAACGTACTTTTCATTGCCGACGAAGTGCAAACAGGTATTGCCCGTACAGGGAAATTGCTGGCCTGCGACCACGAAGGTGTTCGTCCCGACATCCTGATTTTGGGTAAAGCTCTATCAGGCGGTGTTATCCCTGTATCGGCAGTGTTGGCCGACGACGATATTATGCTCGTGATTCAACCCGGTCAACATGGTTCTACCTTTGGAGGTTTCCCTCTGGCAGGTAAAGTAGCTATGGCTGCTTTGCAGGTTGTAGAAGACGAAAAATTGTGCGAAAAATCGGAATACCTCGGTGAGATTTTCCGTCGCGAAATGAAAGCCATCAAATCGGATATGATTGGCCTGGTACGTGGTAAGGGATTGCTGAATGCTGTGGTGGTTACTCCCAAAGATGGAAAAACAGCCTGGGATGTGTGCGTTGAAATGGCAGCAAACGGCGTGTTGGCAAAACCCACACATCAGCACATTATTCGCTTTGCTCCGCCATTGGTTATTACCGAAGAACAACTGATGGAAGCAATAGGCCTGATTAAAAAATCGTTTGAGAAGTTTATGTAAATAGCCTTCCGATAAATAAAAAAAGCAGCCGTTGAGCTGCTTTTTTTATTGTATTTCACCGGTTTATAATATTGTAAGCAAATCGCTCAATTTGCCAATTTGGTATGTGACAGGTCGGGTGGCCGGCTTTTTAAAATGGTTGAACCATACTGTATCAATGTCCATGGTATTGGCCCCCTGAATATCAACTTCAATGTCGTCGCCAATAACCAACGATTCAATAGGGTGCGCACAACTGCGAAGCATTACTTCTTCGAAATAGGCTTTTTCGGGTTTGTTATAGCCAATTTCTTCGCTGGTGAATATGTCTTTAAAATACTTCCGAAGTCCGCAATTGTCAATCTTTTGATATTGCACTTCTTTGAAACCGTTGGTAATAAGATATAAGCTGTACTTGAGGTGCAAAGCGTTGAGTACTTCAATTGTTTCAGGAAAAAGTATGCACTTCATCGGACTCTGGCTGATGTAGTCGTTTCCCAGTTTTTCGGCGAGCTCAATGTCGAAAATATCTTTTTCGGCCAGTGTCATCTGAAAACGCATCCAACGCAGGCAGTCTTTTGTGATGAGCTTGTAGCGGTATTGCCCCCACAGCATCTCGTTGTTTTTACGATAGGCAGCATGAAACTCTTCGAAATCGCAAAAATAGTTGTGCAATGAATATGTGTCGTACAGCTCGCGGAGTGTTTGTGATGCACAGGCTTCGAAGTCGTAAAGCGTGCGGTCGAGGTCAAAAAATAAATATTGATATCGCTTCATTGTTTAAAAAATCGGCTGCAAAAATAGTTTTTAATCGCATAGATTGCAATGATATTTTGAACTTTCTTGTAACTTCACGAAATAAAAAAGCATGAGCTGCTGCCCATGCTTTTCGGAGATATTGTGTTAAACAAAACTAATTATTTCCCAAGATTAACGGCAGTCCATCGGCACCGGCTCCAATTACAATAACTTTGCTGTTGGGCGAGTTGGCAAGGGTCATAGTGGCCTCAATACCACGCATTTTCAGCAGGCTAGGTGTGAGCGATTGATTGATTATGGTATTTGCCCGCATTTCGCCTTCGGCTGCAATTTTCTTTCGTTCGGCTTCTTTTTGTTCTTTCTCGAGACGGAATTCGTAAGCCAGCGATTCCTGTTCTTGTTGCAGTTTATTCTCGATAGCTTTCTTAATATCTGCCGGCAAATTTATCGAACGAATAAGTACCGCTTTGGTAACAATATAGTTTTCGTTTAGTTTTTGTGTTGCTTCCTGAATAATGGCAACCTCAACCTCGGCACGCTTTTTCGAATAAATTTCTTCGGCTGTGTAGCGCCCCATTACTTGTCGTACGGTGGACCGTACCTCAGGTATTACCAGTTGATTGGTGAAATCTTCGCCAAAACGTCTGTGAAGAAAGGGTAATTGTGTGTAATTCGGATTAAACCTCACCGAAATGTCCACATTAATCGACAAACCATTTTTGTCGAGCACGTCCATTGTCTCTTCGGTCTTGCGCTCCTTCACGTTATACACAATAAAGTCGTTCCATGGTGCCACAATGTGAAACCCGTCGCTAAAAACCATGGTAGTGTCGAGCCCCGAAGTGAACGGCCTGAATATAATACCTCGCTCACCCGGTTTTACGATGAAAAACATCGATCGGCCAACAATAATTAAAAAGAGCAATAAGGCTCCGCCCAGAATTAGTAATGTTTTTGTACTTTTGTTCATATTAGCTAGTTTTAATTGTTAAACTTAATAATAACTGCATTATTAATAAATTGTTTTATAACTTTGAAAATCACTGAACAAATGTAATACATTGTTGCCTATGAAACAAATTCCCGAATCAGAACTCATTATCAATAGCGATGGCAGCATATTTCACCTGCAACTTAAGCCGGGTCAGTTAGCCGATGATGTTATTTTGGTGGGCGATCAGGCGCGCGTTGCTACCATTTCGAAGCATTTCGAAATAATCGAATTATGTGTGCAAAACCGCGAGTTTATAACCCACACAGGCTATTATCACGGCAAGCGGATGTCGGTAATTTCGTCAGGTATTGGTACCGATAATATCGACATAGTAATTAATGAGCTTGATGCTCTGGTAAATATCGACTTTGAAACACGTACCGAAAAATCGGAAAAGCGCAGTCTCAACCTTATAAGGATAGGCACCTCAGGCGGATTGCAGCCCTATCTTTCGGCTGGCGATTACCTGCTTAGCGAAAAAGCCATCGGGTTCGATGGATTGCTGTATTTTTACCAAAACTCATCTGAAGTTCGAAATATCGAATTCGAAAATTCTTTAGTTTCTCATCTTCAATATCATCCTTATTTGCCGCGACCCTATGTGGTTGACGCACACCCGCAATTGATACAGCGACTTGGCGACGAATTTATTCGAGGTGTTACTATTTCGGCTCCGGGTTTTTATGGCCCACAGGGTCGCGAATTGCGACTGCCGGTGCACGATACACATATCAACGAAAAAATTGCCGATTTCAGGTGTGGTAGCATGGCTATAACCAATTACGAAATGGAGAGCTCGGCTATTTACGGCTTGGGTAATATGTTGGGGCATAAAGCCGTAACAGTGTGTCTTATTATTGCCAACCGTGCAAACAAAACTGCACTTACCAACTATAAACCCCGTATGGAGGAGTTAATTGAACTGGTTCTTGGGCGATTGGCAGCGCATTAATAATCGGCTACAGGTTCAGAATAACTAATTAATAACAAATGCTACAATTGTGCCCACTTTGTGCAAGTAGTTCACACGAATTTTTTAACCATAGAAACATACCGTATTATCAATGCGATGTGTGCAAGGGAATTTTTGTTAAGAAAAGTCATTTGCCTTCAAAGAATAAAGAGATTGAACGTTACCTACAACACAACAACGATGTAAATGACCCGTTGTATCAACAATTTGTGTTGCCATTGGTTAATGCAGTAATATCCGACTTTTCTCCAAAACATAAGGGACTTGATTTTGGAGCCGGAACAGGACCGGTTGTTAGCAAAATGTTACACGACCTTTCGTATGATATTGTGCTGTACGATCCCTTTTTTCACAACCATCAACAGCTGCTCTTGCTTAAATACGATTATATTGTGGCTTGCGAAGTAATCGAACATTTTCATAATCCGTCGGCTGAATTCAGCTTGTTAAAAGCCTTGATGAAACCGGGTGCAATACTCTATTGCATGACAAGTCTTTATAATGAGAGCATCGACTTTGCTAGCTGGTACTACAAAAACGACCATACTCATGTGTTTATCTATCACGCCAAATCCATCGAATATATTTCAACCAGGTACGGGTTTTCCGACTTTCGGATAAGCAATAATATGATTCGGTTCATCAATCAGTAATAAACAAAAAGCAGGCAATGTTATTGGTTGTTACATTTTCGATTTGGGCTTCACTTGTATTCCCACCGAAAGAATAAACGGTTGATAATTAAAAGGAACAGCGCCGAAAGGGAGCGAGAATCCTGTCTGTATCACCATTTTTACCGCAGAAGAACCCAGCTTCAGGCTAACAACGGGCTCCCAAAAACTACCCCAGGCATCAGTGTCGTTTTGCCAAACATACAAACCGGCAATGCGAATGCTTAATGCCAGTTCGGCATAAGTACTTCTAAAAGCCAGCGATGGTTGAACATATGCGCGCGTGAGCATCACGTTGCTGAACGACTGAAATACCCCCGATGCATGATAGGCATTTATACGTCCAAATCCAGCACCTGTAATGCATTCAGCAACTCCATATTTGCCCATCGGAATATAGTAGCCGCCACCCATTTCGCCAAATACATGACGATGATAATTATTCGTTTCATCCGATTTGTCGCTCATAATACTGGCATTGGCAACAAGCATCCAGCGCTTGCTAACTGCATATGCCGACTGAACATCAAAACCTGAGATACCAAGATGCCCCGAGGCCTGAAACTCGCCTTTCTCCGAAAAACACGGATTGTTTACTACATTGGGCACATAGGCCGGAGCACATGAGAAATAAAAGACCATGGGCAAAATCAAGACTAACAGTATGCATTTTTTTGTTATGATTTTCATGCTTTAGTTGTTCGATTGGTGATAATTAATTACAAAGATAGGCCATTATGAAACTTCGCTGAATCATACATTCTTTTTTGCTGCCCTGTTGCCCTGAAAATATTAGCAATGCTATTGGTAAAATGTTTATAAAATAAAGTCCATAGCTTGTATTATCACAGGCAAAACCCTAACTTTGTGTCAAGAGTTTTATTATGGATAATTTTATTGTATCGGCCCGTAAATATCGCCCCGATAATTTTATGTCGGTGGTTGGGCAAGATAGCATTACACGCACGCTGAAGAGTGCCATTAAAAGCAAACAATTGGCTCAGGCATACCTGTTTTGCGGTCCGCGAGGTGTTGGAAAAACCACTTGTGCACGCATATTTGCAAAAACCATCAACTGCTTTAATATTACGCCCGATTTTGAAGCCTGTAACCAATGCGAATCGTGTAAAACATTCAACGAGTCGAGATCTCTCAATATTCACGAGCTCGATGCTGCCTCGAACAACTCGGTTGACGACATCCGCAATTTAATCGATCAGGTGCGCATACATCCCCGTATTGGCAAATACAGCATCTACATAATCGACGAGGTGCACATGTTGTCGACACCTGCGTTTAATGCATTTTTGAAAACACTTGAAGAACCGCCATCGCATGTGGTGTTTATTTTAGCTACAACCGAGAAGCATAAAATTATTCCAACCATATTATCGCGATGCCAAATTTTCGATTTCAATCGCATAGGTATTCACGATATTTCGGAACGCCTTAGGTTTGTTGCGCAAAGCGAAAACATAGAAGCCGAAAACGATGCGCTAAGTATTATTGCCCAAAAGGCCGATGGGGCAATGCGCGATGCCTTGTCGATATTCGATCAGATTGTGAGTTTTTCGGGTAACCGAATTACTTATCAAACCACTATCGACAATTTGAATGTGCTCGACTACGATTACTATTTCAGAGTAAGCACTGCATTGCTGGCGGGTAATTATTCAGAATCATTGCTTATATTCGACGAAGTACTGGTAAACGGTTTCGATGGTAGTATATTTATTGGTGGATTGGCAGCTCACTTCCGCAATTTATTGATGTGTAAGGATCCCGGCACCGTGAAATTACTCGAGGTAGGAGAGAACATACAAAAGAAATATCACGAGTTTGCCCAATATTGCGATGTACTGTTCTTGCTAAAGTCCATTGAATTGTCGAATGAAGCTGATTTTAAACTTAAAACTGCCCGCAACAAACGACTTACTGTTGAGTTGGTATTGCTGAAACTGTCTCACCTCGGAAAGCCGTTTAGTGCCGAGCGTCAGGCTGCTCAGCAAGCATCGGAACCCGCTTCGGGATATTCAAAGAATGATGCAGTCAATAAGACTCAGCCACAAACAACTTCTTTGCCCAAAACTGATTTACCCGAAGCCAAGCCTAAGCCCGAAGCGGCTGGTGCCGATAATAAGCCTGCAGAATCTACACAGGCAATAACCAATAACGCAGGCAACAACTCCGCTGTGAATGAAATTAACGACAGCCCTGCAAAACAGCCTACTGCACACACAGAAGTTGCGGCCTCCCACATAGCCAAGCCTACAATAGATGATACAAAGACAAACACCCCGACTCCATCGCCGGTTATTCCCTCGTTTTCGATAAAAAAAATGACTCAGAATATGACATCCGGTGAGGCAAAAACATCTGCACAGGTGCAACAATCTATTGACCAAGAGCAGTTTGGTGATGACGAGTTCGACACCGAGAAACTGAGTCTTGTATGGCTGAACTTTTCCGAAAACATCAGCGATAAACCTCGATTGTATCAGCTGTTTCACAATACAGTTCCACAGATAAACGGATTTCCCGAAATAAGTCTTAGTCTTCAAAACAAAAATCTTCTCGATTTGGTTGAGTCGATTATGCCCGAGTTGTTGTTCTACTTAAAGAAAAATCTGAATAACAACAATGTTAAGATTCGGTTGGAACTTGCTCAAACCGAAGAAAAAACCGATAAAAGTTTATATACCGACGAAGAAAAGTTAGTATATATGCTCGAAAAGAATCCAAAAATTGACAACCTGATACAACAACTCGACCTGAATTTATAAGTTAAAATCTTTAAACTTCAGTTTATTGACTTCGGCAAGCGTTGTAGAGCGCATATGCTTCACGAATTCTTGTGTAATACTACCGGCAATACGTTCGAGAAGGCACTGCCCCATTACACATTCGTGTTGCTCGAGCGGACAGGAATAAATATTCAAATGTCCTTCGATAGCTTCGTAAATATCGAGCAGTGTGATTTCTTCGGGAGCTTTGTTCAACACGAATCCACCTGCAGGCCCACGAGTCGATTTTAATAAACCCGATTTAACAAGTCGTTGCATTACCTTGGCAATGTGGTGTTTGCTCGATCCGGTAATTTCTGCAATATGCGTTGCATTTAGTGGCCGTTTTGCACGTGCTGTTAGTGCCATGCTATGTAGTCCTATGCCAACAGCTTCTGATATAGCAATAATTTTCGACATGGGCTAAAACAGCATTTCCTGTATTTCGACACCCTCGAGTTGCGACAATTTATTTCGGAATAATCGCTTCTGTTCTTCGTCGCCCGTGATATCAACTATTATGACACCCCCATCGGTTTCTTCGGTATTAATGCCCAATCGTGTGCGAACTATGCAACCAAAACCGCTCATTATTTTCTGCACTTCGTTATAGGCATTCCCGGGTTTCCCGATATATATTCCTATTATTTCGAATTGATGCTGCATGTAATTATTTATTAAATTTCATAAGTTTTACATCGATACCTCCAATTTCGGCAAGTGCCGATATCAGCGCGTTGTTTTCGCTGTCGCTGCCTTTCAATTCAAGAATAATCAATCCGTTTCGGCTGCACTTACTTTCGTTCACTTCATGAAAACCCAATCGTGTGCGAATAATACTGCGATGTGCCGAAAGGGCTTGCTGTGTTTTTCCCGCTTCTTTAATGCGGTCTTTTACAAATATTCCAACTATTAACATAGTGAACTGTATTAATATTGTTAAAAATAAATATCTCGTTTCCCATTCTTTATTTGCTGCAAACGATTTTTTAAATCATCGAGGTTGCGGTAACCTTCTAATTTCTGCAACTCTTCGTCGATTAGTTTCCATCCTTTTTCTTTTACCTCGGGCTTGGCATAATCGCATAAATATTCAGCCAGGGTGAGCATAGCATTGGGGGTGCAATACCTTTTTATGAACCCCGGTACGCTAAACTCCATGAAGTGCTCTCCTGTCCGTCCTTTTCGGTAACAAGCAGTGCAAAACGATGGCAGGTACTTTTTGTCGATAAGCTCATCGATTATTTCTCCCAGCGAACGGGTGTCGTTTATGGTAAACTGTTCTTTGTTCAAATCCTGCACTTCGTTCAAACTTTGAGAATATCCTCCCAGTTCCAGTTTTGTGCCTCCGTCAATTTGCGACACACCAAAGCTAATCACCTCATCGCGCACGCTTGCCGATTCGCGGGCCGTAAGAATAAGCCCTGTGTAGGGAACAGCCAGTCGCAAAATGGCAATAATTCTCACAAATACATCGTCTTCAACAATATATGCAGGGTCGAGATCGAGTCCCAGTGCCGATTTGATGCGTGGGAAAGATATAGTATGTGGCCCTACATGATAACATGCTTCTAAATGGTTGGTGTGCCGTACCAATGCCATCACCTCAAAACGCCAGTCGTGTAAACCAAACAAGGCACCTATACCCACATCGTCAACACCGGCTTCCTGAGCACGGTCGAGACCGGTTAAGCGATAGTTGTAGTTGCTCTTCGGACCACTTGGATGATACTTTTTATATGCTTCGGGATGGTATGTCTCCTGAAATATCTGGTATGTACCAATGCCGGCCTCATGAACAGTGCGAAATCCCTCGATTTCGAGCGGAGCGGCATTGATATTTACCCGGCGTATTTCTCCGTTTCCTTTTTTTACGCTGTATGCAATTTTCACGGTGTGGGCAATGTATTCGGGCGTATAATGCGGATGCTCGCCATACACAAGAATCAAGCGTTTTTGCCCATTGTCTTCGAGGGCTTCGATTTCTTTTACCAATTCGTCGTCGGTAAGGGTGCGACGTACTGCGTCTTTGTTGCTGGCCTTAAAACCACAATAGCGGCAGTTGTTTATACACTTATTACCTATATACAAGGGAGCAAACAAAACGATGCGGTTTCCATAAACCTTCTCTTTGAGCGCTCGGGCACCGTTTTTAATTTCGTCGATTAACATCCTGTCGTTGGCGTTAATCAAAACTGCCGTTTCTTCTAAATTCAGCCTTTCTTTGTTCAACGACTTGGTAATTATTTCGCGAACTCTCTCAGGTGATGGATTTTTGGTGATTTCGAGAAACCTCTCAATTTCTTCAACATCAATAAAAGGCTGCATCCTTTTGTCGGGAATGTTGTACTCTTGTGGTTTGAATATCATAACAGAATAATTAAAGTACAGAAATACTGAATATTTCAAAAAAAGAAACTGCCCTTAAGCAGTTTCTTGAATGTTTTTTATAAACAAATTACTCTGGTGCTCTCATCGACATGATGTCGCGGTCGAACATATACAGGCTTCCGGCACCTTTGCCCAACAAGCTTAAGCGGTCGAGTATGTTGCCAACGCTGGTTTCTTCTTCAATTTGTTCGGTTACAAACCATTGAATCCAGTTTTGGGTAGCATAATCATTCTCTTTAACAGCCAGTTCCAGAATTTTATGAATATTTTCTGAAATATATTTTTCGTGTTCAAGAACTTCTTCAAAAAGCACATGAACATCTGCCCAGTTTTCGGGAGCTTTGTCAATGGCCGGTATTACTGCTTTGCCACCTCTTTCGTTTATGTAACCGATAAACTTAAGCATGTGCATTTTTTCTTCCTCGGCCTGAGCATACAGCCATTGGGCAACTCCGTTTAATTTGTTGGTTTCGGCCCATACTGCCATCGATAAATATAAAAACGAGGAATATCCTTCTTTTTCAACCTGTTCGTTCAGGATTTTTTCAACTTTTGGTTTCAACATTTTGTTTAAATTTTTGTGGTTAATACTATATAACAAACTTAGTGCTTTATTGTTCAATCCCAATACAGCATGTGCGTAAGATTTTTGTATTTTTACCTGACGAAAAGCTTAGAATTATGAATAAAACAAAAATATCGCGTTTGCAAGAGGTGTTCGAAATTCTCGAAAACACACAAGTGTGTACATTAGCCATGATTGATGGGGAAGAACCGTATGCTGTTCCCATGAATTTTGGTGTAGACAATGGCTATATATATTTTCATGGGGCTCCTTTTGGAAGAAAAATCGATATCTTACAACGAAATCCGTTGGTTACTGCTGTTTTTTATTCCGATGCATTGTTACATGTGAGGCACGAACAAGTGGCTTGCAGTTACTCGATGAAATATAAGTCGGTAATAGTAAATGGAAACATTCAATTTGTTGATGACCCCGACGAGAAGCAAGGTGCACTGAATTCGGTAATGAAGAAATTTTCTGACCGAGGTAGTTTTAAATACAATGCACCGGCCTTACACAATGTAAATGTGTTTAAACTGAAAATTGAAAACTTCACTGCGTTTAAGCGAGGCTATTGAAACGATGTTACGACTCAAAAAAAACGATCAAACAATAAAACAATTTCCGATTGTTACATGATTTGCCAATTAGATAGTATTGATACATCATTGATAACACAAAAACAGCTAACACGAAACACAATAGATGATGCAAACAAAAAATATCATTTCATTTCTGAACGAATTACAACAACACAATAACCGAGACTGGTTAAAGCAAAACGATTCGCAGTATAAAAATGCCCTTTCCGATTTTGCTGTATTGGTAAACGAACTCATTGTGCGCATTGCCTCATTCGACGAAAGCATTGGCTCTCCCGATGCACGCGACTGTATCTTCAGGATACATCGGGATGTTCGGTTTTCTGCCAACAAAGATCCATATAAAACACATTTTGGTGCCTACATTGCCAGAGGAGGGCGTAAAAGTATATATGCAGGCTACTATTTGCATTTTCAGCCGGCATCATCATTTGCGGGTGGTGGTATTTATATGCCTGAACCCCATATTCTTAAAGCTATTCGCACCGAAATTTATTATAATGCAGAGGCATTTAAAGCAATAATCGACAGCAGTCAGTTCAAAAAATACTTCAACGGAATATATGGCGAAAGACTGAAAACATGTCCCAAAGGTTTTGATAAGGATTTTCGCGATGTAGCACTATTGACTTATAAAGATTACGCTGTAGTTTGTCAGTTATCCGATCGCGAAGTATTGTCTGACGATATTATTAATCGAATTACCCAGATTTATAAGGCACAACATAGTTTTAATGCATATCTGAATGCAGCCATCAGTAATGCTTAGCTTTTTGTTATTATCAATGAGCCAGCAATCTCACTTACGAGGTTCTTCGTCCCACTTTTTCAGATGTTCATCAAGAATTTCGAACAGTGTTTCTGACCGTAGTGGTTTGCAGATGTAGTCGTCGAAACCCATTCGCATGTATTTCGAGCGATCGGTAGGAAGGGCATGGGCAGTTTGAGCTATTACAGACGCCGTAGCTTTCATTTCCTTTAGTTTAGTGAGTGTGTATAAACCGTCACCGTTTGGCATTTGTATGTCGAGCATTATCAGGTCGATATTGGGCTGTTTGCGGCAAATCGATAGCACTTCGTTGCCACTGCGAGCTTCAACAATATTAACGCCTGTTACTTGAAGGAGCGAGCGATAGTAAAACAACACATCATCAACATCATCGGCCACCAGGATGGTTTTCCCTTTAAACTGGTTTCGGTATTTGCTGAGTTGCAACATGGTAATTCAAAAATATATTATCTTAAAACTCTCACATACAAAGTTAGAAATGTTTTCCATAAATTATTGGGTCTATTGCCTTTTTGTTTCTATAATTTTTGATTTCTTTTTCGATGAATTAATAAAGCATTGAAAATAAATAATTTGGTATTTTGAAAATCATTGCATTATATTCGCATCAAAATGAACCTGAGTAATAGAAAATTGTTAGCTTAAAAATTTTACTATGTCGCACAAAACTATATTTCCGGTAAGCATTGAGCCCGAGTTGTTCGACGATTATTACCGGCAATATACCCAAAATCCCGAAAGTGTTTCTGAAACCTGGCGTAACTTTTTCGATGGATTTGATTTTGCCACCAGAACACAATCGTTGTTGCTTGAATCGAATGGGGTAACAAAAGAGTTTAACGTAGTATCTCTTATCGACGATTACCGCAAACGAGGTCACTTGTTTACGCAAACCAATCCGGTACGCACTCCTCGTAGTTTCACCCCAACGCTTCATCACAGCAATTTCGGTCTCAGCGACGACGATCTAAGTTCCGAATTCGAAGCCGGACATCTTCTTGGTCTTGGTAAGGCCAGTTTGAAAGATATTATTAACAAACTGAATCAAACCTATTGTCACAATATAGGTGTTGAGTTTATGTATATTCGCAATCGCGAGGTGGTGCAATGGCTTACCGATTACATGGAGACGGCATCAAATACACCGGTTTTTAACCGCAATAAAAAAGAAGAGATATATCGTGCCATCGGTAAAGCTGTCGATTTCGAACAATTCATTCATAGGCGCTTTCCGGGTCAGAAGCGGTTTTCTCTCGAAGGTTGCGAAGCAGTGGTTCCCGGCCTGCAATTTCTGATTGATGAGGCTGTGAAACTTGGTGTTGAAGAAATCGATTTGGGGATGGCGCATCGTGGTCGCCTCAATTTGCTTACTAATATTATGCAGAAGCCTTACGAGAACGTATTTCGCGAGTTTTTGGCAAAAGAATACGACGAAAACGAATTGTTGGGCGATGTAAAATACCATCTGGGATATCAGACTAGCGTGTTGCTGCAAAATAAAAGCATCGACTTGAATCTATTGCCCAATCCATCTCATCTTGAGGCAGTGGGAGGTGTGTTGCAAGGATTTGTTAGAGGCAATGCCGACCGTAAATTTGCAGGCGATTACAATCGAGTTCTACCGGTGCTCATTCACGGTGATGCTGCGGTGGCTGTTCAAGGAGTTGTGTACGAAGTTATTCAAATGTCGCAGCTCGATGGATACCAAACCGGAGGAACCATACATTTTGTAATTAATAATCAAATTGGATTTACCACCAATTATCTCGACGCACGATCGAGTATTTATTGCACCGATATAGGTAAGGTGACGCGTTCCCCTATTTTCCATGTAAATGCCGATGATCCCGAGGCGCTGGTATATGTTGTAGAGATGGCTGTGCACTATAGGAATCGCTTTCATACCGATGTGTTTATCGATGTGCTTGGATATCGCAAATATGGACATAACGAGGGCGATGAGCCACGGTTTACACAACCCGAATTGTACGATGCTATTGCTGCTCACCCGAATGTGAAAAAGATTTATGCAGCAAAACTTATTTCCGAAAATGCAATGGCAATCGATGAACTTCAACATATCGACAGTGAGTTTGAGATATTAATTGAACAAGCCTTTGAAAAAGCCGGAAATAATAGTAGTATCGAGTTTTTTAAGTTCAATTCAGGCGACGTACCAGAAACTGTTGATTTCGAAGCAGATGTTCCTGCGCTAAAACAATTGGCCGAAGCTATATTTACACTTCCCAAAAACATGGGATTCATACCCAAGGCATACAAAATTGCCGAAACAAGAATGCAACGATTGCATGATAACAATCTCGATTGGGCTATGTGCGAATTATTGGCCTATGCTCGTATAGTTAGTTACGGAAAAAATGTGCGTTTGAGTGGGCAAGATTCTATCAGAGGTACCTTTTCGCATCGTCATGCTGCTTTCTTTATCAACGATACGCGCGACCAATACTGCACGCTTTGTAATGTGTCTTCCGAAAAAGCACAATTCAGGGTGTGGAATTCACTGCTTTCGGAGTATGGAGTGCTGGGCTTTGAATATGGATATGCACTTGCCATGCGTGATGCTCTGGTGATTTGGGAAGCTCAGTTTGGCGATTTTCATAATGTGGCGCAGGTTATCATCGACCAGTACATTGTTTCGGCTGAGGCCAAATGGGGCATCAACAATGGTCTGGTAATGTATTTGCCGCATGGATAC
This sequence comes from uncultured Bacteroidales bacterium, assembly GCA_964511665.1. Lineage (GTDB taxonomy): Bacteria > Bacteroidota > Bacteroidia > Bacteroidales > ML635J-15 > JAGOEF01. The sequence goes on from CAZEHA010000030.1 coordinate 26,669, forward strand.
GAAGGGCAAGGGCCGGAACACAGCAGTGCACGTATCGAGCGGTTTCTGCAACTGGCGGTGAATGGTAATATTCAAATTGTACAACCTGTACATCCGGCAAATTTATACCATATATTACTACAGCAGGCAGCCAATCCGACACGTCCCTTGGTTATTTTTACACCGAAAAGTTTGCTTAGGCATCCTGCTGTAACTGCCCGAATCGAAGAACTGGTACATTCTCAATTTGCCAAAATTGTTTATCATAAACCTGTAAGCAACCATAAAGTTAAGCAACTGGTGCTGTGTAGTGGTAAAATTTATTACGACCTTATTGACAAGCAAAACTCAATTGGCGACAACAGTCGTTGTATTGTAGCTGTAGAAATGCTGCATCCTTTTCCAAAAACCGAAATAAACGCCTTAATCAAAAGTTTTTCAAATCTCCAAGAAATCTTGTGGGTTCAGGAAGAACCCTTGAACATGGGTGCCGGGTACTATGTGCACAGAGAAATGGATAAGCATGTAATGCGTGTAATAGCGCGACCGGCTAGCAGTAGCCCTGCTGTTGGTCTGATGGAACAACATACCCGTCAGCAGAAAAAACTAATTGAGAAAGTTTTTGGCAATTGCAGCTGTGTGCACCGTTACGACTTTTGCGATATGCAATGTTCTAATTTTGATAATAACAATACACATGAAGATTGAAGTTAGCATACCCTCGCCCGGCGAATCGATTGAGCAGCTCGAAATCACACAATGGCTTGTGGGCGATGGCCAAATGGTTGAAAAAGATCAGGAATTGGCTGTTCTCGAGTCGGAAAAAGCAAGTCTCAGCCTGGTTGCTCAAGCTGCGGGAAAAGTGAAAATACTGGTGCAAGCACCTTCGATGGTTAAAGTGGGTAGCATTGCATGTATTATCGACGCTGATGTAGTTGCCGAAATGCCGCTTACAAAAAAACAAGATGCTGCCAATAAGAAGCCTACCAAAACAGCAATCCATTCTGAAGCGGCAAAACTCAAGGTTTCTCCATTGGCCAAGAAGCTCGCCAATATCAACGAGATTAACATAGAAAGCATTACCCCACAAGGAAGCAGACTTACCAAAAGCGATGTAGAAAAAGCGATTACCCGAAAAAAACTCGATGAACGCGAAGAGCGTGTTCCCATGACTCAGTTACGTAAAAAGCTGAGCGAGAAATTAGTGAGTGTGCAACTCAATACAGCCATGCTTACCACTTTCAATGAATTTGATCTGCTACCGCTGCTCGAACTTCGCAAACAGTATGGCGAGCGATTCATGAAACAGTTTGGCGTGAAGCTTGGATTAATGTCGTTCTTTACAAAAGCAGCTGCACTGGCCTTGAATGAATATCGCAATGTGAATGCTTCAATCAATGGCACCGATATGGTGTTTTATCGGTATGTAGATATTGGTATTGCCGTTCAAACCGAAAAAGGACTCATGGTACCCGTGTTGCGTGATGTTCACGAAATGACATTACCCGAGATAGAACAGCAAATATATAGTATTGCCGAAAAGGCACGTCAGGCAAAAATCAGCCTCAACGAACTAACAGGCGGAACCTTTACCATTACCAATGGTGGCGTTTTTGGCTCTTTGCTGTCGACCCCTCTTATCAATCCACCGCAATCGGCCATACTGGGCATGCACACCATTCAGGAACGGCCTGTTGCCCGCAACTCACAGGTTGTGATACGTCCTATGATGTACGTAGCGCTGTCGTATGACCACCGTATTATTGATGGCCGAGACTCTGTCGGGTTTCTGAAAACGGTGAAAAACTATATCGAGAATCCTATGCAGCTGTATAATTTTGACGATATCGGCCGCTAGTTTCTCATTGAAGCATAATTCTCAACCTACAGCTTCGCTATTTTCGTTTTATTAATAAACTCAACAGCTTCGGCTGCGGCATCAATACTTGGCTTTGCACTGATTTCGGAGCCTACCGCCCGTTTCATCCATATTTGTGGAATGAGCCTTCCTTGCGAAAACATACGGGTAATTTCGCTTGCAATGTTTTTGCCTTCTATATAGCTTTCAATTTGAAATTCAATCAAATGACCTATTGGATAATTCGAAAGATACAAAGGAGCATCTATCATATGCGAATAGATGGCCAGGATGGGAGAGTCCTTCACTCCGAATACAGGTGCATAGTACTCGTTCCAAACGACAATGGCAATGTCGGTTACCGCATCTTTAAGTTGTTCGGGTGTGGCTTCAGGGTTTTCGTACATCCATTTCCAAACGCGCTGATCGACCAGACTTACACCCATAATTTCGTATACCGACCAGCAATTGTCGAGTGCAGCCAGGGCTTCAAGCTCTTCTTTTTCTGTGTTAATGTTCACTCCAAGTAGTTCGAGGTCTTTTGCCTGGAACAAAAATGCAACAGCTTCGGTAAAGGCTGTGTTTGGAACCCCGCGCAGCATATAATAGGGCACATTGTGAAGTGTAATGGTTTGCTCCACACAATGTCCAAATTCGTGAATGGCTATATTGTAGCCTTTGTAATCCATCCCATCGGAACCAATTCGGGTTCGCAGACGTGCGTTAAACGTTTTGCCTTCGGCTCCCCAAGCATGGCCGGCACCGCGAGATGCATCCACTGTTATCTTCGAAGCTATCCATTCTGCAGTATTTTTATCCCAACCCAACTTTACCAAAATAATGGGTAACTCTTTTGCAAAAGCTGGTGCATCAGGGAAGCGTTTACGGGTTACGGCACTCAACTCCTCCTCGTTGATACTGCTACGGCTTTTAAATCCGTCGTACCAAATGTCGAATGGCTGAAGATTACGCCCCAGACGCGATGTTATTATAGCCGCCACGTCTTTCATTACAGGTGACGAAATATAATCAATAAACAGTTTTTCGGTTTCGTCAAGCGACAACTCCATGCTGCCATCGAAAGCACGCTGTATGTAGGTGGGGTACACAGGGTTGTACACATCCATGTCTTTCATGGCTTTGAACACATTCAGCAGGTGCCGGTATCTTTGGTCGGCCTCTCGTTCCGATGTAAAAACAGCACCGTCTTTATATACCGTATTGTCCTCCGGATTCCAAATCAGGTTATTGTTATTAATAACATCTTTAGGAATGCTTTGATTGATGATATGTAGCATTACTGTATAAATCATTTGCTGTTTTTCGAGACCTCTATCGGTATTGTAGTTCGATTTAAGTTCATCGCGAAGGCCCCAGTGACTTATCAGTTTCATGTCGGCCGGAAACAACTTCTCGTTATCTTGGTTCACCAGATTACCCATCATAATGTTGTATTGCGAGATATAAGTATCGGCATTGGTTGTGGCTACTGATGCAGCTTGTATTAATGATGCAGGAACTCGTTGAGTGAACAGGTCGCCCATGCGTGCATATGCCCATTCTTGCTCTGACCAGTTTTCGCCAAGTTGTTTTTTCTCGGCAAGTGTATAAGCCGGAAAGTTAAGAGCAGTAAAAAAAGCAATTTTATTCGCAAAGAAATCATCCGACAAGTGAGCCCCCGGCGAATAGGCTCCAAACATCTCGTCAACAGGAAGCAGTTCTCCCATATCCAGATGCAGTGGTTCCATCAGACCAATTACCATTTGATTTATGCCTCCATACAGTACTTCGAAATTGCGTTCAAGTTTTAAGAAAACAGTGTGCAACTCGGCAGTATCGCCCAAAAAACTATCGATGCAAAACGATTTGAATTCTTCGGTGCTACCATCGGCTTCCTGCCAAAGGCCGGCAATTTGTTTTACACCTTTCTCAATTCGCTGAGCATGGTCGGGGAAACTGTCGCAAAGCGCACTTATAGTTTCTTCAACGGTAGTATTATTAATAAAAACAGCAGGTATTATGTCGCTATCTTTCTTTTTACCACACGATATGGCGACTATGCCAATAATAAGAATTGCAGGAATAATATTTTTCATTAGGTTTTCTTTTTTAAGAGTACAAGGAATTAATTATATCGTCTGATGCAAAGTTTGGGATGCTTAATATCAGGTTCTTATTTTGTTGCATTGCTCTTTTCGCAGCAAACACGGCTCCTTTGTTGCGTGCCCAACTGCGGCGACTGATGCCGTTGTTAACATCCCAGAAAAGCATTCTTTCGAGTCTTCGTTCCGAGTCTTCGCTGCCATCGAGCACCATTCCGAACCCCCCGTTAACAACTTCTCCCCAGCCAACACCTCCTCCGTTATGTATCGACACCCAGGTTGCCCCCCTAAACGAATCGCCAATTACATTCTGTATTGCCATATCGGCAGTGAACTGGCTGCCATCGTATATGTTTGATGTTTCGCGGTAAGGCGAGTCGGTGCCCGACACATCGTGGTGATCGCGCCCCAGCACAATGGGAGCCGAAATTCTGCCCTCTTTAATGGCTTTGTTAAATTCTTTGGCAATTTCGATACGTCCTGTGGCATCGGCATACAGAATGCGCGCCTGCGAGCCTACTACAAGTGCGTTTTTCTTGGCTTCCGATATCCATTTTATGTTATCGCGCATTTGTTGCGATATTTCTTCGGGTGACTCGGCTGCCAAACGTGTCAACACTTCAAGGGCAATGTTGTCGGTAGTATCGAGGTCTTCGGGTTTCGACGAGCAGCACACCCATCTGAAAGGCCCAAAACCAAAGTCGAAGCACATGGGACCCATAATATCCTGAACATAGGAGGGGTAGCGAAACGATATGCCATCGGCAGCCATAATATCGGCACCAGCGCGCGAACTTTCGAGCAGGAAGGCATTGCCATAGTCGAAAAAGTACATACCCCGGCTGCACAAAGTGTTAATTGCTATTACTTGCCGGCACAGGCTTTCGTGAACTGTTTTGCGAAAAAGTTCAGGTTCTTGAGCCATCATACGATTGGCTTCTTCGAGGTTTATCCCGGCAGGGTAGTAACCCCCTGCCCATGGGTTATGCAACGAGGTTTGGTCGGAGCCCAGATCAACTTTTATGTTGCGTTCGGCCAGGCGTTCCCACAAATCAACCACATTGCCCAAATATGCGATTGAACGGGGTTCTTTTCTAGCTACATATCTGAGAGCAGTGTCAATGGCAGTGTCAACATCATCGCTCAGTTCATCCACCCAGCCTTGTTGATGACGCTTGTGTGCAGCTTTCGGGTTTATTTCTGCAGTAATGCTAACCACACCGGCAATATTACCGGCTTTTGGTTGAGCACCACTCATGCCGCCAAGGCCCGAAGTAACAAAGAGTTTTCCTTCGATGCCTTCGCCCGGTTTGGCAATTTTGCGACCTGCATTCAATACAGTAATGGTTGTGCCATGAACAATTCCCTGAGGCCCTATGTACATATAGGAACCGGCTGTCATTTGTCCGTATTGTGTAACGCCCAGTGCATTATAGCGTTCCCAGTCGTCGGGTTTCGAGTAGTTGGGTATCATCATACCATTGGTAACCACGCAGCGGGGTGCATCTTTGTGCGAAGGGAACAGCCCCATGGGGTGGCCCGAATACATAACCAGAGTTTGCTCATCGGTCATGGTGGCCAAATATTGCATGCTAAGCCTGTATTGTGCCCAGTTTTGAAAAACAGCTCCATTGCCTCCGTAGGTTATCAGTTCTTCGGGGTGCTGTGCCACCGCATTATCGAGGTTGTTGCTTATCATCAGCATGATAGCAGCTGCCTGTTGCGAACGATGTGGAAACCACGAAATATCGCGGGCATAAATTTCGTAATCGGGCATAAAACGATACATATAAATACGTCCGTAAGTGTCGAGTTCTGCTTTGAATTCGGAGGCAAGAATTGGGTGCCACTCGGGTTTAAAATAGCGCAAGGCGTTTCTTATAGCCAACTTCTTTTCTTCTGCACTTAGTATGTCTTTTCGTTTTGGGGCATGATTCAATGCCTGATTTATGTCTCGTTTGGTAGGGAGCTCCTGCGGAATCCCTTCTAAAATCATTTGTTGAAATTGCTCTTTCGTTATCATAGTAATTCCGTATTAACAAGGTAAAAATAAAAAAACCTGCGCACATGGCACAGGTTTCTTATCAATGTTTTTAAGATTATTTTCGTTCGAAGGTCACGGTGCGAGTAAGGTTGGCCTGTTCATCGTCGTCGAAATAGGTCATTTCGATAGCCATTTCCTTATAATATAGCTTCAGAATTAAGTATTCTTCCCAGGCTTCCCAGTTTAAATCTTCATCTTTTGTTCTGATTTTGATGTTTTCTCCATTATTGGTTAACTCCCATTCGGCATCAACAGAAATACGCATGTTGAAAAAAAGTACACTAAAACTTCCTGTGCCATCGGAATTGAAAGTGTATTCGGGACTGAATGATGAAATGTCCTGAATGGTTCCATTGACCAAAACTTCTTTAACTACCCAGTCGCCGGTAATACGGTTGGTTTTTGAACGCAGGCTAATCGATGGTCCATCCTCGTAAGGTTGGCACGATGAGAAAACAAAAGCAAATACTGCAATTGTAAAACTTAAAATAGCGGCTTTTTTCATAAGATTTTTCATTTGGTTATTGTTTAATAAAACGCTTCTCTATACTTGATTGATTACGCAATAAGTCATTTTTTTCGAGTACAAGCCACATCTCCTTACTCGTTAAACGCTTGATGTAGTAATGTGATACAAGGGTGTCGCCTTCGATTGTGTAATTCAGGTATTGACTTTCGGAATTATAGTTCCAGCACCCCGAGCGGGTATAGGCAAGGTTTCCGTTTCTTCGGGTTTCAATTTGAAAAGACCCATCGCCTGCGAAAACTAAATAATTAGAGGCTTCTTCATTTTTAATAGAATCGTTGCACAAGTCGTTAATCATTACCTTATTTAACTCCCAGGTGCCTTCGATACGCGCTTCAGCCGATTTAAAACTGATATATGAACCCTCTTCGAAACTGGTGCACGATGTAATTAGATGTATTGCTGCAATCGTAAATAATCCATATCTAAATAGTTTCATGCTTGGTTTTGAATGGTTATCAAATGCAAATATAATGGAATTATGCGAAAAAACAAAATCCCGCATTTCACGGGATTTTGCAACATTATATTTATGGCTTATTATTGAACCGATATTTTTCTGATACCGCTTCTGTCGCCGGCTTCAAAACGGAGCACATACAGACCCGGTTTCAGGCTGCTGATGTCAAACATAGAGAACTTTTGTTGCGGCGCAAATTGCATAACAATTTTTCCATCGGTACTTATAATGCTTACAGCATCGATGTTTTCGTCGGCACTAAGAAATAATACATCGCTTGCAGGATTTGGATAGAGACTAACGGCTTCACTGAAATTCATATCGATAGATGTAGAAACCACAATGTCGGCAGGAATTCGATAATTCAGCGTTGATTTTCCAAATGAGTACAGCATTACGCCGGTAACATCGTAGTATGTGTTAACCACTTCCTGAAAAGTGAAGGCACCGTTGTCTTTACATACTACGGTATCGTTGTCCTGAGCTACTTTCCATTCTCCGAATCCGTTTCGCAAGGCGGTGCATTTGGCATTTACTACCTTTACCAATACGCTTTCGTACATTTCGGTATTTGCTTCGGCAGCGCTTACAATCACCGGTGCAGGAACGGCTTCACCTATCTCAGTAACCTGATAATAAGTGATATTGGTCATTTCGGTCATGGTGAAGTACTCGGTGATTTTTCCGGTAATCATTACTTTATCGCCAATTGCAGGTGTGCGTGTTAAATCATAAATGTATAATCCTGTCCATGCACCATCGCCATCCTGAACAAAGTACCCGTCGCCATAGGGAAATCCATTGAACGATGCGGTAACCACACCATGAACGGTAACTGTCTGGTTTAGGTATGGTGAGTCGCCGCTTGCATCGGTGGTGTACTGAATATCGTAAATAGGAGTGATGTCGGGACCGCTCAGGTTTACTGTAATATTTACCGAAGCAATAACTGCAGGGCTAATATTAACATTGTCCATATCGACCAGCTGTGCGTTTATAGTATGTTCACCGTCTGTTAAGCCTGTAATCGAACCCGTGGAAGTAGTTGTGTAATTCTTTTCTCCTTCGTTGAGCCAATATGCTATTTTTCCATCGCTGCCCAGTGTGAAATTGGTTACCTGAAAGCTAATTGCAACCGCTGCCGAATAAATAGTTGCTCCATTTGTCGGACTGCTTATTGCCAATAAAGGGTTTGCATTAACACCGAGGTCTTCAACGTCGTTGGCATCGCGCGGTAGAATTTTCCATTCGCTGAAAGCATAATCGAGAACACCCTGTACACGGTAATTATTACCCGGTGTGGGGTCATAATCGTACAAAAGGTCATCAACCAGAATTACTCCGCTGCCATCGTTCACCGGCCATTGTCCAAAATTATCAGGTGCAGTTGAATTAACTCCTGTAACCTGAATTAGAACACCTTCATACATTTCGCTGCCGGCGTTACCAGTGCTTACTATTGTGGCATCGGCTATGAGGTTTCCGCTATTTATTAACATGTAACTTGCATTGGTTATTTCGGTAAGATTAAAGTATTCGGTAACCGTTCCGCTAACCCATACCGAGTCGCCAATAGCGGGGCTGGGTGAACTGGTATAGTACACATAAATACCATTCCAGGCACCTGCGCCATCTTGCAACCAGAATTTATCACCGTTTTTGGCAACAACCACACCGCGGGTAGTAATGCTTTGGTCTTTCAGGGGAGAATCGCCCGAAGGATCGGTGGTGTACTGTATGCTGTAGATGGTATTATATGCCGGAACGCTCATGTCGATAGTGAAACTAACCTGTGCAGTAACTTGTGGGTCAAGCGGGTTGTTGTCCATGTCGACCAATTCGAGTGTAACCACATGTGTTGTTTCTTCCAAATCGTTAAACGAAATGGGACTTGTAGTAGTGTAAGCAGCTGCACCACCGTCGAGAGAGTATTTTACACGACCTTCGGTTCCCATATTAAAATTATACACCGTAAATACAACGTTGGGGTCAGTGGTTTGAATGGTACTGTTGTTTAATGGGCTATTGATGACAAGGTAAGGGTCGGTTGTAGCAAACTGTGTCCACGAAATATCATCGATTGTTACCTGACTGTTGTTTTCGCTGCTTCCTACACATTTTATCATTATTGTAAAGCTGCCTGCAATGTTAATATTATTTACTTCGAAAACATGAATGGTTTCATCGGCTCCGCTACCAGTGCCAAATTGTTGTGAGGTTGCTACCAGGTCTCCGTTTATGTACAGTTCAAGCTGACGTGTAGTGGCTCCGGTAAAAGCCTTGCGCATGTTCATGGTAAAACTGCTAATACCTCCGGGTATGGGGCCCGATTCCAGTTTACTGTCGGAAGCACGGCGAAGCATAAGTCCATTACCGTTAATAGGGTAGTCGCCTTCGTTACGCGAATGATTGAAATACCATGTAATATTATTGTTTCCAACAAACGATCCGTCGGTATAACTGGCTGTAGCCGTAGAATTGTCGAAAGGCTCCATGCCGCCGGGCATCAGTTCTATGCAGGTAAAATTCACTTCATCGAACACCGGTGGCGACAACGGATTGTTGCTCATATCAACCAGTTCGAGTCGAACCATGTGCGGAGCTATTGAAAGATCGCTAAGCAAAATAGCATTGGTGGTATTGTGATACGAAACACTACCTCCGTCTACACTGTAGGCTATGTATCCATCTTCGCCCAGTTCAAAATTGGCAACTGCAAATTCAACCGATACACTGTTTCCGTTGATTTGCTGATTTTCGCTTGGGCTGGTAATCGCAATTCCGGGATCGGTATTGGGTATTTCGTAGAATATTGTGAGTGAAGCCATTACCTCGGGGTCGAGAGCTACATCCGACATATCGGTAAGTTTTAGCACAGCTATATTTTCACCTTCGATAAGACCCGTGATTGTGATAGGCGAAGTGGTTGTGTACGATACTTCTCCATCGTTGAAGCTATATGCAATTTTTCCGTCAACACCGGGTTCAAAGTTGGCCACTTCGAATGCAATTTCAACCTGATTAACATTTACAACAGTGTTGTTGGCCGGTGATGTGATTGTTAGCTCGGGGCCCGGCGCCTGCCACAGCTCGAAACTGCCATTAGGAGCAATATTATCGCTTTCACCAATATTAACTACGAGATTGTCGAGAATATTGGTGGCTGTGCCCGACCAATTTGCAGCAACATCATAGAATCTGATTTCGACATAGGCAGTGGTTGATCCGGGAGGAACATCTCCGGTGAAAGTGAGTGTTTGAAACGTTGCCTGATCGACACTATATGCATTGAAGTTGTTCCAAACTATAGCGGCTCCGTCGAATCCTATTCCCATTCGTGTTCTTCCTGCAGCGTCATTGTCAAGAATATCAAGCGAAATGGAGTACTGATCTCCTTCGGGAACATTAAACTCTGACGACCTAAGGATTTGAGTGTCTTGCGACGTCCATGTAACAGCAACAGAGTAAGTGCCATCTGATACATCATCGGTATTTTGAACATAAACAAACCCGGCAGTTGTCTGAGCCCAATTGCTAAGCTCTTGCGATTGCAGCGTAACAACTGCCATCAGTAAGCATAAAACAGTTAAGATTTTTTTCATATTTCTTCGTTTTAAAATTAAAAGTTTCTTAGTAAAGAATAAATGCAAAAATACAGCTTTCACCAAAGCAAAAAACTGTATTTCATTACTATTTTATGAATATTTATTAACTAAATGTTAATGTTTGGTGGACTTAGTTTAGTCTTGAATGCCAAGAATTTCTTTGTCAACAAGTATCCTTCCGCAGAATTCGCAGGGAATAATTTTTTTACGCGATTTAATGTCGAGTTGACGTTGTGGTGGTATTTTGGCAAAACAACCGCCGCAGGCATCGCGTTCAACAATTACCACTGCAAGACCATTGCGGGCATTGTTGCGTATGCGGTAGTATGCGTTCAGGGTGCGGCTGTCAATAAACACAGCCACTTTGTCGGCTTCGGCTTTCAGTTCTTGTTCTTCTTTAAAGTTTTCTTTTACGATTTCTTCTAGTTCGCCTTTTTTCTCATCCAAATCGAGATTTCTTTCGTTGAGCAAGCCATTCGACTCGGCAATTACCATATTTTTGTTTTCGATAAGTGCGTTGTACTCGCGAATGCGCTTTTCGAACAGTTCAATTTCTAAAGTCTGAAACTCTATCTCTTTCGACAGGGCATCGTATTCACGATTGTTTCTGACATTCATCTGCTGCGATTCATATTTTTTTATGAGCGCCTGAGCATTCAGAATCTCCGTTTTTTTAACAGTTATTTGCTCATTTAGTGCTTTAATATCGGCTTCGAAATTACTGATTCGGGTTTGCAGACCGGTGATTTCATCTTCTAAGTCTTGAACTTCGAGGGGTAACTCACCATGCAACATTTTGAGTTTGTCAATTTTACTGTCGATAAGCTGCAGTTGATACAAATAGGTCAGTTTTTCTTCGATGCTAAGGGTTGCGGGGTCGTTTGCCGAAACTGTTTTTGCCATATTAAATGAATTTTATCGGATTCGTATTAATGTTTGAAAATCGGACTGCAAATTTAGGATTTATTTTTGAAATTAAATCATAAAAAATCTCTTTTGTAAATTGTTCGCTTTCGTAATGACCAATATCAATCAACCATGTGTTGTTATTACCGGTAAAATAATGGTGATAGCCAATTTCTCCAGTAATGTAGGCATCAGCACCAGACGCAATGGCTTTGTTGATAAGTGACGAGCCGCTGCCGCCGCACACTGCAATCTTTCGTATGGGCTTGTCGATAGATGGAATAGGTCCGGTTTTTATAACATCGCATCCAAAAGTATCTTTCAGCATTGCAATTAATTCGTCGGTATTGAGCTCTTTTGGCAGTATCCCTAAAGCTCCCAGCCCAAGTTTGTTATTTATGTTTTTCAGTGGAATAATGTCGTAAGCCACTTCTTCGTATGGATGAGCCGATATCATTGCGCCAATTACACGACTAATACCAGCATCTTCAACAATGGTTTCGATGCGTATTTCGGGTTCACTATGCAGTTGTCCGATTTCCCCGCTGAAAGGTTTTGCTGTTTCGCCGGCTCGGTAAGTTCCTGTGCCGCTCAAATTGAAGCTGCAGCAGTCGTAATTTCCAATACTTCCTCCTCCGGCATGGAACATGGCCATGCGCACTTGTTCGGCATGCGAATGTGGCGCATAACATATCAGTTTGTTCAGCCCTGAATTAACCGGAGACAAACAACTTATTTGTTGCAGCCCCAGTTTTTCTGCCATTTTATAACTTACTCCGCCAATTACCATGTCGAAATTGGTGTGTGCGGCATATATCGCCAAATTGTGTTGTATGGCAAATATCACGCATTGTTCAGCGTAACTTGATCCGGTAAGCCTATGCAGGGGTTTAAAGATAACCGGGTGATGAGCAATAATCAGATTTGACTGCGTGTCAACGGCTTCGTATAGAACCTCAAGAGTGATATCGGTGCATAGCAAAACGCCTGTAACCGCATCGTTTTTATTTCCGGTGAGCAATCCGCAGTTGTCGTAACTCTCCTGATAATTAAGTGGGGCAAAGTCTTCGAGTAGTTTGATTACTTCAGCTGTATTCATATTATGGTATGGTAATTTTATAACGAGTCGCGTACTTCGCTAAGAATTGATTTAATTTCTTTCAGTTTTTGTACAATTTCGAAGTTGCGGTCAAGGTCTTCTCTGTTTTCTTTTAGCTTTTTACGCGCACCGGCCAGGGTCATGCCTCTTTCTTTTACCAAATGATAAATCAAATGCAAATTGTCGATGTCTTTTTTAGTGAAAAGTCGGTTCCCTTTCTTGTTCTTATAAGGCTTCAGAATGTCGAACTGGTTTTCCCAATAACGTATCAGAGAGGCGTTTACCTTGAACATGTCGGCAACCTCGCTTATTGAATAGTAAATCTTTTCGATTTCTTTTTCTTTGTATGGCATGGCTATAAAATTTCTGTATCAAAAATGCAACTAATTTCGCAATGATGCAAAAATAATTTTCAACAAACTTGCTAATTTATACGGTATTATGAGTGTGGTTCTGTTTTAAAACTTTAAGCATTTATTTTTGTAAAATATTTTCTCGAAAACATTTGGTGAATAAAAAAATAGGTGTAATTTTGCACACCACAAGCGAGAGTAGCTCAGTTGGTAGAGCACGACCTTGCCAAGGTCGGGGTCGCGGGTTCGAGTCCCGTCTCTCGCTCTTTTTTTATGAAGTTTTTTTGAAAGGATGCCCGGATGGCGGAATAGGTAGACGCGTTGGACTTAAAATCCAATGACCAGCTACGGTCGTGCCGGTTCGATTCCGGCTTCGGGTACATATAATTAAAAAGAGGTGCAATTTGAACTTATTGCACCTCTTTTTTTATGAATATTTCGGTTAATGCACCGGGCTGAATGCATCATCCATTTTATCTTCGAAATTTAAGTTTTGCACCTTCCAGGTTTCGTTGGGTTTATACAGCACAATGATTATTTTTACGGGTTGCCGGTCGTAGCGCAACAGAAAGGTATATCGAAGGTAAGAATCGCCGGCATGTTCCAGTTTCATTAATTCGTGCCCGTAGTAATTGCCCAGCAATTTGCGCGACACGTCGAGTCTTTCTTTAATACTTTTAATGCCTTCCTGATTCGGTGCAATCAACTCATTGGTAGAGAACAGGTAGTCGATGGCTTTATTCATGTCGGTTTTAAAGGTATCGAAAAAAACATCGAGAATATCTTCGGGATTTTTCTGAGCCTGCACTTGCACAATGCCTGCAATACTAATGAAACAAATGGCAATAATCAGTTTTTTCATTGCTGTAAAGTTTTGTTGTTAATGATGTAATACTGTAACATGACTGCGAAAGTATGCAAAAAAAATGCCGTTCGGTGTAAGAACGGCAAATAAATTTTGATTTGATTTATTTCGAAAGAATAATCTGGTGTTCGTCGATGAGTTTTCGCATATTTATAAGTGCATACCTCATACGCCCAAGCGCGGTATTAATGCTTACATTGGTATGGTCGGCAATTTCTTTAAAGCTCATTCCGCCGTAATGCCTAAGTAACACCACCTGCTTCTGATCTTCGGGTAGCAGTTCTACCAGATTGCGAATGTCGCTGTTAATCTGGTCGTCGACCATGCGGTCTTCGATGTTGATGTCGGAGAATTTATGAGAGTTGAATACATCGAGTTCGTTGTCGTCGTTCGACCATGTATTTGAGTTTCGTTCTTTGCGGAAATAATCGATAGTGAGGTTGTGTGCAATGCGCACCACCCAGGGCAAAAAGCGACCCTCGTCTTTGTACCGTCCACTTTTGAGCGATTGTATCACTTTCACAAAAGTGTCCTGAAACAGGTCGTTGGCAACATCGCGGTTGCGTACCGACAGCATGAGATAGGTGAAAACTTTTGATTTGTGGCGCCTGATTAAAACCTCCATGCTACTGTTGTCGCCTTTAACAAACCTCTCTACCAGTTCTTGATCCGAAAGCTTGCGAATGTCCATCTTCGTTAGGTATTGGTTAAATGCGTAGATTTCTATTTTATAGCATGGTCTCCTTTCTTTTTATTAGTTTTGTTTTAACTCTATACGCTTTTTACTAAAAATGGTTGCGTAAAAATACACATTTTTTAATATTACAAACAATAACAAAAATCATACCTTAAAATTTTTGTTAACAAGCTATTGTTATTTGTCTTTCGATGTAAAATAATTTACTACGTCGATAATGTATTGAGCTGCAGCTTTCGATTGATTATCGACACGGAATTTGTTGCGGTTTGCAGCCTCGAAAATTATGCGGACTTCTCCGGCAAAATTCGGCCCTTTGATAATGGTGTTTTTTATATCGGAATAATTCAGTTTGAAATTATGTTTGTGCGCAGCCACCATTTGGTCGGCATCGTACGAAGCCATAGATGCAGCCTTTTCCATGCGGTTTTCTCGACTTTTTTGATCGACTAAGCTGCCAATGCCCGACATGAGTGTGGCAGTAAGACCAGCTCCGCCGTGAAATGCGCGTTGGCCGGCGGCAATGTTGGTCGAACCGAAACCTGTTTTTAAAAATACCACACAATCGTCGAGAAATATGGCTGTGTACACTTTTCCGGGGAAGCCCGGTTTAATGAATCCGTCGAGCGCAGTGAGCGGTGGATAGCTGTTTTTCTTCTCGTTCCCGGGTTTTTGTTTCGATGCCATGGTGTAAATGTATTAATATGCATCAAAAATAACTCATTTTTACATGTCGATACATTCTTGAATAAAAAAATACTTACTCGTAAATTCAACAAGCAAATGCGACAGATTTAAAGAAAACATCTTTAGGTGTCT
>CAZEHA010000031.1:0-40873 GCA_964511665.1 uncultured Bacteroidales bacterium
TTCTGTAGCAGCTGGGTTCCGGTGGTTCTCAATGCGGCTACTTTGGGCGGTAACTGGAGTGGAACCGGTATTACCGATGCCGTAAACGGAGTTTTCGATCCTGCAGTTTCGGGAGCAGGCGACCATGTGATTACCTACGAAATCGTAAATGGAGTTTGCACCAATACCGACGATATTACCATACATGTAGATGAATTTATCAGTGCAGTTATCGACCCTGCCGGGCCATATTGTTTTGATGCCGATCCGGTAAGCCTGAACGCTGCAGGAAGCGGAGGGCTTTGGTCGGGTACGGGTATTACCAATGCTGTTGCCGGAATATTCAATCCCGGAGTTGCCGGTGTTGGTAGTCATGTAATATCGTACATAACAAACAATGGTGTTTGCTCCGACAGCGACACCGAGACCATTGTTGTAGATGCAGTGCCCAATGCAAGCATACTACCTGCCGGGCCATTTTGCAGCAATCAAACTCCACAAACACTGCTTGCAAATACAGCCGGTGGATTATGGAGTGGTGTTGGCATTACCGATGCATTGAATGGTGTTTTCGACCCACAGATAGCCGGATCGGGTAATCACACCATCTTATATACGCTTGTAAACGGTTCGTGTTCTGCGCAATCGAGTATTGTTATTCATGTTGATGAAGCCGTTGATGCCACCATCACCCCGGTAGGCCCATTCTGCGAAAGCGACCCATCGATTACACTAACTGCTGCTGACCCCGGTGGTTCATGGAGTGGTAATGGAATTGTAAATACTGTTACCGGTTTGTTCAATCCTGTAGTAGCAGGCAATGGAATCCATACAATAGGCTACACTGTCGAAAATGGAGTTTGTACCGATACCTATACTATTCAGATAGTTGTCGATGACAGTCCTGATGCCTCTCAAATACCTGCAGGTCCATTTTGTATCGATCAAGCACCGGTAATTCTCACAGCTTTAAATGCGGGTGGTCTTTGGTCAGGCAATGGTATTACCAATGCAGTTACAGGAAGTTTCGATCCGGCAATAGCTGGAGTTGGCCCGCAGGAAATTACTTACACTCTGGGGAATGGAGCCTGTATGGCATCAAGTACATCAACGGTATTTGTCGACGATTTGGTCAATGCAAGCATAACACCTGTTGGTCCCTTCTGTGAAACAGATCCGGTAATTCTGCTGTCAGCCGTAAGCCCGGGAGGTGTATGGAGCGGGAGTGGAATTGTAAATGTGTTTTCGGGCAGCTTCAATCCTGCCATTGCAGGACCCGGGAGTCATGAAATTGTTTATAGTGTTACCAATTTTTACGGCGGTTGTTACGACAGCGATACCATTATTATTCAGGTTGATGAGTATTTAAATCCGGTGATAAGTAACCCCGGAGGATTATGTGAAAACGCAATGCCTGTGATTCTGACTAGTAACATTGGCGGTGGCGAATGGCAAGGCAATGGAATAATCGACCCCGATATTGGAATATTTGACCCTGCAATTGCCGGTTATGGTGTTCATACCATTACCTATAATCTAACCAATGGTGTGTGTGCTTCATCTGATAATATTGAAATTGAAGTATCGGAGTGGTATAATCCTGCAATTAATAATGCAGGTCCATTCTGTCAAACAGAAGATCCCGTGATGCTCACGGCTGCTTCCGGCAATGGCTTATGGTCGGGTAATGGCATTACCAACGCAAATACCGGAATGTTCAATCCCGGATTGGCAGGACCCGGAGTACATGCCATAGTTTTTGTCACATCAAATGGGTTTTGCAACGATTCTGATACATTGAGTATTACCGTTTCTGCCTATCCAACAGTGAATATTATCAGCACCGGACCTTACTGTCAGTCATCAGGAAGTGTTGTGCTATCAGCATCACCCGAAGGAGGCATTTGGTCGGGGCCTGGTATTACCGATGCAGTAAACGGTATTTTTGATATGAGTGGTTTGTCGGAAGCCAGTTACACCATAAGCTATTCGTTCACTCAGGGTGCCTGTATCGGTATAGACGAGCAGTCTGTTCAAGTATATCAGGGAGTAAGTGCCGAGATCTCTGGACCCGATGCTTTTTGCGAAACCGATTCACCTGTTAATTTATCTGCTGCTACTCCCGGAGGTGTTTGGAGCGGTACAGGTATTGTAAACATTGCCAACGGAACTTTCAACCCGGCTGTTGCAGGCGAAGGAATACACGTTGTTACCTACAGTGTTGTTAACGGCCCCTGCAACGACACTGACACATATATCATAACCGTTTACAATAATCCGGAGCCCCTTATTTCAGGTCCAACACTCAGCTGTGTGAATCAGCCTGAAATTGACTTCGAGGTAAATATTGGTGGAGGCCAGTGGTCGGGAAATGGAATAACCGATGCAATTAACGGGCTGTTCGATCCGGGCGTTGCAGGAGTGGGAACGCATATTATCTCATATACTATAAGTAATGGATCATGCACAGCGGTTGCTCAGCATAGTATTAGCGTCAACAACCTTACGCCTGTGAGCATATTAAACACTGATACCGAATTTTGTCTGAATGAACCATCTACTCTTGTTCTTACCAATCAGGCGGGGGGAGTGCTTTCGGGATCAGGCATCGCAGGTAATCAATTTAACCCTGCATTGGCAGGAGAAGGAATACACACAGTAACTTATACGTACACCAATGTGTTCGGCTGCATTAGTACCACAACCCAAGATTTTATTGTATATGGTTTGCCCCAAGTTTCGTTCTCGGGATTGAATAGTTTGTACTGTAACAACGACGATATTTCCGATTTGATGGGTACCCCTGCCGGAGGTGTTTTTGCAGGCGAAGGAATTGCAGCAAGTTCATTCAACCCAAATATTGCCGGCCCCGGCACCCACATTATTGGTTACACTTTCGTCGATGCTTTGGGATGCAGCAATACAGCCTATAACACTACCGTTGTTAATGCAAACCCCGAGATTTCTCTGATTGCAATTGCCGAACCGCTCTGTTTTGGTCAGGCCGGTGGAAGTATCAATATTCAGGTTAGTAATGGTCAGCAGCCATATTCTTATTTATGGAATCAGGGTTCACTGACGCAGGATTTGAATAACATTGTAGCGGGAAGTTATTCGGTAACCATTACCGATAATAATACATGCTCCGTTACTGCCGAATATCTTGTGAGTCAGCCAGATGATTTGCAGGCAAATGTCAGTGTTGTTACTACTCCATTATGTAATGGCGAAAGCAATGGCGTTGCAGAGGCTGAAGTTCTGGGTGGTACTCAGCCATATCAATATTCGTGGAGCTTTCCGAATGCTCAAAACGAAGCGGTGGTTAACAATGTGCCTGCAGGCAATTGGACACTGTTAATTACCGATGAAAACGATTGCCAAACGATGAGCAATTTTCAGATGACCCAACCAACAGCTCTGCAAATAGATAATGTTGAAATTAATAATGTAACCTGTTATTCAGGAAGCAATGCTAGTATAAGCATCGAGGTAAGTGGAGGAACAAGTCCTTACGCATATGTATGGAACGATGAGAACAATACAACCAATGCAACAGTATCGGGTTTAGCAGCAGGTAGCTATGTAGTCAGCATTACCGATGCAAATAATTGTGAATTTATTCAACAATATACTATTGTTCAACCTGATTCCATAATTGTGGAAGCACAAATACAGCATGTTATATGTGGCTCAAGCCCCGGAAGCATTGTTGTTAATGCCTATGGAGGCACCCCTCCGTATTTGTATCAATGGAGTACGGGTGATGCAGGAAACATGATTTCTGGTCTTTCAGCCGGCAATTACGCTATAAGCATTACCGATTTCAATGGCTGTTTACAAACACAAGAATTCTCAATATACACTTCAGGAAATAATGTTGTGGCGATTACACAAACCGGACAAATCCTATGTTTTGGCGAAAGCACAGGTAGTCTTCAAGGGAATATGCCTGCAGGTACTCCGCTCTTACAATATTCTTGGTCAACAGGTGAGAATACCCCGATTATTGCAGATTTGCCGGCAGGTCAATACTCTCTTACCATTGTTGATGCATGGGGGTGTACGGGTTCGTCGAGCAGGACAATTTCGCAACCCACTCAACTAAATGCTGCTGTTAATACCAGTCCGGTGCTTTGTTATGGAGACAATACCGGTAGCGCTCAGGTTCAGATTTCGGGAGGAACTCCACCTTATGTAGCTGTATGGAGTACCGGGCAAACCGGTTTTCAGGTGGTGAATATGAGTGCCGGAAATTACCAGGTTAATGTTAGCGATGCCAATCAGTGTTTTAATGTGGTCGAGTTCGCTATAACACAACCACAACAACCACTCTCGCTGAATTTGAATATTTCTCCCATTAGTTGTTATCAGGACACTGACGGAGAAATTAATGCTGTTGCTCAGGGGGGCACACCACCATATTCATACTACTGGTACACTGGCAGTGGTTTTGTGAATTTATCAACAATCCGATTTCTGGGGCAGGGAGTCTATACACTCACTGTAACCGATGTGAATCAGTGTAGAGTCGATTCACTTGTATTTCTCGGGCAACCACGGCCGTTACGGGCTTCATTTGTATCTACCGACCCTTCATGTATTGGAAATTACGATGGTTCTATCGACATTGCTGTAACCGGAGGGACCGAGCCATACTATTACCTGCTCGATGGTATCACCTATAACCAATCGCCCATCGATAGCCTGTATCAGGGCAATTACAATGTCTTGATACTTGATGAACACGGTTGTGAGTTTTCGTTAACCGAAATCATACTTGAAGATACGTTCAGAGATTGCCTTATAATCCCCAATGCCTTTACTCCCAATAACGATGGTGTAAACGACACATGGATTATCGGAAATATAGGTTTGTTCCCCAAAGCCTATATTCAGGTGATGAATCGTTGGGGACAGGTATTATTCGAAGGGAAACCCGCCGATGGTTTTTGGGATGGAACCTATCAGTCGGCACCGGTGCCTACTGGCCCATACATGTATGTGATTGAACTGAATACCGGTGCAAAACCATATGTGGGTGTGGTTACAGTAGTGCATTAGTATTGTTGTAACCAATAATATGCTTGCAATTATTATGTTTATTCAACCATAAGCCTAATCATCGATACAGTATTGGTGTCTGTAAGTTTTAGAATATAGGAACCATTCTGTAGACTACTCAGGCTAATAGTGTTTGTGTTACCCGTTTTTAAAACACACTTACCCGTGATATCAAAAACCTCTACCGACATAATATTCTCAGTGCTTTCGATAAAAACCTGATTGTGTGCAGGATTGGGATATACCAATATGTTTACATTATTGTTTTGGTCAGCATTGTTGATGTGATCTATTTCAATACTGATGTCGTCGAGGTAGAGGTTAAACATTTGCATATCGCTGTAGCAGTGAAATCCAAAATGGTAAAACCCGCTAATCCATATTGGGAATAATAGTTCGGCTTGTTGATAGCTGTTGTTCGTAAGGTTTTGAAAGTCTCCAAGCAATTGACTCATGCCCGAAGAATGTTGCACTGTGCCCATATGCACTTTCAGTTTTTCGGGCCATTGCCCGTCTTCAACCTTATACCAGAAGTTTAAGCGATACACATAACCCATTTCGAGATACACGCAAGTAGAAATAAGCCAGTCGTCGGCTGCCGAAAAATCGTTGTAATCGTAACGCACACAGGCCGGTTGATTATGTCCGCCAACTGTTTTGTACTGCCAGGTGCGGTTGTCGTTGTTCAGGTTTTCGATAGTCCAGTCTTCGTAAGTGGCCGCATTTTCAAAATCGATAGTATAGGGAGCCATTCCCGAAACTTTGTTTTTTACCACTATGGTGCCATCGTTGTTATCGGCAACAACATCGCCATCAAGCAACACACTAACATCAAGTGTATAGTTTCCATATTCGCTGAGGTTGGCAGGTGTTTCGAAAACATAAGATATCGACTGTCCGGGCAAGATTGGGCCGGGGATTAGCTCGTTTACATCATCACCACCATTTATACTATACGAAACCGGAATATTTTCGAGCGTGAGCGAACACAAATTACTTACCACAATCGTAACCATTTCTTCGCCAAGTTCGCAACCCGAAACCGGTGAAACAATTTCAGAAAGCATGGCATCGGGGTTGGGCAAATCAACAATAAACACATTGTCGATGGCAGCATTCAGATTGTTGGCTTCGCTGTAACAATGCCACCCAAAATAGTAGCTGCCGCTTGCCGGAACAGTGAAGTACGACACCGACTGAAGCGCAACGTTATTGTTGAAACCACCGAGAATTACCAGCAGGCTGTCCATAGCATCAGATGCAGGCAGGTTGCCAATGTGAAGCGAAACATTCTGAGGCCAGTACATTCCAGTACTCACATAATCGAAGCCGATTTTATACAGTTTTCCGGCTTCCAGACTGATGCACTTCGAAAAAAGCCAATCGTCTGCAGGGTTTTCGTTACCGGAATAATACGCAGTATTGTTGTTGAAGTACCTAATGCGCCATGTGTTGTTATCGTTGTTGGCATCTTCGCTTATCCACCCGTTGATATCGTCGTCGGCAGAAAAAGCCATGTTGTATGGCACATCGGCACACAAAACGTTCACTACAACAACAGCCACCGTGTCGTTAACCCGATAGGTATCACATGGCAGTTCGGTAAACACTTTCAGCAGATATTCACCACCGGCATTAGTCGAAAAATCGTATTGCTGCTGAAACTGATACACAAGCGATTCGCCCGGCTCAAGGGTTTGAGCAATAGTTTCCTGGGCTATCACTGTACCATTTACCGAAAATGCAACAGGAATACCGGCAACTGCAACACTGCCATAGTTCTCGATGCGCACCTTAACGGGAGCAGGTTCGGTATAGGTCATGTTTATCGGGAATAACACTTCAGAAACTTTCATGTCGCATTCATCTCTCGGGAAAAGATTGATAACCGCATAATGATTTATTGAGAACAGATTATCGTCGAGCAAATAGTATCCTCCATCGGAATCCCAGCCCCAGTTGAAATGGAAAAAATCGTCGTCGGCATAACCGTCAACAACCCAGGCATGTCCGTCGGGAATAATGCTTGAATACCCCGAATACAACACCGGGTTTTCATTGTCGATTTGCTGGCGCAGCATATCTTTCCATTGGCCGTCGGAATAATTTGCCTGAATGGCCAATTCGGCATTCAGCGAATAGCCGAAATAGTTTTCGAATGCGGCCGGTCCAATGTATGCACCCGAACTGGTTGCAGTGTATTGCATATCTACTGCAACACCACAGTGGTACATCAGAGTGGCTACAGCGAGATTGTTTTCGGTAAGCTCAACAGGCATTTCATCCCACAAATATGCTGTTTCTCCAAAGTTGGCCGACAAAACACCATAGAAAGTAGAGGCATACTCATGATATCCGGTACCCATTGCAGGGTAATTCCAGTATTTCATTATTTGTGCCATAGCTGTTGCCACACATCCGGTAACGCTTCTGCCGCAAGGTCCATTGCTGTCTATAGGGCACAGAGCATTATAAAAACAACCCTGACCCCAACGCGTGGTAAGTAACGGCTCAGCTTTTGACCCTAGTGTTTGCATATTGCCTGAAAGCAAGAGCTGCCAATGGGCATGATTGGGTAAGGCTTCCGAATCGGGCAGCTGAGTCAACACATAACGCTTCTCGGCCTGTTGGGAAAACCACCAAACTTCGGCAGGCGGCAAATTGTCGGAATTGTGATTGCCATGCAGCGAATAAGCCAGCACGGGAGCAAAGTGCATATGCGTACCCATCACCAGAAATCCGCCTTCTTCGAACGACATGTGAACCAGCACAACCTGATTGCCGACGGTAAAACTGCGCAACGACGATATGTGTACCGCATCGCTACGGTTCTGCAATCGTGCAAAATAGGAGCTGCCTATGCGACACACATCGTCGACCCCAATAACCGTGGCTCGCAGGTTAAAACCCATGCCAACAAAAGCACAGCACAGCAAAATATTAACAACCCAGCGTTTCATAATTATGTTTTTTGCAATTTACGTAAAAACAAGCTTGTTCTACACTTTTATGGATATCATTATTCTTTCGAAATGGTGATTTTGTCAACCCTGCGTTGGTGCCTTCCTCCTTCGAATGGGGTATGAATAAAAGTATCCACAATGTTGGCAGCTTGCAAATTATCTACAAATCTACCCGGTATCGAGCATACATTGGCATTGTTGTGCAGGCGTGCCAGTTTTGCAATTTCTTCGTTCCAGCAAAGTGCAGCCCTAATATCAGCGTGTTTGTTTAGTGCCATGCTGATTCCATTTCCGCTTCCGCAAACGGCTATGCCCAGGTAGCATGCTCCATTGGAAATGCCCTCGGCCAGCTTATGGGCAAAATCGGGGTAGTCGCAACTTTCTTCCGACATACACCCATAGTCGATAACTTGGTAGTTATTCCCTTCGAGATATCCGTGTAAAAAATCCTTTACCGAATACCCTGCATGATCGGAGGCCAGACCTATTATAATTTTCTCCATTGTATATTATGTTTTGATGCTGACAAATGTAACCAAGATTTTATTGTTGTAAAAATATCAATAAATATGAGACTTCTGCGAAATGCCGTTATGCGTCTTTATTACGCTTTTTTGCCAACCATCGGGGAGCAATAAAAGTGCCCAGTATCAGGTACGGATAATAGGTTACCAATCGCCAGGCCAATGCCATCATGGCAACAAAACCTGCCACAGGCATAAAATCAGCCATATAGCTTGTGAAAACCGCTTCTACAAATCCACTGCCCCCGGGCGTTGGCATCACCAGCATCATAATCCACATGACCAACTGACGGGCAAAAATCAGAAAATGCTCTCCTGCAGTAAACAACGACCCGGCATCAATGTGAGGCAATCCAAATGCCAACGCAAGTATCAGAAAATTCAACACCCAATAACGAGCCGTCCAGGTGAAAAACGTGGCTGTAAAAGCTTTAAGCCAAAACGAAAATGGTTTGGTTTTCAGTTCAACCGAAGCAAGTACAATATCTTCGCCGGCTTGTTGTGCTCCGGTTTTCCATTTCTTTAAAAATCGAAACGAAAACAAAGCCACAATTATCGTCTTAATGGCTTGTGGGCGAATAAACAATGCAAAGGCCATTAACAGCACCCAGGCAAACTTTATACTATAGCCTATAACGGCAAAATAAAAGAAGCGAGAGCTAAACCCTCCGGCTTCATCGAATGTAAACAAACCTGCTTGCGAAAAAATAAGAAACAACACCGGAAACATCAGCGTGAAATACAATTCGTCGAGAAACGATGTGGCCATTACAATGGAGGCCGATTTACCTGCCGAGAAGCCTTCCTTCCATAAAAAATAGGTAGCAACAGCAGTGCCTCCAATAGCCGAAGGGGTAACCGACGAGGCAAACTCCCACAACATAATTACGTTGAAACTCTGCCTCCAGCTCAGTTTTTTATCCGACAGAATTCTAATGCGCACCATGTATCCAAAATCGCGGGTAAACATCATGCAAAAGGCAAAAAAGAACATTAGTAAAATAGAACTGTTAAAGCTCAATGCCGAAAACATTCCGGGGGTAAAATCGCGAACTATGAAATAAACAACCACGGCCAAACCAAGCAGCATCGGCAAAATGATGCGTGCCGGGCGAATCTGTTTTAAGGCTTTTTCGTGTTGTTCATGCATGTTATGCTCACTCAAATTATCAATTTCTCGGCCTTGCCGTTTTTGAATTGCTAAAAATATGTATTTTTATTGCAAATTCGGCATCGATATGAAGTTTATTGCGATAATTCCGGCACGCTACGGCAGCAAACGTTTTCCGGGAAAACCCCTGGCGGTGATTAACGGGAAGATAATGGTGCAACGTGTGTATGAACAGGCTGCCAAGGTGTTCGAAAGGGTGTATGTGGCTACCGAAGACAAGCGCATTCTTGATGCAGTGTCGCGTTTTGGCGGCAATGTGGTGATGACTTCGAAAAAGCATCGCAGTGGCACCGACCGCTGTGCCGAAGCACTGCAAATTATTCAGCAACAAACCGGCGAAACCTACGATATTGTGGTAAATATTCAGGGCGACGAACCCTTTATTCAACCCGAGCAATTAAAAGAAATCAGAAAATGCTTCAAAACAGCTTCGGTACAAATTGCCACTTTGATAAAACCGGTTAACAATCGCGACGACTTGTTGAATCCGAGCAAACCCAAAGTGGTTATCAATCAGAAAAACGAAGCGGTGTATTTCAGCAGGTCGCCCATTCCGTATCTGCAGGGGGCCAAGCCGGCACAATGGATTACAGGGCATCAGTACTACAAACACATAGGGCTGTATGCCTATCGAAGCGATATTCTCGAAAAAATAACCCGGCTTAAACCTTCTCCGCTCGAAATGGCCGAATCGCTCGAGCAACTCAGGTGGATAGAAAACGGATATAAAATTAAAGTAGCCTTTACCGAGCACGAAAGTGTTTCGGTTGACACACCCAAAGATTTAGAAAAAATTAAACAAATTGGACTTATCTGATGCTTATTGCCATAAATACACGCCTGGTTCTTAAAAACAAACTCGAAGGCATTGGCTGGTTTACCTACGAAACGGTGAGCCGTATGGCACGCAATCATAGCGAGCACAGGTTTTTATTTATCTTCGACAGACCTGTTCACCCCGATTTCAAGTTTACCGATAACGTGGAAATTGTGGTTGCAGGGCCTCCTACACGCCACCCTGTGCTTTGGTATGTCTGGTTCGAGTGGGTAATCCCACGTATTCTTAAGAAATATAAAGCCGATTTGTTTATTTCGCCCGATGGCTACGCGTCGTTACGAGCAAAAGTACCAACCATTACGGTGATACACGACCTGAACTATGTTTATCACCCCGAATTTTTACCAAGCCTGGCTGCCCGGTATTTCAATTATTTTATCCCCAAATTTGCAAAACGAGCCGTAAGAATAGGCACTGTTTCGGAATACTCAAAACGCGATATTGCTAAAACCTATGGCATCGAAGGCAACAACATCGACGTTTACTACAACGGATCGAACGATGCATACCGCCCATTGCCGGCAGACAGGCAGCAAGAAGTGCGAAACCAATACAGCGATGGCCGCAGCTATTTTATATTTGTGGGAGCACTCAGTCCACGCAAAAATGTACCCGGTTTGCTACGGGCTTACAATATATACCGCAAAAACGGAGGCAACAGCCTGCTACTCATAATTGGCGATGCCATGCACAAAACCGAAGAAATAGACCGATGCATGCAACAAATGCAATATGCCGGCGATGTACGTTTTCCCGGAAGGCTCAGTGTTGATGTATTGAGTAGCGTGATGGCTTCGGCACAAGCGCTGGTAATGGTTCCTTTTTTCGAAGGTTTCGGCATACCGCTGGTTGAAGCCATGTATTGCGACGTGCCTATTGTGTGCAGCAACACTACCTCGCTGCCCGAAGTGGTAGGCGATGCAGCCCTGATGAGTAAGCCCGACGATTATGACACAATTGCATTGCACATGTCGAAAATTGAATCGGACCAAGGCTTGAGAAATGCCCTTATTGAAAAAGGGCGTATTCAACGCAGCGTTTTTTCGTGGGAAAAATCGGCAGAGAGGCTATGGACGTCGGTTGAAAAAGCATTGAAGCTCTAAGAATGTTGTTGCCATTTAAAAATCGGGGATTAACCGAAGCCGGCTGCGATGAGGCCGGACGAGGATGCCTGGCCGGTCCGGTGTTTGCCGCTGCAGTAGTTTTGCCCGAAAATTTCGAAAACGAATTGCTCAACGACTCCAAAAAACTCAGCCATAAACAACGTGTGCTTCTGCGCGAAACCATCGAGAACGAAGCCTTGAGCTTTGCCGTAGCTCAGGTGTCGAACCGGTGCATCGACGAAATAAATATATTAAACGCATCAATCGAAGCCATGCACCTGGCTCTGCAAAACCTGAAAATTCAGCCGCAGCACATTCTGGTTGATGGTAACCGATTCAAAAAATACTTCGACATTCCTCACACGTGTGTGGTAAAAGGCGATGGAATATTTATGGCTATTGCTGCGGCCTCGGTGCTGGCAAAAACCTATCGCGACGATTTTATGGAGCAACTGCACGGGCAATTTCCGCAATACGGCTGGAACCGCAACAAAGGCTACCCAACCGCCGTTCACCGCAAGGCCATAGAAACTTATGGACCAACAGCCTGGCACCGCTTGAGTTTTAAACTGATTGAAACACAGTTGAAGTTGAAATTATAGGATTGTATCTGTATTCGAAATTCGATTAATCTTATTAAATTTGTTGCACAAATTACCTAATGATGAAAAAATTACTATTACCTATTGCGTTGTTGTGTTTCATGGTGTTACATGTTTCTGAAGCAAAAGCACAATTCTCGGTTGATGCCGCATTCGGTATGTATAAGTCGTTTGCCAAAGACAGCGATGGGGTTTTTGGGATAAACCTTGCTGCTAAGTATCAGCTTTCAGACAATCTTAGGGCAGGTATTGGTTTTGGTTATTATTCAAAATCGACCACCGTGTTCAACATCAAAGTTCGTTCGTTTGTAATGCCCATTGCTGCCAACATCGAATACATTTTATTCGACGATGGCTTTGCTCCATATGTGGGCATCGATGCCGGGGTATATAGTTTTGGGGCTACTTCGTCGGGAAGCACCAATTCAAATGCATATTTGGGTGTGGCGCCCATTGTGGGAGTCGATTTACCTCTCAACGATATGTTGTTTGTTACCGGAAACCTGAAATATCATTTTCTGCCAAAAGAAAATCTAAAAGATGGTTTTGGCTTCAATATTGGTCTTTCGATACGACTATAGCAATATTGTAGTATTTTTTTACAAATTGTCGTAAGCAATCATTAAGCTACGGCGTTGTTCGTGTTTGGGTGGTCCGTCTTTCTCATACAAGGGTTTTTCCCAGCTTCCATAGGTTGGATTCGGAATAATAATGTAACGCGTACCAAACAAGTCTGATAAAGAATCAACGGCATCTTTTGCAAAATTGCTGCTCCGGTTGTCGAAGTCGTTGCTGAAATCACCAAGGTTATCGCCAACAAACAGAATAACAGAATAATGCTGCGAAATGCTGTCGCGACGCATCTTTTTATCGCTGGTAGTGCTTTTCAGAAAATAGTTTTCGGCTTGTATTTCCGGGAATTTCAGTTTCCTCATGTTGTTTATTGTCCATTGTAATTCGCCGGTCATACGGTTCGACACATAAAAAACTTCCACTCCTTTATCGATGGCATATTGAATAAACCCAATGGCTCCGGGCAGTGCTGTAGCCGCTTCTTTTTTGCTCCATTCTTCCCACAGTTCAGGGCTGAATTCCCGGTGATTTATGCTCATTTCTGCCATAAAAGGCGAGTTGTCGAGCAAGGTTTCGTCGATGTCGAGGATGATAGCTTTGGGTAACGAGCAGGTATCGGCTGCCAGATTTACCTCGAGAGCTGTTCTTGCCAAATTGAATGCCTGATGCGAGCAGGCTTGCATCTCGCCCGAAAGCTGATACCACAATACTGCCTGATGTAAATAGTCGCCTGCGTGGTTTTCGTTATGTTGACAAGGTTTCTGACACGAAAAGAGAGTGGCAGCTGCAATGCAAAATACAATAAGTCTTTGTTTCATTTCTATAGATGTTTAAATTTTTATTGAACTTGATTACATGGCTGCCAGCAGCAAATCGATGTCGCGCGAAAACATACCCAATTTTTTTCCGATAGGCTCGTGGGTTAAAATACCATTGAAAATATACACACCATTGCGCATTCCCGGAAACGATTTCAAAAAACGGTTTACCGACCCCGAAGTGTGAAATTCGATGAGCTTGGGTGCTAAAATATTACTAAGTGCATACGATGCAGTGCGTGCCACCCTCGATGGGATGTTGGGAACACAATAGTGAATAACACCATGCTTTTTAAATACCGGATTTTTATGATTGGTAAGTTTACTCGACTCGAAACAGCCGCCCTGGTCGATACTAATATCGATTATCACCGAGTTCTTTTTCATTTTCATTACCATTTCTTCGGTAACCAGCATCATGTTCATGTCGTTGGTTATACGCATAGCGCCAATAGCAACATCTGCCGTGCGCAATGCATGTTCAAGCACCGATGGCTGTATTGTACTGGTAAACACCTGATGCCCGAGTTGTTGCTGCATGCGGTCGAGGCGGTACACCGAATGATCGAATACTTTCACATTGGCTCCCAGACCAATAGCTGTAATGGCTGCATAAGTGCCTGCTGTGCCTGCACCCAGTATAACAACTTCAGATGGAGAAACACCGGTAATTCCACCCAACATTTCGCCTTTCCCTTTGTGTACATTGCTTAAATATTCAGAAGCAATAAGTATCGATGATCTACCTGCTATTTCACTCATCGAACGCACCAGAGGGTATCGTCCGTAGCGATCCTGTACCAACTCGAAAGCAATGGCGGTATTCTTTTTTTTCATCATAGTGTGAAAATACTCATCGGGTTGGTTGCTGGCATGAAGCGAGCTGATAATCATTTGCTTTCCGCGAAGCATATTTACTTCATCAAGCGTTAGAGGTGCCACTTTCATTACCACATCGCAGTTGAACACCTGTTCTTTTTCGTTGCTGATAAGAGCTCCCCGGTTGGCATAGGATGTATTCGTGAAATTGGCATTTTTTCCGGCATCGCTGCCAATAATAATTTCGAACCCATTATTCACCAATTGTTCAACGGCCAGCGGAGCCAAAGGAATTCTTCCTTCGAGACCTAAATCATCGGCCGGAATACCCAATGTGAACTTTTTGTCGGCGGTTTGTACCTCGAGCATCTCTTCCTGTGGCATAAGCCCAACGTGACTGAGTATTTGATGAGGACGATCGTGTGATGACATAAGCGTGTGTTTTTATATGTCATAAAAATACATTAAAAACAGCAATATTCTAAAAATAATTTTCTACAACAGCAGAATAAGAAATGACTGTAAGGCGAAGCACAAGCTATTCGGCCAGTTCGAAATCGACCTGTTTTTTCGAAATGTTAACCTTAATTACCACTACTTTTACCTTGTCGCCCAGTACAAATTTGCGTTTACTGCTTTTTCCGGTAATACAGTAGTTGTCTTCGTCGAAAAAATAAAGGTCGTCGAGTAATGTCTTTATATGAACCAAACCCTCGCACTTGTTTTCGATAAGTTCAACAAAAAAACCCCAGTCGGTTACTCCCGATATTACGCCTTCAAAAGCTTGCCCCAGCTTATCGCTGAGGAATTCGGCCTGTTTATATTTTGTTGAGGCTCTTTCGGCCTGCGTTGCACGCTGCTCCATGTCGCTACTGTGCTTACACAGCCATTCGTAATTGTCGCCCGCCGGCATTGAGGTTTTGGTAAGATGCCACTGCAACATACGGTGCACCATCATGTCGGGGTAGCGACGTATGGGCGAGGTAAAATGGGTATAATGCTTAAAAGCCAGGCCATAATGCCCAATATTCTCGATGCTGTATTCGGCTTTAGCCATCGACCGTATGGCCAAACTTTCGATAACGTTCTGTTCGGGTTTACCCTGAACTTTGGCAATGAGGCTATTGAGCGATTTCGACAATTTGCGACTGTTGTCGGCTTCAATGCTATAGCCGAATTTTTTAACAAAACCCGAAAAATTGCCAATCTTCTCGGGATTGGGTTCATCGTGTACACGATATACTGCTGTTTTTCCCGATTTCGCCAATAGCTCGGCTACTTTGCGGTTGGCCAGCAGCATGAACTCCTCAACCAGATGATTGCTTTCTTTCGTTGTTTTAAAATATACGCCTATGGGTTTCCCTTTTTCGTCGAGTTTAAATTTTACCTCGGTCGATTCAAAATTAAAGGCTCCGTTGCGAAAGCGTTGTTCCCTGAGTTTTGTTGCCAGCTCGTGTACCGTTAGTATTTCGGTACATAAGTCGCCCTCACCGCTTTCAATTATTTGTTGCACCTCTTCGTAATTGAATCGCCGTTTGCTGTTGATTACAGTTTTACCGTACCATTCAGCCAGAATTTCGGCTTTTTCATTCATCTCAAATACGGCCGAGAAACACAGCTTGTCTACATTAGGCTGCAGTGAACACACTTCGTTCGAAATTTTTTCGGGAAGCATTGGCACCACCCTGTCCACCAGATACACCGAAGTAGCCCTGTCGCGGGCTTCTTCTTCGAGAATACTTCCCGGTTGAATATAGTGGGTAACATCGGCTATGTGAACTCCCAGTTCGTAGTTCCCGTTACCTAGTTTTGTAAACGAAATGGCATCGTCGAAGTCTTTGGCGTCTTCGGGGTCGATGGTAAAGCACAGCTCATTTCTCATGTCGCGCCGCTTGCTTATTTCGGCATTGGCAATTGTACCGCTTATTGTATCGGCTTCCTGTAGCACGTCTTTGCTAAATTCGTATGGCAATCCAAATTCTACCATAATGGCATGCATTTCGGTTTCGTTGTCGCCGGGTCTTCCTAATATTCTAATCACTTCGCCTGTAGGGTTTTTACTTTTCGGCGACCATTCGGTGATGCTAACAATAACCTTGTCGCCCGACTTTGCTCCGTGTAGATTGGCAATCGGGATGAAAATATCGTAGGGTATTCTTAAATCGTCGGGCATGAAGAAAGCAAATTGCCGTGTGCGTTCAACTATGCCTGCAAACTGTGTGCGGGCTCTTTTTATTATCTGAATAACCTCTCCTTCAATTTGCTTGCTCTTGCGCGATGCATAGGTTTGCACTTTCACCGTATCGCCATGCAGGGCATTGTGAAGGTTTTTCGGCGAAATAAAAACAGGTTCGCTAATATCGGCACTTATTACATGGGCATAGCCACGACGCGATACATCTACATTTCCGGTGATATACACCAATTGACTTACAAATCGAAACTTGCCTTTATACAATTCATTTATTATGTTCGATGCTTGCAAATCGGCTAATATCAGTCGGATTTGTTCGCGCTGATTGGGTTCGCTTATTTTAAGAATCCCCGCAATTTGTTTGTAGTTATACAGTTTTTGTGGATTCTTCGAAAATATATGTAAAATTTTGTCGGATAATATTTTTGATAAATCTTTGTTGATTAGATTGTTTTTTTTACTTTTGTTCTTCATCGTTTTGGCATTAAAATTGTAAATTCGAAATTGTATTTCAAAAAAAAGATATTATAAACTTAAACAAACCAATTACAAACGTAAACAATTAGATTATGAAAACAACTACAATTATTAAAACATTTGCCGTGGTTGCCATTATTGGAACTACTTTGGTTTTCACAGGCTGCAAAGGTAAAAAGAAAGCTTCCGAAAATCCCGGGAAAGGTGCCAAAGAAGTGGTAATCCCCTGCAAAAACGAAGGCAGATCTGATAAGGACTTTTTCAGAGCCGATAATTCTTCTACTTCGCAGGACATGAGCCTCTCGCGCGAAAAAGCCCTTACTTTGGCAAAACAGCGTTTGGCAAGTCTTATCAATACCAAAATTAAGTCGGTTACCGACCGTTATGTAAACGAAACCGAAGTAGGTAAAAACTCCGATTTCGAGCAGAAATTCGAAAACCTGACCCGCGAAGTTGTGAATCAAACTTTAAGCGACATTGCCATCATTTGCGAAAAAACATTCCAGGAAGCCGATGGTAAATACACTACCTACATTGCCATCGAAGTTAACAAAGATGCGCTGTTGAACGGTGTGAACAACAAACTTACCAAAGACGAAAAGCTTCGCGTTGATTATGATAAGATGAAATACGAAAAAATCTTCAACGAAGAAATGGAAAAACTCGAAAAAGAAGGAGGCTACTAGTAGCTGTGTCAATACAAATGAGAAAGGCTGCCGCATAAACGGCGGCCTTTTTTGTTGCTTTTCTAACGGGTTTTGGTAGTATTTTCATTGTGCAAAGCAGCAGTTTCTCTTATTTTGCTTAAGCCTGTGCGATGCATCGGGCTATTGAAAAACTGCTCATCGAACTCCGTCTCACTCATCTGTTCGAGTTGCTTATAACTGAGCCGGGTAACAAAGGGAATCAACGAGAACAATTGTACTTCTGTTGAATTTTCGTTTTGGTTATACGGGCATACTTGCTGGCAAATATCGCATCCAAACCACTGATTATCCATTCGCGACACAATTTCGGGAGGGATGCTGCTCTTGTTTTCGATGCTGTGATACGAAATGCAGCGTGTAGCATCGAGCCATTTACCATTCAAGGCTCCGGTGGGGCAGGCGGTGATGCAGCGGTTGCAGTTGTTGCACGAGCCGTTTGTAGGTTCGGTATGTTCGGCATCGATGTCGATGACTATTTCGCAGAGAAATAGATATGAACCAAATCTGGGATGTATAATGCAGGTGTTTTTCCCAATAAACCCGATTCCCGACTTAGCAGCAAAATATCGTTCGGGTACCGGACCTGTATCAACAAACACCCTTCCACGTGTGCCGGGTACTGTTGCCTGTATGTATTCGAGCAATATTTCGGCCTTGTGTTTTAACGCTATATGATAATCGTTTACCTGAGCATACATCGAAATATTTGGATGATAGTGTGCCCCGGCAATACGATACGATGCAGCAAGGCTTATTACCGAACGGGCATTTTCGAAAACAAGTTGCATGTTCTCTCTCAATGGCTTATGCCGCTCAAGAAATTTCATGTCTGCATTACACTGTTTCTTAAGCCATTCATCGAAAATATTCTGTTGAAATGCATCGGCGCTGGCTGACGAAATACCGCAAGCATCAAAGCCCAGCTCAAGTGCTTTGTTACAAATTGATGATGTGCTCAGAATCGGTTGTTGCACAAAACAGTAGACTTAATTGTTGGTATAGGTTTTCCCGTTCGAGTAGATGTTTTCTGATTTAACACCAAACTTATATTTTACGGTATTGCCATGAAGTTCGAAATCATTAATTTTTTCATACGAAATGGTTTTTGTGTGTCCGCCTTCAAAAAGTTTTAGATTGCCATGCGTGTCAATATATACTACCACATTGTTGTTGGCCAGATATTTTGCGGGTATGTAGTTTTCGAGAGTGAATGTTTTGCCGAAAACATATACCTTGAAATCGTTTTGAATCGAGAACAACACCATCTCGTCGTGTACTTCGAAGAACCCCGGTTTGTCGAATGATAACACAAGGCTTGCTCCCCTGTCGAAAACTTTCAGATAGCTGTTGGCATCGATATAGGCAACCAGATCATCGCCACACAGGTATTGGGCGGGCTCAAAACTTTCGAGCTCAACAATGTCGTTGTTGTAAAACACCTGAAAGTTATTCATAGGTTCTTCAACAAATGCAACAATATTTCGGCCCGGACTCACCGATTTTATTCGTTCGTAATAGGCCAGATCAAATATTTCACCATCATAAAAAATATGATAATAGTCTTTGCTGTCGCGGTACACAATGGTGTTTTCGCCACACGAGAAACCGGTTATTGAGTCAAGATTCAGAGCATCGTCGAGTTCATAGAATTTTGAATTATAATATGCCATGAGCTTATAGTTGCGGTCGTCGAAAAAAATAACTACATCGTCGCCCGCTGCATACGACGTGATGTTTGTACTTAGGTTTTTGTTCTGTCCATTGTCGAACACTTTCAACTGATTGTTCATGCGATACACAACCAGATTGTCGCTGGCCTTATATTCGCTCACAAAAGCACTTACATTATGCAGATAGTTATTCTGATATATTTTGAAATTTCCGGCATTGTCTTCGTACGACACAGCATGGTTGCCTATTTTGTATGAACGCAGTGGCAGATGTTCAATTTGGCGAGTGTGCCCGTTATCGAATACAAACACCTTATCGAGATAATCGGAATATACCGACAGGTGCTGAGCCGAAATATAGGGAGTAGCAGCCATGCTTATCGATGTAATAAAAATTATTACGATAATATGTTTTAAGGTTTGTGACATGAGTTTGGCTTTAATTTCACAGTAAACAAAAATAATCATTTTATTCTTACAATTAATCATGGTATTTTTGACCCATATTTACAAATTTGTGACCAAATTGAACTGAACATTATGAGCAAACAAAAAAATAATAATTCTATTGCTGAATTGGGTGAGTTTGGTTTGATAGATTTTCTGGTTAAAGATTTTAAAACAGTACAGCGCAGCACCATAAAAGCGGTTGGTGATGATGCTGCCGTAATTGACGGCGGAAGCGATTATGTATTGGTTACAACTGATATGTTGGTTGAGGGGATACATTTCGATTTGATATATACGCCCATGAAACATCTGGGTTATAAATCGGTGGTTGTCAATCTCAGCGACATATACGCCATGAATGGTAATCCTCAGCAAATTACGGTATCATTAGCTGTAAGTGCAAAGTTTGGCATCAAAGCACTCGAAGAGTTGTACGAAGGTATTCGCCTGGCTTGCGAAGCCTATAATGTTGATTTGGTTGGTGGCGACACCACCACCTCGCTTACCGGTTTGTGCCTTTCGATAACGGCATTGGGTCGTGTTTCAAAAGATAAGATATGCAATCGTTCGGGGGCTAAGTTGAACGATTTGATTTGTGTTTCGGGAAATCTGGGTGCTTCTTACCTTGGGCTTCAATTGTTGGAACGCGAAAAGCAAATATTCTTGTCTGACAATACCATTCAACCCGAAATCAGCCGCCATCCCTATTGTATTCAGCGTTTTTTAAAACCTGAAGCCCGTCGCGACATTGTTGAATCGTTGGCTAATGCGTCGGTTTTACCTACTGCAATGATTGATATATCTGATGGTTTGTCGAGCGATATACTTCATATATGCAAACAATCGCAAGTATCGTGTGTTATTTACGAAGATAAACTGCCGGTTGATGCCGAAGCCTTTGCATTGGCTCAGGAATTCGGAATCGATGTTAGTATAGCGGCTCTGAATGGAGGCGAAGATTATGAACTGCTGTTTACTGTCGATCAGAAACATTACGAACAGGTGTTGGGTATGGCAGGTGTTAGTGTGATTGGATATATTTCGGAAGGGAAACAGGGAGGCATGCTTAAGGCTCGCAATGGGGTAGAGGTTCCACTTGAGGCTCAGGGATGGAATCACATGAGAGATTCATAGCCGAAATTAAAGAATAACCAGTTTTATCGATTTTTTCGGTAAGCCATTTTCCGAAAAACAAGCAATGTACATACCCGATTTGCAGTTGCCGGCCTGCCAGTTAACTACATAATAGCCACTGTATTCGCGTTGAATTTCGTAGGTAAAAACACTCTTGCCGTAAATGTCTATAATCTCAATTTTACATAATTGTCCACCCCCTGTATAGTATCGTAGGTTTGTGTCGGAGACGAAAGGGTTCGGAAAAGCCATCAGTTTTTGGAAAATATCGGGGTTTATAACACTGTCGATATGTTGATTGGGCTTGCAAGGCGACCCATATGATGTTGATGACAGCCATTTTGCCCCATCTGAATTGTCGGCTGATGGATCGGTCAATTCAAGGCTTTTCCCTAAGCCGGCAGCATGTGTCGGCCATGGAGGAACGGGAAGGTAATGCAGCGAATCGACAATGCGCCCCACACGGTTATACAATCGAATCAGTTCTCCTTCATTATCGAGTTTAAAGTCGAAATTACCGATGGCACAAGTGCATTCGGGAATCATAAACCTGAGTTTTTCCAAATCGTTGGTAAGTACTACATATGAATAAGGTGCCAATATGGTGCTGTCGGGCATGGTAAATAAATGTATGTTGTTTCCGTCGGAAAACTTCCATTGCGAAATATTTACGCTATCGCTTGAATTATTGAATAGCTCAACCCACTCTCCGGTATCGGTATCGGGAGACGGATGGTAGTTTATCTCGTTTATTACCACTTTGCCGGTGTCGTTATCAACAAAAAAAATGTTGTAATTGTCGTATGCTTCAGCCCTGATAGTTGAATTACAGGCTTCTAATTTTGTGAAATACATTCCTTCGGGTAAGGTATCGTTGAACACATACACTGTGTCGGTAATGTCTTCTATAATAATGGCATTACCACCTTCTAGATTCGATTCGGTACCAATGTATATACGATAGCTTATGCCATTGTTATTGGGGTCGTGGGCCGAATCCCAATTAAAAACTATCGGCTCTCCGGTAAAATACCGATGTTTTGTTCGGTGAAATTTACCGGGTTTTATAAGATGCCTAAACTGATATTGAAGCTCTGCATATCTGATGTCGAATGCGTTGTTTGTTCTTTCGATGTAGTAAAGCCATTGATCGACCGACTCAATATTGTCAGTCTGGTCTTCGGCTACCGAATAATGAAGTATGGTTTTCACACTGTCGGTCCAGTTTTTTGCAATTTGATTGTTAATGAGTGTTTCGTGCAAATAATCGATTCTATTGCCAAGGTCAGCCATCACATCTTGATTTAAAACGGCCAGTTCCATTAACGGGTTATCAGGTGCCCAGAATCGCGACGTGTGATAATAAGGTATGGAAAATTCATAATACAAATAACATTTATCGAGATCCCACGGAAACATAAACCATTTTTGCGAGCCAAAAACATCATGAAACATATAATAGTTATGATAATACGTGCTGTTGTTGCGTGTAAGTAAATTAACGGCCAGTATGTTAATTAAGGCTTCGTAGTCGAAATTGTTTTCAAGAAATGTTTTGTAATTTTCGGGTTTAATACTATCGAGCATAAAGATAAGACTTTGCAAGTCGGTTCTGTTACCCGAACCTGTTTTTTGCTCCCAGTGATAATACACATTGTCGTAGCGGCTTAAACTGGCTCCATCAAGTGTGGCTTTATACAAATTACCATTGGCATTAAAACCATTGCGTTCGATGAATTTTTCATCCATATTTTCAACCGATAAGTATAAGCCCAAAAATTGTCCATTAAGGTATAACCTAACGTGTTCCAACTGAAAACATGCAACCCCTGCTTCGCGCATCATTCGAGAAACTATATAAGCCTGCATGTAGCTTTTGTCTTCGTAATCGGCATTAAAATTAAACACGGTGATACCATTGAATCCATCACCGTCGATTTTAACTTTCAGCGATTTTTTCGGCAGCACAACCGAGCCGTCGCCTCTGATACGCATTTGTGCATTTTCGATGGTAACACCATTGTGGGTAATGCTAACAGGAATATATATTTCTTCGTTGTAGTGTGCGTAAATCATGGCAAAATCATCGGGATCGCAGTCAATATAAAACTCTTTCGGCGTTTGTGCCCTGATAAGCGAAAAACAGGCTGTAAAGCAAGCCATAATAAGTATCGAAAGAATCTTATTCATTAATCACCAATATTTTTTGCATCAGTTTGTTGCCCGCTTCTAGCGTCATTATATAGATTCCGTTCTGGCAGTGGTCAAGATGTATCGAAAACTCGTTAACACCCGGCACAACATCAAAAACACGCGATAATATATTTCTTCCATCGAGTGAATATAGCGACAACCGGCCTATTGAAAATAATTCTGATATAAAACTTACATTAACCTGCTGTGCTGCGGGATTAGGGAAAATAGTAAATTCTTCGATAAACTGACATTGTACAACATCAAGCAACGACGACAACAACCCCATACTAAACCCATCGCTTGCCATTCCATAACCCGGAGAAGACGGATGCAAACAGAAGTCGCGATTAAAAACAGGTGTTGCAGCAATGCAATAGTTTGTATTATCGAAATCAGGATTATTGGTAATTGAATAAGATGCTTGCATCGCAGCTTCAATTGGTCCCGCAACCTGTGGGTCGTAATTCAACAGGTTTTGTAAGTTATTATAGAATACAGAATTTGTAATTTCGAGGTTTCCCGACGAAGGACTTGGATATTCATCACCAAATCGTGCACCTATATTATTATCGATAATAACACAATGGTTTACTGTTACCGATGCATTCCCATATCCGCATTCAATCGCCTGATTGCAATTCCTTATCATTGTGTTGAATACATGAACCGTATTTTTGTTAGAACAGGCAATGCCTTCGTTTTCGAAGCCCTCGATCCAGCAGTTTTCGATTATTAATATTGCGCCATTATGATCGATGCCATCATCTTCGCCAACGATAAAAAATGAATTTGACACCCGACAAGCCTCCTGCGAAGGGTGTACTTCGGAGAAATACATGCCATCGTTGTCGTCATCATCTAAAATACCGTCATTGTCGGGAATGAAAAGTACATGACAACTGTCGACTTCAGCTTTAGATGCATAGAATTCTGCTCCTGTGTCGCAGTGCGATATCAAACAATTTTTCATTAAGATATTTGCATACAATCCGCCAACTGCTTTTCCGGGGTTACTGATAAAGCAGCAATTCTCGAAAATTGCATTTGTGTTTTCTACTCTAACAACAGCCTGCGATTGCGAATGTCCGAATATGTAATTCGGGTTCCCGCCTCCATCAATAAACATTGTGTTCTCGAAGACCGATGTATCTGCTATTGCATTCAGCATTATTCCACCCCAGGCTTCAGAACTATTAAACCCTGCAACAACAATGGGTTGAGAATAGCTGCCAAGGAATTGTGCACTTCCATTTACAATTATGTTTGCCTGTGGTGCAATTAAGATTATTGCACCTTTCTCAACTGAAAATTTTGAAGATGAGTTTATTATCAAATCTTCGGTTATGTGATATGAGTGATTTTCGTGCAGTGTTAAGTTAGATGAATACGTGCCCGAGAGTGAGGTAATGATATTAATATCGGGCTGAACAATAATGGATGTTGCAGTGTTCTCAATAGTAATAATCGATTCCTCTGAGGTATTCATTTGAAGAGCCCCGCTGCCTCTGCCTTTTCGAATTTCGATAGGAGTGCTTAAAGAATTAAAATTAATGTATAAAGTTGTGTCGATGTATGCCAGACTGTTGTTTTTAAAAAGTCTGATTTCGACCGGGAGCTGCTGGCCTGTAATAAAACGATTGGGGCATTTTAGCGAAATGCTATCGTACGATTGTGCTTTTACACACAAGTGTGAAGTTAAAATTAACAATAGTATAGCTAATCTGACACACATATTCTCGAAAAAGTAAAGTTACGCTAAATTTCGATAAGATGGGTATTTGGTCTTTTTCGGAATCTACAAAACTAGGGTTCTGCTTCGAAATATCCTTTTATAATCCCTCTTTTACTGTTTCGCACAAACAGCAGTATTTCGTCGCGTTCTTTGGTGGCCGGAAGCTCGGCTTCAATGTATTCGAGCGACTGTGTAGTATTCATCCCCCTGCCAAAAATGATGCGGTATATGTTTTGAATTTCGTTAATTTTTTCGTTGTCGAAATTTCTGCGTCTCAGACCAATAGAATTAACGCCTTCGTAGGCCAACGGGTCGCGACCGGCTTTTACGTAAGGAGGCACATCTTTGCCCACTTTACTGGCCCCTTGTATCATCACGTGTGAGCCAATATTCACAAACTGATGTACCAAACTACCCGATGAAACAATGGCAAAGTCATCAACAACAACTTCTCCGGCAAGGGCAGTATATGCACCTAGAATCACATTGTCTTTCAGAGCGCAATCGTGGGCTACGTGAGAATAACACATCAATAAACAATTGCTGCCTACCACTGTTTTCCCTTTGGCCACAGTGCCACGATTGATGGTTACGCATTCGCGTATGGTAGTGTTATCGCCAATCTCAACAATAGTTTCTTCTCCTTTGAATTTCAGGTCTTGCGGAATGGCCGAAACTACGGCACCCGGAA
Organism: uncultured Bacteroidales bacterium; assembly: GCA_964511665.1. GTDB lineage: Bacteria > Bacteroidota > Bacteroidia > Bacteroidales > ML635J-15 > JAGOEF01. Next base: position 25,703 of record CAZEHA010000031.1, read on the forward strand.
AAATACGGCAGTTTTTCCCGATTCGTGCCCCTTCCATGATGGTGGCATTCGAGCCAATCCATGTTCCTTCGCCTATTACTACATTTTTGGCAATGGTAACAAAAGGTTCTATAACCACATTCTGTGCTATTTTGGCTTCGGGGTGTACGTAGGCTAATGGCTGAATCATAGTATTATTTTTGTTTTTCGATAAGAGCGTGCATTTCGGCTTCGGCAACCAAATCTCTTCCAACATAAGCCTCTCCTTTCATGTGAGCTATACCTCGTCGCATTGGCTCCATCATAATGAGCCTCATTATCAGGGTATCGCCGGGAACCACTTTTTTGCGAAATTTTACCTTATCAATTTTTAGGAAATATGTCAAGTAGTTTTCGGGGTCGGGAACTGTGTTCAAAATGAGAATACCTCCGGTTTGAGCCATGGCTTCAATTTGCAGTACGCCCGGCATAACCGGTTCTCCGGGGAAGTGCCCCTGAAAGTAATATTCACCGTTGGTTACGGTTTTAATCCCAACGATTTCGGTATCGCTAATTTTAACAACCTTATCTACAAACAGAAAAGGTGCTCTGTGTGGAAGGAATGTTTTAATGCGATTCACATCCATCAGCGGTTTTTCATCGGGATTGTACTCGGGAATCTTGCTTTGCTGATCTTTTTCGGAGTTTTGTTTTAAAATATAATTTCTAATTACCTTAGCCATTTGTGTGTTACCATAATGACCGGGTTTTGAAGCCAGAACGCTTCCCGTAAACCGGAAGCCGGTAAGAGCCAAGTCTCCAACAAGGTCGAGTAGTTTATGCCTGGCCGGTTCGTTGGCAAAATGCAAGTCGAGGTTATTTAAAATTCCCTGCGACTGAACCTTTATTTTGGGCTTGTTGAATAGTTTTGTAAGTCGGTCGAATTCCTTTTGCGACCACTCGCGGTCAACAATTACAATGGCATTGTCGAGGTCGCCGCCTTTAATGAGATTCAGCTTTAATAGCGGTTCTAAGTCGCTGGTAAACACAAAAGTGCGGCATTTGCTTATCTGGCTGGGAAAGTCTTCGAGATTATCGAGTTCGGCATACTGATTGGCCAACACTTCAGAATTGTAATCAACCAATACCTTGAGGTGGTATCGTGTATCGGGGTAAACAGTGATGTCAACACCCCTTTCCTTATCAGAGAAACTCAGCTTCTCATCGATACTGTATACTTTCTGAAAGGCATTTTGTTCTTTTACCCCTGCCTTATAAAAGGCTTCGATAAAATAGTGCGAACTGCCGTCGAGAATGGGTACTTCGGGCCCATCAATCTCGAATGTTGCATTGTCGATACCCAGTGCGTAAGCTGCAGCCAGCAAATGCTCTACGGTGCTTATCGAATATCCGTTGTTGGCCAAGGTGGTTCCGCGGGAAGTGTCGCTTACATTATCGGCAATGGCTTTAATTATTGCTTCGGGACCAATATCGGTTCTTATAAAAACATAACCCGTGTCGGGTGATGCCGATTTTATGACGAGTTTGGTTTCCTGCCCCGAGTGCAGCCCGGGACCTTGAAGAATTACTGAACGGTTTACTGTTCGTTGTTTTCTGGTTTGCTCTGTCATCAGTTAAAAAACATAATAATCGACAAATATAGTATTAATGCTTAATAAAAAAAACGCCCCTGTAATGAGGCATTTTATATTGAATCTGTATTGTTTTCGAAAACAGGCACCACCTTGTTGCGTATTTTATTCCGATACGGGTTTATCGAGCATTTTCTCGAGACGTTGTAAGCGTTTTAGAATTTCGGGAAGTTGCTTGAAGCCAATGATGCAACGAATATATTCTTTGCCGTCGATGGCGGGAGCGCCAACAACCCGTGCTCCTTCGTCAATGTGGTTGGTTACTCCCGATTGAGCTCCAATCATCGCTCCATCTCCAATGTTTATATGCCCTACCATGCCAACTTGCCCTGCAATCATACAGTTTTTACCCACTTTGGTTGTCCCCGAAATACCGGTTTGTGCAGCTATTACTGTGTTCGAACCCACTTCAACATTGTGAGCCACCTGTATCAGGTTGTCGAGTTTTACCGCATTGCGTATTAAGGTTGAACCCAAAGTTGCTCTGTCGATGCACGTATTGGCTCCAATTTCCACATTATCTTCGATAATTACGTTGCCTACTTGTTTCACTTTGATAAACTCGCTGTTGCTTTGCGGAACAAAACCAAAACCATCGGCACCTATAACACTGCCCGAATGTATGGTTACCGAGTTACCAATTTGCACTTCGTGATATATTTTTACACCCGAGAAAAGTACACAGTTGTTCCCGATGTGCGTATTTCGGTCGATAAATACATGAGGATATATCTTGCAATTATTCCCGATTTGCACTCCTTTGCCCACATACGCAAAAGCTCCGATATACACTTTTTCGCCTACTACAGCTTCGGGATGTACAAATGCCATCTCGTGAATACCGGTTTCGGGTTCGTTTTGTTGTTCGTAAAATGCAAGTAAATGTGCAAGGGCTTCGTAAGCGTTTTTAACTCGTATTAAGGTTGCTTTTATGGGTTTTTCGGCAACAAAATCGTCGTTTACCAGCACAATGCTGGCTTGGGTTTCGTAAATGTAGTGAGTGTATTTGGGATTGGCCAAAAAACTGATGGTTCCCGGAAGGCCTTCTTCAATTTTCGAGAAATTATTTACGCTAACCTCACTGTTCCCTTCTATCCTCCCTCCAAGCAAAGAGGCTATTTGTGCGGCACTGAATTCCATAAATGTATTGTTTTAGATGGGTAAAAATACAAAAATTCAGGAAACTCCGTAACATTTCAGGGCATAAGTTGCTTAATGACTTTTAACGAACTTGTCGAGAAAAACAGAATTGCCGTTGCCTATTTGTATTATATATAAACCCTGAGGAAAGTTACTTATGTCAATTCCATTGCTGTTAGAATACACGCCTTGTGTCAGGCATTGGCCGGTGTGGCTGTAAATGCTGTATTGCCAAAGGCTTTCACTCTCTTCTGTATCAACAAACAACCGGTCGCTTGCAGGCACAGGGTATAAACGAAGATTCGCTTCAGTTTTAGGTCTGGTGATGCCCACCGTTAGCAAATTCTCGCAATCGAAAGGGATGCCCCATTCTTCGTCGCCTTTGTGGTAATAAACCAATTCATAAATGCTGGTTCCATACAGACCGTTGTTGCCGTGATAGGGGCCGCCAAGTCCCGGCAAATAATAACCACCGCCACCGCCATCGTACAACAGATATTCGAAGTACTCTCCCGACGTAATAACGAAAACGTGAGGACTATTGTATTTTACTGTAAGCGAAGAAGTTGACCACGACACCATATCGTCGCCGTAAGGTTCAAGTGGCAACAGATTGAGGTTTGTGTTCCATGAGTCGGAGTGTACAATGGTTTGGTAAATGGTATCGTGAACCACATTTACAGTATTTGTGGCATCGGGGCTAAATGTACCTTGCTCGTTGCGCTGGCATCGTTCTATCTCGAAAATAAGTGTATCGAGGTTGTCCGACTCCTGCCTTGCAATATACTTGTGTATGGTACTGCTGCTTGAATAGCTACCCCCCGGACCCCAGATTGAATATTGAGAGTTAATATGTAGTTCGTCACCCGTGTGAATATTGTAGATGTCGTAAGTAGTTATGTTTTGAAATCCAATTTGGTCTTGCGACATTCCAATCAACTGATAGCTATTTGTTGTATTGTACAAATTATACTCGTCGGTGGTGGCAGGGTGAAAAGGGAAAGCGTAGAAGTCGGTAATGCTTACAAAACCATAGTTTTTGCTGATGCGCAACAGGCAACTCATCACCATGTTAATGCTATCGGCACAAGCCGGTCCCGAATAATCGTTGCCATGACTGTCTTTTATAACCAATTGAATGGTTTTTACCGAGTCGCTCACGCCAAATAATTCTTCTATTTGCACATCAACTATTCGGGCTTCTATTGAGTTACCACCCTGATAACGAAACATGGTCCACGACTCTCCGGCATTGGCCATTGGTTTCATGAGTATTTCCCTATGGTTGCGGTTGTAGAAAACACATGAGCCATCGGGTAACTCCGAATATTTGCTCCCTGTCCAATGTCCGCCATACTCAAAGTAAAAATTATTGTCGAGTTGCTGGCGTATCATACTAAATCCGAAATAGTCGGTAGTGTCGTCATGCTGATACACTGAATCGATACGAATGGGATACACACCCGAATAATCGTTGTAATAATATGTAATAATATCGGGCTTAATGCAGCGCCAGTTCTGCGCCTGCAGGCTTGATGACAGAACAAAGAAAAGAATAACAGCCAATTTCGGGCTAAAGTACAGATGTGTTTTCATGCACAATAAAGTTTACTGCAAATTACACTAAAAAACATTACAGCTTGCACGCATCTGTAAGTTTCGATTTTTCGTAATATTCCAGAGCAAGAGAAGCGTAAGCTGTTTTTCGACCCGATGGACCAACAGGGAACGCCTGTTGATGGCTCCAAGCGGTAATTTTATTATCGTCTGCATCAAGCCCATAGTTGTATGCTGAAGCATAAAACATCAGTTTTTCAGCGGTATTTACAAATTTCTTTTCCGGAAATCGGTTGGCTATTATTTCGTAGAATAATGCCAGATATAGGCATTGCCATTTGTCCGACGACAAACGGCCCATGCGTTCGCGCCTGATTTCTCTTTCGGTTTCGGCCTTGTAGGCAATTATTTCGGGAAACAACTGTTGCAGATGTTTGCTTGTGGCTACATATTTTTCGGCGTATTCGGCAAAATCGGGTTTCATCTGAAAACGGCCAATCGAAAAATTGCCGTATTCGCTGCCGGCTTCCACGTATAAAACTTGCAGCGAAAGGGTTTCGGCTTTGTCGCGGATGGCATTGTAACGCCACAATTCGGGTGCCACAATGGCAAACATAAAACAAGCATCGTAGCCTCTCGACTCGAAGAAATCGGCAAAAAACGGATTGTTCAAAAAGTATTGAAGCGCAGCGTCGTTGTTTTGGCTTACATGTTGAGGCAAAGCAATATTGGCTTGCCAGGCAACAAGAAAAGCCGTGATAACAACAAATCGCATGAGCCGGTTACAATTTGTAGGTATTCATAATTATATCGCGCCCTTTTAACGAAAACCATTTAAAGCTTTGAGAGCTTTCGTCGAATACCCCCGAAAAGCCGGGACTGTCGCCAACTTTATTTCCATTTATAACTACGTAATCGTAAGCATAACTCAACTCCATTTTATGCTTCATGTTTTTGCTGAAAATTATTTTAAAATTTGCATAGTCGTACGAAAACGACATGTCGTAGGATTGCTTGCCGGGCATCAATCCCATGATTACGGGCGTTTCTCCGATGTAGTATGAATAAGCTTCATCGAAGGGACCATATTCAGTTCCATTGAAGTTGCACCAAGCTTTAGAATTTTTCCAGTAGTCGGCGGTGTAGTTACCCTCTTCGTTTAAAGTGCAGTTTCCTATCGATTCCAGAGGCCCCAATACTTTTCCGTTGACATTTATGTATTGTTTGTCGTCGGAGGTGTACCAAAACATACTATTGCCTTTGTTATTTGTCAATACACCATGAGTCAGGTTGTATGGCCCGTATTCAGTTCCGTTTATCATTAGATACTTCATTTTGTTTCTCTTAAACGAGAATGCAAAATATCCCGATTCCGTGAGGTTGAGTGTGTAGGAATCAATCTCGTCGTAGGGCCCGTAGCTTATGTTGTTAACAACCATATAGTTCTGTTTGTTGGTAGGAGCATAGTAGGCAGTGTTTCCGTTGCTCAGATACACATGTTTTCCATAGTAACTGTCGAAAGGGCCTTTTATGCTACCGTCGAAATTATAGTATAGTTTTCCTTCGTCGATGTACGAAAATGCAAATTTACCGTTTTCATGAATGGTTGATGCGTACGATTCTACACTGTTGTAGGGACCATAAACTTTTCCGGTTGCATTTACATATTCTTTGTTGTCGCTACTCGATTTAAACTTGACTAAATATTTACCCTGTGGGGTGAAATGTTGAATAACAACATAACTATAGGGACCAAACTCGGTGCCATTAATATTGCAGAACCTCAAATCGCCTTTCATATACGTGAATGCAAATGTGTTGCTATTGAAATAGCGAAGCGAATAAGAATCGATGTCGTCGAAAGGACCGAACTCTTTATTGCCAATTTTAAAAGTATACGTTTTATTGATGTAGTACCAGTATGCAAATCCACCGTTATCGTCTATGTCCCAAAACATACAGTCGTCGTAGGGGCCAAAAATGTTACCATTAATGTTAAGATACGACTTTTCGTTCTGTTGATATTGAAAACCGAATTGGCCATTCTTTGTAACGAAAATATTATAGGCCGACTCGTAAGGGCCATATTCTTTGTCTTTTACCTGATGATAATACTTGCCATTTTTTATCAAAGGGGTTCTCATGTTATCGTAGATAGCGGTATACTCGGGGTTTTCTATAGGAATAATATTGCTGTTCTCGATGAGTTTTCCTCCCTCAGGCCCCGATATCATAAGCCAAAATCCGCTATTTCCCGAGAAAGTTCCCAAAAGACTGTTTTCGTCGTGGTAAATAATTTCTTCAGGTAAAAGTGTGTACACTTTTGTCGACTGAAGCTGAGCAAATGCACTGGAGGCAACTATGGCTGCCAGTACTACAAATGTTGTGATCTTTTTCATGGTGATGGGTTTTATTGTAACTATTTTTTCCAAAAATAAAGAAAAATATTTATTACGAAACGTTTAATATTCGTCGTTATCAACCATCCAGCGGGCGTTGTTCAGTATGGCATCTTCTAAAGGAATGCCCTGTTCTGCAGCCTGACGCGTAATGAGTTCAAGCCATTGCTTGTCGTTTTTAATGCTGTGAACATAAAACTCAACACTTCCCACAGGGGCTGTTTGTGCCCTGTGTTTGGCTTCATCGAGCAATTCCGTAGCAAACAACTTGTTTTTCTTCACCGAGGCATTGTACACTTCTATGAATTGACTGTGGTCTTTGGTAATATCGTTTTGATAGTAATACACATCATCAATTTTGTAGTCGTCGAAAAAAAGTTTGTAAGCCATATCTTCGAAGTTCCAAAAGGCAGTGTACATAAAGGTTTCGGCGCACTCCAGCACAATCAGGTCGCGCTTAAGAATTTCCTCTTTAATATTCAAATTGTAGTTGTACAATTCCTGTGTGTAGTACTCGGGATATACCATTACATTGTAATACCAGAAGTTGTAGTTTTTAAAAAGATACTCACCCAGTTTGTATTTCAGCCAGTGAAAGATGTAACTGTCGCCAACAAAAAGTACATCGAGTTCGGGCTTTGTGGTATCGGCATTATTGAATTGCGGATAGGCCAGTTCAACTTCTTTCAGTGTGAACATCAGATTCATAATGTCGCCGGTGTCGTAGTCTTCGCCTCGTGGTGTGTTTGTAATATCGATACCCGACAGAGTAAGCGCCGGTATTTTTTTGGTGGTGAGCTGGGTGGCCAGGTTCGTAAAAGTGTCGAGGGCCAGATACATGCCATAATCGCTCCAGTGAACTCCGTAGCTGGGATACAAGGGCCATGAGGCAGTATCTTTCATTTCGAGAAAATACGATTGCAAGTCGAGGGTGTTAATACCCATTTCGATACAGGTTTTTTTAAAGCATTGGTAGTTGGTGTTCTTTGCGGTTTTTTGCCGAAAACGATCAGGCAGATTTTCGGGCATGTAAGTTGCCTTTCCGGGAGCCATTACTAATAATAGTTCTACTCCCAAATGCGAAAGGGTATCTTGCAAATAGCGTATTCGGTTGCAGCGCTGCCTGATGAGTTCTTCGCCCACAAAATAGTCGCCCGTGTATTCTCTTACATAATCAATTTGAAATAATTGATTGTTTTTACCTATTACCACCGATTGGGCGGTTGATTTATTGAACAAACGAAAGCGAGATTCATTGAACAAACGAATCAATGGCGGCCTGAATACCGTGGTATTGTCGAGATAGTTGCTAAGGCTGTCTTGATATTCGGCACTCATCCAGGTTTTTATTCGGAATTTTGGATGCTGATACAGGGTGCTGTAGCCCTTTAGTTCTGCAAATCGCAGTGTGATAAAGCCGGTGCTTTCAACAATTAAGCTAAGCGATAAAACAAAAAGTACTCCGCCAAACAATATGTGCTTGTACCCCAATTTCATCAGAATCTGAAGTAAATAAACGGATTAAAACCCGATGCAGTAATCGAAGCCACGCAAATAATTAATAGTATGAGAGCAATCGCTGCCATGATGAAGTAGCGAGATTTGGTGTATTCGGCAAAAAACACTTTGTTTTCGATGTTGAGACCAAACCGAAATGCTGTAAGAAATGAAAATACGGCAGCTATTACCAGCATTGTCCAAAATTCCCTGTCGAAATATTCAATACCTGCCATATCGAAAGCAAACATTCTACCAATAAAGTCGAAAGCATATGTCAGGGTTTCGCTTCTAAAAAATACCCAGCCAATAATGGCCAACAGAAAGGTAATGGCAATGCTAGGGAACTTGCCTATTTTGTCGAAGAATTTAATCAGAAACAGGCGGTCGAGTATCAGAAATAAGCCGTGATAGGCACCCCAAACCACAAAGGTCCACGATGCTCCGTGCCACAATCCCGAAATCAGAAACACCACCCAAAGATTGAAGTATAAACGCCATGTGCTGCTTACACGATTGCCGCCCAACGGTATGTAGAGGTAATCGCGCATCCATCGGCCCAGGGTCATGTGCCAGCGGCGCCAGAATTCGGTAATGCTCCGGCTGATATAGGGGTTGTTGAAGTTTTCGGGGAATTTAAAACCTATCATTTTGCCAATACCAATGGCCATATCGCTATACCCCGAAAAGTCGAAGTAAATCTGGAAGGTGTATGCCAAAATCCCTACCCAGGCGGTAGCGGTTGACATATCTACCGGTTGCATTGCAAAAATTCTGTCGGCTTCGGCACCCATTACGTTAGCTATCAATACTTTTTTTGCTAAGCCAAGTATAAAACGATAAAAACCGGTTAGTTTATTATCGATGGTTTCGTTGGCACTGCGGTCGGTAAGCTGGTCGGCAATTTCGTGGTAGCGAACAATAGGGCCGGCAATAAGCTGCGGAAATAACAATATATACATGCACAAATCCCACACGCTGTCGAGGGGTTTGTGTTTTCGCCTGAACACATCGATGCTGTAGGTGAATTTTTGGAAAGTAAAAAACGATATCCCGATTGGTAAGGCTATTTGTGTCCAGTGCAGCGAATTTGCCCCGAATGCTTGTAGCAAAACATTGAAGTTTTCCACAAAAAAGTTCATGTACTTAAAATACACCAGCAGCCCAATATTCAGCACAATGGTTGCCGTTACCAGCCAACGTCGTTTTGCCCCTGTGGCAGCATACATCGCTCTCACTATATAAAAGTCGATGAATATGGAAGCCAGTACCACAAAAATAAATGAGGGAGCGCCCCAACTGTAAAATACCAAACTGGCGATGAGGGCTATAGGGTTTTTGTATTTCTTGTCGGCTAAATAATACAGCACCAAAAAGATGGGGAAGAAATACAATAAAAATATGCTGCTGCTAAATACCACAATCTTAGTTTTAAAATTACCGACACTAAAAAAACAGCGTAAAATTATCTATTAATCGCTAAAAAGCAAGAAACTCATTGCAATAATTTAGCATTACTCAAACTGATAAAAACAAAAAAGGGTGACACAATGGGTCACCCTTTTTCAAGATTCTATTTCGACTGATTATTTGATAATATTCAGCGATTTAACGGTAGCGTTGTTGTCTTTAATAATGCGAACAATGTAGTTTCCGGTGTTCAGGAAGCTGGCATCGAATGTGGTAAGCATGTTGTCGGCACTAAAGCTGGCAACAACCTGACCCATTACATTAATAATTTCGATGCTGGCACCTTCGGCGTGTGTAATGGTAACAATACCATTGCTGGGGTTCGGATACACATTGATGTTCGATACTATGCTGTTGTTGATGCCGGTAATTACTTCAAGTTTTACATCATCAACATACCAGTTGTCGCCATCGTTGTCAATCATTACAAAGGCAATATATACAATTTGTCCGGCATAGGCAGTCATATCGATTTCGAACTGAGTAAACGCAGTATTCGACACATCTTCTTCGGCAAGTTGCAACAATTGGGTATATGCAGCTACATTGGCTTGATCGGCATTGGTAGATACCATAACTTTAAGAACAGAAGCATAAGGAGCGGTAAACTGATCTCTGGTGAAGAAAGTCAACTTGTGGTTCGCAGGAACATTGATTTGTCCGGTAACCAGCCATTGCTGATTTTCGCCTCCGCTTGCCTGATAAGTGGCACGTGCACTGTATGTTCCCGAGTTGGCCGCAATGTCAGATTTAACCCATACATTGGTGCCTGCTCCGTTTTGGAAGTTCATCCAGCATGCCGGTGGGAACACACCTTCGAAACCTTCGTCGAGAGTATTTACAACATCACAGGCGGTAGTAAAGTTGAACGGACCTGCCCAGTTGCTGAGTCCATCTCCACCGCAATCGGCTCTAACGTAGAATTTGTAGGCGGTAGCAGGTGTAAGGCCTGTTAAAGGAAGTGTAGTTGCGTTGGCATTAACCGAAGTTCCACTACCTTGGGTAAATGAAGCCAGACCCCATTCAACAACCCATGCTGTAGCTGTTCCGGTTTCTGTCCAGGTCAATGTAGCACCGGTGGTTGTGATATTGGTAGCTTCACCGTTTGATGGCATAAGACAAGTGGGAGGAGTGCATGAAGCATCAAAGGTAAATACGTTGGTCATGTTTGCCATACCGTCGAAATAACCAATTGGATAGGTAGCCAAAACATTTCCGAACGGATCGCTCAATGTGAATCCGATTTCTTCGTCATATTCACCAGCTACGAATATAAGGCTTACTTCGAAACCATCGCAAAGCATTAAGGTTTGTTGGCCGGCGTCGCCGTCTTCAAGATAGATAACATCAACTACAATGTCGCCCTCCATTACGTAGAAACCGCCGCCGTTCCAGCCATCCCCCCAGTCGTCAACCATGTCGACAACAAAGCCGCACATGTTGGCGGGAGCACAATTGGTAGTGTTTACAGTAATGGGACCAACCCATATACTGCCGCATTCCGATTGAATGTAGAAATCGTAGTATGTTCCGGCGGTAAGACCGGTAACGGTGTAGGGGTTATTAATAACACCTTCGACTAAGGTGCCTGTACCGGGTGTAAATTCATAAGCACCGTATTCAATGTTCCATTCATCAACATCGCCGGTTTGGCTCCATGTTAAAGTAATCGAGTTCATGTCGGCAGCAACGGCTTCAAAGTCCATAGGAGCAGGACAGTCGGAAGGAGTTCCTTCGAGGCATACAGCAAATGAAGCAGCACCGGCAACCCAAGCACCATCTTGGTATTGGAATCCTGAGCCACCACCGTTGGGAGCATTAATCCACAGCATCCAGCAGTTTGTTCCTGCTGCAGGGGTTGTTCCCTGAACCGATACAAAACCCGAAGCCATTTCAACATCGGTAGGAAGTTCTATACTCATAAGCATTACCGGATATGAGCCAAACAACATTACGTTTGCAGGTGTAAGAGTGGTTGCTAAATTGGTAAATGTATGCATAGCAGTTCCGGGTTGACCGCCATTGTTTGTGTAAAACACTACATTGGCGTTCATAGGATTTTCGTCGTTGCAAGCGGCCCACGAACCGGTGTTAATCATCGACACCATCCAGATATGAACGGTTTCAATGGTTCCGCCAATGGTTTGGAACGAAGTGGCAACTTCGTAGGTTGCACCGTTTGCATCCATTTCGGAAGTGCTGGCGGAGGATGGAGAGTCGTAAGGTCTCGAGAATAAACTTCCTGCAGGGCAAGTAGTGATTTCGCCACCTTTGGCAGCTTCGTTGTCGGTAATGTACATCACCCGCGGGTCGGTAAGCTTCGGATGCACATAATCGGTTTTGGCATATTGGGCTACACTTACAGTAGCTATCAGCAACATGCTTAATACACTAAGATACACTTTTTTCATAATCATGATAAGTATTGGTTAATAATATTGTTTATCAGAGCAAAAGTAAACATAATATTCGAATACAATTCAACAAATGTGATTTTTTTTTTAACAATATCAGCTATTGGTATTAAAAAAACAAAGCCGGATATTAGGCCGGCTTTGTTTTAGGTGATATATGACAAAGTTTATTTTACCACGTTCAGTTTGAATATGTTGCCGTCAACATTAACAAAATATGTACCCTGACTCAGATTCGAAATATCGATGTTTTGGTTGGCCGAAGCATTATCGACTTTAGCAACAACTTTTCCAAGAATATTTATTACCGTGATGGAGGTGTTTTCGGCATTGGTAATGGTTATAACATTATTAGCAGGATTTGGATACACGTTGATAGTGTTGGCAATTTCAGATCCAATGCCTACAGGATTTCCAACAGTGATATCGTCGATAGCAAGCTGATAGCCATCGGTATATTCATAAACGAAAGCTATTTTTATGGTTTGATTTGCATAGGCTGTCAGGTCAACTGTAACCACTTCTTCAAACTCATTGGTTGGTGTGCCCGATGTATAGGTTAAGGCAGGTGTCCAAGTTCCATTGCTATAAATATTCACATAGAAATTGGTGTTGTATGTAGCATCCTGGAAGTACCACATGTAAAAACGAAGTTCTTTGGGAGTGGCCGGAAGAACAAAATTAGGAGAAATCAGCCAGTTAAATTCAGGAGCAGTATATCCAATAGCAGCCGAACGTGTGCCCGTGTTGATATAATCGGCACCGTTCCCGCCAAAACTTGATGGTTGGCATACAAACCAAGTGTTGTTGGTGGGAGGATCTATAAGATTGTTCCCGTTGATGCCACCATCGGCTCCGGTATTGTATTGAGTTTCCCAGCAATAAAATTCAGTTAAACCTTCGAAACCTTCAAAATATGGATATGTAGTTACATCTCCGCAACCTTCGGCTCCGGTTCCGCTTAAATTAATAGTGAGATTTCCACCATTTGTGGTAAGTACAAAAGCTTGATTTGCAGCACCTGCTACAGTAGGAGCAAAACCAAAAGTGAAAGTATAGGTTTCACCGGCTCCGAGCGAAACAGCACCAGCGCTGAATGTGGTTGACCACGGTGCCGAAAGAGCAGTGGCATTCGATACGGTGAGTGTTCCGGAACCATTATTGGTAAGTGTAAAAGTGGGTGATGTTGCGTTTTCTCCAACCATAACGGCTCCTGCAGCCCATGCCATCGGGTTAACGGCAGCAACAGGAGTTGTGGGTGTTTCAACATTGTAGGTAAAACTGTCGAATTCTACCCAACTGCCGGCGGTTAGGGTGCCAATATTAAAGCCCTGGAAAAGACCATAACCGGTAGAACTCATAAACATTACAATACTGTCGGGAGCAGGTGCGCCTACTTCATATTCTAATGTAAGAGTAAAAGGAGTCCAGTTTGCCGATAATTCGTCGCCTCCCCAAAGCATAAGCCCAAGGGCTACTTCAGCCTGTTGTGCCCCATTCCATATTTGGCAAACCAAAACCGCTGTGTCTTGACCCAATAAGTTTCCTCTTACATATCCATCAATTGATGTCAGATTTTGCGTAAAAGGTTCTCCTTGTGCCAGTGCCGATCCGGTGAAAGCCCCAATAAAAGCTGTGCCGCCAATAAGACTGTCGGTTATTTGTAGCACAGGATTGGTAATTACGCCACTTTCCACATGAATTGCATACTGTCCGGCTTGAGCAGTGTTGCTTTTTTGCGCAGCGGGATTTCCGGTAATCATCAGCCAGCCGTTGGGCATTTCTCCTAAACCGGCAAACCCTAAGGTGTTGTTCCAAGTTTCGAAACCATTGTTGTCGGTTCCTGTTCCTTTCATACCGTTAGGCATTTCTGTTGAAAGCTTCATCGGTCTGTCGTTAGACGACAATTTAAAATTCTGTTTCACAACGCTTTGGCCAAAAACCAAGGCAGTGCATGCTACCAGCATGATTCCAAGTACTAATTTTTTCATTGAATTTTGTTTTTTAAAGGTGAATAATACAAGTTGAACAAAATATATTTATTTATGAACAATTGTTCCATTTCGATTAACGCAACAATTCTGTAAAAGGTTGCACGATATTCGTAATTTGATTTTATTTCTCTCATTCTTCTAATTAAGATAATTACGACAGATATTTTTTTCGGTTGAACACACTTTGTAATTTCATCTTAATTACCCCAAACACAGCCTCTTTCACAATTCCTTTAGTCATTTTTGAACTACCCAGTTTACGCTCGGTAAATATAATAGGTATTTCTATAATATGAAATTTTAATAGCCAGGTTTTAAATTTCATTTCAATCTGAAATGCATAACCTATCATTCTGATATTATCAAGATTAATGGTTTCAAGAACTTTACGCCTGTAGCCAACAAAACCGGCAGTGGTATCGCTTATTTTCATTCCCGTAATAATCTGTACATATTTCGATGCAAAATACGAAAGCAATACTCGGCTCATGGGCCAGTTTACCACATTCACCCCCGATTTGTAGCGAGAACCAACGGCCATGTCGGCAGCCTGATTGGCGCATGCATCATACAATCTAATCAAATCGTCGGGGTTGTGCGAAAAGTCGGCATCCATTTCGAAAATATACTCATAGTTGCGTTGCAGAGCCCATTTAAAACCGGTGATATAGGCTGTTCCCAAACCCAGCTTGCCTTTCCGTTCAAGAAGAAACAGTCGGTCGCTGCGGCTATGCATCATCGATTTTACCACATCGGCTGTGCCGTCGGGCGATCCGTCATCAATAATAAGAATATCGAAATCAGGTTCTAGGCTCAATACTTTATCGATGATTAAGGTAATATTCTCAATCTCGTTGTAAGTAGGTATTATAACCAGTCGTTCGGCCACTGTATTAATTGAAATATTTTGTGCGAATATAGAAAAAGCATTTATATTATATTGAATAAATTGCTTATTTAACAAATATTTAATGACAACGAAGGGTGTAAGTCCCTGGTAATTAGGGGCAAATGATTTTTTATTAAAAAAAACATAAAATATTTGGTAAAATGTAAAAAGGGATATTATCTTTGCCGTCCCGAAAGCGGG
>CAZEHA010000032.1:0-39222 GCA_964511665.1 uncultured Bacteroidales bacterium
TTGTGTAATCGAAAAACGCATAATTATTTCCTGTCTGAACTGACTACGGCTGTCGAATCCGTTTACCAGAAGCATTTTCCCCCGATTATTCAATATCACATAGTCGATGCCAAAGCGTGGATTACTTTTATTGAACGACAATTCGTTACGAAGGTAATTGTTTAGCGAAACCAAACTCGAATCGCTGATGTTTTCTGCAAAAGGGTTCGCATATTCTGCAAAATCCGACGAAGTATTTTTGCTGCTTATTTTATAAGCCAGTTGATTAGAAAAACGGGTGAGAAATTTTCCTATTCCTTTTGGCTGTCTCCAGTGAAGCGATGGTCGAAACTGTAACATCTGATGAAACTGATTCGAATAGGCTTTTATATAATCGTTGGTAGTGGTGTAGTATCTTATAAAGTTGGCTTGATCTTTATAAAAAGCCACTTCAAATTCATCAAGTTCCTGAATGCCATTGCTATTGTAGTCTGTCCACATATATATGCCCTGTCCGGGAGCTACTTCAAGATAGGCAAACTCGGTTTTTCGCTCGAGACCCGAACCGATTTCGTAAAAACTCGAAGAACTAATACTGCCATTTAGCAAGCGAAATGCATATTCGAATCTGCCGGTGAGATTGTCTTCGGGTTGCACTATGGTTATTTCGCTGTTTTTCACAGAAAGTATGCGGTAATTTCCGGTAATATTCAAATTCTGATTGTTCTTGTGAATCAGTTTTAGGTTTAGGTCTAGGTCGTGCGACCGGGTGCTTTCCTGCATGAAGCCTGCCACTGGCAATTGGTCGCTGCGATTACGATACGAGAGCCGGAAGCCTTGCCGGGCAGTATCGGGTGTGCTTATAAATGCATTGTAGCTGAACCAGGAGTAACTGTTGCCTGCTATAGAATCGCTTTGTTTAAATTTCCAAATGTTTACCTCCTGCTCTTCACCAATTCCTACGGTGGCAAATGTGAAATTTTTACTGACACCGGCTTTGTGACGTAAGAATCGCGAATATAGTACACTGTCGGAACTGCTCAGGTATCCGGCCTCGCCAGATAGTTTCCACGATTTTAGGTGCCATTGTGCAGCCGCTTGATTGCGTAAACCCGAATAAACACCGGGTCGTTCCATCATAGTGAACTTGTATCGTGCAAACGATAAATTCTTGTATCTATAATCAATATTGGCTCCGGCCATATGTTCGTGGCTGGTTTGTAATGCGCTTGACAGATTCCAGTCGCGTGTGAATTCGGTTTCTCTGAAATGTTCTATTTCCGAAAAGTAGCGATGCACAAAATAATAGTCGGCCCCTACTGTCAGCCGGTGCGATTGATTCTCGAACAGGGCACTGCTAATCCCAAATTTTGTGGCCATGCCATTGTTGTCGTAACTGTCTTTTTTCGAATAAGTGTTCAGGTCGTTTACACTGAAAGCTGTTTCGGCGAAAATATTGGTTCTTTTGCCAATTTTATATTGGCCTCCCAGCGAAAAGGCCTGCTTCTTTTTGGGGCTGACCAATAATACTACAGGGTCGTAATCGCCCTGTGCTACACCATCAATCGGGGCAACCCATTGAAATACCCTTCCATTTGCCGACGAAATACTCTTAATGTAATTTCCTTTATTGGCACCGGTGTATGAAAACCCAAGGCGGTAAACGGCTGTTTCGGGATTCGTTGAATACACAAACACCGAATCGTAAATTAGACCTCCTACCAAGGTATCGGTTATTGCATATCTGATTTCTCCCGTGCTAAAGCCTACACTGTCGATGTTGAGTGAATAAGCTGCATTAAGGTCGTCGCCGGCTTGATTCAGCAACCACTTGTCGTGTTGACTAAGACTGATGTCGTAAGCTTGATTTTTATTGTCTTGCTCCGAATACATGTTGAACCAGAAATTTCCTTGATTGGTGTGCAATGTATGGTTGCTGGTTATGAGAAAACGGGTGTAATTTCGTTCCGAGTATTCGAATTCAGCAATAATGCGCTTGTCTTTGCTGATGGGTTGCTTAGCCGTAAAAGTGATTTCTCCGGTGTTGTAGTCAATTATATAGTCGTTGTCCATGCCACGTATAAGAAGCATCCCGTCGATATATAACTTTTCGGTACCGGCAAGCACTATGATATACATTTCTCCCGAGCCTCCGGTTAGTTTATATGGTCCCTGAATGCCTTCGATGGCATCGATAGCTTGCCTGCGGTATTTTCCCTTTGTTACAGAGCCAGTTACCGATGACGACAATTTCATCCTATTCTCGGCTCCAATGTTAAATACTGATACTTTGGCACCCTGTGCTTTTTTGTTGTAGTTTAAAAAATAACCGACTGGTTTTTTTTCTTCGAAATCGCCCGCTGTCAACGAAAAATTATTACCGGTTACTGTAATAAACACCTTATCGAATTCCTGTAATTGCTGTGTATTGCCGTCAGGTTGAATGGGAATATTGTTGTCGGATATGGCTGCCGTAATTTCGAGATCATCGCTTAATTTACCCGATAGCTGTAGATTAAGGTGTGAATTAACTATTGCATCCTGATTGTTGCCAAAGCTTACTCCGCGCGAAATACTTCCTTTTCGGCTCAATTCATTAGAATTGAAAAAATTGACATCGTCGCTGCGGTATATAAAAATATCAGGAGCCATATTTCCGATTTCGGCTTTGCTTAAGTATTGTTGACGTTGCTTTTCAAAGTAGGGGCGGTTCATCAGCAAGGGCATTCTGCGGTATTCTACAATAACTGTTTGTCCTATTAAACTGTCGCAGCAAACGATGCGTGCATTAATATAGTCGGTATAAATGCAGCCGGGCGATAATAAGCTTCCTTTTTTGTTGAATACTTTTACGCTGCCAAATGCGATGCTCACACTGTCGAGTTGTGTGGTGTCTCTTAAGCTAAGTTCAACTCGCCTAAAGCTAGACAGATGCTGGGCCGAAACAAATGCTGCCTGACAAAGAAATAAAATCGCTATGGGTAATACTAACTTCAAGCCTTATAAGTTTATCATAAAAGTAGCGCTTTCGGAACTTAAAACGAAATTTTCACGAATTTAGCATTTGTACGATTAATTTACCGGTATTGCGCAACTAAGAGTAAAAAAAACTAATTTTGGCACGATGAAGAAAAGAGCTGTAATATACCTTACGTTTATATTAAGTCTGATGTGCTTGCACGTAGGTGCCCAGATATCCGATTCATCGATTAATATATGGCAGGTAAATGCCCATTATGCTTTTCAGGTTCCGTGCGCCGATATGGCTGAAAAATTCGGTGTTAATTCTGCCGTTGGAGTAGGACTTACTTATAAGCTTTCGAATCGTATTATGCTGGGAGCAGAGGTGTCGTATTTGTTTGGTTCGGTAATAAAACGAGACTCAACTATACTTGATGGTTTGCGATCGTCAAATGGAGAAATCATCAACGAATATGGCGAATATGCCCGTATTATTTGCAGCCAGAGGGGTTTTTATGCGGGAGCTAAAATTGGATACCTGATTCCTGTTTTGGGGCCAAATCAAAATTCGGGTATTGTTGTCGAACTGGGGTGCGGCTTGTTGCAGCATCATATACGCATCGAGAATAAAGACAATAATACTCCACCGGTGCTTGGCGATTACAAAAAGGGCTACGACCGTTTGAGTAACGGATTGGCAATAAAACCTTTTTTGGGTTATCAGTATCTCGACAACAGTAAACTGATAAATTTTTACGTAGGCATCGAATTCTATCAGGCATGGACAATGTGTCGGCGTGATTTCAATTTCGATACTATGAGCCGCGACAATACGGTAAATAACGATAGGCTGTTTTCGGTGACAGCCGGTTGGATACTTCCCATATACCGACGAGCACCCGAAAAGTTTTATTACTACTGATAGCATGCCATGGCGATATTCTATCGTATAGCCCTGTGGATTTATATTACTCTGATGAAGTGTGTGAGCCCGTTTTATGGCAAAGCGCGGCGTATGATACAGGGGCGCAGGCAGTGGGAACAGGAATTACAAAGTCAATCGGAAAAACTACAAGGAGCAATTTGGTTTCATTGCAGTTCGTCGGGCGAATTTGAACAAGGGCGCCCCTTGATCGAAAAGTGGAAAAAGCAGTTTCCTCACAAGCCGGTATTGCTCAGTTTTTTTTCGCCATCGGGATACGAAATGCGAAAAAATTATCAGCTTGCCGATTATGTTTGTTACCTACCGTTTGATACGTCCCGAAATGCTAAAAAATTCTTTGATGCGGTTCATCCCGAAATGCTCATTTTAATTAAGTATGAGTTTTGGTATCACTTTATATGCGAAGCAAAGCACCGGCAGGTTAAGTTGTTTCTGGTATCGGGTATTTTTCGCCCTAAACATTGGATGATTCGATACAGGAATGCAATTACTAATTCTGTTTTTCAGGCTTTCGCCTGGATGTTTGTGCAGGATGAGGCTTCGTGTAATTTGTTAAAAAAAAGAGGCGTTATACGCTGTTCTACAGCCGGCGATACACGCTATCAGCGGGTTATTGATATTGCCGCCGAGCAATGGTCAAATCATACAATCGAAAAGTTTATTGCAGGTAGAAAATGTTTGGTAGCAGGAAGCACGTGGCCTGCCGACGAAAAACTTCTGTGCCGCTTACTTAAGAAAACCAACGAGGAACTGGCTCTTATCATTGTCCCTCACGAAATAGGAGAGAGGCATCTTTCCTCGTTAAAGAAAAAATTTTCGAAGGCTGCATTTTACACTCAAATTTGCAGCAATGAGCAGGTACATGCAAATGTGTTAATTATCGATACACTGGGAATGTTGTCGAAGATATATCGCTATGCCTGGCTGGCCTATATTGGTGGAGGATTCGGAAAGGGGATCCACAATTGCCTAGAGGCTGCGGTGTATGGGATTCCCGTGATTTTCGGACCTAAGTACCGCAAATTTATCGAAGCCAATGCTCTTATTCATTCAGGAGGTGCTTTTAGTGTATGCAATTCTGAGTCGTTGCAGCATCGGGTAAGCTTTTTCCTGCAATATCCCGATCAGGTTTCTAAAGCAGGAAGTGCTGCACAGAAACATGTTGCTTCAAACAGTGACTCGGCAAGTCATATTTTTGATGAAATAATGAAAATTTGATTTGAAATGGTGTTTTTTACCTATTTATTCAATGTTAATATGTGAATTTATTGTAAAATTTATCTAAAGTCATACAAGGATAAGTAATTGAAAATCAGAACATAGGCTTGTCAATATATTTTTCAAAAATAATTAAACATGGCATTGTTTATAAGTTGTGTTTGCGCGCCAAATGTATGAGATATTCAGGCATTTACAAGCCTTTATAATGTTAATGAATTTTTTTTTGTTTTTGCTTGTAATTAACTAATTAGAAGAAAATCAGCATCATAGCTATTGCAAAAAGTTATGTTAATAAGGCTGTTAAAAAATCGATGATAATTTAGAATTGTGTAATGATTATTTTAGTGTGGCAAAAACGCACTCTTAATTATTTAAAATTATTGACAGTTATAAAAATATTGACCCTATGCTATTGGTAGAAGAAAAAACTATGACAAAGACCTCACCCGAGTCGCGCAGAACGTATAATGACGAAGAAGCTTTTGTGGCAAGCTGCGATTATTTTAAAGGCGATGAGTTGGCCGCACGCGTTTGGATAAACAAATACGCATTGAAAGATTCAGCGGGCAACTTATATGAACTTACACCCGATGACATGCATCGCAGGTTGGCATCGGAACTGCACCGCATTGAACTGAAGTACAAAAACCCCATGAGCGAAGAAGAAATTTATCAATTGCTGAAAGACTTCCGCTATGTAATCCCTCAAGGTGGGCCAATGTCGGGAATTGGTAATAACATGCAGATTGTATCGTTGTCGAATTGCTTTGTGATAGGTAACGATTCCGACTCAGATTCATATGGTGCCATCCTAAAAGTTGATCAAGAGCAGGTGCAACTGATGAAGCGTCGCGGTGGAGTAGGGCACGACCTTACTCATTTGCGACCGAAAGGAACTCCTGTTAAAAACTCGGCGCTTACCTCTACCGGTATTGTTCCGTTTATGGAACGATATTCAAACACCACTCGCGAAGTGGCACAAGATGGTCGTCGTGGCGCCCTTATGCTAAGCATTTCGACCAAGCATCCCGATGCCGAAGATTTTATCGATGCCAAAATGACCCCGGGTAAAGTTACCGGAGCCAATGTTTCGGTAAAAATTCACGACGAATTTATGCAGGCCGTTATCGACAGTAAGCCCTATATTCAGCAATTTCCGGTTGATAGCCGTAACCCCAAGTTCCAAAAAGAAATTGATGCAAAAAAACTGTGGAACAAAATTATTGCCAACGCTTGGAAGTCGGCCGAACCCGGTATTCTTTTTTGGGATACCATCATTCGCGAATCGGTAGCCGATTGCTATGCCGATAAAGGCTACAAAACAGTTTCAACCAACCCCTGTGGCGAAATCCCATTGTGCCCCTACGACAGCTGCCGCTTATTGGCTATTAATCTGTACAGTTATGTCGACAATCCGTTTACCGAACAGGCCAGTTTTAATTATGAAAAATTTCGCGACCATGTACAGAAGGCGCAGCGCCTGATGGATGATATCATCGATTTAGAACTTGAAAAAATCGATAGCATTATCGAAAAAATTAATAACGACCCCGAAGGCTATGAAATAAAAAGAGTAGAGCGCAAATTGTGGGAAAATATTTACACAAAAGCAAAAGAAGGTCGTCGTACCGGACTGGGTATAACAGCCGAAGGCGATATGCTGGCAGCTATTAATCTACGTTACGGATCGCCCGAAGCGGTTGCCTTTGCCGTTGAAGTGCAAAAGACCCTGGCAGTGGAAGCCTATCGTTCATCGGTTATTATGGCCGAAGAACGTGGTGGTTTTACACATTACGATTTTCAGCGCGAAATGAACAATCCGTTTATTAATCGCCTGCGTCAGGCCGATCCCGAAATGATGGCAAAGATGGAAACCTATGGCCGCCGGAATATTTCGCTGCTGACCATTGCTCCTACAGGTACCACCAGCTTGATGACACAAACTACCTCTGGAATTGAACCGGTTTTCAGGGCTGCCTATCGTCGCCGTCGCAAGGTGAATCCGAATGACCCAAATACACGTGTCGATTTTACCGATGAACAAGGCGACAAATGGGAAGAATATAATGTGTTTCACGAAAAATTTGTTACCTGGCTGAAAGTGAATGGTTACGATTTTAACAGTATTAAAGAAGCCGACGAAAAACAAATCAACGACTTGGTTGCAAAATCACCCTACTACAAAGCAACCGCAGCCGATGTAAACTATCTCAACAAGGTTCGTATGCAGGGCGAGATACAAAAATGGGTCGACCATAGTATCAGTGTTACCATAAATATGCCCGAAAACGTAACCGAAGACACGGTAGCCGAATGCTATATGGAAGCCTGGAGAAGTGGTTGCAAAGGTATTACCGTGTATCGCGAAGGCTCGCGCGAAGGTGTGTTGATTGCAGGCAAAAAAGCCGATAAACAACCCAAAAACGAAGGCCCTTTGAAAAGACCCAGGGTGCTCGAAGCCGATATTGTTCGTTTCCAAAACAATCGCGAAAAATGGGTGGCTTTTATTGGCTTACTCGACGGGCAACCCTATGAAATTTTCACCGGACGTATCGAAGACGATGTTCTGAATATTCCTACAAGTATCGAAAACGGAAAAATTATTAAAATTCGACTCGATGACGGATCAACGCGCTACGATTTCCAGTACCAGAACCGCTTGGGCTATTCAACCACTTTCGAAGGCCTAAGTCACCAGTTCGATAAAAACTTCTGGAATTACGCCAAACTCATTAGCAGTGTGTTACGCTATGGCATGCCAATTCCCAAGGTTGTAGAACTGGTTGGTTCGCTCGAACTCGACAACGATAGCATCAATACCTGGAAAAATGGTGTGGAACGGGCATTGCGGAAATATATTCCAAACGGCACACGTGCTACCGATACCGGGGAACTTTGCCCCAACTGTTCCGACAAAGATACCTTAGTATATCAGGATGGATGCGTTATTTGCAGCAGTTGCGGATACTCAAAATGCGGATAAACAGACTTTCCGTTGCCTTAATATAAAAAACGTCAAGTTTTAAGCTCTCTCCCGAGAGCTTTTTTTATGGACTGCAAGATACGATTGTGGCTAAACTAAATTATCAACATTGCATCGCCATAGGTGCCAAAACGATATTTTTCTTTGATAGCTACTTTGTAGGCATTCAATATCTGATCGTATCCACCAAATGCTGTAACCATCATCAGTAGTGTGGTGTAAGGTAAATGGAAGTTGCTGATTAAACGCGTAGGAACCTGAATTTCGTAAGGCGGAAAAATAAATCGGTTGGTCCATCCATCGAATGGTTTCAGTAATTTGTTGGTTGTAACAGAGCTTTCGAGTGTTCTAAGCACGGTTGTTCCTACAGCACAAACCTGCTTCTGGGCCATTTTGGCCTGATTAATCATGTCGGCTGCTTCTGCAGGAATTATAATTTGCTCACTATCCATTTTATGTTTAGTAAGGTCTTCAACATCAACATGTCTGAAATTACCCAAGCCAACATGCAATGTTACAAAGGCAAAGTTAACACCTATAATTTCGAGGCGTTTCATTAATTCGCGACTGAAATGCATTCCTGCTGTTGGTGCGGCAACTGCACCTTCGTGTTGCGCAAATATGGTTTGATAACGATGTTCGTCGTCGTCTTCAACAGGTCGGTTAATAAATTTGGGTAGCGGAGTTTCTCCTATGGTATAGAGTGTTTTTTTAAACTCATCATATGAACCATCGAATAAAAACCGTAATGTTCTTCCTCTCGAGGTAGTATTATCGATTACTTCAGCTACCAACAAATCGTCGGGGCCGAAATACAACTTATTCCCGATGCGAATTTTTCGAGCAGGATCTACCAATACATCCCACAAGCGTTGATCTTTGTTTAATTCGCGCAGCAGGAAAACCTCGATACGGGCTCCTGTTTTTTCTTTGTTACCGTATAGCCTAGCCGGAAATACTTTTGTGTTATTAAATACCAACACATCGCCATCGTCGAAGTAGTCTTTTATATCTTTAAACAAACGGTGTTCAATAGCACCGGTGTTTTTGTCGAGAACCATTAGCCTCGATTCATCACGATTGCTGGCCGGATGAAGGGCAACCAGTTCCTCGGGAAGTGCATACTTAAATTGTGATAGTTTCATAAATATCGTTACAAACTTTCCTTTATACCCTAATTTTTACAAAAGGTTACAAATTTTTAATTATTTTTTCAATTTCTTCAATTTCGAGTGCATTTTCGATGGTGTAATCTCCCGATTTAGTACGAACCAAACCCGAAACATAAGAACCGCTGTTGAGCTCTTTTCCAATATCGCGTGCCAGTGCCCTGATATAGGTGCCTTTTCCGCAACTTACACGAATAGTAACAAATGGCAGATTGTATTGTTCTATGCCAATATTATAAATTTCGACCAAACGGGGTTTTACGGTTGTTCCGCGACCCTTTCGGGCTATTTTGTACGAACGTTTGCCCCCGATTTTAACTGCAGAGTATACCGGCGGTATTTGTTCAATGCGTCCGGTAAATTGCCGAATGCACTCTTCAATCATTTCTTGTGTTATGTGTTCATAGGGATACACCGCATCTTCTTCGGTTTCCATATCGAACGAGGGTGTAGTAGCTCCTAATTTTAATTTGGCAACATATTCTTTGTCTCCATCCTGAAGTTTTTCGATAAGTTTGGTATAGCGGCCTGTACACAAGAGCAAGACTCCGGTAGCCATTGGATCGAGTGTTCCTGCATGGCCAACGCGTAGTTTGTCGACACCCATCTGCTTACAAGCCAGAGATCTGATTTTGTTAACTACATCAAACGAAGTCCAAGCCAGGGGTTTGTTTACCACAATGAGCTGTCCTTCAATAAAATCGACATGTTGGCCATCGAAAACATGCATGGGCTATAGAAATATTATGGTTATGAAACCTACCAGCGCACAATACAAGGCGAACCAAATCAGCTTGCCTTTTTTAACTATTTTCAACATAATACTGCAGGCAAACCAACCGGTTATAAATGCTGCAATAAAACCTATCAGTAGACTAGATGTTGCAACGCCACCTGAAACAACTGTGTTTCGCGAAAGCAAATCGAGAATGTTTTCGCCAAGTATGGGGATAAGAACCATCAGAAACGAAAATTTTGCAATTTCGTTGCGTTTATTCCCCAGCATCAAACCGGTAGCAATGGTAGCTCCCGAACGGCTGATGCCCGGAATTACGGCAATTGCCTGCGCAATGCCAATAATAAAAGCATGCCCATAGCTTAAATCTCGCTGCCCGGGTTTAAACCAATGGGCAAATGCCAGCAACAGTGCCGTAACCAGCAGCATGCATCCCACAAACCATATGGCATAGCCGTCGAAAAGGGTCTTGACCAGATCTTTGAAAAACAAGCCTACTATTAAAACAGGAATCATCGAAACAGCTATCTTAAGCAAATACTGAGTTTCGTCGTTCAGTTTAAATTTGAACAGACCGCCAATCAGTCGTATGATTTCGTGGCGAAGCACCAATATGGTGCTTAACACGGTTGCTCCGTGCACCACAATCGAAAAGTAGAGGTTTTCTTCTCCGGTAATGCCGAAAAGTGCCTTGCCAATTTCGAGATGACCACTGCTGCTTACGGGCAAAAATTCAGTCAACCCCTGGATAAGTCCAAGGATCAAAGCTTCATACCATTCCATACCAAAAGGTGTTTATGATTTTGCAATGTCTTGGTTTTGCTTGCCTGCATTTGGTTTTTTCATAATGGCATAAATCTCGATAACAAAACCGATGAGCACTACAATGGGAGCCAAGGTGATTCTACGAAAACTGAATATTTTGTCGCTGAATACATTGGGGTCGTCGGTGCCGCCGCCTGCCATCAATATAAAACCAATAACAATAACTGCAAAACCTATCAATATCCAAATAAGATTCTCTTTTTCGAGCGCGAATTGCAGGTTGCCGGGCTGTGGGTTCTCTGAACTGCTTTTTTGTTTTTTGTCGGCCATAATCAGTAGTACAAATTTGACGTTTTTATTCTTAAATACCTGTTTACTGCCAAATAGGTAGAAATTAACGAAATTAAGATGCCCAAAGATAATACAATTAGAAACAAGCTGGCAACTATTTTATAATAATCGGCCACATTTATGATTTCTCTAAGAGTTTCGGTGCTCAAATATAACAGTACCGATAACAAGGCAATAGATATGAACGAACTGATGACCCCCTGCAGTAAGCTGCTTCGCAGAAAGGGTTTTCTGATGAATCCTTTGGTAGCGCCTACCAGTTGCATGGTACGTATCAGAAACCGTTTTGAATATACCGTGAGGCGAATTGTATTGTTGATGAGCGCAAACGACACCAGCATCAGCAATAGACTGAATGCAAGCAACACAAAACTGATATTGCGAACGTTTTCGTTAATAAGATGTACCAAATTCTTTTGGTATGAAACTTCTTTTACATATTCGGGAAATGCATTGAAACGACTTTCTATAGCCAAAAGGCTATCGGGATTGGCATATCCGGCCACTAAATACACATCGATTGATGGCAGTAAGGGATTGTAGCCCAAGGTTTCTACAAAATCGTCGCCCAAATCTTGCTTCAACGTTTCGGCAGCTTTTTCGCTGGTAATGTACTCAGTCGATTTTATAAAATCGTAAGTGTCGAGTGTCTTTTGAAATTTTCTGATGTCGGGCTCTTTCAGGTCTTCGTTTAATATCAGTGTGAAACATATGTTTTCTTTTACATAATCAGAAAACAATTTGGCATTGAGCAGCAGCAGGCCAACAATACCTAAAAGGAACAGCACCAGCGATACACTTATGGTTGAGGTGAAATATGCCCCGCGTAGCCGGCTTTTTATTACACCCTTTTCTTTGTTGCGTTTCATTGGTTTAACTTGAATTAATTGATAATAATTTTTCGATTTATCGCACTACCATCGCTATATATAAAACGAATGAAGTAAATACCTGCTGACAGCGACTTCACATCAATATTCATATTTTCTGACCCGAAACGAACAACAGCTTCTTCGAAAACAATATCCGATTTAACATCAAGCATTTGAATCGATTCTGTTTCATGTCCGGGGTCGAATTCAATATTGAGATAATCGGTAGCCGGGTTTGGATATATTTTTATGTTGGCGGAACTGTTTGAAGCAATACCGGGTGTTGCAATAACACTAACATATACTGTGTCGGTATCGGTACAATTGTTTTCATCGCTTACCCTAAGCCATATGGTATGTGTTCCCACTCCGAGCGAAGTCCCCGAAAGTGTCAGTATTGGTCCGTTAAAACCATTGTACCACATGTAATCGGTATATATTGCCGAAACGCCGATGCTTATTGATGAGTCGATGCTGATAGAATGATCGGGTCCCAAATCAATTTGAGGCGATTCGAATACGGTAACATATACGGTATCGGTTGCTTCGCAGCCAAAAGCACTCCCTGTGGTAACCAAAGAATAATTACCTGATGTATTCACAAATAGTTCCTGCTCCATCGAGCCGGTATTCCATTCATACGAGTAAGCACCCTGGGGAGCAACAAGCACTGTGTTCCCGCAAACCGAAAAGTCTTCACCAAGATCGACGGGTACTACCGGATGAAATTGTATCTGCACCGTATCGTAGTTACGGCAGGCATTTAAGCCCACTACAACAATATGATATGTGCCCGAGCTGGCTACTTCGAGGTAAGGAGTGGTATTGAGTCCGTTGTTCCAATTATAAGATTGATATTCGCCTTCGGGGTGCAACACGATGATGTCGCCCTGACATGCTTCACGATCGGGACCCAAGTTTACTTCAGGCGCAGGATTCACAGTAACATACATGGTATCGGTGTAAATTTCGTCGCAAGCGTTGTAAATTTTGCAAAGGTAGGCACCGGCCTGGTTAAGCGAAAGTACAGGTATCGAAAGAACTGTATCAGTAGCTCCCGGAATTTCCTGATCGCCGCGATACCACTGGCATAAAATGTTTTCGCCGGCCGGATCTACGGTAAGCAATAAACTGTCGAGTTCGCATAAATATTGATTTCCCGAATGCCATTCTATTGATGGAGGGGTGCCAACATGAAAAAAGAATTCTTCGCTGTCTGTTTCTCCGCAAAGGTTCATAACTCTGCAGAAGTAATTTCCTGTATGCCCGAATCCGGCCGGGTCGAATACAATATCAGCCTGATTGGCCCAAGTTTCGGCAGAGTTGTTTCTATACCATAAATAATACATGGGTTCGGTGCCTGTGGCTTCAACACTAAAACTTACCAAGTCGCCTTCGCAGGCATAAAAATCTTCGTTTTCGGAATATATTTCAGGACTTAAAAAAACATCTATTGTAAATGTCTCAGAAACAACATCGCCACATTGGTTCGATATATTGCAGATGTATATTCCTGCATCACTTTGTTGTAGCGAAGGAATAACAAACTGTGCATCAGTGCCCAGTACCTCTCCCGGAGTAGCTGTGTTTATCCATTGATAAGATATGGGGTCTGTTCCTTCTACCATGATTTGTATCTCGAGTTCATTGCCTGCACACAAGCCTACCGATTCAGGTTGAAGTAATATTTGTGGCGGTGTATGCACGGTTAATAAAGCCTCGTTGGTGGTGGCCGAACCACATTGGTTATACACATAACATGTAAACAGGCCTTGCTGGCCGGTAAAAACTGAATTAATTTCGAGTGTTGACGTATTTACTCCAAATGTATTGTCGAATGGCATTACGGCTCCGTTGAACAGCCACTGATAATAAAGCGGTTCTTCGCCGTTGGCTTTGCAATGAAAACTGGCATTGTTGCCGGCACACACCACCGAATCGATAGGCTGTTGCGTGATGAAAGGTGCTTCGAAGCCTGTTATTACGGCTGTGTCGGTGCTTACCGATGCACAAGCATTCGAAATAATGCAGTAGAAGGTTTCAATTAATCCTTCTTCGGTTACTATCGACAATACACTGCTTTCTTCGCCGCTTAGCGGGCCCGATTCGTTGAACCACTGGTAGCTTACATCAATATTGCTAAATGCGGTGGCATATAGTGTTATTTCTTCGCCGTCGCAGTCGCCCTGACTAATTGGTTGTGCAGTGATGTGGGGAACAGATAGCACAGAAATAGCAATGTCGTTTCCGGTAATCGATTCACATGAATTGTACACGATGGGCGTATAGAATATGTTATTCGGATATTCTACCGATTCGATAAATAACTCGGAATTGGTCTCCCCGGGTATTTCAACATTATCGGCAAGCCACTTATATTGTAAGCTGCTGCCTGTAGCGTTAATTGTTAGGGTTACATCGCTGCCTTCGCATACCTCAACGCTTTCTGATTGCGATATCAGCACCGGCAGGTCGGTTATTGAAACCGCTATCATACCTGTGCTTTCTGAGCCACACACATTTTGCACAACGCAATAATAGTTTCCCGAAAGGGCAGCACTAATTGTAGAGTTCACATAGGTGTTGCCGAAGTGCACTTGCCCGAAGCCATCGAGAAACCAGGTGTAACTGGCTAGCTCAGCGGTAACATCGCTACTGAGTGTAAGCGTTTCGCCCTGACATAGGTTTTGCGCTTCGCTGTAGCTGTTTATTATCGGAGCCGATTCTACTACCAGTAACTGGGCTATATTGCTTTCAACCGAGCCATGACCATTGCTCACTCTGCAATAGTAGCTTCCCTCGTGTGTTTCGTTCAAAGGGTCAATAACAAACTCTGGTGAATTGTCGCCAACAGGTATCGCTTCAAAGAACCATTCATAGGTTAGAGGCAATTCTCCCGATGCAATCACACTGAGAGTAACAGCATCGCCGGCACATTTCTGACCCGAAATCGGGTGTTGTACAATAACAGGAGCCTGCGAAAACAAATGCAGTGCCATGGCTTGTAACAGGCATAGCGAAACAGTAAAAACCAGTTTTTTCATCCTAATTGTTTTACATTAATAATGTGGCTGGTAAATTACAAATTTATTGCATAGGCCTTGTTGCGAAATATTAGCTTTTTTAAACACTGTCGTGTGAATTGATGAAAGATAAATTTGCAGTGTTAATAAATTAACTATTGCTTAATATTAGAATAAAGTTTTAGTAACAGTACTCCGATATTTTTGTATCGATCAAAAACAATAAAAATGAAAAACATCAGCATCGTATTAGTTTTTACCATTCTCTTTGGATTACAAGCTTTTGCCGATAGCGACAAAGACAGCAGCAAAGAAGTTTCTGCGTCGGGCATAATCAGTGGCAAGGTAGTTGACCAAATTACCGGAGAAGGCCTCTGCGGTGTGAAAGTCAGTCTTGGAAACGGTATGGTTTCATACTCTGACCTTGATGGCAATTTTGCGATTGAAGTTACCGGAAACAGGGTGTATGATATCCAGACCAATTATCTCAGTTACCAATCGTACACTTTGAGTAATCTTCAAATTGATGCCGGAGAAAGACAAGTTATACGCCTCGAGCTGAAAAGTTTAGTCGATTAACACCAAAAAATTGGTATTATATTTGTCTGATAATTCAGATATCGACAATAAAATCTCATGAAGAAAATCGTATCAGTTCTTTTTATTTGCTTAGCATTTGCAAGTATCAATGTGGTGAATGCTCAGATTATTAAAAACGTAGACGGATTATTCTATACCGAAGATAATCAATTGTACACAGGCGATTATATCGAATTGTACGACAACGGTGTAGTGAAAACAAAAACCCATATAGTTGAAGGTCATCGCGATGGTGAAACCGTGTTGTATTTTAACGATGGGTCGGTGAACGAAATTCGCAACTATAGCAAAGGGAAAAAGCATGGCGAATGGAAAAGTTACGATTCGAACGGGGTTCAGATTGCAGTAGCGCAATACGATAATAATGTGAAATCCGGCAAATGGTTAATATGGGATGCATCGGGAACACTGCGTTATGAAATGTACTACCAAAACGGAGTGAAAGTCGGTATCTGGAAAATGTGGGACGAAACAGGTAAACTTACCGACGAGAAAAAATACTAAACTGACGTTTCGTCTCAGTAATCCTAATAACAATTCAATAATCTAATTCATTTTGCCAGCGTTTTGTGTTCCCCTATCGCCTTGCCTGAACTTGTATTGTAACGAAGCAAATACCATGGGTTTATATTTCGACCCGAAATTCAGGGTATTCCATACAATACCGGCGTATTCGGTGTAGTCGCCGTGTTTCATCAGATTGTTGAGAATATTGCTTATCCCTATGGTACACATCAGATTGTTGCCGAAAAATTTGCGGGTGAAACTCGCCGAGGAATCGAAATAACCAAAACTATACCCGTCGATTCTAATTTCGCGACTTACATAATTTACATACACTGTTGCCGATGTTTTGCGGTTGAACCGTATATCGGTACTGAGTTTTAGCTGATAGCCAAAATCTTTCTTGTCAACATTTTCGCTAAGGTTATCCGCCTTAATATTGGTATGATATATTCGTGACGAAAAATTCAAATCGATCTTCGATTTTATCGATGCATAAGCCGATACATCGATACCTGTGCTTGTGTTTTTGCCTATATTTTCGGGCATGCTAATCCAAATAGTTTCGGTAACAGGCAGTGTGAGATACGAAATATCGTTGCGAGTAAGGCTGTAGAACACATCTATGTTTACATTCCAGATGTTTTTATTCAGGGTGTAACCAATAAAAAAGTTGTGATAGTTAACCGGTTCAAGGGCCGGATTGCCCACATTCCACGAGTAAGGATTTTGTTTATTTACGAAATCGCATACCTGAGTGTAGTAGGGGGTTTGCACACTATGCGAATAGCTGATTTTGAAATCGTTGAGGCTGTCGGCTGAGTAAATTATTGTTGCCGATGGAGATGGGTTTATATAATATTTATTGAAAACAAAACTGGTATCGACCGATTGCTCGTTGTAGCGAAGATAATCGATGTCGTTTAGGTTGTAATTCAGCGACAAACCGGCATCAATTTTCCACTTTTTTAATGTAGTGCCATAACGCGAATACACGGTGTGCGATTGAGTAAGTGCTTGAGTTGTGCCACTGGTTGGTAGATTGGGAATAGCATCGATATACGACAATTCTTCCTGATTGTTTTTCAGGCTGAACCAACCGCGCCAGCCAACATTCCACCTCGATTTGTTGCTGAATGGATGATTGTAGTACACACCGGTCCAAATACCCGTATTAATCATGTTTGTGGTGTTATCGAATACAGTTGTTTGGGTGTTTGCATTTCCCGAAAGATATTGATAGCGGTAATTGCTAGACGATTTATGGTCGTTGAATTGCTGCTGGCATCCTGCATATGCCGAAATTTCTTTTCCCAGTGAATCGAATCGGTGATAGTAATATGTATTAAGCCATACATTCCTGTATTGGTAGCTGTAGTCTGAAATCACAGTGTAGCGATTGAAATAGTTTGCATTGGGTCCGCTTGTGGTGAGATGATTGCTTTCGCCCGGATAGCTGCCTCCATATCGATATAAGCCCAGCGAAAGAAACATGCGGGTGTTCATATTGGGATTATAGCGAATGCCTCCGTAATTCCAAAAATAATCGACATTACTGATGCTTGTGTTTACATTATCGATGCGATACTCTGTTTCGTTAAAAACTTGACTCCCTTCACTTTCCGATTGGCTTTCGGAATATTCGTGGTAATAGTTCAGGTTAACAAATAGCAATATATTCTTGTATTTATAGTTCAAGTTGCCAAATCCTGAGCCATGGTTTACATCACGAAAATTTACAGTTCCACCCTTAGCTTGCGCCAGACCACTTAGTCCGTCGGTAGCCATATTCTTCATTTTTATGTTTATGATACCGCCTTTTTGTGAGCCACTTTGCAGCGATGCATCAATCACTTCAATTTTTATTACCAGTGCTACCGGAATCATTTCGATGTTAGGGTAAATGTATTGCGCAGGCATGTCGTCAACATAAATGCTGGCCGCAGCGCCCTTGTATTTCACATTGCCTTCTTCATCAACCGTAACGCCCGGCAGGGTACGCAATAAATCGAAGATGTTTTTTGCGGCCATAACCTTAGTTTCGTTCATAGTGTACACCTTTCGGTCGAATTTCTGTTCCATATATTGAATATTTCCTTCGACTACGGCTTCGCTGAGTTGGGCTGCAGTGGCCTTTAGAAAAATGGTTCCTGTCTGATAACGCGAAGGGAGCCGGGTCGGCAAGTCTATTCTCTTCGATTCGTATCCTGTGTATTGAATCAATAAATGATATTGCTGGTTGCAATCAAGGTAGCGAATCCTGAAATCTCCTTTTTCGTTGCTTAAACAGCCCGATATCACCGAGTCGGAGCTATTTAGCACCGATATGTTGCCATAAACAAGAGGCTCCCTGTTAATCGAGTCGGCAACACTGCCCGAAATCTCACAAAACTGAGCACTAGTAATCGCATAAATACTTATGAAACTGATTAATAAAATAAACCTTCTCATGTGGATAAAATTTGTGCTAATTAACAAAAAATGATGGCGTAATTACTTCCTGATATAATAATTATGAAAACTTTAACAAATAAAAATTCTGTATTATAATGCAACCAAATCTTGAAGTAATACGTTATTATGTTAGGTTGAATCCTTTTATTGAAATAGAACTATGATAAAACACGTAAGCATATTGTTTTTGGGTTTGCTGATTGTTGCCGGTGTAGTTTTTAATGCATGTACCACGAAAAACCCTGATATCTTTGCCGGCGAACACGAATATATGAACATTGCAAGCCTTGATACTGTGATAGGGAGCAGGGTATATGACCTGATGACCGAAAACTATTTTATGGATGTTAATGGCGATGGCGTTAACGATTTTAAACTGGTGTCGGAGCAGGGTTACTGGCACGGCCCCACACACGCCGAAAGCCGTATTGTTTGTCTTCACGATAGCATTTTATTGCAGGTATATGCCTACAACGATACTGTTTATTTTCGCAAAACCTATTCGAGTTATCAAGTTGATGGATTAACGATTTATACCGAAACGCGTAACTATACATGCGAATATCTGAATGCGAGCGATAGTGTTCACTTAGTTAGCAGTAAATTTCAGGCGAATGTTCTTGCTCAGGGCGATAGACTCGAAGATACGGAATTATGGGAAAGAACCACATTAAGACTAACGCGTCGCGACTATAGTTACCCTTCGTTCAACAGTATCGAAACTCCCGATACCACATATCAATTTCACACAAAATACGTTACCGATTGCCACGATATTGTACAAAACCAAACTGTTTACATTATATTTAAGCTAGTTGAGGACAAAGGCGAACGCTTAGGATGGCTAAAACTCAGTGTTTCCGACGACCATTTGATACAGTTGATGGAAGTGGCTCTTGCAAAAAAGTTTTTGAACAGGTAAGCCTATTTTTCTTTAATAAATGTTGACCTGTAGATTGTTTCCCCTGTTGCTACGATAATGCTGTATTGAGCCGGAGCAAGTTGCGAAATATTAACAATACAATTTGTTATATCGTTACATTTTTTATCGAGAACTTTTGCTCCCGATGAATTATAAATCTGCACAACTGCATTTGCAGCATCGATGCTTTCGATATTGAGACGGATACAATTACCGGCAGGATTGGGATAAATGCTGATATGATTTTCAATCAAAACGACCTTGTGGGGTATGTCGGTAAAAAACGAATACCTTTTTATATCAGTTAGTCCTCGTGAATCGGTAAGTTTTACGGCAAAGTCGGCATTGGGAGATGTTTGTGTTAAGGTTCCCGTTAGCAATCCGTCTGTGCTAAGCTGTAATTCGGGTGGACATTGCAGGGCAACAAATCGGTAGGCAGCAACAGGAATGCTGCCGGGTTTCCCACTTTCAGCTGTTTTACAGAAATGTTCGAGATCACCATTTGAAGCACCGCTTATCCATTCTTTGCTGATTAGCCCACTGCAATTGTTATAGTATATAGTAAACATACCGTTGCTGTATAGTGCAAGGCTGGCATCTATCCCGTCGCCAATCCAGCGAATTACAAAACTATTATCGTTTGATGTGTGACTGATACTGCACGATGTCCCCGACATAAAAGCTGCAATACATGGCCGATGCATGAAGCTTACGCACAGATTGCTTGCATTGTTGTCGTTATATGGCAGCGAATACGGCTCTCCGCTAAAATCAATATAACCGTTGTGGTTTACATAAAAACCATTGTAGTCGATTCCATAAAAACGAAACGAAAAAGGCAATTCAACATAAGTTTCCTCAAGCGGAGTTATTGCCTCGGGCGCATTTTGCAATATTTGCTGAATGTTATAGTCAGTATGAAATTCCCAACGAAAAGGAGCTGTTCCTCCATTTGCTTCAAGTTGTTGCGAATATTCCTGAAACAACACCGGTTCGGGCAATTCCTCCTGAATAATCGATGGTTTACTGTATTGTGGTGTATGTATTAGCGATAGTGTGGTGATGCCATTGTTTACAATACTAATATCATTTTCATTTGAAACAATCTCTATAGGTTCTTCATTGCTGTAGTCCATCACAGCAAAACGTATAACACGACCACTGCCCCAGCCCCAACTGTCGTTTTCTAGAACCATAAAAAAGAATTTAACAGGTGTAGTCACATCAATAAGGTTTAACATGGGGCTTACATCGAGGCCGAATTCAAAATATTTGTAATCTTCGCCTATCGATCCTTGCATGGGAAGTTCCCCTCCTTGAAAATCGAGTATCGGAAAACTCATGTAATAGTCAGGCATTTCTGCTTCTAAATCTGTGCTGAACCCTGTAAGAATTTTCATTCTTTTTCTGTTCGAGTAATACAGGTTCACTTTATATGTAAGTAATGGCGTGTACTCCGCTACCGGAAACATCACATTTACGGTCTGGTTCCATATGCCCCCGTTGTTCGATTCCAGAGCTAGCGTGCGATAGGGCATCCAGGCGTAGTAGGGGTCATCATAGTTGTTTATCATTTTAAAAGCTCCAATTTCCCAGTCGCGAACATCAACAATGCCATCGTCGTTGATGTCGATATCGTTGGTGTACTCGCCATCGCCATTGTAATCCCAACGCACCGAATCGTTGTATCCGATTATATTCATGGCATGATTGGCTGAAGCTCCCCATGCAGTAATTACTTTTTCGCCTTCGTGAGGTGTGCCTTCGGGTAGTACATTTGAACCACTCTGATACTGTGAATAAAAGAATCCGATGCCCCCGGTTTCAGAACCATCGAGATGGTCGTGAAGCCAATGCTTCAGGGTGAGAATTCCCGCTTCGCTGTCGCATTTAATGGCTGCAGCATGGCTTATCCGGTTTTGCATGGCAGCATAGTAATTATCGTAACCGGTCATAAAGCGCGAGCTTCCTCCGGTGTTGTAATCGCCTCCATAAGTTTGTACATTTGGTGTT
This sequence comes from uncultured Bacteroidales bacterium, assembly GCA_964511665.1. Taxonomy (GTDB): domain Bacteria; phylum Bacteroidota; class Bacteroidia; order Bacteroidales; family ML635J-15; genus JAGOEF01. The sequence continues at coordinate 21,497 of CAZEHA010000032.1, forward strand.
CCAACAGTCTTGAGCAGTTTCAAAGTATGATAATAGCTAGCACCATACCAGCCGTAGCCCCCATTTTCCCAATTCCAGGCAAAATGGGTTGGGTAGCGGTTTTCGGGAGCATCGGTACTTACACTCCGAATGCGGTCGATTTCGTAAGTAAAAGCATTGGCTACCGAAGCTGCCTGACCGCATTCGTTGCCAACCTGTGAGAAAAGACCGCAGTGATAGGGAAGAGTGCTGTTGTCGACTTCCAAGGGCAACGATTTATTCTTGTATGGTTCAGGAAGGCTAAGTTCTCGTATTTCCAACAGTTCTCTTAGTTCGCTTTGGGTTAATGTTGAGGGATTTGTTCTGTTGTTTGTTGCGAAAATGCATTAAAGCAGAATGTTGCCAATACAATTATTCCGAAAAAATGTGCTGTTTTCATGTAAATGCTTGTATGATAAAAATGCAAATTTGTCAATAATTAGCAATAAATTGAACTCAAAAACATTTTTTTTTCAAACAGGAGTAAATTAAGCGCAATTGAAACTATTCACCCCCGAATTCCATCAGGTAGGCTTTTATAAAATCGTTCAAGCGACCGTCCATCACAGCTTGTACATTTCCGGTTTCATGGCCGGTCCGAAGGTCTTTCACCATTTTATAAGGATGCATCACATAATTGCGGATTTGAGAGCCCCATTCAATCTTTTTCTTTTGCCCTTCGATTTTTTGTTTCTCTTCCAGTTTTTTCCGCAGCTCAAGTTCGTAGAGGCGCGATTTAAGTAGTCGAAGTGCGTTTTCACGGTTTTGCCCTTGCGAACGTGTTTCGGTGTTTTCAATTACAATGCCCGTTGGTAAGTGTCTGAGGCGGACACCGGTTTCTACCTTATTAACATTCTGTCCGCCTGCACCACTGCTGCGAAAAGTGTCCCACTCAATATCGGACTGATTGATTTCGATTTCGATATCATCGTCAACCATAGGATACACAAAAACCGATGCAAAAGAAGTATGTCGTTTGTGTGCAGCGTCGAAGGGCGAAAGGCGCACCAGGCGATGTACTCCGTTCTCGCTTTTCAGATATCCGTAGGCAAAGCGCCCCGAAAACTCGAGGCTTACCGATTTTATCCCAACTGTATCGCCGGGTTGAAAGTCGATTTCGCGAACCTTATAGCCGTTTTCTTCGCCCCATCTGATATACATGCGCATCAGCATTTCGGCCCAGTCGTTACTTTCGGTGCCACCTGCTCCGGCATTAATGTTCAATACGGCATCAAGTGAATCTTCTTCGCGTCGCAGCATGTTTTTTAATTCGAGCGATTCCAAGGCTTCTATCATTTGCCCGTAATGTTGTTCAAATTCAGCTTCACTCACGTCGCCTTGTCGTGCAAATTCAGCAATAATTTCGAAATCGGAGGCAAGCCTCGAAACTTCTTCGAAGGCATCAACCCATTGCGAAACACTGCTTATTTTCTTCATGTGCTGCTCGGCAGCCTTTGAGTCGGTCCAGAAATCGGGGTCCCGGGTTTTTGCAGTTTCTTGTTCTATTACTTCTTTCTTTCTATCGATGTCAAAGAAACCTCCTCAGAGCCTGCAAGCGCTCATTAATTTCTTTGTGTTGCTCGTTGCTTATCATATGCTTTTTTTTACAAAACTATATTATTTATTGCGAACCGTTACTCATTCGTTACAGAATTCTTATTTTTACAAAAAATCATTTGTGTTATGAGCATTCTCGAATTTGATATTGTTCATGGCAGAAACATGATAAAATTTGTATTATTTCTTCATTTCAAGTAAAAATTGAGTATAACTGATTAGATGAAATTATTAACCCCGATTCGCATTTCAAAATCGGAATTTTCGATTCATTATAGCAATGCAGTGCTTTCGCTTGGTTCTTGTTTTGCCGAAAACATTGCTGCCCAAATGAAAATCATGAAGTTTCGTGTGTTGTCGAACCCTGCCGGTGTTCTATACAATCCAGTTTCGGTTGCTCGGTGTTTGCAGTACATGGTAAATCGAACTGTATTTAAGATTGACCAACTTGAATTTTCGGATGAATTATATTTTCATTACGATTTTCACGGGTCGTTTTCTTCGCAACATGCCGGCCATTGTATTGGCAACATCAATCAATCGATACAGAAAGCACACCAGCACTTGTTGCAAACCGATTGGCTGATAGTGAGTTTTGGAACGGCAGGTGTGTTTGAACTGAAGCCAGAAGCTAGGATTGTAGCCAATTGCCATAAACAATCTGCATCCAATTTTACCGAACGCATTCTCGAAATAGAAGAAATTGTGAATTTGTGGAGAGGTGTTCTTGAAAGTTTGCAAACAATTAGGCCGCAGCTGCGTGTTGTTTTTACGATTAGTCCGGTGCGATACCTGAAAAATGACACAATGTATAATAGCTTAAGTAAGTCCATATTGTTTCTAGCTGTTCAAAGACTGGTTGAACAGCATGATAATTGTGAGTATTTTCCGGCGTATGAATTACTGATTGATGAATTGCGCGATTACCGTTTTTATGCCGACGACATGATACACCCTTCTTCGTTGGCTGTAGAATATATTTACAGGAAATTTGCCGATTGCTACTATGCTCGCGAAACACTGCAGCTACACAACGATATTGATAGTCTGGTTATAGCTTGCCGACACAGGCCCAGAAATGCCGGCACAACCGCGTATCGGAATTTCTGTGAAAAGATTCTTGCAAAGATTGATATAATCGAGGCACAGCATCCATATATCGATTTTTCGGAGGAAAGGGCTATTTTACAGGGCAATGACTAGGTCAATAAGTTAAAGTTTTGATCGCGCTTAACCGCAGTAAAACCGTTGGTTTCTATAAGTTCAATCATTTGGGCAGACGACAATGTATGAGTTACTCCTGCTGCAGAAACAACTTTTTCTTCCATCATCACCGAACCCAGGTCGTCGGCTCCGGCAAAAAGACTCAGTGAGGCAGTTTGGGTTCCCACTGTTAGCCACGAGGCTTGAATATGAGGAATATTCTGAAGAATAATGCGGCTGATTGCCAGCAATCGTAAATAGTCGGATGCCGAAACCGGTGAAATGCCGGGATGAGACTTTATTAGACGTGTATTATTTATGGCAAATGGCCAGGGAATAAACGATACAAAGCCCTGTGAGCTCTGGGGTTTCTCGTTTTGCAATTGATGCAAATGCATCAAATGTTCAATTCTTTCGGTATCTGTTTCAATATGACCAAACATCATGGTGGCTGTTGTAACAATATTCAGTCGATGCGCTTGTCGCATTACATCGAGCCATTGGTCAACGGAACACTTTGATGGACTTAGTATGCCACGAACCCTGTCGGAAAGTATTTCGGCACCGGCTCCCGGAAGGCTGTCGAGGCCTGCATCGGTTAATATTTCCAGAGTATCAGAAATGCTTAGTTGTGACTTGTTTGCAAGGTCAATTACCTCTGGAGGACCCAGGGCATGAAGTTTGAGCCGAGGGTATCTCATTTTTAAGTGCCTGAACAATTCGCAATAATAATCGAGCGACAATTCAGGATGTATGCCTCCTTGCAAAAGTATCTGATTGCCACCCGCCTTAAACAGGGCATCAATCTTTTCGTAATACTCGTCGTAGCTTAATAAGTAAGCATTCCGACTGTTCAACGAAACACAAAAATTGCAAAACCTGCAATGTACACGGCAAACATTGGTGAGGTTAATATTGCGGTCTATAATCCAGGTAACATAATTGTTGGGATGTATGCGATCCCTTATCCTGTGAGCTGTGTGCATCAAAAGCGTTAAAGGGGCAACGCGATACAATAACAAGGCTTCATCGTTTGTGGGAATATAACCGTTTGAGCACTTATTCAGGAGGTATTCGGCTGAACAAATCGACATAAGGCACTAGAGGTTACCGGTGTTGCGAAGTTTTATTTCGTCAACAATACGGATTCGCCTGCCTTTGAGTTCAATTATGTTTTCTGTTTTAAACTCAGAAAGCAGTCTGATTACCGATTCAGTAGCAGTTCCAATAAGATTTGCAATTTCTTCGCGCGTAAGGCTAATTTTGAGAATTCCTTCGGCGTCGGTTCCAAATTCACTTTTCAGCAGAAGGAGTATTTCGGCCAGCCGCTCTTTAACGTTCTTTTGTGCTATATCGGTAATAAAATTGTTGGCCTCGCCCAATTCAACGCAGGCCAGTTGCAACAAATCGATGGCAAATTCATTGTTTTTCTTCAGCAGGGCATAGAGGTCGCTGGCAATAATATGACATACAACAGCATCTTCGTGAACACGCACGCTGGTACATGCCGGTTCTCCATTCATAATGGACCGGTAACCGAAAATGTCGCCTGGTTTGCCAAATTTTATAATCTGTTCTTTGCCTGCAATACCTGTTTTAAATATCTTAATTACTCCACTGCTAATGCAGTATATGCCACTTATTCGCTGACCTTCTTTATAAATTAATGCCCCCTTTTTGTATGATGCACAAGTTTTACGGGCAGTAATAAATTCCATCTCCTCGGGTGTCAGTTTGCGAAAAACACTTCTGTTGGTAAGTATACAGTTTTTGCAAAGAGGCTCTTCAAAATATAGATTCATAAACGCAGTTTTATGATTTGCACAAAGATAGTTTTTCTGTTTGAGATTTTATGCTGTAGTAATTGTAAAAATACAAGTTGTTTTAGAACCGTTCATTCTGAATTATTAAGGTTGTAAGTTATAGAAAGTCAACGCATTGAGTTTTCTTTGTTTGAACAAAATTCTTTAGTTTCAATTAAGGAATAAATAAGGCTGATACGATTCGGTTTTTTTGATTTTGAAGCAATCAATATTTTTATAACTTTGCCGCAGAATATACATTTCAGGCGAAAACAGATGATCGACAAGCAGGGTCAGTTCAACTTCGACACGTCCAATCTTATTAATTTTATTATTAAGAACGGGAGGCCGTTGATAATTATATCGTTGGCAGCAATGCTTTGTTCATTGGTCATCAGTTTCCTGCTACCGGTCGAATATAAATCTTCGGTGATTTTGTATCCTGCATCGCCGGTTTCCATTTCACAAAACCTGTTGTCGGAAAGTTTCTCCGATAAAGAACTGTTGAAATTTGGAGAACAGGAACAAGTAGAGCAAATGATGCAAATATTGCAATCGTCAACCATTCGCGACAGAATTATTGTTAAATACGATTTATTCAAGCATTACGAAGTTGATAGAAACACTAAGTATCCGAACACGAGTTTATATCGCAAGTATCAAAAAAATATTAAGGTAGTTCGTACCGAATATATGTCGGTTCGCGTTGATGTGTACGACAGAGATCCAAAACTGGCCGCTGCCATAGCAAACGATATTGCGGCACTTTACGACAGCACCATTTGTCAGATGCAATACGAACGGGCTTATAAGGCCTTCTTGCTGGTTGAGAACGAGTATCATTCGTTGAAGCGAAAAATTACTCAAATTCAAGATTCGTTGCAAAGTTTGCATAAAAAGGGAATCTTCGAGTTTGAATCTCAAAGCGAAGTGTTCAACGATCAGTTGGCAGTTGCTCTGGCCCAGGGGAATATGCGCGGTGTAGCCGACATCGAAAAGCGACTCGAGGTATTGGCAGAATACGGGAGTCAATATACCAAACTTCGCGATCAGTTGCAAGAAGAAGTGAAGAAACTCTCGAAGCTGGAATCAAAGTATGCCGAAGCGAAACTCGACTTAAATCAGGATCTCCCGAATAAGTATGTGGTAAGCAAGGGGGAGGTTCCCGAGAAAAAGGCCTATCCGATACGTTGGCTTATTGTTATGCTTAGCACCATATCGGCATTTCTATTTGGGTTGATTTATTTGTTGCTTGCCGATACTGTAGTCAAAAAAAAAAAGAATCCTGTCAAACTCAACAGCATCATAAAAAGAATTAAAGAAACCGGTAATTTTGAAATAAACTATAACACTATGGAACAGTACTTCAGAACACAAAAGCTTTTTGAACTATCGTTAAAGTGGAAATGGCACCTGATAATTGTTGCTGTTGCTGCTGCAGCAATTGGAGTTTTTGTATCGTCGCCATTGGTGATAAAACCAAAATACAAATCGTATGCCGTTGCCTATCCGGCCAATATCTCAACTTTTTCGGAAGAGTCGGAAACGGAACAAATGCTCGAAGTAATTAAATCGCTTGATATACGTTTTCGAATTTTTGAGGCATTCGATCTGGCTAAACATTACGACATAAACACCGAACACCCATATTATCTTACCATGCTCAATAAAAAGTTTGAGAGCAACGTTAGTTTCCAGAAAACTCCCAACGAAGCAGTTGAGATTGTAGTTATGGATACCGATCCTCAGGTTGCCTCCGATATGGTAGATTCTATACTGAGTTTTTACACTCAGAAAATGTTGCAAATGTTGCATAGCAAAGCTTTCGAGATTCTAATGATAAAAGAGCTAAGTATGCAGCGGAAACAAAAAGAAATCGACAGTTTAACAAACACCATAAACGAATATCGTCAGAAGAACAACCTGCTCGATTACAAAACACAGGTAAAAGTTTACTCAGAAGCTGCTAGTAGCGGAAAAAGTCTCGACGAAGCAAGAAAAGTGCTTGATAGCTGGAAAGAACTGGGAGCAGACTATCAAAGAACCGACTCAACGCTGTGGTTTGCCATTCGCGATTTTCACAGTTTGAAGCAAGATTTCGACGAGGCCTATATGCACAGTACCAAAGAAGTTACTTTTGCCCATGTAATTACACATCCTTATCCGGCCGATAAAAAGTCGTATCCGGTTCGGTGGTTGTTTGTGTTGTTTTCGGTACTCGGTGCACTGTTTGCAGCTGTGTTAGGCATTGCCATTATCGAAAGTCGCAGGGAAAAAAGAAAGCATGGAGCTGAGTAAAAAAAAGCTAACGGCATTTTACATTTTTTCTGCACTTTTTGTGGCAGCCAATGCGGCTTATATTTATTTTACCGAATCGCTGATATTTAGTGCCATACCTCTTATTATTCTCTTCTTGTTGTTTTCGTTGTTTGCCCTCGATAAAATGCTAATATTGTCGTTTGCATTAGTCCCTCTTTCCATTCAATTAAAAGACATTGTTCCTGGTCTTGACTTCGATATGTCGCTTCCCAGCGAACCTTTATTGTTACTAATTCTAATCATTTTTGTATTAAAACAACTAAGAGACCGAAGTTTCGATAGGAATATTGTAAACCATCCGGTAAGCATAGTCTTGTATTTTTATTTAGCATGGATGGGAATTACTGTAATAACCAGTACTATGCCTTTGGTTTCGCTAAAAGCGTTTATGGTTAAGCTGTGGTTTATTATTCCGTTTTACTTTCTGCTTACTCAGGTTTTCAAAGAAAAGGCGAATATGTATCGTTCGTTTTGGTTCTACATGATTCCGTTTATAGTTGTTATACTTTATACCTTGATCAATCATGCTCCAAGCTATTTCGACCAGAAATCGTCGAACTTTGTGATGCGGCCATTTTTTAACGATCACACTATATATGGAGCTTTGTTGGCAATGTACATCCCCATATTAGTAGGACTGGTTTTCGATAAAACCAACAAACCTTTATTAAGGATACTGTTTCTCGGTGTATTGTCGTTGTTTGTTGTTGCCATTGTTTTTAGCTATACACGTGCATCATGGGTTGGGTTAATAGCAGCTGCAGGATTGTTCGTGCTACTTAAACTGCGAATCAATGTAAAGATACTATTTATAGGAGTCATTGTTGTTGGAGGACTATTTATTGCATATCAGTCGCATATTATGATGAACCTGGAACGGAACAAACAAGATTCTTCAACCAATTTCAAAGAGCACGTGAAGTCCATTTCGAATGTGGCCACCGATGCAAGCAATCTTGAACGCATAAACCGTTGGAATTGTGCTATCCGTATGTTTCAGGATAAGCCGGTTTTTGGCTGGGGGCCGGGCACCTATCAGTTTAAATATGCACCTTTTCAGTTTAGCTACGAAAAAACAATCATCAGTACAAATGCCGGTGATTTAGGCAACGCACACAGCGAATATCTCGGGCCCTTGGCAGAGTCGGGTCTCTTTGGCTTGCTTTCGATGCTTGCAATAGTAGTCGTGTTTTATCTTATTGCAATACGTTTATATTACAATACCCGCGATTATAAAACACGCATTTTGATAATAAGCATTATTTGTGGAATGACAACATATTTTGTACACGGATTAATGAATAACTTTTTGGATACAGATAAAGCATCAGCACCCTTTTGGGCATTCTTTGCTATAATAGTTGCCCTCGATGTGTATCATAACGAAAAAACCGCACGGGTAGAATAAATCGTTTAAAAAAAAAACGTAATTTTAACGCTTCAATGCATCCTTATTCATTGGATGTGCGTTAGAATATTTTACATTATTATGAAAAGAACAGCACTTGCCTTAATTATATGTTTTTGCTTTTTTTTGCAGACTTTTGCGCAAATAAGTGAATACCCATATACCGAAAGTTTTGATGACGGAATTTTTCCCGAAACATGGTCGCAACAATATGTTTCAGGCTCTACTTTGTGGGCGGTTTCATATGGTGGTTTTTCGGGATATCCTTCCATGCCCTATTCGGGCAGCGGAAATGCAATATTTTCGAGTCTCAGCTACGATGGCGACGAAACCTTTATGATTAGTCCGGAATTGAACCTGAGTGGCTTATCGAATCCTCGCTTAAGATTTTGGCATGCTCAATACAATTGGGACACCGATCAGGATGAACTCAGGGTGTATTATAAGCACGGAGAGTCGGGTGAATGGATTTGGCTTGCCAGCTACACTTCTGCAGTAACTTCGTGGACAAGCAGAACTATCGAGTTACCTTCACCATCGGAGTCGTACTATATTGGTTTTAAAGCAAAATCAGGTTATGGATATGGAGTGGTTATCGATCAAATTGTTGTTGACGATGCTCCTGTTTGCAATGCACCAAGCAATTTCCATGTTTTATCGACCAGCACCGAATCGGTAACTTTGGGATGGAATTCCACTGCCGGTTTGTGGCAGATAGAATACGGAACAACCGGCTTTGAGCAGGGTTCAGGATTGCTTATCGACAATGTCTCTCAAAATCCTTATACTATTTTTGGACTGCAAGAAGGCGCCGAGTATGATGTATATCTGAAAGCAGTTTGTCAGGGGATTTCGAGCAACTGGGTAGGACCTTTAAGCTTTTCGGCAGCCTGTAACGATATTATTACTACCAATTATCTCGAGGGCTTCGAAAGCACCAACGCTCCTCCGGCATGCTGGAGTGTTGTGTATCAGAATACTTCACCACCTGCCGGAAATCTGGTTTCGCACACTACTACCTATGCTTTTTCCGGAAATCGCTCTTTTCGTTTTAGTAGTTATTCGCCGGGGCCTCCTTATGGTCAATACCTGATTTCTCCAAAATTGGCAACATACACGGGTGCGAGAGAATTTCGGTTTTGGTACAAACGATTTAGTTCAGGGAGTGAAATATTCAGGGTAGGTTACAGTACCACAGGAAATAATCTGACAACCGATTTCACATGGACTAACGAAATATCTGATGCAACAGCACAATGGAAATTATATACCATGGATTTGCCTCCTAATGTGAAATATGTTGCCATTAATTACCGAACCGTTTTCCAGTATTATTTGTATATCGATCAGCTGCAAATCAGAATACCCCCGGTTTGTCCACAACCCGAAAACCTTCAGGTTACAAATATTTCGGCTACCTCGGCACACTTCAACTGGTCGGCGGGAGGAAACGAGTCGCAATGGCAAGTGGAATACGGGCCTTCGGGTTTTTATTTGGGTAGCGGCACATCCGTTAATACACAGTTTCCGGTGTATATTGCATCAAACCTAACGGCGAACACTGCCTACGATGTGTATATAAGAGCTTTGTGTTCGGAAGAAAACAGCGAATGGGTCGGGCCCGTTAGTTTTACTACTCCCTATGGTTGTGCTCCAATAACCAATATTAGTATTTCGGCGATTACTGCTGCCACAGCTTTTATTGATTGGAACCCTTCGGGCAGCGAAACCCTGTGGAATATTGAATATGGTATCATGGGGTTTTCTCCCGGTACCGGAACATTGGTGAATAACATTCAACAAAGCGAATATTTATTATCGGCACTTTCGCCAAATACGCCATATGAGTTTAGAATTCAGGCTGATTGCAGTTCTCCATATGGAACATCGCTTTGGTCGGTAATGCAATCCTTCCACACTCTTCCTTGCGACAATGGTTGCAATTACGAATTAATTACTACTGATGCCTGGGGCGATGGCTGGGGCGAAACCTATCTTCAGATAATTCAAAATGGGGCCACTACTCAGCAAATATACATGCAATCGGGCTCTTCACAGAGCCAAAGCATTTACCTGTGCAATGGAGCAACAGTAAGTCTGGTAATTCATCCTTCTGCGTTTGTTAGCGAGGTGGGCCTCTCACTCAACGACCCATTTGGCAATATGATATTTCAATTGCTCCCCTACACCCTCGAAGAGGGAATGAGCACGATTGAACTGCTTAGCTTTACTGCAAGCTGTGTAGAACCCGATTGTCTTCCTCCTTTCAATGTAGTTGTGTCGGGGGTGTCGGCGCAAACAGCCGATATACAATGGAATCATGCAGTTAACGAATCGGTTTTTCAAATTAGTTATGGTATTACGGGAACTACCCCCGAAGATGGAACTTTGGTCGAAAATGTTGTTGAACCGAATTTTCAACTTAACAATTTATCACCTGCACAATCCTATGATGTTTATGTTGGAACAAGTTGTGGAAGCACCCAAAGCATTTGGTCGGGTCCGGTAAGTTTCACCACTACGGCTTTTGATCTTTTAAACCCTGTACCGTGTAATGCAGGCATACAAATTCCCGACAACAATTGTATTTCGCTAAGCATTGCAGTTTCCAATCCGGTGAATCAAACACTGGGTATGGATATACTTGTTGATGAAATTAGGCTGGTGATAGCTCATACTTTTGATGCCGACCTCGATGTATTTCTAATTGCTCCCGATGGCACATCGGTTATGCTGTTTACCGATGTTGGCGGTAGCGGCGATAATTTTGGTTTAGTCGATGGTAGTTGTTTAAGCTATACCGCATTGAGTATGACAGGTGGCAGTGGGCCTATTGGTAACGGAACAGCACCTTTTATCGGGAGTTATGTCCCCGAAGGCAATTTGAATAATTTCCACAATGGAGGTACGATAAATGGAAACTGGACATTGTTGCTGTGCGACGACAGTCCGGCATTTATGGGAACGCTCGAGTATTTTGAAATTGTTTTTGTTGAACAAAAATATATGGAATGGAGCACCCTGAGTTTCGTTGAAAGTCCTGCAAACAATGGAAGTGTTGGCAATAACATTAATATCAATGTTTTTAACGATAGTTTTTCCTCTTTGGGTGGTCTTACCGAAGGAATACATTTTTTAACTGCAAATGTTCCCGAAGGTTTAAGTGTCAGCATTCAGGCTGTTTCCGAAAACAGTGCTGTTATAAGCATGTTGGGTAATGCGCTGATGCATTCTAACGAGTACGATGTGTCAGATCTTGGCATCGAATTTCTTGATGCTGCCTTTGTTGGGAACAATGCTCAAGAAATAATACAATACCGGCAAGAGAACATTTCAATCGATTTTAAAAACCTAACCGATGTGGCAAATATTTCGCCTGATAATTCCGAATATGTGTGTTTCGATGCCATGCAAAACTATTTTGTTGAATATCTTATTGTGAACAGTGGCGAAAACATCATCCCTCAAGGAACTGTAATCCCACTGCTGGTAACCGATTTCAATGGAATGACGCTTCTTAGCGAAAACATTATACTTGCTCAGCCGCTTGGGTTAGGCGAAGATATTTCGGGAATCAGTCAGGGGTCGCTTTCTTTTGAAAACTTTGGCGAAAATTGGGTTAAAATTATTGTGAAAGTCCCCTCCGATATTATAGCAGTCAACGATACTGTCGAAAAATGCATCATAGGAGTTGACCAACAAATTGTATTTTGGAATGCTGAAAACGATTCTCTCGCAGTGTCGGAATACCCGGCAATTGTGGCTTCCTGGATGGAATTCTATCCTGATTACGCGCTTGATTATAGCTTTTATTGGCAAAACGGAATCAGCACATCCAATTCTATTGATGTGATTGGTGATGGGTGGTATCGCTGTACAATAACCACCGAGGCATGTGCGGTAACCGATTCGGTATATGTGTATTTGGTTTCTCCGGTAAGCACACAATCGCATAAACCCGAAATTGTTGTTTATCCCAATCCTGTTTCTGCTGAGGTATTTATCGAAATTGCCGGAACATTACATATTGAGTATGCTGAACTTTTTTCTTTCGATGGACGATTGATATACTCTCGCAACAATGCTGGTCTATGTACAGGTAATTGCATGCTTTTCGACCTTAGTCGTCTGCCCGATGGTATATATATGCTTCGGATGTACGCCAACAATCGTTGGTATATTTCAAAGATTGTGAAAAGAACATAATTGAATTAAATTTTTGAAAACGGAATCAACGGTTTTCCGTCTTTATTAAGTATGAAAAAAAACATTTCTGTATTACGAATCCTTCTGACTATTATGATTGTTGCAACGGCAACATCTGAAAGTTTCGCTCAAATATTACTTAGCCGCGATTACAATAATTCTATTTTAATCAGGAACAATCAGCAAAGCGCACTGTTGGTTTATCAAAACGGACTATATAACGACCTTCCTGCTCCGGCTCACTCGAGACAATACCCGGGTATTAGCCATTATTTCTCATTAAAACACAGTCATGCGGGTGCCATCGTGTTAGAGTTCAAGTTTAATAAGACCGTAAAAGTTGGAGTGGCAGCCTATAAAAAGCATTCAGGAACACTGCAAGAAGTTGTATCCAATCAAGACCTAACACAAACTTTACAACTATTTATTCCCGAAAAGGCTTTTGAAATTGATGATATTATTGTACTTCGCTTGTGGATTGCCGAAGGTAACAGCGAAGGTATTGTAGAGTTTTCGGTTATTGAACAACCTGCTCAAAAAGCTGGTATTGGTACCCCTCCGGTAATCAACACTACTTCGTTTACTCCTCATGAGTTGGTTACCGAAATCTTAACCACAGGTTGCGTACAGGCTTTCAATGTGCAATACACAGGTAATCCTAACAGCATTGCCTACTTCTCATCGGGTATTCCCGGACTCGATTTCGATGATGGTATAATACTAACCTCTGGCAATGCACACGATATGGATGGACCGAATCAGTCGGGCAATACCAGCGGAACGATGAATACACCCGGCGACCCCGATTTGAATGATGTAATTGGCGGGCAAACCCGCGATGCCGCAGTGCTTGAATTCGATTTTATTCCGGCAACCGATCATGTCGAGTTTCAGTATGTTTTTGGGTCGGAAGAGTACGAGGAGTATGTGGGGTCGAATTTTAACGATGTGTTTGCGTTTTTTGTAAGTGGTGGTCCCGAAAACTACGATAATTTGAACATTGCTTTGATACCCGGCACATCTACACCGGTCAGCATCAATAATGTGAATCATATAACCAACAGTGCCTACTATGTGAACAACTCTGGAGGTTTATACCTGGAATTCGACGGTGTTACTGTAACACTTACCGCACAACTCGATGTAACGCCCTGCGAAACATATCACATGAAACTGGCTGTGGCCGATGTTAGCGACCGTATCTACGACTCAGGGGTTTTTCTGAAAGCCGGTAGTTTCATTTCGGGAACCAGTGTGGTGATGAAAAACTTCAATGCATGGGGGTATCTGAATTCAATACACGAAGGATGTACCAATCAACTGGTATTTTCCCGATCAGATAATACCAATATTACCGAACCTATGGATGTTGATATTACAATTTCAGGGTCGGCCACCATGATGAGTGATTACACTTTTATCAATACCAATTATGTAATTCCTGCCGGGCAGGAATATATCTCGATTGACTACGATGCTATTGCCGATAATTTTCCCGACGACAACGAGTATATTGTTATTTCGATTTACAATGGATGCCCATGCAGTGTAATGATTACAACCGACTCGATACGCATCGACGATCAAATTGAATTTGAAGCATCGATAAGTTCAAATAGTCCGGTTTGCCGTGGCGATACAGCAATAATTATCGTAAATTATAATCCTGAACCCGACACCACTACATTAGCCTGGAGTACCGGTAATCAGAACGTACGCGAAATTGCCATTGTTCCCGATGGCGACACCACTATCAGTGTTCTTATTGAATATCCCTGTGGCACAAAAACCTTATCCACTACAATTTCAGTTATCGAAAACCCGCAACCTGTGGCAACAAATACCGGCCCATATTGCGAAGGCGACGATATTGAATTGCAGGTGAGTGCTTCTAGTTTTTACCGGTGGAAAGGACCGCAGGCATTTATCAGTACACAGCAAAACCCAGTGGTGAATAATGTGCAAATTAACAATGGTGGAAATTATTTTGTTACCGTTACCGATGCAAATGGTTGCAAAGGTGTTACCAGTACTTATGTTACGGTGAATGCAAATCCGCAGCCGATAATTACACCACCCTATAATTTGTGTGAAGGAGATACCATGTATGTTTTTGCGGGCGCTTATTCCGAATATATTTGGAATGGCCCAAATGGTTTGTATAGTACCGACCAAAGTATTGTCGTCTTTCCGGCTTCTTCGGCCAATTCGGGTAGTTATTCTGTTACAGTGGTTGATGCTAATTTCTGCAGGGGTACAGCACAAGCAACTTTCAATGTGTACAATTATCCCAATGCAGGAGCTACTCTAAACACCGGTGCATGCGAAGGGGATACTTTGTTTCTTGAAGCATGGGGTGGTAACGATTATGTTTGGTCAGGCCCCGGTGCTTTTGCATCAAACGAGCAAAACCCATACATCACTGATGCACAACCGGCCAATTCGGGAGAATATATTGTAGCAGTAGGTCAGAATGGATGTTTCGACACAGCCTATGTTCAAGTAACCATTAGCAGCATTCCCGATGCTACAATCTTAAATGCAGGCCCTTATTGTTCCAGCGACAATCCTGTTGTATTACAAGCTGTTGAGCCTGGTGGTATATGGTCGGGAACAGGAATTACCGATAGTTCAAATGGAATATTCAACCCTGCAATTGCCGGAGCAGGCGATCATAATATAGATTATGAAATAGCAAACGGATACTGCTTCAATACCGGCAGTATTGTTATACACGTTGACCCTGCTGTTGATGCCACCATAATTCACCCCGGACCATTCTGTATTTCGGATGCAGCAGTAACCATACAATCGCTCAATTCAGGCGGAACATGGTCAGGTATCGGGATAACCGATGCGAATATGGGAACATTCGATCCGTTTGTTGCGGGTGTTGGTGGGCACATGATTTATTACACTATTTCTGCACTGGCTTGTACTCATACCGATTCGGTACTGGTGCAGGTTTATGATATTGTGGATGCTACCATAACTCCTGTACCGGATATTTGTCAGTCGGAACCGGCCTTTAATCTGAATGCCGCTATGACCGGTGGAACCTGGAGTGGTAATGGTATTGTGAATCAGAATACGGGTTTGTTTTCGCCAATCGTAGCAGGAGAAGGCCTGCACCAAATTGTATATCAGATTGGCAATGTCTCTTGTTTCGACTCCGACACTGTTTTCATTCATGTCGACTCATTAATTCCTGTGCAGATTACACCTGCCGGGCCATTCTGTATTCTTGATGAACCAACAAATCTATTGGCCGATTATCCTAACGGCATATGGTCGGGCAATGGAATAAGCAATGCTGCAACAGGCCTTTTTGAGCCGGCAATAGCAGGGGCAGGCAGTCATGTGATAGCATACACAGTAATCAACGGAACATGCACAACGATTGAAAGCATCACCGTGCATGTCGATAATGAAGCAAATGCTCAGATTACTCATCCCGGCGATTTTTGCGAGAACAGTAGTACCGTTGGTTTGGTAGCTGCCGATTTAGGAGGAATTTGGTCGGGTAACGGAATAACCGACACAAATTTAGGGGTTTTCGATCCGCAGGTAGCCGGAATTGGAGATCACACCGTGATATATCAGGTAAATATAGGTGTATGTTACGATAGCGATACCATTGTAATTCACATTGATGCATTACCCGATCCTTATATCAATGCTGCCGGCCCATTTTGCGAAGATTTGGCTTCGGTAGGCTTAACCGCAGTGAACGGCGGCGGTGTTTGGAGTGGTATCGGTATTACCGATGTCGTGAATGGGATATTTAGTCCATCCCTGGCCGGTCCGGGCACTCATGTAATCAGCTACACCATAATAAATGGTGCTTGCAGTAGTACGGGTACGCGCAATATAGTTGTTAGCAGCGATGTAAGTGCCGCAATAAATCCAGCAGGACTCTATTGTCAGAATCAGAGCCCTGTAACATTAACCGCCGCATCTTCGGGCGGCACCTGGTCGGGACCAGGAATTACAAATGCAACCACAGGCACTTTTAACCCTGCCGTAGCCGGCCCCGGCAATCACACAGTCAGCTATGCGGTTAGCAACGGCGCTTGCTCCGATATGCAGAGCACAATAATACATGTTGATGAGTTTCCGGTAATAAGTCTTAGCTCTGCCGGTCCGTTCTGCGAAAGCCATGCCGACATTGGTCTTACGTTTTCGCCCATAGGAGGGTTATGGACAGGCAGTGGGATTGTAGACGCAGCCAATGGTGTTTTCAGCCCATCAATAGCCGGCCCGGGTAACCATATACTTAGTTACGAAGTTGTTAGTGGAGTATGTAGCAATCAATCGCAAATTACCATACATGTCGACGGTAATACCGACGCCAGTATCGAAGCATCGGTCCCGTTTTGTGAAAATGATTCGCCTGTAACCTTAACGGCAGCTAGCCCCGGAGGCGTTTGGTCGGGCACAGGTGTAAGCGCCGGCGGAGTATTCAATCCTTCGGTGTCGGGTTGCGGCACGCACACAATAACCTATACCCACAACAATGGCACATGTGTAAACAGCGACACGCAAGATATTCAGGTTGATTGTCAACCCGATGCCACCATAAATTCGATTGCTCCATTATGTATTTCTGATGGCCCGATAAACCTAACGGCAGCCGATGGTGGAGGCCTTTGGAGTGGTAATGGGATAATTGATGCTGTATTGGGAACCTTCAATCCGGCAATATCCGGTGGTGGAAGTCATGTTGTTACTTACACCATAGTAAACGGAGCCTGTACATCAATTGATACCGAAACTGTAGTTGTTGACGATGCCAGCGATGCCAGTATCTCCTCAGCGGGTCCGTTTTGCCAAAATCAGGCATCGGTAAGTCTAGTGTCGGCATCTCCCGGAGGCGTTTGGTCAGGCACAGGAATAATCAATCCGGTTACCGGAGTCTTTGACCCTGCAGTTGCCGGAGTGGGAAGCCACGAGATAGTGTATCAGGTAGCCAATGGCAGTTGCAGCGACAGCGACACCATACATATACAGGTTGATCAGTTTATTGCTGCGGGCATTCTTGCTGCCGGCCCATTTTGCGAAGATGTGGCTTCGGTAGGCTTAACCGCATTGAATGGCGGTGGTGTTTGGAGTGGTACCGGTATTACCGATGCCGTGAATGGGCTATTTAGTCCATCGTTGGCCGGTCCGGGCACTCATGTAATCAGCTACACCATAATAAATGGTGCTTGCAG
>CAZEHA010000032.1:39322-40456 GCA_964511665.1 uncultured Bacteroidales bacterium
CAGGAATTACAAATGCAACCACAGGCACTTTTAACCCTGCCGTAGCCGGCCCCGGTAATCACACAATCAGCTACGCGGTTAGCAACGGCGCTTGCTCCGATATGCAAAGCACAATAATACATGTTGATGAATTGATTATCCCAACAATTATAGCCGTTGGTCCATACTGTGAAACCGAGGCTGCTGTAACTCTTCTCGCTAATCCGGTGGGAGGTTTATGGTCGGGTAATGGTATTAGCGACCCTATAGCCGGTGTTTTCAATCCCATGCTGGCCGGTGAGGGAAATCATGTTATTACCTATGAACACAGCTCTGGTGTATGTGTTTCAACGGCTCATATTACAATAGTAGTTGATGGTGAAGTTGATGCATCTATTAGTGCCTCAGGTCCATTTTGTTTATACGATGATATGGTAACATTGAATGCCGCTACATTGGGCGGAATATGGAGTGGTGATGGTATTGTAAATTCTGTTACCGGTTTATTTAATCCCTCGGATGCCGGTGTTGGAGCGCATAACATTCAGTATAATGTTGTAAACGGTGTGTGTAGCGATAGCGATGTTATTTCAATTGTTGTTGACGATGCCATTGATGCAGGTATAGTAGCTGCCGGCAACTTTTGTATAACCGACCCGGCAGAGATGTTACAATCGTTGAATCCGGGTGGAACATGGAGTGGTCAGGGAATTATCGATACAAATACAGGATTGTTTGATCCCGGTGTAGCAGGTCATGGTGCGCACGAAATTGTATATCAAATTAGCAATGGCTCTTGTCTGTCGTCTGATACTATAATAGTGTATGTTTACAATACTGTGGTTGATGCTACTATTACTGCTGTCCCCACTCAATGCGTAAGTGGCGTAAGCATTATTCTTGTGTCAAACACACCCGGTGGCATATGGAGTGGCTCAGGTATACTAAATGCATCCACGGGTGAGTTTGATCCGGGCATTGCCGGTGCGGGAACCCATACTGTGACTTATGATGTGGGCAATATTGCCTGTTTCGATAGCGATACTGAATTAATAGAGGTTGACGATACTCTGCCTGCCACAATCAGTGCTTCGGGACCTTTCTGTAGCAGCTGGGTTCCGGTGGTTCTCAATGCGGCTACTTTGGGCGGTAACT
>CAZEHA010000033.1:0-40156 GCA_964511665.1 uncultured Bacteroidales bacterium
TCGCTACTCAGGGTGACAAATTCGATTACCGCTTCGCTACTCAGGGTGACAAATTAGCCTAACACGCATAATTATCGACACAATTAGATATGCATAATCGATAATTTTATATTTTTACCATTATAAAACTGTAAAACGATTTCGAATCGAAATTATGAAAAAGCGTACTCTGATACTAGTTTTACTTATTGTTTGCATAGCGCCGGTGCTGGCATATCTTATTTACATGGGTTGTCAGAACAAGCAGGACCCCTTATGGCTGCAGTTGGGAGAATTGGTAAAATCAGACGAGTACTTTTATATCCGCGAAAAGCCTGAGCGCATCGACAGTTTGTTTGAAGCCATACAGAAAGACCCCGAATATCATCGCTACGATGGCTACGAGTTGATTTCCGATCCGTTTCCACTGACCATGGAATATCGAAAATTTATCAACACCGTTGAATTCATTCACAAAAACAAAAGAGCCATAGTGCTGGGTGTTACCGGAAGCGGGCGCACCACCATGCTCGACCGTGTTGCTAAATTTATAGCGGTTGACCCCGAGCATATTTTGTTTTTAAGTTGCGTACCCCAGCTCGAGGTTGAATACCACAAGCAATATGTAGGTTATGTTGATGGAGGAAAGTTTTACAAAGGCGAGTTGCTTGTATTCCTCGAAAATGCAACTAGAGACTCGTTACACAACTACGTTTTGATAATAGATGACGTAGATATGATATACCCAAGCACATTTTTTGGTGCAGCCATGTGGAACGAACTCGAAAACCCCAATTACGACAATATAATTCCGGGCTATGGTAAAGAAGTGGAATTTCCCGATAATTTCTATATGCTTTCTACCACTAAAATAGGCGGTGCCAGTGTAGTTAAACTCAACGACGAGCATTTTCGCAGGCTTAGCCCCAACGGTGTTTTACAGGTGTACCCCGACTCGCTGGAATTTATGATGCAATTGCGCGAAGTATTTGTCGACAGCACTGCGGCGTTTCAGCATCAACATATTCGAAAGTTGGTTTACACTTTTATCAGGATGAACCGATATATAGAAGAGAATTGGGGTACAGGATCGGTGCTGGGGCAATGGAGCACAATCAGAAAATCGGTGAAGCCCGAGCAGTTCGATGAATTTGTCGACAAGTTTAAGCAACATGTGGTGTCGATGAATTTTGGCGCCAGTGTTGACGAAAAAGCCATCCGACAGATTAAATACAGTGCTTGCAACAATGGCATTATGCCCAACTCAAACTTTTTTGCCGAGATCTACTTCTTTATTTACGATGCCGGAATATTCAGCGAAGCATCGGTAGCCATTGGCTTTTTGTTGATATCGTCGATTACCGGTTGGGTGATTTATGTGCGACGGAAACAACTGATACGATCATACGTGTTGAAAGTGTACGACATTGCAAGCAACTACAGCAACGAAACCATTACTTACAACGAAGCCATCAGCTTGATTCAGCAAACCAAGCAAGATATCGACAAATTGGCTATGAGTCGTAAAATCAACTACACCGAAAGCCTGTTTGTGTACAACCTGATTCAAGACAGGATGAATATTATTACCAAAACCGAAGAAACCGAAGCCATGTATAACCGCATGTTCGATGCATTTATGGAGGACGAAGTGATTACCGACCATGAATACGAAAAACTGATGGGCTTTATCGAGAAATCGCGCGGAAAAATTTCGGAGTCATATTACAGGCAACTTATCGAAAGGGTCGAAAATTTGAGAAATGCCTAAAAAAAAAGAGAGGCCGCAGCGGGGTGCCGCGAACCTCTCATACTAACCCCAATCAACCATGAAAAAGAGAAATATTTTTCTCTGCAAATATAACACGATTTTCTCATAAATGTTTTATATAATGTCATTAATTAGATGAACAACGCCAATATAAGGCTAAACAACAACTAAATTCCGATGTAAAATTATTAAAAGAGTCCGAATTTTTACGATATTTGTACTACAGTTTATGAGTGTTATGGATTTAAACATCGAACTATTAAAAATCAGGTCGAACAACGTAGCTCCCCGCAAAGGCAGAGTGCTTATTGCTGAGCCTTTGCTACCCGATTTTTTATTTGGGCGCAGTGTAATTATTCTTACCGACGACAAGCATAATTCGCACGCAGGGATTATTCTTAATCATTCATCCGACATGAAAGTTGGCGAGGTGATGAGCGATTTCGAAGATATTGATGTCGATTTGTTTATTGGTGGTCCGCTAGATAACGATGTGCTTTTCTATCTGCATCAGTATGGCGATATACTTGAAGGAAGCAAGCGGATTTTTGGCAATGTGTATTTGGGAGGCAACTACAACCAAATGTTGCATCTGCTTAAGAAAGGCGTTATTCGCAAGCAGTCTATTCGTTTCTTTATTGGCTATGCCGGCTGGGAAGAAGATCAATTAAAAAGCGAAATCACCGAGAACTCATGGCTGGTTACCGATGTCGACAATAAGTTTGTTTTCAGCAATCACAACGATTTATGGGAACGCTCGCTTGGTTATGTTGATAGCCGATACGATATCTGGAAGAATTTCCCCGAAGACCCCGAGTGGAATTAGTCGGCTTCGCTATTTATTATAATAAAAATATCCTCGTTTTCATTTTTCATAAGGTATTGCTCTCTGGCAAACTTTTCCAGTTTCTTTTTGTCGGAAAACAACTCCGAAATTTGCCTGTTGTATTCGTCAATCTCTTTTCGAAAAAACTCCCTTTCGACACGCAACCTGCGTAACTCCGATATCTTTACCGACCTGTCGATTAAATTATACGTATCGAAAACACTGATCCACACCACAAAAAAAACAATACTGAACAAGTATTTGTTGCGAATAAGCCTGTATATAAATTTCCATATTTTCAGCAACATTGTTTTCATAGCCCACTATTGAGAAACAAATTTACACAACGATTTTTTACCACACTTCGAAAATACAGCGAAATATTCACATCGGGGTGTGAGTAACCCAATAGTTTTTGGTCTTGTTAAAAACTTTCGGCAATTGTCTTCACCTGTTTCAGGTAAGAATTGCGTGTTTCGGCATCTACCACCGACACAGCATGAAAATAATGATGCTCAACTACATCGATACCGCAGAAGTTAAAAATCGACTTTTCGGTAATCAGGCTCAGTGCCTTGCGTTCTTCGTCGGTAGAAAGCACAATTTTAGAACCGGTGGTATTGAATAGCATGGCTTTTTTACCTGTAAGCAAAGGATTGGGAATGCCCTGGTTGTAGCTAAATGCAAAGCCATCAACAAAAACCCTTTCGATGTAACCTTTCAGAATAGCCGGCATGCCCGACCACCAAATGGGATATACAAAGAATAACATGTCGGCACGTTGTATATAACGCTGCTCCTCCATAATATCGACAGGATAAATATTTTTATCGATCGATTCCAAATCGGCTTTGGTAAGCACCGGATTGAAGCGAATGTTGTACAAATCGCGCACCACTACTTCGTGGCCGTTCTTGTGTAAGGTTTCGGCCAGAATATCTTTAATGGCAAAGTTCAGGCTGTGGTTTTTATAATTGGCATAAACAATAAGCGTATTCATAAGTTTGAGTTTTTGTAAAAATACTGTATATACAACAAAAACACAAGCAATCTTGTTTAATTTATGATGGAGAGATCATTGTTTTTTGAAACGGAAACGTGCTGTTTTTATGTCAGATTTTATCTGAACAAAGTATAAACCCGAACCTAATCTCTCTACACAGATAGGTTTTTCCATCGTGAAGTTCCCCATCATTACAGTTTTGCCCATCACATCAACAATCATATATTCTGCTCCATCTATCGATAAAGCATGGTTGATATACAATTCGTTGCAGGCCGGATTCGGGTACACCGTAAGTGTTGTGTTCGTTTCCGGTTTCGTGCCAACAAAACTCTCGTAACCAATATCGTCCCAATAACTTGAATTGTAAAAACCACCAACGCCTACATAACCTTCTTTAAAAATATCGTTGTCGTTTACATCAATTGCCACGGTTTCGGTATCGGTTTCGGGGTCGTATATTCTTATAGTAATCTGTCCGGTGTGTGCTCTTTCGATAGTAACACGATACCACTTATTAAAACTGGTTAACGGAGCGCTTTCGCCAATAACAGTAACCTCGCCGTTCAAACGTTTTCGCAGTCTGACACCGGGATTATCCGATTCAGCCGGATATATGGTTACCCAATAATGTTCGTCGAGTCCTCGGTACTGAAAGTAAAAGTAGGCATCGGTACTCCAGTTACTATTTGGTGCCATATAAAACCAGCCCGAGTAGAATCCGTAATCGTAGGCCTGGGCGATGTACAGCGCTTTCACCTGATGACTCGTTGCCGAGGGAGCTACAAGAAGCGAATAATCGCCCGAATTCATTATTTCGTTGCTGAGATATGCTTCTTCGCCTTCGTTTGCCTCAAACCACGTAAGCACATCGGGCCATACTGAATAATATATTTCCCAACCATCGAGTCCAGTTTCAAAATCATCAACCACAATTTGAGAGTTCAAACCAAAAGTAAAGACAAGACAGAAAAAAGAAAACAGTAATTTTTTCATGGTAAAAAGTATTTTGTATGAATAATCACACAAATATAACAAATTTCGCGTCAGTTTCCAAATATAAAAACTGAGATAGAAAAACAAGAAGAAACCATTTTAGTTCTTACCAGATTATTTCGGGGTAAAAAACAAACGGGGTAACTGTTCTATGGCAAATACCCAGTTAAAGTAAACAACTAATACACAAATAGTTTTTGCTGCACTTTGATATCGGGAAACACGAAAAGGTAAAAGCCCGAAGGCAGTTTCGAAATATCAATCTCATTGTTCAAGGCATTCAGGCTAAGCCTTTTGATGATTTTACCCGATACATCTGCAATGAGCAAGGTGGTAACGCCTGATTCATTGTTCAATGTAACAGTAACGATAGAACTCGCCGGATTTGGAAACACGTGAACTGGCATTGAGCCGGTGGCAGACTGTAATGCAGAACTTTGTTCAAACAAGTCATCGGTATTGTAAACCACAGCCAGTTGTTCGCAAGCCTGCAAGCCTTCTGATGAATGCCACGCAAGTTTGAACATGTGGTTCTCGGGCACAAATTGCATGAACTGAATATTGCCATATCCCCCATAAGAACAAGAGCTGGAGTAATTCAGCATGATATTCCAGTTTTCGTGCTCCCCAATCATGCTTCCATCGCCCATATTGTTGCGCACCGCATTGTAGCGCATACAGGTATGCACTGCATCGTTACGGGCAATGGCATAATTGGCTGCATACAGGTTTTTACCGGGAATAAGATCGGGATAATCGACATTGCGTGTTGTTACAAAGGGCGAAACAGATGCCACTTCAACAATTGTGGCAATTTCTTCGGGGGTATCGTAAACAGCAGGAGCTACTGCCGTAATAATAAATGCATCGGCATAGCCAAAGGTATTTGCATCGATTACAGCATTCACATCAAGAACATTGCACACATTGTCGCCGTTCACATCACGTTTTTCGATAGCCTTTCGCAAACTGAACCAAATGGGTTCGTAAGCCATGCTTAAACTTGCACTGGCATACACATCGGCTAGATTGTGCTGCATCACGGCCAATCCCGATTCGTTGAAGCCCGACAACACCGACATTTGACCCGCAAAGCCTACCAAAGCCCATTTCTGTTCATCTTCTTCGGCCGGAAGGTGAATTACCATCACCTGATTGCGGATAATAACCGGCTGATCGTCCCAGTCGAGGTGACGCGACAACACCGATTTTCCGTTGAGTGCAGTGCCTTCGGTGGCTTGGCCCCAACTTATGAGGCTGCTGCAACCGTTGTCGGGCATCAGGTTTTTTCCGATGAAGTTTTTTGCATCGAGAAAACTGTTGGCCAGCAACACATCGATGTAATCTACTTCAAAATCGATTACTCCACTGGCATTCAGACCATCGGCCATTGCCATGGCTTCGTAAATATATACCGAATCGATAGAAATATGCTCCTGGGTCATCATCAGCTGCCGGGCCATAGAATAATAGATGCCAAAGGCCGGCATTAAATAATTGTCGAATAAGTCTTTTACTCCTTCGGCCAATAAATAACCGGTAGCAAAACCCCGTTCCTGATGCGTACCCCAAACCTTTACAATTTTAAAATCGCCATGGTCGGCAAGAATACTGCCATTTACCTGTTGCGCATGGCATTGCCAGGCAAACGCAATCAATAGTGCTAAAGTCAGGAGTTTTTTCATATATCGGTTTTTTCTAATATCAAACTACAATAATACAAATAATTTAAAATCAATAGTTTGACTCATCTGATGATATGATAAAAAAATCGGCAGATACTGTGGTCTGCCGATTTGTTAAAAATGCCGGAATGCCGGTAACAGCATGCCCTATTTAATGTTCAATTTCTTTTTAATGTCTTTAGGCAGGGCATCTTTGTGCACTACAATATTCATGGTTTTGTATTTTACATAGGTTTCGGAAGCATAGAAATACCCTTCATAAATATTGGTAGTATTCCAGCTATTTTGAACCAAATAATACTTGGTACCGTTTTGGTCTTTGGCAATACCTGTAATCACCATACCATGATCGTCGGTGGTTTGGTAATTGTCGAAAGCCATTTGTCTGATTTCCTGAGTTATTTCTTTTTCGGGAATGGGTTTGCTGAGGCTAAACAGCTTTTCGTTTTTTTCGCGTTCGGTGAGTTTCTCCCATCTGTCTCTTTCAAGTCCGTCGAGGTCGGGACGGGTTTCGGCCGGCACAACAGCCACGCCTTTGGTCCACGAGAAGCCTTTCTCGCTTACATCGGCACCCCAACATACCGCAAAGTCGTTGTTTAGTGCATTGTCGAACACCTGCATCAGTTCATCGAGAGGTAAGTTATAACAGCTACCCCACATCCAGTTGTCGGGTATTTCGAGTATAAACGACTCGTAGAACGGATGGTGGGTATATGAGCTAAGATTTACGTAATCGTCGGGATTGAATGCCAGAAACTTTGCAAATTCTTTGGGCGTATATTTTTTTCCGTTCCAGGTAAACGATTCGGGTTTTTCGCCAAAATATGCATCCAGTATTCCATTATAAGCTGCAAACCAGGCAGTAGTAAGCTTCTTGTTTCCATTTTCGATTACCCCGTCGACAAATTTTTTCAATACGGCATCCATTTCGCCATGTACGTGTTTTTCTTCGCCATAGTTTAATCCAGCATAGGCATCTTCGGGAACCACTCCGTAAGTTTTCCAGGTATAGAACACATCGTGGAATGCTCCTCCTGCACCAAAATTCAGGGAACCGTGCAGACGCACATACTTAACGGCTTTGTCTTCGTAAGCATGACGCACCATCCACATGTCGGAAATATCAACTTCGGGTTTTCCCATACGCAGCAATTCTGCCTCGATAAACGAGTTGGCCGAAAAGCTCCAGCATGTACCCGAGCGAAACTGGTCGCGAACCGGATTTGATTTAAGTTTTTTCACAATTTCGAAATTGAATTTTTCGTCGGCATCGTCCTGTGCCGCAACAAATCCTGCCGATACAAGCAGGACCAAAATAACTGCAATACATCTGATTTTTTTCATTTTTTTACGTATTAAGTGAATTCTATGTTAAGTCCGTCGTATGCCAGAGTCACATTTCGGGGCAGGGTTTCCGAGACCTTTTCGTGTAAACCCAAATGATGGCTTATGTGAGTAATATAGGCTTTTTGAGGAGCACAGGCATTTACAATTTCGATGGCCTCATCGAGGCTAAAATGCGAGATGTGTTTTTCGCGACGCAGTGCATTCAACACCAAATGTTTTGTTCCAAAAATCTTTTGCAGTTCTTCATCGGCAATATAATTGGCATCGGTTATATAGCTAAAGTCGCCGATGCGGTAGCCCAATATGGGCAAGCGGTAGTGCATCACCCTGATGGGAATAATAGTGATGTTGAAAACCTGAAACGGATGCTCGGTAATGTTGTGTAAGCGAAGCTGAGGAACTCCGGGGTATTTTTTATCGGCAAACACATAGCTGTACTCGTTACGCAAGGCATTCTGAACCCTAGGTTCGGCATAAATATCCATAGGGGCCTGATTGATAAAGTTGAAAGCCCTCACATC
Organism: uncultured Bacteroidales bacterium; assembly: GCA_964511665.1. GTDB lineage: Bacteria > Bacteroidota > Bacteroidia > Bacteroidales > ML635J-15 > JAGOEF01. The sequence goes on from CAZEHA010000033.1 coordinate 8,129, forward strand.
GTCGAGGCCTCCAATATGATCTTTGTGCTCGTGAGTAAATAATATAGCATCTAACTTCTTCACTTTTTCGCGTAACATTTGTTGACGGAAATCGGGACCGGCATCAATCAGTATGGTTTTATTGTTTACTTCTATAAGAACAGATGTGCGCAGCCTATTGTTGCGTACATCACCCGAGCTGCACACCTCACAGTTGCATCCAATCACCGGCACTCCTTGCGATGTACCTGTTCCGAGAAAAGTTACTTTCAAAATTAAAATTTTGTCGAAGATAAATAAAAAACATGTGTAATTAACATTCGGCACCTCTCAAATTCTTAAAAAACACTTAAACTTATAAGTAAAATCGACTGCAATAATTACCTTTGCCCCATGAATTACGGGCGGCTTATACTCATACCCTGCATGCTATCGGATGGCGATGCCGGTTATTTGCTTTCGGGCGAAGTACTGCAGGCAGTAAGGCAAACGCGGTACTTTATTGTGGAAGAACTGCGCTCAGCGCGTCGTTTTCTAAAAAAACTTGATAAAACAATATGCATCGAACAACTTGAGTTCACTGTTCTTAACGAACACACCCGTGAGTCGGAAACTGCCGATTATCTACAACCCGCTCTCGAAGGGCACGACATAGCACTGATGTCGGAAGCGGGAATGCCGGCCATTGCCGACCCGGGAGCTCATGTAGTGAACATGGCCCACCACATGGGAATACAGGTGAAACCACTGTCAGGCCCTTCTTCTGTTTTCTTAGCCTTGTCGGCATCAGGCCTCAATGGTCAGCGGTTTTCTTTTTTGGGTTACCTTCCGGTGAAAACACACGAACGCATTGCTGCGTTGCAACGCATCGAAAAGACATCGGAAAATACCGGTCAGGCATTTATATTTATAGAAGCCCCCTATCGCAACAATCAACTGATGGAAAGCATACTACAGTGCTTGAAGTCAAAATCTCGTTTGTGTGTTGCCAGCAACATAAGCGATGATTCGGAATTTATTCGTACTTTTAGCATCGAAAAATGGAAAAAAATGGTACCCGATTTGCATAAGAAACCCACTGTTTTTATTGTACAGGCATGAAAAAACTTTCGTTAATAAAAATACCACAGGTAATCGTTCTTACCACGCTGTTTTTTCTGATAGCATGGGGAGAAGGTCGTGTTTTCAACATAGGCATAAGTGCTCGCAGTGCATCGGATGAAATCTCGCAACAACGTCCCGATACATTGATCGAAGTAAAAAAAATCTTCCCCGGGCATAGCTTTGTTGCAAATCGCAGTACCGAAACAGTGCTGGTGAAAAATAAAAAAGGAGAAACGGTTGCCGAATTGCTGTTTACTATGCCACATTGTAAGCAATTCACCGGTTTTGCCGGAAATGTTCCCTTTATTATCGTGGTAGACAATAACAAAAAAATAAAGCAATTGGTATTGCTGCCCAACAACGAAACGCCCAATTGGATTACCGGTTTGCAAAACATAGGCTTTTTCGATACATGGAACAACATGAGCCTGACTGATGCCATCGACAAGAAGGTGGATGCAGTCACCGGCAGTACGCTCACGAGTGAAGCCGTAATAAAAAGCATGAAACATCGCATCGCAGTTTATACCAACGCGGTGCAAAAAAAAAATGAGGTAAACAAAAAAAAACTACTCACTAATATTGCGGTAGTGGTGGTGTTAATTTTTGCACTGTTCCATTTCTTTTTCGCGTCACAATTAAGAAAAACCCGTTGGTTACTTCATTTGCTTAACATTGGAGTGCTCGGGTTTATAGCTCTCGACTTCGTCAGTCTGGCTTTTTTGCACAACAGCCTTTTGAACGGTATCGACATCGGCATGCGGTTTGGTTTGCTTGCCATTTTTACGTTTTCGGTACTGATACCGCTCATTACCGGCAAATCGTTCTACTGCCAGTACGTGTGTCCGTTCGGCTCTTGTCAGTATTTTGCCGGAAAGCTTACCAAATCAAAATTCAAATATAGCCGCAGCGTTTCTCAAGTATTAACCTACACGAAATATGCCTATCTGCTGGTTATACTGATGATGCTACTGGCAGGCACACGTGTTGTTATCGAAAATCTGGAACCGTTCATGGCATTTGCCTACAATTTTGCCGGAGTATCATCGTTTGTGCTGGCCGGAGTGTTTTTGGTGCTGGCCATATTTATGAACAAACCCTGGTGCAGGTATTTTTGCCCGACAGGTGCTGTGTTCGAACTGATGAGAAAGCCTTTGTTTTTAAAAAAACATGACAACAATGAAGAATAAAAACCTATTGAGCATTATTCTACTTTTTGCAATCATTATTCTGGCTGCCGCAAATCTTGTGCAATATAGAATATACAGCGAAAACAAACCCCAAAATACCGAATCGATGAAAAAAGAAAGCGTAAAAGATGCCATTACTGTTATTCATGAACGAAAAAGTGTTCGCAATTTTACCGGAGAAGCAGTTGACAGTTTACTGTTAATCGACATTGTAAAAGCAGGCATGGCAGCTCCCTCGGCACGAAATCTTCAACCCTGGGCATTTGTAGTGGTTACCGAACGTGATTTGCTCGATGCATTGGGAGAAGCCCTGCCATATGCAAAAATGCTCGACAAGGCCGGAGCTGCCATTGTTGTTTGTGGCGATATGAATAAATCAGCCACTCATACTAAAACCGATTACTGGGTGCAAGATTGCAGTGCTGCCACACAGAATATATTATTGGCCATAGAAGCATTGGGATTGGGAGCTGTATGGACAGCCACCTTTCCTTACGACGAACGTATTACTCCCGTAATTGAAATTTTAAACTTGCCCCAAAACCTGATTCCGCTCAATGTTATACCCATCGGGCACCCAACAGGGGTAGACAAGCCAAAAGACAAGTGGAAACCTGAGAATATGCATTGGAATAGTTTTTAAATTTCGTAATCATGGAACAAAAACGACTGTTTGCTGGTATTGCGCCAGATATACACATTGCGAAAGCAGCAGAAATATTACAAGCACAACATTCCGAATTGTCGGCCATTCGTTTTGTACCGTCAGAGAATCTTCATCTTACACTTGCTTTTTTGGGGAACAGGCCCGTGCAGGAAATTCCTGATATAATTGAACGAGCCGAAACAATTTTTTCGCTCCACCTCCCCATTTGGCTCAACAAACCTGTGTATCGCATCATGCAACACAGCGACGGTAGCGGTATGATATGGCTTCAGTTTGAACCTCGCGATTGTTTTACCCGTTTATGCATGATTACAGCGAAACACTTAGGCAACTCACATCCCGACAAAGCGCCCCTGCCTCATGTTACATTGGCTCGTTTTCAACATTTACCTTCTGAATATGCCCTTCCGAAAGTTCATCTCGACTTTGAGTTTTGCGCCAAACAATTAGTTGTTTACGAATCGCTGTTAACAAAACAAGGGGCACAATATGTACCCCTTGCCACATTTCAATAAACAATATCGATAACTACTTGGCAGTGTTGTTGGCAATTGCAGCCAATGCACGCGACATTTCAGCAACAAACCTTGAACCGATAATTACAATAAATCCCACGATAGGCATCACTATTATTGTAATAATTCCACCGCCAACAACTCCAATTCCAATAGCGCTTAAGAAACTTGCTGCATCGCTTCCTAATATTAGAGAGAATAAGCCTGCAAAAAAACCTACGAAGGCAATCCAGCTTCCGAACCATTCACCCAAAGTTTGGATAAAATGAGAAAAAACGGGAGTAGCTACAAACTCGGCACCTTCGGCTGAAGTTTGAGTAACTTTATTTTTACGATCCCACCAAATCTGGAAACTAATCCAGCCGGCGGCGGCAATGATAATCCACACCAATAAAAACACAATAATGAACTTGGCATCGGCACTAAAAATATTATTGTCGATGGCTTCGTAGAGCACATAAAACGGGAACAACAAATTCACCGCTGCCAACAATAAATACAACCAACTGAAGGGTTTGCGATAGATGTTACCATTGTCGATGAACTGCAGGTAAGGTTGAATGAAATTGAAAAATTTATTATCCATTGCTATACATATTTAATTAATGCCTACTCTTAAAGTTTTCGGCTTCCCTGTGGAACAAAAATAACATATGTTTACTACATAACCAAGTAAACAAAACCGAAATACACCAATATGGCAAGTGTATCGCTGTAATCAGTTTGTGTATTCTTCGGTTTGAGGCTTCATATATTCGGCTTTGCCGAATGCCAAAATCGGGAAAAAGATAAAAGGAAGTAAAACCAAACCTACAGTAAAACCTCCGTCTTTCCCGAAATTTTTAGAAACGCCATGCAGTATTAAAATATTCATTACCAGCACCAAGATTCCACCCAGTATGGGTATTATAGCCAACAAGAAGCCAAAAATCCACCACCATGGTTTTCCGGCTACGTTCAGCAGAACAATGGTGTTGTAAATGGGAATAAATATTGCCCAACCCGGCTGACCCGCTTTGGCAAACACCTTCCACATGGTGATAATCATAAACACGGCTATTGCCAGATAAAACACCAAGAAACCAATTCCTAAACCTATTAAGCTTGCTATTTCAAAATTTTCCATAATACTATTGTTTTTTAGTTGAAACACTCATGTTATTATAAATCTAATTAAGTATGTACCAGTTCAAAACCGGTAAAAACGAAAGGCTGTCAAACAACTTGACAGCCTTAGGTTATCCATACGTAATTATTATTCTGCTGCTTTGCCGCCCGGTCCTACATAGGTAGCGTCGCCGAAAGCCAAAATGGGGAAGAAAATTACATTCAAGAAAAGTAATCCCATAGCAAATCCGGTTCCTTTACCAAAACTTTTGGCCAATTCAACGTAAACAATTATCATACATACAAAATTCACTACCGGAATCATAAACAAGAACAACCACCACCAGGGTTTTCCGGCAATTTCGAGTAACACGATAATGTTGTAAATAGGAACTAAAATAGCCCAACCGGGTTTACCAGCTTTAGTGTAAATCTTCCACATCGATGCAAGCATCAATAACATAATTAATACGTAGAAAATAATAACTCCCATGATATTAAATTTTTAATTAATGCCTACTCTCTTACAGTTTTCGGCTTCCCTGTGATTGTAAAAATAATACTATTAATTTTAATTACAATAGTTGGTTCAAAATTTATTAATAAAAACTTACTGGGTTTATCAATGTTATCAAAATAGATACAATTGGTTAGGAAACAACACCATGTCAGTTTGTCACCGCTATTTTCAATAAGCAGTCATTTTGTCTTATTTTTTTAAATGGTATAACAATTGAAAACAGTAGTGTAAAACAATAAAATAATTTAAGTTAAACAAAAATAATAGGAGGAAAAAGCCATGTTAGCACGTAGAAACAGCATGTTTATGCCCGCAATTTTCGACGAAATTTTCAACAATGTTCGTCAATACGAAGACAAAGTATTCACCAATCCGGCCTTCAACGTAAAAGAAACCGAAAAGGAATTTGTAATTGAAGCTGCGGTTCCCGGTCTCGAAAAAAAAGATTTTAAAATCGACCTGAAAGAACGCCTGCTTACTATTTCGGCCGAAAAGGAAGTGAAAGAAGAGAAGAACGACAGCGAGAATTACTTCCGCAGAGAGTTTTGCTACGGTTCGTTCAGCAAATCGTATCAGTTGCCCGAAAGCGTGAACGCCGAGAAGATATCGGCTTCGTACGAGAACGGAATACTGAGTGTGAGCATACCCAAGGCCGAAGAAAAAGAAAAATTGTCGAAAATGATTAAAATCAATTAATCGAACGCACCTATCAAAAAAAGCCGCATGTATGCGGCTTTTTTTATGTATAGCAACACGTTAATCTAACAAATGTATTACAAGACCCGAGCGCAGTTTGGGTTCGAACCATGTAGTTTTTGGAGGCATAATGTTGCCTGTATCGGCAATATCGATAAGCTGCTTCATCGACACGGGATACAGGGCAAATGCCACTTTCATTTCGCCGCTGTCGACGCGTCGGCTCAATTCGCCCAACCCACGAATACCTCCCACAAAGTCGATACGCTTGCTGGTGCGCAGGTCGTTTATTCCCAGAATTTGGTCGAGAACCAGATTCGACAGCACTGTTACATCGAGCACGCCAATGGGGTCGTTGTCGTTGTATGTACCCGGCTTTGCATTCAGCTTATACCAATACCCTTCGAGATACATGCTGAATTCGTGCAGTTTCGCCGGTTTATAAATTTCGGTGCCGGTTTTTTCAACGGTAAAATTATGATTCAGTTTCACAAGAAACTGTTCTGTACTCAATCCGTTTAAATCGGTAACCACGCGGTTGTAGTCGATAATGTTCAGTTGATAATCGGGAAATATCACAGCCATGAAGAAATTATACTCTTCGTTTCCGCTATGATTCGGGTTGGCTGAAGCTTTCTCGAGCCCTATGCGAGCTGCTGCAGCAGTGCGGTGATGCCCGTCGGCCACATACATGCAAGGCACTTTTTCGGCAAAGAGTTTTTCGATGTTACTATTGTCGCTGTCGTTGTCGATAACCCAAAAATGATGACCGAATCCATCTTCTGCCACAAAATCGTATTCGGGCGTATTCTGAATAATGCGGTTTACGATATCGTCGATTTCGGGTATGGCACGATACGAGAAGAATACCGGTTCAATATTGGCATTGGTGTAACGGGTAAGCACCATGCGGTCTTCTTCCTTATCGGGACGGGTAAGCTCGTGCTTTTTAATGAGTCCGTTGCGATAATCGTCGCAAGCAGCACAGCCAACAATTCCATACTGTGTTTTTCCGTTCATGGTTTGAGCATACACATAGAAACGCGGTGTTTCATCGGTATTCATCCATTTGTTGGCAATAATTTTTTCGAAATTCTCAACTGCTTTATTATACACTGTTTCGCTGTGCACATCGGTGCCCTCGGGGCAATCGATTTCGGCATGGGTTACATACAGTAGCGACTCGGGTTTACCTTGAACCATTTGAGCTGCTTCAGCACTATTCATCACATCGTAAGGAAGACATGTTAGTCTCTCGACCACTGCCTTGCTGGGGCGTAGTCCTTTAAATGGTTTTACAATTGCCATTTTATAAAAAATATTAAATGATTATAACTATTACTTATTCACCTGACATGTAGTATCGCCCTTTTCGAAGAAACCCACAATTTGATTTACGGCTGCAATACCCGCATTATTGTTGGCTTCCGAAGTTTGAGCACCCATCTTTTTGGGAGTGCAATACACTCTTTTTCCGAACTTTTCGGTTAGCACCGCCAGATTTTTGGGGGCTATATCCGACAGGTATTTCAGGTCGGCACGTTCTTCCATAGCTTTCAGCATGCCTTCTTCGTCGATAACTTCGGCACGGGCAGTATTTACCAACACGGCATTTTTCGGCATCGACATCAGCAGATTGTAGCCGATAGAGTTTTTGGTTTTGTCGTTGGCCGGAATATGCAACGAAATGTATTGACATGTTTTATAGAGCTCTTCGGCCGAATGCAAAGGAGTAACGCCATCTTTGGCTATATCTTCATCCTTAACAAACGGGTCGTAGGCAAACACTTCCATTTGGAATCCTTTGGCAATTTCGGCAACATATTTTCCTACATTACCATAGGCATGAATGCCGATTTTTTTGCAGCGCAATTCGGTACCTGTACCTCCGTCGAACCAGCCGCGAGCCATGTACAGCATCATGGCCAGTGCCAATTCGGCTACAGCATTTGAGTTTTGCCCCGGAGTATTCATCACTACCACACCGGCAGCACTTGAGGCAGCCAAGTCAACATTGTCGTATCCGGCACCGGCGCGAACTACGATTTTTAAATTTTTTGCATGTTCAATCACCTCTTTGTCGATAATATCGCTGCGGATAATTACTGCTTCGGCATTGGCCACAGCATCGAGCAATTGCTTTTTTTCGGTATATTTTTCAAGCAGGCTCACTTCGTAACCGGCCTTTGAGGCAACGGCTTTCATAGCTTCTACAGCTTCTTTTGCAAAGGGTTTTTCGGTTGCAATCAGTACTTTTCTCATATCGCAAGTATTTAGTTATTTGATAAAACAATTGTTTCAGGCAAACAAAATTAGTAATTTAACCGAAGTTTACGAGAGATATTAGATATTATACAGCATAGCAAGTTGCAGGACAATCGCACAGCAAGCACCCCCCTATTGCACAACAATAAAAACTGTAACTATTCGAGAGAACTGAAATGCTTTATGAATTGAGCTCTCTCGTAGGTTTGGGGGTCGCCAATATTCCGATACGAAAGCTTAGCTCTAAATTCGTCAACAGAATTGTATCTGTGATTGTGCATCCACTCTTTCATTTCATCAATCATGTGTTCTATCGATTTCATTCCATTTTTGTAGAGTACACTGCATATCTGAGTGGTTTGGGCGCCGGCAAGCAGTTGTTTTACAATTGCAGCACCATCGTGTATACCCGTTGATGCCGATATTTCGATATCGTCGATCATTCCCGAAATCATACCAACCCATCGCAGGCTGTTGCGGATGTCGGTTTCTTTGCTAAAAACACTCGACGACACAATTTCCATACGGTCGATGTTGATATCGGGTTCGTAGAAGCGGTTAAACAGCACAAAAGTTTTAATGCCACGAAATTTCATTTGATTGACGAACCACGGAAGATTCGAAAAGTGTGGACCGATTTTTATGGCTATCGGAATAGATACTTCTTTTTGAAGATCCTCGACTATATCGAAATACTTTTGTTCCATTTCACCGGGTTTCTGATTGAGATCGGTGGGTACAATGTACATATTCAGCTCGATTGCATCGGCGCCTGCTTGTTCAATATCCTTGGCATAACCAATCCATTCGTGGTTGGTAACACAGTTGATGCTGGCAATAACAGGAATTATTACCTCGTGCTTTACATTTTTTATCAATTGCACATATTCGGCCACCGAATTATGGCGCGAATAGTTGCGTATATAATCTTCGGCTTCGGGATAATGATGCGTGGTTTCGGCAATGGCCTTGCCGGCTTCGTGCCTGATTTGCTCCTCGAATAGCGATTTCAGCACTATGGCGCCGGCGCCATAACCGGCAGCGTTAATCACCTGCTCGATGTTTTTACTTAAACCTGAACTACTTACAATAATCGGACTCGAAAGCCTCATTCCCATGTACATTGTTGAAATATCAGCCATTGTGTTGCAATTTTTATGTTTACTATTCGAAGGTAAAATTAATAAATTTGTTTAAGGTTTATAATAATTTAATGCTTCGGGCAGCACTTTTTTCATGTTTTCTATTCTCTTTTCGTCGGCCGGATGGGTGCTGAGGAACTCGGGAGGACGCGCCCCGCCCATTTTCGACATTCGTTCCCAGAATTTCACTGCCTCATTGGGGTCGTAGCCGGCCATGGCCATAAATATCAATCCGAGCCTGTCGGCTTCGTATTCGTGCAGTCGGCTGTAGGGCAGCAGTAAGCCTACCGAGGCACCCACCGAAAACACAGTCACAAAAATGTTTTGTGTTACTTCGGGTTTCTCCTTGATAAACTCCGACAATACGGCTCCTCCGGCAACTGCCATAAGTTGCTGCGACATACGTTCGTTACCGTGCCGCGCCACAGCATGTGCAATTTCGTGACCCATCACCACGGCGATACCGTTTTTGTTTTGGGTGTAAGGCAATATTCCCGTGTAGAAACACACCTTTCCACCCGGCATGCACCAGGCGTTTGGAACATCGCTTTCGATAAGAGAAAACTCCCACTTAAAGTCTTTCAAGCGATTCTCGAGACCTTGTTCTTTAAGGTATTTTTCAACAGCCACCGAAATGTTACTGCCAATTTCTTTTATCTCTCTTGCCTCATTACCGGTATTCACTACACGCGATGTGTCGAGAAATCCACGATAGTTGGTAGTTCCCATGCTTACCAACTCCGACTCGGGCAGCAACAGTACCTGTTTACGGCCAATGAGCGGCACCGTGGAGCAGGCTGCAATTATCAACAATACGGCAATGAGCGAAAATACGGCAGGTCTGAAATTTGTTTTTAAAAACATCGCATTCAGGTTTTGGTTTGTCTCAAAAATAAAAAAAGCAGATGAGAACACCTGCTTTTTTACAAACAAATTATAGGTTTAATTGTTCTTTAGCTTATTGAGCGCATCGGAGTTGTCGGATTTTAAACTTTGTAGTTTATTGTCCACTTCTTCGGCAGCTTCATCAATTACCTCATCAATTCCGGAATCTTCTGAATCCATCATATCGAAAGCAAGCAGCCTCAGCGTGTTTTCGATTGGCTTTGTTTTTTCCTGAATTTTGGTGTTGAATTCAGCCATTTTTTCGGGGCATTCGGCTTCGTGTTTCTCAGCTTCACTATCGAACTGCTCCAAGAAGCTCATCAAATCGATAAGATCTTGTTTGGCTTGTTTGTCGCCTTCTTCATACTTTTTTGCCAGAATAACCATAACATCGATCATTTCTTCGGCAGCTGCAAAGAACTCGTCGCAATTATCGAAGGTTTTGCCATCGTACTTCTTCTGCAAATCGGCAAAGTTTTCGATTTTGGCCACTTCATCTTTATCGCAGTCTTTATTGTCCTTTTTATTTCCGCACGAAACTATTGCAGCACCCAGAGCAACTGCAAAAAACAGATACATAATTTTTTTCATAGCATTAGTTTTAAGTTATTGAATAATTTGAGGTAAAAATAACAATTCTTTCCGACACAACATCAGCATATACATCTTTTTAAACACCGCTTTCAAAAATAATTATTTACTCTTATCGGGATAATCGGGAATGCCCGGCAATTGAGAATTGAATTTGGCGAGATCTTCAAGTATCAGTTCAATAGCCTTGTCGAGCTGGGCATCAATGCCCATATATTCCTGATAGCTGTCGTTGTCAATCCTCACATCGGGATCGACACCATAGCCCTCGATTATCCAGCCACTGCCGTCGGCGGCATAATGGGCGTATTCGGGCCGGTTGAGCACTGCTCCGTCGATAAATGGCAGCGAACCTCTGATACCGACCACCCCACCCCAGGTGCGCACACCGACCAGTTTTCCCAGCTTATGCCTGCGAAACTGATAGGGGAACAAATCGCCATCGGAAGCCGAATATTGGTTAATGAGCAGTATCTTGGGACCATGCATCACTTCGCGGGGCTTTGTGTTGGGCAAATCGGCATTGCGCCCCATAGCCATCATCGAAACTTCGCGGCGCAAGCGTTCTATCAGCATTGGCGATACATTGCCGCCGCCATTGCCACGGTCGTCGATAATAAGTGCCTGTTTCGACAATTGCGGATAGAAGTACTTCACGAACTCGTTGAGTCCTTCGCGCGACATATCGGGAACATGAATGTATCCAACCCGTCCGTTGGTTTTGCTGTTGACATATTCTATGTTTTTGTGTACCCAATTGTAATAATACAATTGTGCCTCGTTCTCGATGGGGACAATAACATAGCTGCGTACATCTTTTTCGGAAGCCTTGCTGCTGAATCCTATTTCAACCTGTGTTTCGGCTTTGCCTACCAACAGGCTGTATATATCGGTAACATCTTTCAGACTTTTCCCATTTATACTCACAATAAAATCGCCTTCCGAAATGTCCATTCCGGGGTTAATCAAGGGTGAACGCACATCTTTTATCCAGTTTTCGCCTTTCAGAATTTTATCGATTCGGTAATAACCACTGTTATGCCGACTTAGCTCGGCACCCAGCAAACCGGTTTTGATACGTTGGTCGGGTTTACGGTCGCCACCACCCACATAGGCATGGCCGGCATTCAATTCACCTATCATCTCACCAATGATATAATTCAAATCGTTGCGGCTGTTAACATATTGAAGCATGGGTTCGTACTTTTCTTTCACGGCATTCCAATCGACACCATGCATATTGGGGGCATAGAAAAAGTCGCGCATTTGTCGCCACGATTCCGTAAAAATTTGCTTCCATTCGGCATTTAGATCAACCCACACTTTCATATCGGAAAGATTTACCGGTTTATCGGTTTTTATCGATGCCGAGGGTAAATCAATCACATAGTAAGCATTGCCTTTTGCCACCAACATTTTCTTCTTATTGGCCGAAATCAGATACGATGTATAGGCTCCCAAATCGCTTTCCTGCTTCTTTTTAAAATCGAAGAGTTTCAGCGATGCCGGCACATTCATTTTGGCACTTACATAGAACAGTTTATCGCCGGCGGTTTGTATATTCCAATACGAAGCTGCCTCAACGGGAAGTACCTCGATGCGAAATTCAATATTTTCGATATCTATTACAATATCTTGTGTTTTGTCCTTAGAGGCATCTTTGGTTTTCTCATCAGTTTTGTCGGCAACCAGCACTTCGGCTTCTTGGTTTTTGGGTGCCAGTGGCGACACATCGTTTTTATTCAACATCACAAAGTATATTTTCGACATATCACGGTAGGCATGATTCCATTCGGTGCTGCTGTAGATAGGGTTAAAATCGCGGTTCGAAATAAAGAACAAATACTTGCCGCAATCGCTGAAAACAGGTCGGTAGGAATCGTACCAGTCGGATGTGATTTTGTGCAGTTTTTTTGTTGACAGGTTATACAAATAAATCTTTGAAACACGCGAAGTATCGGCATCGGAAAAAGCCACCCATTTGCTGTCGGGCGACCAGGCATAGTCGTGAATTTCGCCGGTAATTGAGCGCGATATTTCTGTTGTTTTTTTCTTATCGATATCAACATACTGCAGTCGCTGCATCTTATCGGCAAAAAGTAGTTTTTTACTGTCGGGCGACCATTTCGCACCATATTTATAGGTGTCGGCATTGAAGCTGATTTGCACCGGTTTTTCTTTTCCGAGCGGGTCTGCTATAAAGATTTCGGTTTCGCCGGTTTCGTCTGATATGTATGCAATATATTGTCCGTCGGGCGACCACTCCACATTACGTTCGTGAACGCCGCTGCTCGCAGTAAGGTTACGAGCAATACCGGTTTCGGCAGGAACCGACCAAATATCGCCTCGTGCAGCAAAGGCAATGCGAACACCGTCGGGCGAAATGTCGTAAGCGCGAATCATATCGGCGGCGTTTTTCAGCACAGTGCGCGAACCGGCATTATCTTCTTTCACCTCGATATATACCAATTCAACCGACGATTTCTCAAAATCATATATATATATGTACCCACCATTTTCGAAAACAATGGCATCGTTACCCAAATTCGGGAATTTAATATCGTACTGGGTGAAGCTGGTTAGTTTTCGGGTAGCGCGGGTGATGGTGTCGTAAGCGAACAGGTTCATAATGCGGTCGCGGTCGGAGAGGAAATAAATCTTACTGCCATGCCACATGGGAAATATATCTTGTGCATCGTTGTTGGTGATGTTGCGGGTTTTCTTGGTTGTGAAGTCGAAAATGCGGATATCGTCGGCCATACCGCCTTTGTAGTATTTCCATGTTCTGAATTCACGGAACACACGATTAAAAGCAATCTGATTTGCATCGGCAGAGTACGAGAACCAACTTCCCGACGAAAAAGGCAATTGCTCCGACATGCCCCCTTCAACCGGCACTTTGAACAGATGACCCACAAAGTCGTTGAAGGTAATTTTTCGGCTGCGATATACCACGTGTTTAGCGTCGGGAGTCCATCCCATAACAATGTTATTGGGACCCATTCGGTCGCTGATGTCGTCGCGCGACAGCGTGGCCGTATAGGTCAGTCGGCGCGGTGTGCCGCCGGTGGCAGGCATTACATACACTTCGGTGTTGCCATCGTACTGACCGGTAAACGCTATTTGTGTGCCATCAGGTGAAAAATGCGGAAAAATCTCGAGGCCTTCGCCCGATGTCAAACGTCGGGCAACGCCCCCTTGGCGCGCCACAGTGTATAAATCGCCTGCATACGAAAACACAATCTGGTCGCCATGAATATCGGGAAAACGCAGCAAACGGGTTAAATCGCTGGCAAACAGCTCGGAAACAAGCATTACAAATACAAGAAACAATAATGACTTACGCATAGGTTTTACATTTAATATGATGGATAAAAATACACAATAAAATATGAAAGACAAATGCTTATTTTTCCACACACATAACAATTCTTGATTCTTTCTGATTTTTTGACAATGATGAAGTAATTCGGTTCTCGAATTTTTGTTGCATTACATGCCATCTATTAGCTATGAAAATGCGGCAACCAATTACCCCAAAACAAACACCCCTTCAACCCTGCTCAATAACACAATCGTTATTATTTGCTGATTTACAATTAGTTAAAACATATATCCTATTGATTCAATATGTTTTGTTATTTTTTTAACATTGTTATTTGTTTAACATTTAGAATAATTATGTATTTTTGCAATAAAAAAAGTACTGCGATGAAAGCCGAACAAATAGCAAGTCTGATTAATGGTAAATCGCATTTGTGCGCAGGTCACAATGCAATTGAATTTGGCTATGCATTTGCCAGCGATTTAATGAGCGACGTATTGCGCACCGACAGCGAAAACTTGTTACTGATAACAGGACTATGCAATTTACAAACCGTAAGAACCGCCGAAGTGTCCGACATAAAATGCATTGTAATTGGTCGCGGAAAAACCAGTTGCAACGAAATGAAGCAATTGGCACACGAAGCCGATGTTTCGATAATAGAAAGTCCGTTCAGCGTATTCAGAATTTGTTCGATATTGGGCAGCAACGGCATACAAGCAATTTACTGATGATAACAGAAACATTTCATATTGCAGGTGGCAACTTCAGCAATGCCGGTGAAGCGTCGAGCCGGGTAAAAAAGATACTGAAGCAGCTGGGCGTTGATCAGTGCTCGATAAAACGCACAGTGGTTGCCATGTACGAAGCCGAAGTAAACATTGTGGCCCATGCCTGGGAAGGCAACATGAAAGTTGAAATTGATTCCGAAAAAATACGCATCACCGGCACCGACAAGGGTCCGGGCATTGCCGATATCGAAAAAGCCATGCAAGCGGGTTTTAGCACCGCCTCGCAACAGGTGCGCGAAATGGGCTTTGGAGCAGGCATGGGCTTACCAAATATTAAAAACAATACCGATTTTCTCGACATAAAAAGCACTCCCGGAATCGGCACCACACTTATCATGATAAATTATTTTGCAGGCCATGACAAACCAAAGCACACATAGCGAGTTTTACCATGCCTTAACTATCGACAGCAACATGTGCACCGGATGCACCAACTGTATGCGCGTGTGCCCCACCGAGGCCATTCGCATCAGGCAGGGCAAGGCCGTTTTAAATAAAAATAAATGTGTCGACTGTGGCGAATGTTGCCGCGTATGTCCGGTGAAAGCCATTTATATAAAACACGACGATTTCAGCGAGATATTAAAATATCGCTATCGCATTGCCCTGGTTCCTGCAGTTTTTATCGGTCAGTTTTCGCAGCAAATCAGGGTTTCCGAAATTTATGCCTGCATGAAGGAATTGGGGTTTACCCATATTTACGAAGTAGAACATGGCGTAGGTCTGGTTACCGAGGCCTATCGCAATTACATGGAACAGCAAGCCCCAAAAACTTATATTTCGCCATTCTGCCCTGCAGTAGTAAGGCTTATTCAGGTGCGATTTCCTTCGCTTATTCCCAACATAATACACATAAAAGTACCCCTCGATTTTGCGGCCTACACCATTATTGGTCGCCTGTGTGCTGCCGGCATAAAACGTGAAGAAATCGGCGTGTTTTACCTCACCCCCTGTGCCGCCAAAATAGCTTCGGTAAAAAGTCCTGTAGAAGGAGAGAAATCAGAAATAGCCGGGGTTATCAATATGGATATAATGTACAACAAAGTGAGGCAAATTCTGATAAACAAACCCGCAGCCGTCGATCCGATAAACCATACGCTTCGGGGCATTGATGTGCTGTATGGTCTGAGTGGTGGCGAAGCCATGCATTACGCAGGAAGGTGTTTTGCCATAGACGGGATGAAAAATGTTATTGAATTTTTGGAACAACTCGAAAACGACAAAATTCAAGATGTCGATTTCATTGAACTGCGTGCCTGCGACCAAAGCTGCGCCGGCGGCGTACTTACCAGCGCAAACCGTTTTTTGGCTATCGAGCGGCTGAAAAACAGGGCGAAGCATATCGACACCCTCAACAAAACGCGTTCACTCCCTTCGCCATGCGTTAACAAGCAATTTCTCGAAAGCCTGAAAAGCAATATCGACATTCCCGAAATTAAACCACGCAATATGCTACCCATTGGAAACAATATGCAGGAATCGATGGCATTGCTCGAGCAAATGAAACAACTGGAAGCCAGCCTGCCCGGTGTTCATTGTGGCTTATGTGGAGCGCCCACTTGCCATGCTTTTGCCGAAGATGTGGTTCTTGGCATGGCAGAAACCAACGACTGTGTTTTCAACATCAGACAAGACCCAAAAACTATGGCTGCTGACTCAGAAATATGGGGGATTGACAAATACTTTGAGTTATGAAATGCAGAAAAGAAAATCAGGATCACAAAATGAAGAATACCGATGAATATGAGCAAAAACATACGAAATATCAGTTTCAACAAAATGCAAAACGTATGAAAACAATACACATTGAACCCGAGAAGATTTTCGATTGTACTTTGGCTACACGTACCCCAAAGCAAATAGCATTTAGTGGTGTTTATGCCGGCGATTTGTTGAGCGATGTTATGGGACATGCCCGCGAAGGCAATATCTGGGTAACCATGCAAACACACAAAAATGTGGCTGCCATTGCCGGACTCAAAGATATAAGGGCAGTTATAATTGTTGGCAACAACCAACCCGACGCAGATATGTTAAGCCAATGTGAGTGCGAAAACATTTCGGTATTTACCACAGGCTTACGCACCTACGAAGTTTGCGGCATGCTGTATGAATACGAAAAAAAAAGCCATGAGGCTTAAGGCCGATTTACATATACACACCGTTTTATCGCCGTGCGGTAGTCTTTGGATGAGCCCTGCCATAATCGTACAAAGGGCACTTGAAGAAGGCTTGCAAGTAATAGGCATTACCGACCACAACAGTTGTTTGAATGCCGCAATAATACAATCGATGGCACAGAGCCACGGAATATTTGTGATGACCGGAGCAGAAGTATGCACTGCCGAAGACGTTCATTGCCTGTGCTTCATGAAAGACTTGCATCAACTTGATGTTTTTCAGAAATATTTAGAGACGCACTACACTACTGTACAAAACAACACACAACGATTTGGAGAACAACTTGTGGTTGACGAAAATGAGAATATTATTGCAGAAGTCCCCCAGTTATTACTTGCGGCCACAAACATAAGTATAAACGCGTTGCGAAGCAAGGTTCGTGAATTGGGCGGACTATTTATTCCGGCGCATGTAAATCGTTCGAGCTACAGCATTAGTAGTCAGCTGGGATTTATGCCCCCCGATTTATATCCCGATGCCATCGAAATCAGCAGGCAAATTTCGATACAGCAGTTTAGCGAAAACCCCGGTAGTTTTGGCAAGCTTCCTATAATACAAAGCTCCGACGCCCACAACCCCGAAGACATTGGCCGTGCATATATTTTTATAAACACCAAAAATCTATGCTTCGAATCGATAGCTGAAGCGATACGCACAAATAAAATAATTTCGATGTGAAAACCATCGACCTGCATATTATCGACCTTGTGCACAATTCAATTAAAGCAGGAGCCAATACAATCGGCATAAGTGTAAGCTTGAATACAGCAGCCGATTTATTCACAATTTGCGTTGAAGACAATGGTTGTGGCATGAAC
This sequence comes from uncultured Bacteroidales bacterium, assembly GCA_964511665.1. Classification (GTDB taxonomy): domain Bacteria; phylum Bacteroidota; class Bacteroidia; order Bacteroidales; family ML635J-15; genus JAGOEF01. The sequence continues at coordinate 25,905 of CAZEHA010000033.1, forward strand.
GTCGAAACACTATCAAAAGTTTGCGACCCCTACTACACCACCCGCACCGAGCGAAAAGTAGGCCTTGGGGTATCATTACTCAAATTTCAGGCTGAGTTGTGTCAGGGCAAATTCACCATATCGTCGCAAGAGGGTAAAGGAACCAAGGTGCAGGCTACATTTACACTTTCGCATCCCGACAGACAGGGCATTGGCGATATTGCAGGCACTCTCAGTGGTTTTATTTGTCAGTTCCCTGATATTCATTTCGATATTCAGCTATTGAGCAACGATATTGAACTATGCACCTCTACCGCCGAATTAAAAGAAGCCCTTGAGTTTAAAAAACGTTTTTCGAATCACGATTTCCGACTGATACAGGAGTTTTTAAGCTCTGCTACACAATTTTATGTGTAAAACCAACATTTAGCATCACCAAAAAACACAAAAACCAGACCTTAAAGCTTGTGTTTAGCAACAGTTTTTAGAAAGACAGCGTTTTTTTGATTTAAAAATGTGTTTTGCATTTCGCTGATTTTTTGTACTTTAGCAACTTAGAGAAAACAAAAAATAATAAACATATCCACAATCTGTTGTTAAACAATTAACATTGTTATTTTTATAACATAAATCATTTGGTAGTCTGAAAACAGATTTTATATTTGCAACGGAATAGCATAAAAAACATTAATAATAAAACCATCGAGAAATGGCAAAAATTACAACATTAGCAGAGCTTCGCAAACAAAAGGAATCGCTGCAGAATAAACTAAAACTTCGGGAAACTGCCGACCATCCCGAGTCTGTGGTTCAGGTAAGGGTTGGAATGGCAACCAGCGGCATTGCTTCAGGAGCCAAACAGGTAATGGAGTTTATGATAGAGGAACTCGAAAAGCGCAATATTGATGCTGTAGTAACACAAGCCGGCGACATGGGCTATTGTTTTGCAGAGCCCACCGTTGAAATAACACTACCCGGAAACGAGCCGGTTGTATTTGGATATGTCGACAATAAAAAAGCCGACGAAATCATCGAGAAATACATTAAGAATGGTGAACTTATCGAAGGAATATTGCCAGCCAATTACAATACTATTAACGATACTGACCTATAGGAGACAAAGCAATGGCAAATTACAAGATGCATTTATTAGTTTGTGGCGGCACGGGATGCCGTGCTACCCATAGCAACGATCTGGCCGAGAACCTAATAAAAGAACTGGCTGCCCACGGCCTGGAAGATGAAGCCAAAGTGGTGCTTACCGGATGTTTCGGTTTTTGCGAACAAGGGCCAATACTCAAAGTAATCCCCGACAATACATTCTACACCAGAGTGCAACCCGGCGATGCGAAAGAAATTATCGAAGAGCATATCATTAAAGGTCGCAAGGTGGGTAGGCTATTATATGTCAATCCGCAAAACGAGGAAAAGGTAAGCGACAGCAAACACATGGGGTTCTACAAGAAGCAAATACGCATAGCCCTGCATAACTGCGGTTTCATCGATCCCGAAAATATCGACGAAGCCATTGCCCGTGAAGCCTACGAAGCACTGGGAAAAGCGCTAACGGAGATGACACCGCAACAGGTGGTAGAAGAAATGAAAAAATCGGGGCTTCGTGGCCGAGGAGGAGGAGGATTCTCTACCGGACTGAAGTGGGAGCTTACTGCAAAAAGCCACAGCGATCAGAAATATGTGGTGTGCAATGCCGACGAAGGCGACCCGGGTGCATTTATGGACAGGTCGATTCTTGAAGGAGACCCCCATTGTGTACTCGAAGCCATGGCTATTTGTGGATATGCCATCGGTGCCGATAAAGGATTGATTTATATACGTGCCGAATACCCACTGGCCATACACCGTTTAAAAATAGCCATTGCTCAGGCCGAGGAATACGGCTTGTTGGGCAAAGATATTCTGGGAACAGGGTTCAACTTTAGTATAGAATTGCGCTATGGCGCCGGAGCTTTTGTTTGTGGCGAAGAAACTGCCCTGATTCACTCGATGGAAGGTGAACGCGGAGAACCAACCGTGAAACCACCCTTTCCTGCAGAATCGGGATATTTGAATAAGCCCACCAACGTAAACAATGTTGAAACATTTGCCAACGTGCCCATTATTCTTCGCAAAGGAGCCGCATGGTTTAGCAGTATTGGCACCGAAACATCGAAAGGCACCAAGGTTTTTGCCCTTGCCGGTAAAATAAACAATGTTGGTCTTATCGAAGTTCCCATGGGAACCACGCTGCGCGAAGTGATTTTCGAAATTGGCGGTGGCATTAAAGGAGGTAAACAATTTAAAGCGGTGCAAACCGGAGGTCCTTCGGGCGGCTGCCTCACCGAAAAACACCTCGACACTCCCATCGACTACGACAACTTGCTGAAAGCGGGTTCTATGATGGGTTCGGGTGGTATGATTGTGATGGATGAAGACGACTGCATGGTATCGATTGCAAAATTCTATTTGGAATTTACAGTAGAAGAATCGTGCGGCAAATGCTCACCGTGTCGCATTGGCAACAAAAGGCTGCACGAATTGCTTACCAAAATATGCGATGGCAAGGGCAGCATGGAAGATATCGACCTGCTAAGAAACCTGAGCAAAGTAATTATGGACACTTCGCTGTGTGGTTTAGGGCAAACATCTCCGAACCCCGTGTTATCTACACTGGAGCATTTCTACGAAGAGTATCTGGAACACGTTAACGAAAAGAAATGCCGTGCAGGACAGTGCACCGCCCTGAAACAATATATTATAGATGCCGAAGCCTGTGTTGGGTGCACCGCATGTGCCAGAGTTTGTCCGGTAGCTGCAATTACCGGAGAGAAAAAAATGCCTCATTTTATCAATCAAGATACTTGCATCAAGTGCGGGGCATGTTACGAGAAATGTAAATTCAATGCTATTTTTATTAAATAAAGGAGATTTCAAAATGTCGACAATGAATATAACCATCGACGGGCACAAGCTTCAGGTTGAACCGGGAACTACCATCCTGGAAGCAGCCCGCAAGATAAATGTTGAAATTCCGACCCTATGCTACATGAACCTCATCGATATGAATATCGAGCATAAGCCCGGTGGTTGCCGTGTTTGTGTGGTTGAAGTAGCCGGAAGGAGAAACCTTGCCCCTTCGTGCGTAACCAAGTGCTGGGAAGGCATGGAAATAAAAACCCACACCATGAGGGTGCTGAATGCACGAAAAACAGTACTCGAACTTATACTTTCTGACCATCCGTTCGATTGCCTGGTTTGTGCCAAAAACGGACACTGCGACTTGCAAAAGATGGCTCAAAACTTCGGCATTCGCGAGATTCATTATCAGGGCGAGCAGTCAACCTACAAAGAAGACAACTCACCCGCCATAATTCGCGATATGGACAAATGTATTATGTGCCGTCGCTGCGAAACCATGTGCAACGATGTGCAAACCTGCGGTGTGTTGAGTGGTATCAATCGCGGCTTTATGGCAGTGGTTGCCCCTGCATTTGAACAGGACCTAGAGAAGTCGCCCTGCACATTCTGCGGACAGTGTGTAGCTGTTTGTCCTACAGCTGCGCTTACCGAGGTTGATCATACCAACAAGGTAATACGTGCTTTGGCCGACGAAACAAAAACCGTAATTGTTCAAACTGCTCCCGCCGTAAGAGTAGCTCTTGGCGAAGAATTCGGCATGGCTCCCGGAACCATTGTAACCGGCAAAATGGTAGCAGCTCTGCGCAAATTGGGTTTCGACAAGGTGTTCGACACCGACTTTGCTGCCGACCTAACCATAATGGAAGAAGGCACCGAGCTGTTAAGTAGGCTTAATGCCCACCTGAAAGGCGACAAAACCGTTAAACTGCCAATACTTACTTCGTGCTGCCCGGGTTGGGTAAACTTCTTCGAATACCAGTTCCCCGAAATGCGCGAGATACCATCTACTGCTAAATCGCCACAACAAATGTTTGGTGCGATAGCCAAAACCTATATGGCCGAAAAATTGGGTGTTAAACGCGAAAATTTGGTGGTTGTTTCGGTAATGCCGTGCCTGGCCAAAAAATACGAAGCACAGCGCGACGAGTTCAAGGTAAACGGGAATCCCGATGTAGATTATGCTATTACCACCCGAGAACTGGCATCGCTCATCAAGCAATCGATTGGTGATATCACACAACTTCCCGACGAAAACTTCGACAGGCTGATGGGTGAATCGACAGGTGCTTCGGTAATTTTCGGTGTAACCGGAGGTGTAATAGAAGCTGCATGCCGCACGGCTTATGAAGTATATACAGGAAAAACTCTTGAAAAAATCGATTTCCATCAATTGCGTGGCTTCGAAGGCATAAGAGCTGCCAGTGTCGATTTCGACGGACTGAAATTAAACATAGGTATAGCTCATGGTTTGGGCAATGCTCGTAAGCTCCTTGAACAAGTAAAATCGGGAGAATGCGAGTTCCATGCCATCGAAATCATGGCTTGTCCGGGTGGTTGCATCGGTGGTGGAGGTCAACCGCAGCATCACGGAGACTCATCAATTCTGAAAGCCCGTGCAGCTGCTCTATATAAAGAGGATGAAGGCAAACCCATTCGCAAATCGCACGAAAACCCCGAAATCATCAAACTGTATGAAGAATTTCTCGGATCACCGATGAGCGAAAAAGCACATCATCTGCTGCACACGCATTATTTCGACAAAAAGAAAAAAATATTCATCGAATAAAACATATAGCCATGTCACAAATTCATATTAAAATAAAAGAAAACGATGTAGCCAAAGTGAAAGAGATTTGCGCATCATTCAACAACGCCCCCGGCGAACTCATCAATGTGTTGCATAAAGTGCAGAGTCATTTTGGCTACCTGCCTGCCGAAATTCAGGAAATTGTGGCCAGCGAGCTGAATGTTTCTACGGCCAAAGTATATGGAGTGATAACTTTCTACTCGTTTTTCACCATGACTCCAAAAGGGCAACATCCCATCTCGATATGCACCGGTACAGCCTGCTATGTGAGGGGTGCCGAAAAAGTACTCGAAGAATTCAAGAAAGAACTGAAATTGGAAGTTGGTGAGACATCAGCCGACGGCAAATTCTCGTTGAGCTGTCTGCGCTGTGTTGGCGCATGCGGCCTGGCTCCTGTTGTAATGATTGGCGACAAAACCTATGGCAGGGTTGCCGCCGAAGATGTGAAAAACATCTTGAAAGAATACGAATAGAGAGGTTTATTTTATATCTGGTTACCGAGCGGAGGCAATATTGTCTCCGTTTTTTTTGGCCGGCAAGCATTTGTATCGTGCAGCGAAATACATACCCATGCGATAAAACGCCAATGCCAGCAGCACCCCAAGAACTGCCCCGCCGGCAATGTCGGCCGGATAGTGCACACCAAGATAAACACGGCTATAGGAAACAAGCAATGCCCAAATTATCATAATAAAATAAAACCATGTTTTGCGCACCCACAAGCCCGACAACACTGCCAGCGCAAAGCTGTTGGCAGCATGCGACGATACAAAACCATATAAACCGCCACGGTATTCGTTCACAACATGAACCAAATTACTAATTTCTATATTATGACTGGGTCGGTATCGTTGTATCAGTTCTTTGAGCAAGCCCGACAATTGATCAGACAGTAGATAGCACAATGCCAAACTTAGCAATGGCAGCCAGCTCTGTTTACCATATTGTTTTATCACAAAAAAAACCATTACAGCAATGGCCGGAATCCAAAACAGATGAGCGGAAACAAAAAACATGACGGGGTCGATTGCACTGCAGTGCCATGAATTTAAGATAAGAAATAATTTGCGGTCGATATTCTCTATAAATTCTATCATCTGCATTATGCATTTATGGCATGCCATATCATATCTTTCAGCTTTTGCAAACCATTACCGGTAATTGAACTGATAAAAATATGCGGTATATCAGAGGGTATTGTTTCCGATAGCATAGTTTTTAAGTCGTCGTCGATAACATCAGTTTTGGTAATAGCCAGCAATCGTTGTTTATCGAGGAGTTCGGGATTGTATTGTTTTAGTTCGTTCAGCAACACAGCATATTCGTTGCCAATATGCTCAGTATCGCAAGGTATCATAAACAGCAATACCGAATTCCGCTCGATATGTCGCAGAAAACGAACCCCCAATCCACGGCCATCTGAAGCACCTTCGATGATTCCGGGAATATCGGCCATAACAAAAGATTTATAATCGCGATACGAAACAATACCCAAATTGGGCGTTAGTGTGGTGAACGGGTAGTCGGCAATTTTAGGCTTGGCAGCCGACAGCACCGACAGCAGAGTCGATTTGCCTGCATTCGGAAAACCTACCAATCCTACATCGGCCAGCACTTTTAATTCTAGTATTACCCAAGCTTCTATTCCGGGAATCCCTGGTTGTGCATAATCGGGAGCCTGATTGGTTGCCGATTTAAAATTATCGTTACCCAGCCCCCCTTTTCCTCCTTCAAGCAATATCAGTTCCTGCCCGTCTTCGGTGATTTCGAGCAGCTTATCGCCTGTTTCGGCATCAATAGCCACAGTTCCCAGTGGCACTTCTATAATTGCATCGTTGCCGTCGGCACCGGTTTTTAAAGCACCGGCACCCGAAGCACCGTTTTCGGCAAATACGTGCTTTTGATACTGAAGATGTAATAAAGTCCAAAGATTTCGATTACCTCTTAAAACCACATGGCCTCCTCTACCGCCATTTCCACCATCGGGGCCGCCAAACGGAACAAATTTCTCGCGCCGAAAATGCCTCGACCCGGCCCCTCCTTTGCCTGAGCGGCAAAATATTTTCACATAATCGATAAAGTTGGCATTCGACATTAGCGTAATCGTTTATCAAGTTTTTCTATAATAGTGCTGAGCACGTCTTCTTCGGTTTTCTCACCGTTTATTTTCACCAACAAGCCTTTATTCTCGTAATAGCCCACAATAGGTTCGGTAACATCGTGGTAGATTTTGATACGGTGATTAATAATATCGATATGCGCATCATCGGGTCGCCCTAGTTTAAGGGCGCGCTTTTGCATCCTATCGATGGTAATTTCGTTTAACACATAAAGCAGTATAAAGGCCGACAATTGTTGCCCACGTTGCAGCAGCATATCGTCGAATATATAGGCCTGATTCAGGGTACGCGGAAAACCATCGAAAATAAACCCGTTTGAACCGGGGTGCTCATCGTCGATAAACTCCTGAATAATAGAAAGAGCTATATCGTCGGGCACAAAATTTCCTTTATCGATGCGTTGTTGGGCAATGACTCCTAGTGTTGTTTTTCGCATTATTGCATCGCGCAACACATCACCCGTTGAAATATGAACCAAGCCATAGTGCTCGGCCAGTTTCACCGCTTGTGTTCCTTTTCCACTTCCGGGTGGTCCCGATATGATAATGTGTTTCATTTTATGAATAGAAAAATAACACGCAAATATAGTATAAAACGGCAAAAAAAAGGCGGCCATTCAGACCGCCTTCAAGATACGATACAATATTTATTTCACAATTTCGATGAATGTGGCATCTTCAAAGTATTTGAAGAATTCCATATCGGTTTTGGCACGACTTTTCAGTTCACCGTCTTTGTTAACGGCTGTGCGCAAATTGTTGAACATTTCGTTAGCATTTCCTTTGCGTGCATAAGCAATGGCTTTCAGATAGTAGTTTTTAGCACTTTCTTTGTCGGTTCCACAATTAGCAGCGTTGATAGCATCGTCATATTTTTTATTGAGGAGCAATGCAAGACCGGCATTGAAAGAGCAATCGCTTCCGAAAAATTCGGTAGCACTTTGGTATTTACCTTCCTGAATATTAATGATACCCTGACCATAGCTGGCTTCGTTGATTCCGGTAGCTGATGCAAAGTATTCTTTAGCAGTTTCTATCTCGCCTTCAACCAAACATACACTTCCCAAATTGTTGAATACAGTTGCATTGGCATTCAAGCTTTTGGCTTTTTCGAGAGCAGTTCTGGCAGCAGGAATGTTATTCAATTCAAACTGAACAGCACCTAAGTTGTTGAATCCTCTCCAGTCTTTATCGAATTTATCGGTGTATTTGGTGTATATTTCAAGTTTTTTATTCACATCGGTGAACAAGGTAGCACAATACAGAAATTCTTCCTGTGCAAGTTCGTCGCTGTTGTTGGCATATATTTCTTTAATTTCATCGTCGGTGTGGCCAATCAGCATCACGTTGATATACATTTCGGAACGACGCAGTTTGGGGTGAATTTCTTGCTCGAGAGCATCGAATGTTTTAGTCATATTACGAATTTCCTGTTCGCGAACAGCGGGATCGGAATGCATTTGAACTACGCGCAATACCATATCTTTCTCGGGAAGGCTCGATTCCTGAACCGATTTTTTGAATCCGTCCCAGTCTTCAACTGTAACCTCAGTTTTCACGAAATCTTTTTCTTTAGCAGCGGCTATTTTTGTGAATTCTTTCGAAATAAAGCCTTCGGCTGTCTTGCTGCGACCATTCGACACATCGGTATTTCTTTCGATGGTACCTTCGGGTGAAGCATACGATTTCAGTGTTACGCCAATAAAGTTAATTCTTTCGTTTTTGTCAACTTCTTTGATATAAGCCTGCAATTGGGTAACTTCTTCTTTTTTAACCTCGGTATTTTTCAGATTGGTTTGGTTTTTATCGTAGTTGATAACAGCCACACGTTTATCGGCTACGTCTTTCACAAAACTATCTTTACCTTTCACTGTTTTAGCATAAGGATCAACCAGATTGGGTGTTGCAATTACACCATATCCAATAACCTCAGGATCGAAAGTTGATTCTTTTTTGCCTTGCTTTCCAACAATACGCAGCTCAACACGCGAATGTTTCATACCATCAACATAATCAACCTTATCGGTATAGGTAAATTTACCTCCTTCTTTATATACTATTACCTGATTGTTTTCTTTGATTTTTTCGCCCTGAACATACACAGGTGTCAACGCTTTCTCGCCACCTTCCCAAACAATAACAGGGGTAATTTCGGCTTCAACTTTTTTGCTGAAGTATTTTTCGGGGAATTGCCCTACTATTTTAATTTCAACTTTTCCGGCATGCATTTCGAGCACTTCAGGCTCCATACCGTAGTTGATATCATCGGCATTCTTGATCATTTTTTTCAAGCCTGCACATCCTGATAACAGGACAACTACCGCTACCATTGTAAAAAGATAGATAAATTTTCTCATAATTGTATCGTTTTAGCGTTTAAATATTAATTACACTTTTCAATTAATTGCAAAAATAATAATGTTTTTTAATAAAAAAAACAGTATCTCACAGTTTATTAACAATTAAAAAATAATCCTGTTCATTCCTTTGCTATAGTCACTACCCAATATCATTGTTTTCAGCTTTCGATAACATGAATCATCGCCTAAAAAATCGCAATTACCAACATCTATTACCAATGCAGGATAATCAGATTGATGCCTCAAAAAATCGATATATGCCAGCTCGATATTTTTTAAATAATCGGCAGCAATGTTTTGTTCGTATTCGCGTCCGCGTTTTTTAATTTGTTCAAGCAATATGTTGGTATTTCGGTGTATGTAAACATATAAATCGGGCCGGGGCAATTTACTGTGTATAATATCGAACAGTTGCCTATAGAGGTGCATTTCGTCGCGCTGAAGGGTATTGGCAGCAAAAATCAATGATTTATTGAAATAGTAATCGGCAATTATCAGGTCGTTGAACAGGCTGTACTGCAACAATTCATCTTTCAGTTGATTGTAGCGGTCGGCCAAAAACGACATTTCGAGTGGAAAGGCAAATCGATCGGGGTTTTCGTAGAATTGTGGAAGAAACGGGTTGTCGGCAAAGCGTTCAAGCACGAGCCTGGCATTTAGGTCTGAGGCCATTTTACAGGCCAAACTGGTTTTACCGGCTCCAATATTTCCTTCTATCACTAAAAATCGGATATCCATATTGCATTCTTTTCAGCTCAAAAGTATTGTAATATGCGGTATTTACAAAACCACAAGGCGAGTATTTTCATTTTTTTACCGATGCTTAGGTATCGCTTTTGTTAATACAGCAAGCGTGGACGCTTGTTGGTTTTAGTAGTATGCAGCAAGCGTAGTGCTTCGAGAACCTCAGCAACTAAGCTTACTGCATGATGAGATTGTGGATGCTTGCTGTATAGTAGCTGTGATTGTTTTGCAAACAAAGCCGCCATTGATGCTGCAAGCATGAGTTGTTTTTGAGAATGCAGCAAGCGTGGTGCTTCGAGAACCTCAGCAACTAAGCTTGCTGCATGGTAAGATTATGGGCAGCAGCGTGGACACTTGCTGCATATTGCGGTTGTGGACGCTTGCTGCATAGTGAGATTATAGACTGCAGCCAGCGTCCACGCTGGCTGCATAGCATGTATTTTGATATGTGTGCTAAAAAAAATCCCGCCTCAGCAGGATTTTTCGAAATTACCATTTATTTAACGGAATTTTAATAAATGGGTGTAAATTTCAGATTATAGAATACAAATGCATACAAGTCGGCATACTCCTGAATGATTTTGTCGGTGGGTTTACCGGCACCGTGTCCTGCTTTAGTTTCGATTCTAATTAACATGGGACGTTCGCCTTTATATTTTTCTTGCAGGGTAGCAATGTATTTAAAAGAATGTGCCGGAACTACCCTGTCGTCGTGGTCGGCAGTGGTAACCATTGTTGCCGGATATTCAACCCCCTCTTTAATATTGTGAATGGGCGAATAGGCATACAGATACTCAAACATTTCTTTACTGTCGGCACTGGTACCATAGTCGGTAGCCCAGTATCTGCCAATAGTGAACAGATGATATCGTAGCATATCCATAACCCCAACAGCCGGCAATGCCACAGCAAATAATTCGGGACGCTGATTGGCTACGGCGCCAACAAGCAAACCGCCGTTCGATCCACCCTGAATCACAAGTCGTTGCGGAGAGGTATATTTATTATCGATAAGATACTCGGCGGCTGCAATAAAATCGTCGAACACATTTTGCTTGTTCATCAATATACCGGCTTTATGCCAATCTTCGCCATATTCGCCCCCACCCCTTAGGTTCGCCACTGCAAGCACGCCACCCTGCTCGAGCCAAAGCAGGCGAACAACGCTGAAAAATGGAGTCAGGCTAATATTAAAACCTCCGTATCCATACAGCAAGGTGGGATTGTTACCATCGAAAGCTATTTTCTTTTTATGCACAATAAACATGGGTATTTTTGTTCCGTCGTTTGATGTATAAAAAACCTGTTTGGTTTCGTATTTTGATGCGTCGAAATCGATTTGGGCATTTTGATACAGCTCCGATTTATTTTTTTCGATATTGTATTTATAAATAGTAGCAGGTGTAATAAAAGAGGTAACCGTGTAGAAAGTTTCGGTTTCGGTGCGGTCGCCTGCAAAACCACTAACCGAACCAATTACGGGCAAGTCGAGATCGTAAAGATAATTACCTTGAATATCGAACAGCTTCACTACCGAATGTGCATCAATCATGTATGTGGCAATTATTTTCTCTCCAAAAACACTCAGACTTTGCAACACCCCATCAGCCTCCGAAATAATGTCGGTGCGGTATTTTTCGTCACTTCGTTTCGGGTCAATCGATATGAGTTTATATTTGGGAGCATTGTGGTTGGTATACACGAATAGTTTCCCTTCGAAATGTCCCACAACTCCATAATCGTAGTCGAAACCTTCGATAATTTTTCGCACCGGTGCGTTATTTACCGAAAGATCTTTGTAATACAGTGCATTTCCTGAAGTTGATTTGCTGGCGTAAATAATCAGATATTTTTTGTCTTTGGTTACTTCGGCGGAATAGCTCCACAATGGGTTGTTGTTGTCTTGGTATACCAGTTGATCATTCTCCTGCAAGTCGCCAATTTTATGATAATATACCTTGTTGTGTGAGTTCATACCACTCAACTCCCCTCCTTTTACCGGTTCAGGATATCGGGAATAAAAGAATCCATCTTCGAACCACGACATGCCACTGAATTTAATCCATTTCAGGTGATCGTCGAGGTCTTTTCCTGTTTCAATGTCTCTTACATATATTTCCTGCCAGTCGGAGCCGCCACGCGAAATGGCATAGGCCAGGTATTTTCCATCGTCGGAAACGGCTATCGACGACAATGCAACTGTTCCATCGTCCGACAAAAGATTGGGGTCGAGTAATTCAAATTCCTCTCCTTTCAGGCTGGTTTTATAAAAAAGTACATTCTGATTCTGAAGTCCGTTGTTCTTATAATAGAAATACTTGTCGCCTTTCTTTACCGGAGCCGATTGTTTCGGGTAATCCCACAATTTGGTAAGTCGTTCCTGAATTTTATTTCTGAAAGGAATTTGCTCGAGATACGCATTGGTCACTTTGTTCTGTGCAGTAACCCAGGCTTCCACATCAGCAGCCGTATCGTTTTCGAGCCAGCGATAGGGGTCAGAAACCACAGTACCAAAATACTCGTCGCTAACATCCACTTTAGTGGTTTCGGGATATTGGATTTCAATATTTTTAAAATCCGTTTTGTTTTTACATGAAACCATTGCCATTACAATTAAAGCAAAAATTAATACTTTTTTCATATTCTTTTTTTTTTGTAAAAATACATAATTAAAAATCGCTGCTATGAGGCTTAACACAACTTTAACATAATAACAACACTACTTAACAAAACACGCATCAAACATAAGGAATAGGCAATGCCGTTGCAATGCTTTACAAAATTAAAGTTACAGGGGCAAAATAATTCTCGATATGTATTACATTTGCATAAAAAACAACCAATTATGAAACGAGTTCTCAGCATTATTCTCACTGCGATGATATCATCCACATTGCTTGCACAGAACAACGACGACAAACCCGGTAACGCGAAACAAGGGTGGAATTTCGGGTTGATTCCTGTGGTTTCGTACAATTCTGATCTGGGCTTTCAGTACGGTGGACTTACCAATATTTATTATTACGGAGATGGCAAGGTGTTTCCCAAATACTATCACTCCATTTATGCTGAAGTAAGCCGTTACACCAAAGGAAGTGGAATTTTCCGACTGTTTTACGACACCGAATTTCTGATACCCGGCATTCGCCTTACTGCCGACCTGTCGTATCTGCCCGATCAGGCACTCGACTTTTATGGGTTTAACGGCTACGACGCTGTATATAACAAGGACTGGACAGACGATTCACAACCGGCAGACATTTATCGTACGCGAATGTACTATAAGCACCAACGTAATATTCTTAGGTTTAAAGCCGACTTTCAGGGAAAAACAGGAGTTCCCCACCTGAATTGGGCTGCCGGATACGAGTTTTTAAAAGTTGACATTGGCTCTGTTCCTGTAGAAAGGCTGAATCGCGGAAGAACTGAAGATACGCTACCACACGTTAACGGATTGTACGACGACTATATCGACATGGGTATTATTGGCGCCAAAGAAGCTGACGGAGGTATTCATCACCATATAAAAGCCGGTCTGGTTTTCGACACACGCGATAACGAACCCTGCCCAATGGAAGGAGTATGGACTGAGATTGTATTGCTCAACAGTATCGGCAGCGATTTTAAGTTCGGGAAACTGGCATTTACACACCGACAGTATTTTACGGTTGTTCCCGACAATATTTCACTAGCCTATCGCATTGGTTATCAAGGTATTGTTTATGGCGACGCACCTTTCTATATGCTGCCCTACATGGTATATTCGTATATGCCCTCATCAACATTAGATGGATTGGGTGGAAGCAAATCGGTACGTGGAATGATACGAAACAGGCTGGTGGCCGACGGTGTGGTGTACGCAAACTTTGAATTGCGCTACAAATTCGTTAGGTTCCGCTTTATTAACCAAAATTGGTATCTGGCAATCAATCCGTTTTTCGATTGCGGAAGAACACTTCAAAAAACCGACTTACCGGTATTTACGGCACTCGAAACCTACAACAACGACCAATATATTAAACCCGGAGAAGAAACCTTTCATTTTACCTATGGTGCCGGCTTACACATCTCGATGAACGAAAACTTTGTGATTGCTGCCGAAGCCGGTATTCCAATGAATAAAAAAGACGGAGGACTGGGAATATATATTGGCATGAACTGGCTGTTTTAATTTTGCTGATCGCATTCAGCCGGAATACAGAAGTAAGAATATAGAAGTAAGAATACAGAATACAGAAGGGTTGGCTTTCAATCAAACAATATTCTCATCCAACTTGAATTTTACTATTTTCTCGGAGCAGCAGTTTTCTATCGCCCAACGAAAAGC
>CAZEHA010000034.1:0-39934 GCA_964511665.1 uncultured Bacteroidales bacterium
ACCTAAGACCTTCTGAGAATATCCCATCTGTTCTCTAGCTTTTCTTAATCTTTCTGCAAATATCTTAGTATTCATCTATTACCGAATATAAGATAAAATAACCTATCTAAAAAACCTTCCTGTTTCTTCTTCTCAACACTACTTTCCCTTGATACACTATAATGTTGATTGTTCTCTTGAAGAATCTTTTCATTGGTTAGAAATGGTATGCTCTTGTTCTCTCTGAGATGCTCTATACTGTTATTCTTCTCCACAAGTAACCTTCTTAGTTCAAGAAATTCGTTCTCTTTGTCGTCTAGTGCTGACTTAAGTTTTAATATAGTAGATAAATATTGCTTATTCTCTTCCTTAAGCTCAGGAAATTATACCATTACTGTTATTGATGCCAATTCGTGTACTGTAACAGGTAGTTTTGTACTTACCGAGCCTGAATTGCTTTCGTCGGTTGTTACTGTAATTAGCGATGTTCTATGTTATGGAGAAAGCAGTGCTGAAGTCTCTGTGAGCATTTCGGGTGGTACATCGTTGTATAACCTGCAATGGAGCAATGGAAGTGTCTCGGGCAGCTTAAATGGCGTTGGAGCTGGTCCGCATCTCATTGAGAATTTGCCGGCCGGCACATACACACTTGATATATCTGATGCAAATGCTTGTTTCTATAGCACTACTTTTGTAATAGTACAAGCTCCAATAATTGGGATAGCTACCGGTAATACCCAAAATGTAAGTTGCACGGGTGGCAATAATGGATCTTTCGATGTTAGCATTATCAATGGCATTGCACCATTTAACATACATTGGAATAATGGAACAACCAGTGGTAGTATTATTGGTGTTGGTGCAGGGCCTCATACCGTCGATAATCTGAGCGCCGGTAATTATATGCTTGAAGTAACCGATAGTAATGGTTGTGAGGCAGTGGCTTTTGTAATAATCAACGAACCGGCATCATTACTTGCCGCTTCTGTTGTTTCGGTGTCTGACGCTTCTTGCATCGGAGTGTCTGATGGTTCCGCTGTTATTACTGTTTCGGGAGGTGTTGCTCCTTATACGTATAATTGGGATCACCCTAACGGTTTCGGTAACGAGATTTCTAACGTAACGGCAGGTAGCTATCATGTAACTGTTACCGATTCCTGGAATTGTGCCGTTATTCTGGTAGTTGTTATCAATCAGCCTGAAGATGGATTGAATGCTACTGCTGTTAGTAATGTTGTGTCGTGCCCCGGGGGCAGCGATGGCAGTATTAGCATTGCGGTAACAGGCGGAACCGCTCCATATACATATACATGGTTTCCCGATGTTGCATCAGGTCATCTGGCAAATAATCTTTCGCCCGGAACCTACAATATTACAGTAAATGATGCAGGATCGTGCGTTCAACTATTAAGTGTTGATGTTTCAGTAGATCCCAATACCTTGTCAGCATCAGTTGAAAGTATTACACCGGCATTGTGTTCGGGGAGTTCCGATGGTTCGGCTCTAGCTATAGCACTCTTGGGGTATTCGCCCTATACCTATAGTTGGGACGATCAGGCGTCAACCGGCGATGCGCAACTTAGCAATGTTGCTCAGGGAACCTATACGGTTACAATTACCGATGCACACAATTGCTCCGCTACAGCCATTGCAGAGATAACGGCTCCCGATATAATTGATGTGTTATTGGCAAATGTTGAACACATTGCGTGTTTTGGCGAAAGCACAGGAGCTATTGTTGTTTCAGCATCTGGCGGAACAGCTCCCTACACATATTTGTGGGAAGATAATGCGGGAAACAATATGGGGGTAAATGCACCAAATATTGGTAATCTGCTGTCAGGAACCTACTATGTTTCGGTAACCGACGCCAATAATTGTCCCTATGCAAACTTGAGTGTTGCTGTTTTACAGCCCGCGGCACCTCTGGCGGTAAGTATTTCTGAAATTGCGCAACCCTCTTGCTTTGGTGAAAACAATGGCGAGTTGGTGGCTTCGGTTTCTGGAGGAAGTCTTCCGATTTTACAATATGCATGGGGAAATCCCATAGATGCATATACAGGAAGTAACCCCGGCGGACTAAGTGCTGCAACCTACTCCATTACAGTTACCGACAATAATTCTTGTACAGCAGAAGCAAGTTTCGTTTTAAACCAGCCCAATCAAATTACTATCGATGTAAACACATCAAATGTATTATGTTTTGGCGATAACAGTGGTTCTGCACAAGCAATAGTTAATGGAGGTCTTGCCCCTTACGATTATGTTTGGTTTAATGCGCTTGGCAACACTATAAGTGTTAGTGAGTTTGCCGATAATCTTAGCTCCGGTACTTACACAATAGAAGTTACCGATGCAAATCTTTGTGTTTCAGTTACTACAGCAATAATAGGAGAACCCGGTGAATTGATACTTACAGCCAATCATACCGATGCCTCAACCTATGGAAACATTGACGGTAGTGCTGAAGTTATTGTTATTGGAGGAACTCAGCCCTATACCTATGTTTGGGAAAATGCAGCGAATCCAGGTGTTGTTCTCGGAACCGGCGAAAGTATATCAGGATTAAGTGCAGGTACTTACTGTGTAACTGTGATTGATTTCAATTCGTGTATTTCATCGGTTTGTGTTGTTGTTAGCCAACCTCCCGACCAACTTACCGGGGTATTGCAATCGCATACTGATATTAGTTGCCTCGGTTATACCGATGGTTCAGTTACAATAACTGGAATAGGAGGAACGCCACCTTATTCTTACGAGTGGCAAAATAGCATGGGGCTTATTATTTCGCTAAATCCCGTTATAACAGGGTTAACTGCAGGGAATTATTATCTTACAATTACCGATGCCATGATGTTTACATGGGATACACTTGTTGTGATTACTCAGCCCGAAGTCATTTCTATCAACTTAGTTTTTGGTTCGGCTCTGGCTTGTTATAGCGACGCCAATGGGCAGGTATCAGTAGGAGTTTCAGGAGGAACCGAACCTTACAGCTATCACTGGGAAAACGAGTTGGGAATTGCAGTGGGCGACAACAACCCCACTGTCGATAATCTGCCGGCAGGAATTTATTTTGTTACGGTAAGCGATGTGAACAATTGCCCTGAAGTGTTTTCAGCTGTTGCTATCACACAACCCGAATTGTTAGTAGCAAATATCACGGAAGTTACTCAGCCTTCATGTTTTGGTTTTGGCGATGGAAGCATTACCGTTAGCACAACCGGAGGGGTTATGCCGTTGGGCGATTATCAATGGGGTAGCCCGATAGAAGATTTTACAGGAAGCACTCCCACCAGTCTTACATCGGGACTGTATTCGGTAACTGTAACCGACAGCAATATGTGTACAGCTACTGCTGAGTATCTGCTTCAGCAGCCAACTGCACTTAGTATTATTGTGGTGCCGACATCCACCACAGGCTATGGGGCGGCTACCGGTTCAGCCGAAGCTTTTGTAACAGGTGGTACATCCGGATACACGTATGCATGGGAAAATAATGCGAATCCGGGAATTATTGTTTCAGTACTTAACCCTGCAACGGGCTTGTTGGCAGGAAGCTATTGTGTAACAATAACCGATGCAAATGGCTGCACCATAAGCGATTGTTTTTCGGTTACAGAGCCCGAAGAGCTCTCTGTAAGTATCAGTGCTGTTCATAATATATGTTTTAACGACAGCAATGGAATGGCAACGGCCATTGTTACCGGAGGAATTACGCCTTACAGTTATTTATGGCAAGATGCAAACGGAAATATTATAGCGAATTCAGTAAGCGTTTCGGGTTTGGCTTCCGGCACATACTATGTTACAGTTACCGATTTCAATGGTTTTAATGCTTCTGCCGAGGTACTTATTACCCAGCCACAGCAATTGATTGTTGAGAATGTTGTATTGATACAACCATTGTGTAACGCATCTGCCAATGGTTCTGTAATTATTTCTGTTGTCGGAGGCAATGCTCCTTATGTATACAGTTGGGTAAGCGATGGAATTACGGTTTCAAACGAACAAAATCTGTGGCAGGTAACTGCGGGTACATATTACCTATTTATTGTAGATTCGAACAATTGTACTTTC
This sequence comes from uncultured Bacteroidales bacterium, assembly GCA_964511665.1. Classification (GTDB taxonomy): domain Bacteria; phylum Bacteroidota; class Bacteroidia; order Bacteroidales; family ML635J-15; genus JAGOEF01. Next base: position 4,060 of record CAZEHA010000034.1, read on the forward strand.
GATACAGTGTTTACTCTTGTTCAACCGGATGCTATTGTGGTAGAAGAGCTGGATGTGTATAGTATTGATTGCCCGTACAATAATGGAACAGGCTCTGTAACAACTAATGTATCAGGTGGAACAGGCAACTATACCTATAACTGGTACTACGAGAATGAGTTAATCAACATCACAACATCTTATTTGAATAATGCGTTGGCCGGTAACTATAGTCTCGAAGTTCTCGATCAGAACAACTGTCAGGCCGATATTCAGCAATTTTTTATTGATATGCCCGAAGATTTCGCTATCAATTATTTTATCGATAGTATTAGTTGTTATGGGGCTAGCGACGGAGCAATTACCATTGAAGTAAGTGGTGGTACATCACCATATTCCCATCAATGGAATCCCGCTGTTTCATCGTCAAATACTGCACAACACCTTATAACAGGCGATTATTATGTAACTATTACCGATGCCAATGCATGCACAACTACTGTATCAGCCATTGTGGGTCAGCCCGATGCAGCACTATCTGTGTCATTTATCCCAACGGCTGATGTTAGTTGTTATGGAATGAATGATGCTTCCGGAAATATTGAGTTCTCGGGAGGTACCATGCCCTATACAATCAGCTGGTTTAACAACGGCCAACAATATAGCCAAAACAACCTAACGGTGAACTCATTTGAAATAGAGAATTTATTCGCCGGCCCATTTAATGTTACGGTTACCGATGTTCGAAATTGCCAGGCAGAAGGTAATTATGAAATTATTCAACCTTCTGCTATTGTTGCCGCAATTACCAATGTTCAACATCTATCGTGTTTCGAAGATATGACCGGAGCATTTATGGTTGAGGCAAACGGTGGCACAGGAAATTTACAATACATTTTCGATAATAGCGGAACATCGGTATCCACTCCTGGTGTTGAGGGTTTAACGGCGGGATGGCATTATATCGAAGTGTATGACGAAAACAGTTGTAGTTACCTCGACTCTGTTTTGATAACTCAACCACCTCAATTAGTGGTAAGTATTCCCGATACCATTTTTCTTAATTGTTTTGGCGATTCTAATGGAGCTGCTGCAGTGAGTATCGAGGGTGGAAGTCCGGGATATCAGACTTCATGGATAAATGCTGATGGTGTTGTTGTTGGCAATGGTATGGTGATTCAAGCTTTGAACGCAGGTTTATACTACGTGCAGGTAATCGACCAAAACTCTTGTTTTGCAAACGATAGCATGGTGATATTGCAACCCGACCTGCTGCAGCTCAGCATTGGAGGAGAAAACCCATTGTGTCATAATGGCAGTGATGGCCAATTGTGGGTAACGGCTGTGGGGGGAACATCTCCATATAGTTATTCGTGGGATATAACAGCCGAAAACAACGATACTATTATCGGATTGCCGGCAGGTTATTATAGTGTTCGTGTAATCGACATCAATAACTGCCAAACAGAAATATCATACCAACTGATCAATCCTGCGGCCATAACTTATGAATTGCAGCTTACTCATGTCGACTGTTCTGAACATATGGGGTCGGCAGCAATTACTGTTTATGGTGGCACGCCGCCTTATACTTACAATTGGAGTAACGGAGGTGCTAATCATCTGGCAATGAATCTGGCAGGCGGCAGTTATCAGGTAACGGTTGCCGACGATAATGCTTGTAGTATAACTACCGAAGTTAGTATTGACATCACTGGCGAAATTTCTGCAAACATTAATCAAGAAACCCAAATACGCTGTTTCGGAGAAAATACTGCCGTGCTGATGGCTATAAGTAACGGACATGCCCCCTTGGCCTATCAATGGCTCCCGATAGGTGCTGCCACACAATCTATCAATAATATTGGTGCTGGCAACTATTCAGTTATTATAACCGATGCTTGGGGTTGTGAAGGTAATGGCCAATTTACGGTGCAGGAACCTCCTCAAATTAACGCCGATTTTATTACAACCCACGTGCGTTGCAAATACGAAAGCAATGGCAATACGCGAGTAGTAACTAGCGGAGGCAGTCCCGGATATTCTTACTTCTGGTATCATAACGGAAGCACAGCGCAGTCGGTTCAAAATCTGGTTGCAGGAACCTATGTAGTACAAATTACCGACATCAACGATTGTGTTCTCGATGCCAGTGTGCAGATAATGGAACCGGATTCGGTTTTGTCGGCTCATGTGATAACCCAGAATGCCACTTGTTATCAAAGCAACGATGCCAGAGCCGCAGCACTTGGTTTAGGCGGAACCCCTCCCTATACTTATCAGTGGGTTGGTGCCGGTGGATATACATTGAATCAGGCATATACCGACAATAATTTGTTTCCCGGAACCTATACGCTGAATGTGAGAGATATAAACAATTGCCTGCATTCACAAATGGTAATGCTTTTTGAACCGGAACCTATTTATGTAAATGTTGATGCATCAAGCGGGCCCAGTTGCTATGGTAATACCGATGGATATATTGTGCTGAACGATATTGTTGGAGGTACGCCTCCTTACCGCATTTATGTTTCGGGTGGAAATATAAGTTGGGATCAGCAGATACCTGAAATCGACAGTATTCCAGCTGGCATTTATCGCATCGATGTAATCGACGATAATAATTGTCACCACGAGGGACCTGCCTTAACTGTGGTTCTTAACGATAGTGATATCGACTGTTTGCAAATACCGGGGGCATTTTCGCCAAACGGCGATGGACATAACGATACTTGGGAAATTTCGAATGTGTGGATGTTCCAGAGAATTCTTATACAGGTTTACAACCGTTGGGGGCAGCTGATGTATGAGGCCGGATATAACGACCCATTTTGGGATGGTACCTACAATGGCAGTCCCGCTCCGGTTGGATCGTATTTATACCATATCGATATAAATAATAATATACCCCCTGTTACAGGAACTGTTACAATTATCAGATAGTTTACTTATATTTGTAAAAACAAAATGCCGTTTATGAGGTCATTATTTCTGATACTGCTTTCGCTGCTCCTCTGTTCAAGTGTCTTCAGTCAACAGATAGCATTATATTCGATGTATTTCGATAACAATTTCATTATTAACCCGGCAGTAGCAGGCACAGTGAAAGAACATATGCCCCTCAGGCTTAGTGTGCACAAGCAGTGGATCGGTATAAACGAATCACCTTCTACTCAAGTGCTTAGTATTCATAGGCTGTTGCCGAATAAGGTGATGGGGATAGGAGGGATGTTTTTTCACGATTCATTCGGCCCTATCAGGCAAGTGGGAATGCAGGTTAGTTATGCGTATCACCTGCAGGCTACCAAAGATATTAAAGTTTCAATGGGTGTTAATGCTCACCTGATGCAGTATATCTTGAAACTTGATCAGGAAGATTTTAACTCTTACGAGCCTATTTTGCTTAGAAATCGTACCAGTGTAATTGTTCCTGATGCAAATTTTGGGGTGCTGGCTTATTCAAAAGACTGGTGGGCAGGTATATCTGTTTTCCATTTATTGCAATCGGCACTTAAAATTACCAGTACCTGGACTGATGGTCGCGACAATCAAATGGTGCGGCACTATTTTATGAACGGAGGATATAGGTTCTCGTTTGCTTCTACCTATAACCTGCAGATGGAACCATCGACCATGATTAAGTTTACTGAACGTACACCATTGCAGGTTGATATTAATTTGAGAATGATTTGGAACAAAGATTTTTGGATTGGTACTTCGGTGCGCCCGGGTGATTCTTTTGTTGTAATGATGGGGATAAAATATAAGGATTATTACTTTGCAATTTCGCACGATTTTACATTTTCCGACCTTGCTACCCACACCATCGGCTCCGAAGAATTGATTTTTGGCTGGAATATCGGTGAGAAAAACAGCCATAGTACTAAGTTCTATTAGAAATAGCAGCATTGGGCTTTGTTGTTGAATATCAGTGAATTAATGTAATGTCTTTTGGTTTTTTTATCTCTAGTTTGTTTTATAAACTTTTAAAAATCTGGAGTACATAGAAATTATTTGAAAAATTATTTGTTTTTTATGAACAAATTTTGTTTATATTTGGGATTGTGAGATTTTATACCTTGTGATGGCTTAAAGATTAAATAAATTGTATGAAAAAACTTTTACTTCTTACCTCATTACTAGCCTTACTGATGCCTTTAGCGGTTGAAGCACAGCAACTTCCGTTGTATAGCCAGTATTTTCTGAACGATTTTGTGATCAACCCAGCAGTAGCCGGAAGCCAGAAGTATTCTCCGGTTAAATTGAGTGTTCACAAACAATGGGTTGGTATTAACGACTCTCCATCTACCCAATCTATTAGTGGGCACACCATGCTCGAGAATAAGACCGTAGGTGTTGGTGGGTTTATTTTTAACGATAACTTTGGTCCGGTTAGCCATCTTGGAATTCAAGCTGTGTACTCCTATCACTTTCATATCGACCGTAAAAACAAAGTGTCGCTGGGTCTAGCTGCCGTTGCTTTTCAGTATAAAATGGATCAACGTTTCTTTCAGTTAACTACCTACGATGACCCTGCAATTACCTATATGATTGAAAAAACCATTGTGCCCGATGCTACTTTTGGAGTTTATTTTTATGGTAAAAAATATTATGCAGGTATTACTGCTGCGCATCTTTTTCAATCGAAACTGAAAATTAATCGTAACCTCGACGATAACACCATGGTGCGTCACTATTTTCTTATGGGAGGCTACAAATTCGATTTTCCAAGTTCACCGCAGTTTAAACTGGAGCCTTCTGTCATGATGAAAATGACTGAAGTTACACCATTGCAAATTGACTTCAATGTTAAGTTCTATTACGACGACGATTACTGGTTCGGAATGTCGATAAGGCCAAACGATGCGTTCATTGCTGCATTTGGAGTGAAAATAAACCGATATTATCTGGGTTATGCTTACGACTTTACATTTAGCGACCTTTCAAACTATACCATTGGATCACAAGAAATTGTATTCGGCGTGAACATTGGAGAACCTATTCGTAAAGGAAGAAGTTTCTTTTAGTCGATAGAACGTATTCCAAAAAAAACGTCAGGGTTGCGCTGACGTTTTTTTTATAGCTGAATTTCGGTGTTCAGTAGTTTTATATACTCTACAATCTCGGTACTCCCGCTACGCGATTGAGAGGATGTTACAAAAACCGGAGGCAACGACTCCCAAATATCTTCCAGTTTCTTTCGATATATATCCATCTTACTTTTATAAGTCTGTATGCCTCTCTTATCAGCCTTGGTAAACACTATGGCAAATGGAATTTGATTGATAATTAAAAAATTCATAAAATCGAGGTCCGACTGCTGAGGGTCAATCCTACAGTCGATAAGTACAAATACACATACCAGATTTGTTCGTTTTCGTAAATAATCGTGGAGCATAATAACAAGTTTCTCCCGCATTTTTTTCGAAATTTTGGCATAACCATAGCCCGGAAGATCGACCAGATACCACGATTCATCAACCAAATAATGATTAATTAATAGTGTTTTACCGGGTGTTGAAGAAGTTTTCGCCAGTTTACTGTTTCCGGCTAAAAAATTTATCAACGACGATTTCCCAACATTCGACCGTCCAACAAATGCATATTCATGGTATTTAGGTTCGGGACATTGAGCATGGTTCGACGACGACTTAACGAAAACAATTTTATTGAGCTTTTCTGACATGTGTTTATTTTAAAACTTTCATAAGTGCTTCGAAGTCGTATGGTTTCGATTCAATTTTACCATTCTTGTCAATAATAAAATAGAAAGGAGTTGCATATACCGAAAACGATGTCGCATTGATACCTCCCCAACTTTTGAAATCGCAACTTACGGGTAGGCTAATACCGTTTAATGCAAGAAACTCATGTAAGTCACCTTTTTCGGTGTCGAGCGATACCAATAATACATCAATATCGGGTCGGTTGTTTTTCCTGAAATAGTCGTCGAGTTGTGGAATAACCTGCCGGCAATGGTCGCACCAGGTAGCCCAAAAAACTACTATAGTTCTGTTTTTATACTCGAATGGATAAGGAACACCTTGCTCGTCTTTCATGATTAGTATCGGGGCGTCGGTACCTACGCGTAATTCGGTTATGTTTCTGTAGCGTGTCGACATATTGTCGTCGCTTATACATTTGGCTCCATATGTCTCAAGCAGAAAGTCGGCTACAGTAAACAATTGCAGCGATTCGAAACCATCGATGAGTATTTTTAAAATATGAGTTTGAATTTTCTCATTGGGTGCTGTTTGGTTAAGTAAGTTTATTGCTGCCTTTTTAAAGCCTTCAACGCTGGCTTCGTAGTTGCCGGCTACACTAAACATGCGCAAATAGTTGAGTGCCAATCCCGAATACACCGGAGAATTAATCAGAAGTGTGTCGTTGCATGGGTAAAACGAAAAAAAGTTATCTCTTATATACGAGTTTTCTTGCCCGGCTTCTTTAATTTCCTTTGGAATTATTGGATTTGTATAGTAGGCAATCATTCGTGCAGCAAAACTTTGCCGGTTCACTGAAGTTAAACTTTTACTTAAGTTTAACTGTTCCTGAGATACAGCATCGAATTCTTTCTGTACTTTTTTGTATAGCTTGCCCTTAGGGTATTTTGTGAGGAAGTAATTCAATACATCTATTTTTTTGCTCAATGCATAACTTTGTTGCATGAAAGAATACAGTATTTTGTTTTCGCTCGATTCAATAACCTGCATGGTCTCAACAGGAGCTGCAGCAAGTAACGACAAACGGACGTTTTCGTTGTTGAAAATAATATCGAAATACTGTTCGTTTTCAAAGTATATCCTATAAACACCTATTTCACAATCGGTAATATTATGAAAGGCTGTACCATCGTCGTTGGTAACAATCGTTTCTAAAATCTTGCTTTTATCGCCAAACTGTGAGCAAAATGTAAGCTCCGATTTCACATAATCGGGAATACTGATTTCGAGTGTGTAATTCTGACTTACTGCACATAACGATAGTAACAGTGGAAAACAGAAATAGATTATTTTCCTCATGTGTTGCCAATATTTAATGAACCTGTTTCTCTGCTATTTACATGAACTACAGTACAGTTCTTTTAGTTTTTCGTTGGCAAATACCTGCACCGAGAACTTATCACCACGGAATAAGCGGCAGAATCCTTTTGGATCTTGTTCCTTGAGTTTTTCCATAGCCATCAGAAAAGTATTTGAATACACCTTATAGTCAACTTTCGAAGAAAGCGAAACAAATGAATAGAGCAGCGATGTGCTTACAGTATTTTCGTCGACCCAGGGCAATAATAGTTGATATGCGTAGTCGTAGTCGAAATGGTTGATAAATATACCGGCCATTTTAAGTGCATTTTCCCAGTCGATAGGTTTGAAACCCACAATTTGTTTAATGCGTTCGAGGCTGGCAACTACAATGGGATGTTCAAAACCCAGACTATCTTTATAAATGTTCATTATCTGATATTGCAACTCGATATTTAGTAAATCAACTTTTTCTTTATTCAGCGGGGTTTGATATAAATTGTCGATTCTTCCCTGCAAATCATCAACCACGTCACGTTTCTTCAGATCTTCCATCATCATTTCGCAGAAAATATCGTTGTATCGCACATATAAATTGGCGTTGTCGAGTTTCTGCAAATCGTCCACTTTTTCGAGATAAGTTGAATCTATCGGTTCGTAATCGTTTACGATTCGTTCCATACAGATTTTATTCATATTCAGGCCTACATAAGGTTTTCCGTTTGGAATTCGCATACCCGAAACAGCTTTAGAGGTGTACCGGCCATCAACAATGCGGTTAAACATATATTTTTGTTTTGCCAAGGCATCATCTAATCTTCCGGCTTCAACATCTTTGTTGAACTGATCGATAACATAAGCCTGTTCCTTGTCGCCTTTTACATCGTAGGTAACCCAAATGGTAACATCGGCATAGCGGTGGTTCTTCAATATGGGCTCAAGGTCGTATGCATTGGCATTTACATATTGAATGGCTTCTCCGTAAGTCATGCTGGCCACTTTCTCGTGTTTGGTTCCTTTTACATCCCGTTTTAAATCATCAAAATTAGGTGCCGTAGTAATACTATCGATAATGCTTGCATTTTGGTTCTCTTCCATTGCTTTTACAATATTGCTGGCACGTTTCTTCTGCAGGTTGGCATTTTCAGCCTCGGTCCCTTCAAGCGATGAGTAAGCCTCAATGTGTATTTTGTTGATTATAAATGAAGGCTCATTAAGTGTTCTTAACACAATTTCCATTGTATCGGGGTCGTAATTGTATTTACCCTGTTCGAAATAAAACCTGAAAGATAATTCGTTCGATGTAGCCTGGGGAAAATAATCTTTTTCTTTAAAATCGGGTAGAAGGCCTACTTTGGGTGCAAAATTGTAAATTTCTTTATCGATGTAGGTGGGGTGAATGTTTTTGCAGGCATGTTTCTTCTGAATAAAGACAAGGTTTAGTTCAATGTCCTCTTCCTTAAGCCCTTCGGGCATGTGCCCCAAAACTACTTCTACCTTTTTTACTTTATTTCTTCTGCCTTCACCGGGTGCTTGGTTCTTTTTCAGCATCTTCTTCGAATACATTGGTTTTAATAGAATGCCTCTGTTTGGCCCGCTAAAATCGACAATATTGCTTTCGCCACATTTACTGAATTGCTCTTTTTGAACAATATCAACTGCCAGTCCGTCTTTTTTGTCGCGCATCACCCGTTTAAAACCTTTAAGGTCGGGGTGTTTGAAAATAATCTCACCGGCGGGGGATATTTCGAGACCTGCCTGCCATTCGAGCAGATTCGGAGCTTTACGTTTTGCTTTGGCCAGTAATTTGGGATCGGTTGGTTTTAAGCCATATTTTTTAAATTTCACCGGATACGACAACTCAGCATATCTGTCGGCCCCCTGCAGGAACGACTCCCAGTTACCCACATATACCGAAATATAAACACGACGTTTGCTCTCATCGAGTTTTGCGCCTATGCCTGCAAAATAATACTGTTGAGCCAGTAATGGTCTGCTGGTTTTGCCCGAGGTAAGCCATCTACCTATGCAGTAATCGGCAAGTTGGCGGTAAGTGAAATTCTCTTCGCCATTTCGTATCGAAGCCCTAAGTATGATTTCGTCGCCACTCCCTGTGCCTCCGGCAGCTTGAAGTCGCTCCCTCGCCGAGCGGTATGGACCGCTTCCTTCGAGACTGGCTTCTTCGGCAAGTGCCATTTGAGTAGCGTGTTCTTTTGCCGCTGTTGTGAAAAAATCATGAAGTTTAAAACCTTCGAGATTCAAAGAGTCTGCCATCAGATAGTTTAACTGAAAAATCAACACTTTTGCAAATAAGTCTTCGTCAAAAGTAGCTACGTCGATAATTTCATCCGAATCTTGAATGTCGCCGATTATCTTTTTGTTCTGAGCCTGCAGGCCAAATGTTGCCAGAAGCATGAGCAACGAAACAAGCAAAACGTAAGTGTTTTTCATATGCATTAAGGTTTATTTTTGTAATTCACGAAAATAATAATATTTGATTAAATTAGTTGCATTGTTGAAAAATTGTTAATACAAAAAATGATAGATACAATAAGAATAGATAAATTTTTATGGACAGTACGTTTCTATAAAACCCGAAGTGCTGCCACCTACGCATGTCGCAACGAAAGAGTCTTGGTTCACAATCGCCCTGTTAAGCCTTCTTTCCTTGTGAAACAGGGAGATATTATTGAAATAAAAGTCAATCCAATTGTAAAAACTATTCGTGTAATTGCCATTCCTAAAAACCGTTGTGGTGCAAAACTTCTTGATGAATATATTGTAGATACTACACCGGCTTCCGAAATGGAAAAACTGATTATGGCTCAGACCTTGTCGCGGCAAAACAAAGGACGGGGAAGACCTACAAAAAAAGATCGACGCGATATAATGAAAGCCGGCGACTTATTCTCCGACGCTGACAATAACTTATTCGATTCATGATTATTCAACAAAAAAAACGGCTGCAGTTATATGTTGCTGCAGCCGTTAGAACCTATTATCAAATAAACCACTGTTATTTTACTTCTTCAAAATCTACATCGGTAACTTCCGAATCGGTAGAGGACTTTTGACCTGTCTGCTGGCTGTTTGATGAATCTGAAGAAGTGTCGCTTTGTTGCTGTTGCTGTGCATTATACATGTCTTGCGACGCTGCCTGAAATGCAGTGTTCAGTTCAGCTATAGCTTTGTCGATGGCCTCAATGTCCTGACTTTTGTGGGCTTCTTTCAGTGAGTCGAGTGCAATATCGATGGGGCGACGTTTTTCTTCAGGAATTTTATCACCAAATTCTTTTAGCTGTTTCTCGGTTTCGAAAATAACGCTGTCGGCCTGATTTATTTTGTCGATACGTTCCTTGGCTTTGCGGTCGAGTTCGGCATTTGCCTCAGCTTCGGCTTTCATGCGTTTTATTTCATCGTCGCTTAATCCCGACGAAGCCTCTATGCGTATGGTTTGTTCTTTTCCTGTGCCTTTATCTTTGGCTGATACCTTAAGAATGCCATTGGCATCGATGTCGAATGTAACTTCAATTTGAGGAACTCCACGCATGGCGGGTGGCAGGCCGTCGAGATGAAAGCGACCAATGGTTTTGTTGTCTTTTGCCATCGAGCGTTCGCCTTGCAGCACATGTATTTCAACCGATGGTTGGTTGTCGGCTGCAGTGGTGAATGTTTCGGTTTTTTTGGTTGGAATAGTGGTGTTCGACTCAATAAGCTTGGTCATAACACCTCCAAGAGTTTCTATGCCCAGCGACAGAGGGGTTACGTCGAGCAGCAGAATGTCTTTAACTTCGCCGGTGAGTACGCCTCCTTGTATTGCCGCACCTACTGCAACTACTTCATCGGGGTTTACTCCTTTCGAAGGTACTTTCCCGAAGAAATCTTCTACTTTCTTTTGAATAGCCGGTATGCGTGTTGAGCCTCCCACTAGAATTACTTCATCAATGTCGCTGGTTGTGTATCCGGCGTCTTTAAGTGCTTTGCGACATGGTTCAATAGTGGCGTTTATCAATTTGTCGGACAGTTGTTCGAATTTAGCGCGGGTAAGTGTTTTTACCAAGTGCTTAGGGATACCGTCAACAGGCATAATGTAGGGCAAATTTACCTCGGTAGAAACAGAACTCGATAATTCGATTTTGGCTTTTTCGGCAGCTTCTTTGAGGCGCTGCATGGCCATTGGATCTTTAGTAAGGTCAACACCTTCATCTTTTTTAAACTCTTCGGCAAGCCAGTCGATAATCACATGGTCGAAATCGTCGCCGCCAAGGTGTGTGTCGCCGTTGGTCGATTTTACTTCGAATACTCCTTCGCCAAGCTCCAGTATGGAAATATCGAATGTTCCCCCACCCAAATCGAACACAGCCACTTTCATGTCGATATTCTTTTTGTCGAGGCCATAGGCTAATGCTGCTGCTGTAGGCTCGTTGATGATGCGGGAAACTTTCAGACCTGCAATTTCGCCGGCTTCTTTTGTGGCCTGACGCTGAGAGTCGTTAAAATACGCCGGCACAGTTATCACTGCTTCGGTAACTTCTTGACCCAGATAATCTTCGGCGGTCTTTTTCATTTTTTGTAGAATCATGGCCGAAATTTCCTGAGGCGAAAATTTGCGATCGGCAATAACCACTCTGGGTGTATTGTTGTCGCCTTGAACAACCTTATAGGGCATTCTTGCTATTTCCTTGCTCAAATTATCGTATCGCTCACCCATAAAGCGTTTTATGGAGTATATAGTTTTCTGCGAATTGGTAATGGCCTGACGTTTTGCAGGATCGCCCACTTTACGCTCACCATTCTCTACAAAGGCTACTATTGAGGGCGTGGTGCGTTTCCCTTCGCTGTTGGCTATTACCACCGGTTCATTTCCTTCCATTACGGCAACACACGAGTTCGTGGTTCCAAGATCAATTCCTATTATTTTTCCCATGTCGATTTTTTTTGAATGTAAATAATTTAATCTACATCTTCTTTTCAATTGATGTGCCACTGATGCGTATGCTGTGTTTTGTGCAATTTTGTCGCAGCGCTGCTCTGTAAATGGCAGTTTACTATGGCTTTGGCTGACGTTATGTCAGTGTTTTATGGCTGTTCTGTTGTGGTCTTCCTGTAGCCTTTTTCGTTTTTCGGTTGCTTATTGCAATACATCACATTGATTTTTCTACTGATAGCAACTACAATAACATAAGCCACTAGGCATGTAGCAATTTAAAAATAGCATCAACATAAAACGGCAAACTAGTCGTACAGGTAGCGTTTAATACTTTTCTTTGGTGTTTTTTCAAATTCTTCATCGCGAAGCACAATTTTTTGTATGTGCATATAGCCCGGCAAATCTTTGTTTACCAAAATCTGATACTCACCAAAAATTTTCTCTAATTGCTCTTTGGTCAGTGCCTTTTCTTCGATAATATGGGGGTCGGCATACACAAGGGCAACAATCTGGTTTTGCCTTCCCACCACAACACATTCGTTGACTAAGGGCAGATTTTGCAATTTAGCCTCCACTTCTTCGGGGTAAATGTTTTTGCCCGAAGCTCCCAGTATCATGCTTTTGCTTCTTCCTTTTATGTATAAATATCCATCTTCATCAAGCATGCCAAGGTCGCCTGTCTTCATCCAACCATCTTGGGTAAAGGTTTTGGCAGTTTCTTCTTCGTTTTTATAATATCCCAGCATTACATTCTCGCCACGTAGCAATATTTCACCTGCTTTTTTCGAAGGATTGTCGCTGTCGATTTTAATTTCTATGCAATCGATGGCTTTTCCGGCCGAAAATTTGCGAGTGGTTTTCCATCCATCGTAGGTAATAAGCGGTCCACACTCCGTCATACCATATCCGATAGAAAAATTGAAGCCGATTTTTCGCAGAAACACTTCAACTTCACGGTTAAGTTTGGCACCGCCAATAACCACCTCCTTAAAATTGCCGCCAAACGAATCAGACAGACCTTTCTTTATTTTGTTATACACCACATTGCGCAATCCGGGTATGCGCATCATGAACTTAATTGACGGTTTTTGTATTTGTGGTTTTATTTTGGTTTTATACACTTTTTCGAGCACCAGAGGAACGCTTAAAATAAGGCGGGGTTTGATTTCGTTAAAGGCTTTTATCACAACTGCCGGTGCGGGAAGTTTGCCCAAGAATGTGATAGAACATCCTAATGTGAAAGGATACAAAAACTCGAATGCACACCCGTAGCTATGTGCCAACGGAAGAAACGAAACTATTCTGTCTCCTGCCCGCAAAGGCATATTTGCTCTGGCATATCTGATGTTTGCAGCCAGTGCATTGTGGTTAAGCATAACGCCTTTAGGATTGCCCGATGTTCCCGAGGTATATAATATGGCTGCCAGATCTGAGTTATCGGGTTTATCAATCGAAAAGCTTTCTCGGTTTAATGGTATTGTTGGTGTATCATAATTAATTTCAATGTCATTCTTTCCCCACAACAGCTTGTAATCTTCGAGCTGGTAAATGCTTTTTACTAGCTCAAATCTGGGTACTTCCAACTTGTTGAAAATAAAGTCGGAAGCAAATAAAAGTTTTGATTCGGAATGATTTACCAAATTATACACATCGTTGGCTGTGAAGTCCTGCAATAGGGGCACAATAACAGCCCCGTAGCTTACTGTTGCCAGATAAACGCAGGCCCAGTTGCCCGAGTTCTTTCCAATCAGTGCAATTTTGTCACCTTTGCTAATGCCTTGACGGCGAAATAAATCGTGCAATTGCACGATTATGGCACCTGCATCGCCATAGCTCAACTCCCCGTTGTCGTAGTCGCGCAACGCAATTTCGTTCCAGTGTTCTTTTATACTGTTCTCGAAGTATGCGCTTAGATTTTCCTGTATCATGATGTTTCTCTTGAATATTAAAATCAGGTAAAATTAAGAATTTTGATAAAAAACCTCCAAATATTTTAGGTTAAGTTTTACTGGTTCATGAAAGTGTACACGATTTTCCCGCTTTGGTTTTGTTGGCTTACAACTATTGCGAACCGGCTTTTTTTGGCTGCGTTCAAGGCGGCTTCAACCAAACAGTCGCGGTCGGTAGAGTTGCCGGCACTTAAAAGTTTGGCATTTGTAACTTTACCTTCGGGCGAAATGCTAATGCCAATTTCTATAGTGCCGCTGCCCCTGCAGGTAAAAACAGGAATATGCAGGTATCGGGTTTGACGATTTTTATCGTCGAGAATGGCTTTTACCAGGCAGGGTTTGTCGCTGTTGTCGATGTGTTGGTTGCTATTGTTGTTGTGCTGCGCATTTTGAATAGGGCTTGTGTTATCGGTATTATTTGTGTTATCGTTGGGAATAGGTTTCTCGTAATCATCGCCATATTTTTCGCGCAGTATTTCTTCTTCATACATTTTTCTTATTTCGTCGAGACTCAAATCTTTGTTGTCGCGTAAATTTTCGTTAACTCCCCTGTAATTTGAACCGGCACTGGTCATGTTTGCCAGAAATCGTTCCACATCAATGTCGTCGATTTGGTGTTGGTCTAATTCTTCGGGTTCATCTTCCATTAGCATTTCTGGATCAATCAGCAAGGGGGTTTCGCTGTATATTACTTCGGTGCGTACCTCTAGCAGCAATAGAACAAACACAATAAAAAGGTGAACCAGTACGGTAAGGAGTATGGTGTTGATATGTTGTTTGAAAACAGTTCTCATTATTCTATTAACGCAAACAAAGTTAAATCATTTTCGAAATGTAAATTATTTATTCTTCTTCTCATAATAAAAAATAATACGCTTACGTTAATTAAACAAAATACACGCCTATGAGAGACAGCTCTACACAATTCATTATTGTCAATAATCAAAACGAGCCCGAAATAATTGTTATTGACAGAACATTGTTCGACAGCGAGAATATGTTGATGCTGCTTGCTGAGATACGAGAAGAACCCGATCAGACGGTAATTGATAAACTGTTAGAAATGCTGAGTTAGTCAGCGCTTAATGCATCGGCCTTCTTTTACACCAAACAGATGCTCAATATCCGTCTTGGTGCTGCCGTCGGCCAACATTATTAAAAAGTCGCCCGGGTAAATAGTTTCGCCTTTGCCGGGATTTTTTATGATGGTAAATTTATCGTTTATATTTCGACTGATGCCCAGAATAACACAGTTGAATTTTTCTTTAAGTTCGAAAAAAACATCAATATAAGCCTTTTCTGCGTAAGGGTTATTGTGTTTAATTTCATATTCAACCATATCGTAATCGTCGTGGCTATGTGCCGATGCCATGATGTCTTCGGTGAAATTGGCCACATCTGGTTCAAAAATATAGCTTGCCACCAGTTTTGATGCTACTTCGTTGTTCGAAACGCTGAAAGTGATACCGGCTGCATGAAATGTGTCTCTCAATTCCGATTTATTGAGTGAAGCTACATAATTTAAACTGGGAAAATGTTTTCGAATATTGATTAAATGAACCAGGGTTTCTGAATCTTCCGAAAAATTCATAAACACCGATGCGCTTTCGGTAATGTTCACCAACTCTAATTTTTCGGGTTTGTCGAAATCGCTGAACAGTGCAAATACGTTTTTGTTCCCGAATTTGTTGTATATAATATCGATGTCATCGGGTTTGTTCGTGACCACAGCAATTTCTTTTCCGGCATCGAGAACCCATTCGGCTACGTTGGCAGCAAAAGCATCCCAGCCTATAATTACAAAATGCCCTTTCATTTTAGTACCGAGATTTCCCATTTTTTTGTCCTCCATTATTTTTCTGATTTCGTTGGTTAACTGGCTGGTGAAAAAACCCATGAATAAAATACTCCCAATTACAAGCAATATGGCTATAATTCTTCCTACTAATGTAACCGGAGTGAAATCGCCATAGCCAACTGCGGCAATGGTAACAAATCCATAATATATTGCTTCAAAAAGATTCGTAATACTTCCATGACCTGCGTTCTTTTCGGCTAATAAAATAGAAACAAGAAGTACAAGAAAAATTGTAATAATAGCAATAAAAACCCCTGTATATTTTTTAATGAGCTGTCGGGTTATTTTCCACATACTGTTGGTTTTATGCAAATGTAAAAAACATTCTCTAAATGCTCGCGGTATTCTGTGAGTTTTTTAATGCGAAGGCAATAAGAGCGGCTCCGGCAAGAACGAAAGGCAGACTGAGCCATTGTCCCATATTCAGAATCATGTTGTTTTCGAAAGCTACCTGATTGTTTTTTAGAAACTCCATCAAAAACCTTCCTGCAAAAACCAAAATCAGAAAAACACCCAGCAAAAAACCTTTTGCATTTCTGAAGCGAGGCTGCTTGTATAGTATTAACAACACCACCGATGTGCAAATATATAACAGTGCTTCGTAGATTTGTGTGGGATGACTTGGTATGGTTTCGCCATTGTGTGCGAAAATAAAGCCCCATGGTTTGTCGGTATAGTGTCCGTAGATTTCGCTATTCATCAAATTACCGATTCTGATACAGGCCCCTGCAAATCCGGTTGGCACCACAACCCTGTCGATAAGCCAGAAGAAACTTTTTTTCTGCGATTTATTTTTAAACAGAAACAGAGCAATAATTATTCCGGCAGCTCCTCCGTGGCTGGCGAGACCTTGGTATCCAATAAATTTGAATTCAGGAGAGAAACTTACCGGAAGGAATATTTCGATAAACGGAAGTATCCCACTTAAGTAGTATGCTCCATCGTAAAAAACACAGTGGGCAACGCGGGCACCCAGTAAGCCTCCAACAATAACATATATTAAAAGTCTGTCTAGTTCCGAAATATCCAGTTTTTCGAAACGGTAAATCCGTTTTACAATAAAATAGCTGATAACAAAGCCCATAGCAAATAAAACACTGTAGTACCGTATCGCAAAGCTTCCGAATTCGAAAATAACAGGGCTAACATTCCAGAATATGTGTAGCAGCATTGGTGGTGTATTTTCTGATTTTGTGCAAAAGTAGTTTTTTTTAGGAATTATTTTTTGATAACATCGAAAAAGCTGATGAACTGTGTTTGTAGATAAATAATTTCTAATTGAAATCCTGAATAATTCCATCTCGATGCAAGCAAACTTGCACTTAACGAACCCATTTGCAAAGCTGTTGCAACATGAATACATGACAGCTTCAGCAATAAAGGGATTTTCTTGCAGAATTAAGCTTCATAAAGCTTTTTACGGCATGTTTAATTTTGTTAACATTGCTTTTTTTTATGAAGCCTGTAGCAACACATCAATCCGATCGTTTGGGTACCGAGAATATGGGGCGTCTTCTGTATTCATTGTCGTTGCCCAGCATGATGGGTATGATGGCAATAACTTTGTACCATTTGGCCGATACCATCTTTGTGGGTAGGGGAGTAGGAACCATGGCACTTGCCGGAGTGTCGGTGTCGTTGCCATTTCTGTTAACCGTAACCAACATAGGGCTTGCAATAGGCATAGGTGGTGCTTCTATTATTTCGAGAGCATTGGGCGCCCGCGATCATGCAAAAGCGCAAATGGTGCTGAACAATATTTTTAAGTTGGTGCTTGTTGTGAATGTAATAAGTATTGGTTTGGCATACATATTTATAGACCCTTTGCTATATCTGTTTGGTGCCAATCACGAAATTATTCCCTATGCCCGAAGCTATAGTTCGATATGCTTGGTGGGTAGCTTCTTCATGAATATTATAAACGTTAACATGAATGCTATCAGGGCCGAAGGAAATGCCCGTTTTGTTATGTTTGTTCAAACCGGCGCAGCATTACTCAATGTGGTTATCGACCCGATTTTTATTTTCTGGTTCAAATGGGGTGTGCAGGGTGCAGCTTTGGCTACAGTGCTCAGCCAGGCTTGGGGGGCTTCTATGTCGTTTTGGTATTATTATAATTCAAAAAAACGCGTTATAGGTTTCACCGGCCTTTCGTTTCTGCAACCTTTCGATTCTAAAATCATCAAAGAAACACTCGCTCTAGGGGCTTCATCGTTTGCACGTCATATTGGCAACACCCTGATGAGTATTGCGTTGTTTCAGGTGCTTTTGCACTATAGCGGTAGTATTGCCATTGCTGCATTCGGTATTATTTTTCGATTACTGATGTTCACATATATGCCAATTTTTGGTATCAATCAGGGTTTTATGCCAATAGCCGGATATAACTATGGAGCACGAAACTTCTCAAGGGTGTTGAAGTCGTTGCAGTTGGCAAATATTGCTGCTACAAGCTTGTCGTTGATCTCGTTTGTTGCCATGCTGGTATGGAGTCGCGAGCTGATGTCGGTGTTTACTGCCGACCAGGATCTGGTCGAGTTAGGGCACAGGGCACTTCAAATAGTAGTGCTGGCATTTCCTTTGCTGGGCATCCAAATTATCGGCAGTGGGTTGTATCAGGCATTGGGTAAGTCGTTGGGAGCTCTGTTTCTGGCCTTGGCCCGGCAAGTAGTTTTTTTAATCCCGTTTGTATTGCTGTTACCCTTGTTGTGGGGCGAAACTGGAATTTGGATAGCATTTCCTGCCAGCGATTTTTTGGCCGGAATCATCACATTGGTAATGATTGTTGCCCAGTCGAAATTACTCCGAAAACAAATGAAATCGATGCAGGTTTAGAACTTTGGTGCCGACACCGAACGCTTCCGAGCCATCTGAACAGGTTTGTTCTTAGGATACTTCACCCAAAACGAAACCGTGAATTTTTGCGATTTACCTGGTTGTAACTCGGTATTCCATTTCAGTAGACCCGACGTGTTGTTATATTCAGCTAAAGAAATATCGTTGACACCAACTTCAATTTCGCTTTCCTGACTTACGGGAATCTGATCGATTATTTCAATGTTAACGGCCTTGTTGCGGTTGTTTTTTACTTGTATTTCGTAGGCAAACGATTCTTTTCTACTATTCCCCAGAAACGACTTGCTACTGAAATTTTCTAGTTTTATCCGAGTAATCATTATTTTGTTATCGCGACCCAGCGAAAGATCGAGAGTGTCGTTCAGCGTGTTGGTGTTTAGTCTCGAAACACCAATATATGAATTGGCAAAATACACATTCATATCACCATCGGTAAGATCATACTTTTCCCATCCTGTGATACGAGCCAGTAAATAGGCCTTGGTTTCCATTTTGGGGATAGTAATATATTTGTAATCGGCCGGCAAATCATATTCCGTAATGTCGATTTTAAAAGGCTTCTGGTCGGTGGGGATGGTGTATTTTCGTTCGATTCTAAATTCGGTTGATAATTCCGAAACAACTACATTTTCGTATGTTTGCGACTGATCAACAATATCGTAGGCTTGTATGGCTTGCGATTCGGGTGCATACTCATTGCTCGATTTGCTGTAGCGATACTGCTGATTTTGATTGTAGTCGTAATTGCTGGAATAGCTGAGATACCAAGGGGTAAGCACAGGTGCCGAGGCTCCTTTCAAGGGGTCGAGTGTAGAAAGAATCAACTGCACGTTATTCCAATCGATACCTGAATTGTTTAGTACATTGGCTTTGTATTTTAATGTTACAGGCATATTCAAGTCTTCTGCCAGTAAATCGTAGGTTGCCGACCATCCGCATTTGCCTACAATATAGCGTATCTCTATGTCGGCCTTTTTCGACGTTGCCACACTCACGTCAATTATAATCCGTTTGCGGCTGGTAGTAACCTTATTGCTAGCCAGTAACATTCGATTATTGATTTCGACAATCTTTTCTTCAACTTTCCTGATTTCTTCCTGAATTTTCGAGAGCTCATTATTAATTAACAATATTCGTTCTCGATAGAAATCGGCCATATTTCGCAATTCTGCTGTGGAGGTTCCGGTGTTGTTGCCGCCTATTTTTTGATTTGCAAGCAACATGTTTTTTTCGGTGTTGTAGGCATCGAAACGGTTGCGCAGTGTAATAATATTATTATTCAGCAGGCTTAATGAATCGGTCATTTGTTTATGCCCGGGTATCAATTGCTCGGCCGGTACTTGGTAATTCTCGATGCTAAACCCGGTTATCTCTATGCCTTCGGATGGATTCAGCTTCAGGCTGTGGTTAACCATATTGCCCGGAATATCGATGCATACGATGGTAGATAAACCCGAATTTGCGGTGAAGCTTACCAGAGATTTAATTTCGGCAGCATTCGAGAACACGGTTACCTCTTGAATTACAGGGCTGATTTTTTGTTGAGCCTGTACAAGAGAAAAACAACTTAATATGCATATAGCAACAAATAACAGTGTTTTTTTCATGATGATTGTTTTTAGAGTTAATTATTGATTCTACAAATATAGTTACATATTTCGGTAAATGGGTTGTATCAATTCACCTACTTTTTTCGTTTTAATGTAAACTTATCGGGGACAGGGTCGAAGCCTGATGTGCCCCAGGGGTTGCATCGCAATATGCGCCATAACGACAAAACAAATCCTTTGAAAAAACCGTGTTTATGTAATGCTTCGCTTGCATAGTGTGAACACGTGGGATAGTGGCGGCACGAATTGGGTAGTAATGGACTCAAAATGAGTTGATACAGCTTTATGAATAAAAGCAAAGGAGATATCAGAATGTATTTTAAAATCTTTATTATGGTTTGCATGTTACATCTTTTTGCAATCCATATTATAAATCGGCATTGCCCGTAAAGTTCTTGTATGTCTCAACAGGCCCTTTGAAAATAACGTATTCTTTCATCCATTTTGGTGCATAGTCGGGAATGCCAATTTCCATTATTAAAACCGCTTCGGTTTTATCACCTTCTTTTTTAAGAAACCAACTTGCATAATAGTCCATTACTCTTTCGTACTGTTCTTTTTTTTGCATGAAATCGTTCTTGCTTTTGGTTATCATCCTTATTTCGTTGTCGGTTCGTGTGCTTATCAATTCTACTACCACATCGCGGTTTTTGAGTGGAAATGGTACACGTGTTATGGTATAATATATTAGATGATTTTCGGAGATCTTTTTTAATAATTCCGAGTATTCGCAATGGCTAACATAACGGGGGTAGGCACTAACATCAAGTAATCGATTGTATATGGTAAGTATGTCGGTATTGGTTTTTGCTTCAATTTTAATGCGGTATAAGTTTTTGGCGGTGTCGCTTTGGTACCATATGTTTAAGCCGTCTTTCGATTCATATTTGTTCCACTTCCCTTGTGCAGTAGTAATCAGGGGGACACAAACAGCCAGAACAAGAATGTGTAAGCGCGAAAGGTTCATAGTGTGAAGTTGTTAAGGTCATCGTCGATTATGGCATCAAATGTTGCAATAAGTTCCGATAATATCAAATTCACAACACTGAATTTATACTCATCTATGCTTTTCAGGGGTAAAACCTTGGGGGATGTTCCTGTTAAAAACGCAGCATCATAGTGCCGGAGGTCTTCTTTTCTGATGTTTTTTTCAAAATAAGTACATTGGTTCAATTTTCCGATTGCTACGATTACATGCTTACGGGTTATGCCTTCAAGAATCAGATGGGCAGGCGGAGATATCACCGAATTGCCCGATATAAAGAAAACATTCGACCGGCTGCCTTCTGTAATAAATCCTTGCTTGTTTATCAGCAATACTTCCCAAACATGCTGATTTTCAATTTGTTTGTTGGCTAATTCTCTCAGTGTGTGGTTCCACACTTTAAGTGCAGGTTGTTCTCTTTCCGATATCAGGGTACCTGCATCTACTCCATTGCAATACTGTTCTGCATTGGGGTAGTGGTGAGGTATTTCGTAAGCCCGGTAGTGCAGTTCGCGGTTCCAGATTGCATCTATTCTTATATTCCCATGGGTTATATGGCTTAAGCGCAAGAATTGAATTAGCGGGCCTTTAATGCTATGCTCAATATACGCATTATTGTTGCTTCGTTGCAGCGAATTCGACAAGCGCTCGATGTGGTCGGAAAAGAACAGGGGTTTACTATCGATTATTCGCAACACTTCATAGGCTATGGCATTACTATCCGACAACAAGCTTCCGTAGTCGGTATGTATAATTCCGTTTAGCAGTATTGATTTATTCCGGGTCATGGTAAGACCTGATAAATTCAGACAATACCTTGATGACCTTGGGAATGTTATCCTTAAATGTTTTTAATACTTCTTCGAGATTAACCGGAGCTTCGTTGGTTTTCCAGCAGTCGTAATCGGTAGAAAGCGCCAGAATGGCATAGCGAATTCCGGCCTCGTTGGCAAGTATGGTTTCGGGAGCAGTACTCATATTAATAATATCGGCACCCCACATTCTAAACATCTTCGATTCGGCAATGCTTGAGAAACGGGGCCCCTCAATGGTGATTACCGTTGCTTTGCTATGGTAGGTACATGCTTGCTTTTGGGCGGCTTTCGCCAATTGATCGCGTAGCTCATAGTCGTAGGGTTCTGCCATGGGTGTGTGTTTCATCTGGCCCTTTTCGAAGCTATCGAAAAAACTGAGTCGCCTAAGGCGGGTAAAATCGATAAACTGGTCGGGTATGATAAAATCTCCTCTGCCAATTTCTTCTCGTAGGCTTCCACAGGCGGTGGTAGCTATAATACACGAGCATCCCAATTTTTTCAGAGCCCAAATGTTAGCGGCATTGTTTACCTGTGTTGGGGGAATTTCGTGGGAGTCGCCATGCCGCGAAATAAATGCCACATTGCGGTGGGCAAATACGGCTTTTTTTATGGATGAAGAAGTGTCGCCATAGGGCGTTGCAATCACTGTTGTGTTGGTGAATTCTAAAAAATCGGGATGTTCAAGGCCTGTACCTCCAATTATTCCAATCATTGTTCACTTTGTTTTGGAGGGAAAAGGCGCTGGTTGATTTCGTAATCGTCGGGGAAATACTTTAATCCCATGCGCAGTATTTGTTTTGCGCTATCGGCAAGATAAACCGAGTCTTCCTGCATCAGAAAGTCGTAATACAATACAAAGCCTTTCTGCATTAAATAGTGGGTGTTTTCGTTGTTGGGCAACTCGTTTGCCTTAGCGGCTTCGAAAAATTCTTCGATAGATTCGCGCGCCGACACACGATCGAGCAGATATAAGTCGAGTACACCTTTTATGAAGGTAATATGGGTATTGTTCACTATACGCAAGAATTTTCGATACAGCGAAACCGCCTTAGAGTATTTTTTTTCGAGAATCATTTGGTCGGCCATGGGTAAGCCCGAGTAAACCACCTCATCGAGTATATCGTTGTTGTCGGGAAAAAACTCACCTCCGCGGCGATCGCGTTTTTTTGCATCGATAGCGTATTTAAGCGCCAAATTATAAGCCTTCTCCAGTTCGGGGTCATCATACAATAATGTGGGGTCGGCATTTACAAGATGATGGATTTTATTGTAACACATAGCCAGATAGAGATACACCTCAGGGTCGCTTTTGTATTTTTCTTTTAGCAGCATGCGTTCGGCCTTAAATGCACAATCCTGATACTGACCTTCTTCGTATAATGCTGCCAGCTTATCGTGGTATCCGTTTTTTACTTGTGCCGTGCTAATATTGAAACCTGCGGTTATCAGGAATGCAATTAAAAAAACAATTGTTTTCTTCATATACTTCATCAATCGGTTATTGAAAGATTTGTAATTCTAAAATCATACCATTATTAATCAAGGTCGGGAATATAATTGTTGCCAATAACTTTAAATTCGATTCTTCGATTCATTTGATTGGCTATTTCCTGTTTCTCTTTGTCGAGCGAAAGAATATAATCTTCGTTCAGCACAGTGCCTACGCTCAGCCACGCGTATTCGGCAATTGCCTTGCGGATTTGTTTCGGTTTGGTCTCTCCATAACCTACGCCTTTCATTCGTCCTGCTTGTATGCCATTGTCAACGAGATACTGTTTCACACTGGCGATACGCTTATTGCTGAGTTCCATATTCGATTCTTCGGTGCCAACCATATCGGTGTGTGCCGACAATTCAATAATTAAATTAGGGTTGTCTTGCAACAGTCTGATTAATTGATTCAAATTGGTTTTCGACGTTTCGGTAAGCGACCATTTTCCAAATTCAAATTCTATGTTTGGAATTTCGAAGGTTTTGTTGGTGGTTTCGAGCATTACCACTCTTTCGAAAGTGTAATCAAAGTCGAGAGTGTCGGTACTTAGTCTTCCCTTTCCGTTGAAATACCCGTTCTTATTTACCACATACACATAGTCGGTTTTGTGCTTTAACCTAAAATTGAATTTATATTCTTTTTCGCGACTGGTTGTATCTGAAAACATAGAGCCATCGCTGCCGTAAAGAATTACTACGGCAGAATCTATCGTGGCTTTAGTGTCTAAATCTCGAACTGTACCTTCGAAGGCATACACTACGGGAGGTTTTTCGAAATAATAGATATCTTCTTTACGCGAGCCTTTGCGGTCGGATGTAAAAAATCCTTTATCTTTATCGGCATAGTAATAAATGCCAAAGTCGTTGCCGTTGCTGTTGAACGGAGGTTTCATGTTAACAACTATCCATTTTTTGTTCTCGTCGCGGTAGGCTTTGTAGATATCGAGCCCCCCCATGTTGGGATGCCTGTCGCTACTGAAATACAAACTGCCATCAGCCCTCATAAAAGGGAATAGTTCATCGCCTTTGGTGTTGATAACCGGTCCCATGTTTTTGGGTTTCCCCCATCCCGAGCCTTCTTTTTCGCAATACCACAGGTCTGCTCCGCCAAACCCTCCGTCTTTGCGCGACGAAAAATACAAGGTGTTGCCGTCGGGCGATATGGCCGGATGGCCAAATGATATACTGTCGGCCAGAATATCAACACGCTCGGGGTTCATCCATACACCATCAACTTTTGATGCTTTGTAAATCTGACAGCCAAGTTTTTTCCCTTTCTCTTTTTTACACGAAGTAAAATATAAATCGCGTCCATCGTTAGCCAGGTGGCAAGAACCTTCATCGTATTCGGTATTCAGTGAATCGAGAGGTGTTGCATCGCTCCATTTGCCCTGACGATCGAGCTTTATCATGAACAAATCAGAAAACTTTTCACCGGTAATGCCACTGGTTTTTTTCCCCTTGGCTTCTTTACGGGTTGACGAAAAATATAAATGATCGAAACCGTCTTTTTCTACCACCGATGGGCAGAAATCATTCTCCTTAGAATTGGTGAATTTAAACTTGTCGGCTGAGAAACGCGAGCGCTCTTCGACCCATTGCAGTGCCAGCTCGCACGACTCAACACCCAACATGGACAACGAATCGCCCGGATCAATCGCTAAGGCCTTTTTAAACTCTTCGATGGCATTTTCATACTCTCCCGACAGCTTTGATGTTAAACCCAATTTGTAGTGAACGTCAACGGCTAAATGGCCCTTTACCGCTTTTCGGTAGTTAGTTCTCGCTTTTTTGAAATTGTTGATGTTAAAATAACATTCTCCAATTTTGAAATACACTTCTTGTTTTGTGCGCTTGTCTTTTATTTTTCGCAACAACGACTGATACGTTTCAAGAGCACGGTAGTATTCTCCGGCTTCGTAAATTTCATCGGCCTTTTTTAGCCGCTTCTCCTGTGCAAACAGTGCTTCCGGCATCATTGCCGATAGCACAATAACTGCCAGAAATACATATATATAATGCCTAGCGCTCATCTTTAGTTTTGAAGTAACGAAAATATCAATAAAAAATTATCTGAAGCACACTTGGTAAAAAAAATAATTAACAGTTTTCTTAATAAATATTTGCATGACAAATTATATTGTTTTAAATTTGTCCAAATGGTTAAATAAAATGGTTAAAATTAATGGTTAAAGATCGTAAAGATGTTGAAAATGCCGAGCAACGTATATTCGATGCCGCAGTAGGAGTGTTTCTCGAAAAAGGCTACGATGGTGCACGGATGCAGGAAATAGCCGAACGTGCAGGAATAAACAAAGCATTATTGCATTATTATTATCGAAGCAAGGAGCGATTGTTTAAGCAGGTGTTTGTTTCGTTGCTTAGTGGAATGATATCAAATTTATCGAATGCACTCGAAGGAAGTATGTCATTCGAGGAGAAGCTTTACATTTTTAGTAGGGAGTATATCGGTTTTTTGCAGCATAACCCTCAAATGCCTATTTTTCTGTTAAACGAAATAAGGTTGCATCCTCAGTTGTTGGCCGAAGCAGCCCGAGAGATGAATCTGCCACAAATACTGAAAATGTATCGCGACGAAATATTTCATGCACTCGGAAACAAGAATCTCGACGATATGCAGCAATTGCACAGTATTGTTAATATTATTTCGTTGCTGGTTTTTCCGGTGGCAGCACAACCTGTTATTCAAATGATTTTTAACATTGACAACGATACCTATTCCCGTTTCCTCAACGAACGTAAAACGATTGTTCCCAACGCTGTGTTACAAATAATTGAATAGACCATGAGAATTTTACCTCTTATTACATTGTTGTTCCTGTCTTTTGGTTTTGCATCAGGGCAGGCAGAAGTGCTTAGTCTCGATTCCTGCTTGCGTGTTTCGGTAGCGAATCATCCGGCATCGCAACAGTTTCGGTTGCTGAATGAAAAACACGAAGCTGAAAAATCGTCATTATCAATAGCATATCTTCCTTCTGTATCGCTATATGCACAAGCCAGTTGGCAAAACGAAGTTACCAATATCGACATTGCAGTGCCGTTTTTACCCCAACCCTTGGTTGATATCTCTAAAGACCAGTACCGCGTGTTTCTCGATGTGAAGCAAAGTATTTGGGATGGTGGCTTTTCGCGCAAGGCAAAGATTATGGAAGATGCGATGTTTTCGGCAGATATGGCTGGAGTCGAAAATGAATTGTTCCGGTTCGTTAAGCAGGTTAGCGAAGTGTATTTTGTGTGCTTAAAGTTGCAAAAGCAGGAAGAATTACTGGTAGTGAAAAAATGGCAACTTCAATCGAAACTTGATGATTTGCAGTCGGCGCAAAACCATGGTTTGGTGCTGCAGGATGCTGTTGACCGGCTTGAATCGGAAATACTGGGTGTTGAACAAAAAATCATAGAAGTTCACTACGAGGCCATAGCTGTTAGAAAAATGCTGGGTACATGGATGCATACCGAGATCGATGAGTTTGTGCAGCTGAGCATTCCATCGGCCGATATTGTTCCAAAAGAACAAGCTGTAAGTTACGAAACCATGCAGTTGAAGGCATTGCAACAAAGTTTGAAATCGAGGGAATTGCTTGTGGCTACAAACCGATATCCCAAAATATATGCTTTTTCGCAGGCCGGTTACGGGCGCCCGGCACTTAATATGCTGTCGAATGAATTTGAACCGTATGTTGTAGTGGGGGCAAAGTTGGTGTGGACGCCTTACGACTGGGGCAAAACAAAAAACGACATGCAATCGCTTAAAATACAACAGAGAATATTCGACACACGCATCAGTCAGGTAGAGCATCAACGTAATGCATTGCTAGAAGCACAATGGCAGCGAATCGAAAAGACCCGTAAACTCTTACAGAAAGACGAAGAAATAGTGGCTTTAAAGCAAAAAATTATGCTTTCGGCCGAAGCCCGTTTGCGCGAGGGGGTTCTTACGCTTACCGATTATTTGAATGCCGTAAACGATGAACTTGCGGCAAGGCTTAACTTCGAAATGCATCTGATAGAACAAGCTGAAGCTGTGCTTGTGTATAATTTATTGCAGGGAAAAACTTATTAATGGTACAACTATGAAAATACAACTGTTCTTTTTTCTGATTGTTATTATGGCTGCTTACTCATGTGGCAGTCGTAATGAATTGCCCGATGCCTACGGAAATTTTGAATCGGATCCATTGTTGATTTCGGCAGAAGCATCGGGTAAGATACTGTATTCTAATGTGGAACCCGGACAGGCAATTACCCGAGGCGATACCCTGCTTGTAGCAGATACTGTATTGGCAGTATTGCAGAAAAACCAACTGTTGACGCAAAAAAAGGCGGTGAGCGTTAAATTCGGCAACATTGTAAGCCAGGCGGCTGTGCTCGAAGAACAATTGCTGGCATTGCAATTTGAGCATCAGCGCATCGAAAAATTATTTGCCGATAAAGCGGCAACACAAAAACAGCTCGATGATATTGCATCGCAAATCAGTGTGATGCAAAAACAGATAGAAAGTGTGAAATCGCAAAATGCATCGGTGTTTGCAGAACTCGACCTGATAGATGCTCAAATTGCCATTGTTGATGAGCAAATTCGCAGGTCAACAATAGTAAGCCCTGTGTCGGGGCTGATACTCGATAGCTTTGTGAAGACCCATGAACTGGTAAGTCAGGGAAGGCCAGTGTGCGAAATTGCCGATTTGTCGCAACTTACCCTTAGGGCATATATAAGTGCCCTACAACTCAGCAACATTGCAATTGGTCAACAGGTTCAGGTGTTTTACGATGAATCGGCTGGCAAGCTTACCTCGCTAACAGGCATCATTTCATGGATCAGCGATGAGGCTGAGTTTACACCTAAAATTATTCAAACACGCGACGAAAGGGTGCATCTGGTGTATGCCGTAAAAATTACTGTGCCCAACAATGGCGCATTAAAAATTGGTATGCCCGGTGAGGTTAAATTCAAAAAATAAAGCGAAGTGCCAGTTATCGAAATAAAAGACTTATCGAAAAGCTATCACAACAAGGAGGCTTTAAAAGGCATCAGTTTTGGTGTGGAGCATAACGAATTTTTCGGTTTGATAGGGCCTGACGGTGCTGGTAAAACTACGCTGATGCGAATCATGGCCAGTTTGTTGCTTGCCGACAAGGGTAGCGTAGTTATGTCAGGTCTCGATGTGGTGGCCGACTACAAAAAACTGCGCGGCATACTGGGCTATATGCCCGGAAGCTTTTCTCTCTATCAGGATCTTACTGTTGAAGAAAACCTGAAATTTTTCGCAACGGTTTTCGGTACCACCATACACGAAAACTATCACCTTATCAGAGATATTTACGTGCAGATAGAGCCTTTTAAAAAGCGTCGTGCCGGAAAACTTTCGGGTGGGATGAAGCAAAAGCTGGCGCTGTGTTGTGCTTTAATACATAAACCCGAGATTCTCATTCTCGATGAGCCAACCACCGGCGTTGATGCCGTGTCGCGCAAGGAATTCTGGGAAATGCTGCAACGCCTTCAGCAACAAGGGCTTACTATTATAGTTTCTACTCCCTATATGGACGATGCCGGTAAATGCAATCGTGTTGCCCTGATGCAGGATGGCAATATGCTTGCCGTAGGCACTACAGCAGAAATTACGGCTACATACGACGAAACCATTTTTGCCATTGTTTCGGGCGAAGCGTTTCGGTGCAAACAACGGCTGACTACGTTACAAGGAGTGTCGTCGGTATATTCGTTCGGAAAAGAAATTCATGTATCGGTTCCGGTAGGTACTATTGGGGAACCCGACATAGCCCGATGGCTGCAAGCAGAGGGTATTTCAAATTTTACCGTAGAAATCAGGCAGGCTCAAATCGAAGATGTGTTTTTAAAGCAAATGCAGCAATAACAATGGAACGCGAAATAATCATAAAAGCCGAAAACATGGTGAAGAAGTTCGGAAACTTTGTAGCCAATCACTGCCTGAACTTTGAGGTGTACAGGGGAGAGATTTTTGGCTTTCTCGGAGCCAATGGTGCCGGCAAAACCACAGCCATAAAAATACTGTGCGGATTGTCGTATCCAACTTCGGGTACAATAAGCGTAGCTGGCTTCGATGTGTACAGGCAACGCGAACAGATAAAGCGAAATATTGGTTACATGAGCCAAAAGTTTTCGCTGTACGAAGACCTGAGCATACGCGAAAATATTCGTTTTTTTGCAGGTATCTACGGGTTGAAGCGCGATTATATCAGAAAGCGTACCGAAGAATTGCTCGAAGAGTTGCAGATAACTCATCTTGGGAATGAACTCATTGCTGATTTGCCATTGGGATGGCGACAAAAGCTGGCTTTTTCGGTAGCGGTGTTTCACCGTCCGCAAATAGTATTTCTCGATGAACCCACCAGTGGTGTTGACCCTGCCACACGTCGTCAGTTCTGGGATATGATTAACCGCGCTGCTGCCGGCGGCATCACAGTGTTTGTTACCACACATTATATGGACGAAGCCGAATATTGCGACCGCCTCAGCATTATGGTCGATGGCCGCATCGATGCACTCGATACACCGGCCGGCTTAAAAGAACAACTTGGTGTTGACAATATCGACGATGTATTTTTGAAACTGGTACGAAACAAAACAGTATGACAAGGTTTGCAGGTTTTTTACATAAGGAGTTCATCCATATCTTCCGCGATATCCGCACCATGATGATATTGTTTGCCATACCTGTGTTTCAGATACTGATTTTTGGATATGTAATAAAAAACGAAATACAAGATGTAAAAGTAGGCATCCTCGATTTTTCGCGAAGCAACCGGTCGGCCGAAATTACCAACCGCATCAACGCATCAAACGATTTTGAGGTAGTAGCGCGTTATTATTCCTACGCCGAAGCCGAAGAAGCTTTCCGACGTTCCGAAGTGAAAGAAGTAATAGTGTTTGAAGCCGGCTTCAGCAAAAACCTATATACGCACAACGGTGGTGCCGTGCAATTGCTGCTCGATGCTTCCGACCCCAATCTGGCCAATCTGATAGGGAGCTACACCACAGCCACAATAATGAGATATATTTCTGAGCTCAACCATCAGGGTATTTCCATTCCACATCCAACTGTGGAGCCCCGCATGTGGTACAACGAAAACCTGAAATCGGCATATATGTTTGTGCCGGGTACCATGGCGCTGATTCTTATGCTTATAACTGCCATGATGAGTTCTATATCTATTGTACGCGAAAAAGAAACAGGAACAATGGAGGTCCTACTGGTTTCGCCGCTCAATCGATGGCAGATTGTGTTTGGCAAGGTTACACCTTATATACTTATTTCGGTTGTGAATGCCTGCTCGGTGATAGCTGTCGGAAATCTTGTATTTGGAGTGCCCATTCATGGTAACATTCTGTTGTTGTTTGCCGAAGCCCTGCTGTTTATTCTTCTCGCCCTCAGCATTGGTATTTTTATTAGCAGTGTGGTGAAAACACAAATGATGGCCATGTTTATATCGATGTTTGTGCTGATGCTGCCCACCTTGTTGTTGTCGGGCTTTATTTTTCCCATCGAAAAC
Source organism: uncultured Bacteroidales bacterium (assembly GCA_964511665.1). Lineage (GTDB taxonomy): Bacteria > Bacteroidota > Bacteroidia > Bacteroidales > ML635J-15 > JAGOEF01. The sequence continues at coordinate 35,106 of CAZEHA010000034.1, forward strand.
ATGCCCAAGGTGCTGCAATGGCTCAGTGTGATTGTTCCGGCAAAATATTTCCTCGAAATTATAAAAATGATTATGCTCAAGGGCGGAGCTATGGCCGAAATTTGGAAGCCCACACTGGTGCTGTTGGCTATGACCTTGTTTTTTCTGGGAATGAGTATTTTAAAATTCAAATCGAGACTCGAATAATGCGTATTATAATCACCATACTGCAGAAAGAGTTCCGGCAAATTTTCAGGAACCGCACCATGTTGCCGATAATATTTATTATGCCGCTCATTCAAACCCTGGTTTTGGTGTATGCTGCCACACTCGAGCTGAAAAATGCCCCTATTGCCATTGTCGATTACGACGACACGAGCATTTCGCACGAAATAGTTTCGCATTTCGATGCATCGCCATTTTTTCGACTGAGAGCCGGCGCATATTCGGGCCAATATGTTGCCGATGAACTGAAATACAATCGCAGCAAAGCGGTAATAATTATCCCCCACGGGTTCCAAAGCCGGATGCAGTCCGGTTTACCGGCAAGCATCCAGATGAACATTAACGCTATCGATGGGCAGACTGCCGGTTTGATTAGCATATATTCGGAGCAGATTATCGGAAGGTCGCTTGCCGCTTATTCTAAAATAAAAGACTTACCGCTTTCGGCACCAACTGCACGTGTTGATGTAAGTGCACGATATCTCTACAACGAAACCCTGAATTTTAAACATTTTATGCTGCCCGGAATACTTACCATTCTGGTAACCATGATTGGGTGCTTCCTCACGGCGCTCAACCTGATACGCGAAAAAGAAATGGGTACTATAGAGCAAATCAATGTAAGTCCGGTGGGTAAGTTCCAGTTTCTCATCGGTAAAATTCTGCCGTTCTGGGTAATCGGCCTCTTCGATCTGGCTTTGGGAATAGGCATAGGCATGTGGCTGTTCAGCCTGCCTTTTGCAGGGTCGGTATTTACCCTGTTTGTGCTTGCCAGTGTGTACCTGTTCACGGCCATCGGACTGGGTATTTTGGTAACCGATTTTGCCCGCACCACGCAGCAGGTAATGTTTACCATTTTCTTTTTCTTCCTGCTTTTTGTATTGATGAGTGGCATTTTTACCTCGGCAGAAAGCATGCCCCACTGGGCACAGGAAGTAAACCGCATCAATCCGGTGTACTATTTTATGAAAGGCATTCGCATGATTCTGCTCAAAGGCTCAGGGCTGGGAGACATCTCTAACGAACTGCTTTCGCTGGGAACACTCGGCACACTTGTTATGGCCATAGCCGTGTGGCAATATCGGAAAACAAGCTGAAAAAATTGTAGGAAGTTTTTTTAAAGAATTGTGTTTAAGTAATAAAATCAATACATTTACTCGGTGAAAAATGATCACAATCCAATAAGAGATGTTTAAATTAATATTTAGATAATTTATTAGGGCTTTAGAAGCAATTGCAAAAGTGTTTAAGTTACATGAATAAAAACGCAGAAACATGGCAACAGTAAGACCTCAGACGATACAAATATTTTTACCTGACGGAAACCCTACAAGTATTAGAATTGCAGATCTTACAAATCGAATGATTTCTGCAGTTCTTTCACCTAGAAATAAACTGGCAGAAGTTGGCCTACGCGAAGAAGTTAGAAAATACGGTGTCTATTTTCTTTTTGGAATAAACGAAGAGAAGGCAAAGCCAATGGTATATATTGGCGAAACCGAAGATTGTTTTGAGAGAATAAAAACACATAATAAGAACAAAGAATTTTGGAACTATGCTGTAATTATTTCTTCAAAAACAAACACATTCACTAAAACACATGTGAAATACCTGGAATATCTTTGTATAAAAAATGCCATTGAGATAGGAAGATATGATGCCGAGAATCAGACTTCGCCAGCAAAACCATATGTTACAGAGAGTATGGAGGCCGACTTGCTTGATAATTATGAAACAATTAAGGTGCTTTTAGCAACCTTGGGATATCCTATTTTTGAGGAAATTAGAAAATCTTCTGTGAAGAAAAAAGAAATTCTTTATTGTAAAGGGAAGGAAGCTGTTGCCGAAGGTGATATGATTGATGATGGTTTTGTAGTGTTTAAAGGATCAACAGCGAATATGAAGGAAACAAAAACAGCAGGGTCTTGGGTAGTGGGTATGAGATCAAAACTCATTGAGAGCAAAGTTCTAATTGAACTGGAAAACACATTTGTCTTTTCTCAAGACTATATTTTTGGCTCCCCAAGTGCCGCCGCCGCAGCAGTTTTAGGAAGAAGAGCAAATGGTTGGACAGAATGGAAAAATAAGGACGGTATATCTATTGACAAGATTTATAGAGATATTGAAATAGAAGATCATGATGAATAACGATTGGTATTCTTGTACGACTGGTGTTCAATTTCGGGGTAATTGTTTTCGGCTTAATAACTTGAGTTTACTGTGGCATTTGGGTAGATATGTTTTTCGATGCGACAGACCTTTCATGACGCCGGTAATCATTATTCCGTTTAATAAAACCTGTATTGCACTATTTTTTGTTTTTTGCTTTGGGCACACATATTCACAGGTGATGGTAGGTGATATATCATCTGAGAACATATATTATCAAGAGATTGATACAACTATTACCGGTGCCTATGCAACAAGTTTCTTGTATTGCATCGACTTCGACAATGATGGGGCAACCGATGTTACATTTGAAGTATATAATAGCGGCGGAAACGCAGCGCGTTTTTATGGCACCCGTGTTTATACATCCACAAACCAAATTGAATTTGCGGTAGTTCCCGATGAACCTGCATGGATTGATACATTAGTGTACGCCGGCATGGTTGATGCCGACCTCAACTGGATTTATTCAGATGCTGTGTTTTATTTGATTTATGAAGGGTATATCTACAATTCGGAACCGCCGCCGCCGGTAACATACTATAACGAAGGCCTTTTTAGTGGCAACAACCGTTATATGGGTTTTAGAATGCACAATACTTATGGAATAAAATATGGCTGGTTTAATCTCGACAGTGTCTCAACCAACAAATTACGCATAGTGTCGTATGCAATCGAAAAGAATTATTCGTCAGTTGATGATGAAATCAATAACCAAAACAATATATTTTGTTATCCAAACCCTACAAATAGCGTACTTTTTATCGAGAGTTTTGAATCTGATGAAGATATAAAAATCTCGATACATGATGTTCGCGGGGGCTTACTATATGAATCCTGGTCTTCTGAAAGAACAACGCAAATCAATATGACGCAATTTACTGCAGGCATTTATGTTTTGCGATTGATGAATCACACAATAAACTTTACAGAGAAAATTGTTAAATATTGATTTGTCACTCATCAAACCCTGATTGGGCAGCTTTGATTAAAGCTATTTTTCTACATCCAACGCTGATAAACCTGCATTGAAGAATATTCAAAAAAAAACAGACGATGGTGGTCGTCTGTTTTCTGTATATTGAACGTGTTTACTACAGTGCAGCAATTATTGCGTCGGCCATTTGCTTTGTTGAAGCGGCACCCTGATTTACCACGTCGGGAGATCCTTTCAGCTTCAGCATATCGTAAGCGCGGGCTTTGCCGTCGGCAACCACTTTGGCAACTGCAGCACGAATGCGTTGTGCAATGGCATCTTCGCCAATATGTTCCAGCATCATCACTGCCGACATTATCATAGCAATAGGATTCACAATCGATACTTCGTAATCGGCATATTTGGGCGCTGAGCCATGGGTGGGTTCAAACACAGCAACACCGTTTTCGGGATTAAACTGCGCCGAGGTGGCAAATCCCAAACCTCCGATAAGGCCTGCGAAACCATCAGAAACAATATCTCCAAACATATTTCCGGCTACTACCACGTTGTAGTTTTCGGGGTTTTTGGTAAGCCACATCATCATGGCATCAATGTTTACATCTTCAACCCAGATATCGGGATACTCGTTTTTGCTCATTTCTTTGGCAATTTTCAGCATCATTCCCGAGGTTTCGCGGATTACGTTGGGTTTTTCGCACACGGTAATTTTGCTGAAACCGCGTTTTTTAGCGTATTCAAAAGCGGCTTTCACAATGCGGGTGGTGTATTTTTTTGTAAAAATACGTGTTGAAACTGCCAGCTCGGGCCGTGGGCACCATTCGAAGTTTTCTTTAAATTTCTTGTGCGTCATCAGTGCATCATACACCATATCGGGAGGGTTGGTCCATTCAACGCCGCCATACAAACCTTCGGTGTTCTGACGGAAAATCATTACATCAACCACAGGCTCTTCGATGTTGTTGTTTTTGCCACGCCTTACAAAGTTCAACGGATTGCCGGTAAGCGTTTGGCAGGGGCGCATGCAAATATCAAGGCCAAAGTGCTGGCGCATGCTCACAATAGGACTGTAGTAGGTAAAGCCTTTGTCGCGAAGTTCGGGAGCCAGTTCGGCGGCTGCATTGTCTTTAGGCTTTGATGTAATGGCCCCAAACAGACCAATTTTGTGTTCCTCAAGTAATTTGATTGTTCTGTCGGGTAGCGGATTGCCTTCGCTACACCAGAATTCCCAACCTATATCGCCGTGCACATAGTTTGCTTCAAAACCTGCTGCATCAAGCACTCTCAGTGTTTCTTCGAGAACCGCTTTTCCGATTCCGTCGCCGGGCATTGCCACAATGGTACGTTTTGCCATAATTGTATTAGTTTTTAATGTTTGGGGGTAAAAATAGCACGATTTCGAATATTGCAAAAATGTTGTGTAACAGAATGGAGCTACCTTCTTTGTTTTATACCTACGTTGCTACTACTGCTTTTTGAGTTCAATTACTGTGATTTCGGGTCGTATTCCCACGCGTCC